>NZ_JBFTJK010000024.1:0-55059 GCF_056395385.1 Paenarthrobacter sp. 10L420 | reverse complement strand
GCATGCTGCGCCAACCGAAGGCTCTCCTCCCAACTGCCCAGGACCTTGCCCTCCACATTGGCAAGCGTCACACTCCCACGCATATTGGTAGCGAACGTCGCCAACTTCAACCGATTCTCATCATTCAAAACCGGTGTTGACCACTTGTCGACACGAACATCCACCGCCTCCGAAGGCACGCTCAACATCTCTTCCGTCCTCGCTGACAAGACTCCACCTCGACTTAACTCATCGTGCGCAGCGCCCGAAACAACCAAGACAGCCACACAACCCAAAAACTTATGAATACGATACCATGAGGTTGGATGCGATACCACGTTCATCGACAACTACCTCCGTTCGTCCCGCACCGCACGTGGCGATCCTGTCCTGGGGCACGGGCTTCAATTCCAAGCCAAACCTCCGGGACGTTGACAGTGTCGGCTGAGGCATCAGCATTTACCGGCATCAAATCTTAGAAAGAGAAAATAGTGACACGTATTGGCATCGTGGCCGAGTTGGGTCACGAGACGAGGGTGGCGGCAACGCCCGCCACCGTGAAGCAGTTGCTGGGGTTGGGCTTCGAGGTGGTGGTCGAGAAGGGTGCCGGGGAGCGCGCGTCGTTCCGTAATGAAGCCTACGAAGAGGCCGGCGCACTGATTGTGGGTGCGGATGAGGCGTGGGGTGCCGACGTCGTGCTCCGGGTGCACCCGCCCACCGAGGAAGAAATCGGCCGTCTTACCGAGGGCGCGACGCTGATCGGCTCCCTTAGCCCGGGCCTGCGGCCGGAGCTGGTGGAGGCGTTGGCGGCGCGGCCGATCACTGCTCTGGCGTTGGATGCGGTGCCGCGGATCTCCCGGGCACAGTCAATGGACGTGCTGAGTTCGATGGCGAATATTGCCGGCTACCGGGCAGTGATTGAAGCAGCGCACGAGTTCGGCCGGTTCTTCACCGGTCAGGTCACCGCTGCGGGCAAGGTCCCGCCAGCGAAGGTCCTGGTCGCCGGTGCCGGTGTTGCCGGGCTCGCGGCGATCGGTGCGGCATCCAGCCTGGGCGCGATCGTGCGGGCGACGGATCCGCGGCCGGAGGTCGCCGATCAGGTGAAATCCATTGGCGGGGAGTACCTCAAAGTCGAGGTCGCCGAAGAGATGGAAAGCTCCGACGGGTACGCGAAGGCCACGTCAGAGGCATATAACGCTCGCGCTGCCGAAATTTACTCCGAGCAGGCAGCAGATGTGGACATCATCATCACCACCGCCCTGATCCCGGGCCGGCCCGCACCGAAGCTACTTACCGCCGAGGACGTGGCAAGCATGAAGGCTGGCAGCGTGATCGTGGACATGGCCGCCGGTCAGGGCGGGAACGTCGAAGGCTCCGTCGCCGGGGAGCGGATCGTGACCGACAACGGGGTGGTGATCCTGGGTTACACGGATCTGCCGGCCCGGCTCCCGGCCCAGGCCTCCCAGCTGTACGGGACTAACATGGTGAATCTGCTCAAGCTCCTGACCCCGGACAAGGACGGTCAGCTTCGGATTGATTTCGACGACGTGGTGCAGCGTTCGGTGACGGTGGTGCGCGACGGTGAAAAGACGTGGCCGCCGCCCCCGGTCCAGGTATCCGCCGCACCGGCGGCCACGACCCAGGCCCCAGCCGCCGAAAGCCCTGCACCAAAGAAGAAACAGGGCCTCAGCGCCGCCGGTAAGGCCGGTCTTTTTGCTGCGGGTATCGCGGTGTTGTTCGGGATCAACGCGGTGGCCCCGGCGCCGTTGCCGCAGCACTTCACGGTGCTGATGCTCTCCATCGTGGTCGGGTTCTATGTGATCGGGAAAGTCCACCACGCCCTGCACACTCCCCTGATGTCCGTGACGAACGCGATCTCCGGAATCATCGTCGTCGGGGCCCTGCTCCAGATCACCTCGGAGAACATCGTGATGCAGGTACTCGCCGCCGTCTCGGTTCTGCTGGCCAGCATTAACATTTTCGGCGGCTTCGCTGTCACCCGGCGCATGCTGGCCATGTTCTCGGCCGGGAAGGCACGTTCATGAGCGCCGTCGCCGTAACAGCAGCAACACTTACAAGGAGCTCTACCGTGACTGACACCGTCTCCGGTCCGTTGACCGCCGACTCCATCGCGGGGGCGGCCTACATCGTCGCGGCCCTGCTGTTCATCCTTAGCCTCGCCGGGCTGAGCAAGCACGAGAAAGCCCGCGCCGGGGTTATCTACGGCATCACGGGTATGGTCATCGCCCTGGCCGCGACCGTCTGGCTGACCGTCCAGGACGCCTGGGGTACCGGGCAGGCACTGACAGGCCTGGGCCTGCTCCTGGCTGCGGTAATCATCGGAGGCGCGATCGGGCTCTGGCGCGCCCGGGTCGTGGAAATGACCGGGATGCCCGAGCTCATCGCCCTGCTGCACAGCTTCGTGGGCCTCGCCGCGGTCCTGGTCGGCTGGAACGGCCACCTCCAAGCCCCGGCCCTGTCCCCGAACCTGATGGCGATCCATCACGCCGAGGTATTCATTGGCGTGTTCATCGGAGCCGTGACGTTCACCGGCTCGATCGTCGCATTCCTGAAACTCTCCGCCCGGATGAAGTCCTCACCCCTGATGCTGCCGGGCAAGAACGCGATCAACCTCGGCGCCCTCGCCGCGTTCATCGCCCTGACGGTCTGGTACGTCAACGGCTCCCAACTCTGGCTGCTCATCGTCGTCACTGTCCTTGCCCTGGGGCTGGGCTGGCACCTGGTCGCCTCGATCGGCGGCGGCGACATGCCAGTGGTCGTGTCCATGCTCAACAGCTACTCAGGCTGGGCCGCCGCCGCCGCAGGGTTCCTGCTCAACAACGACCTGCTCATCATCACCGGAGCCCTGGTCGGCTCCTCCGGCGCGTACCTGTCCTATATCATGTGCAAAGCCATGAACCGGTCCTTCATTTCCGTGATCGCCGGCGGGTTCGGCATCGCCGCACCCACCAAGACCGACGTCGGCGAGCAGGGTGAGCACCGCGAAACCACCGCCGAAGCCACCGCGGAAATGCTGACCAGCGCCTCGTCCGTCGTGATCACCCCCGGCTACGGCATGGCCGTCGCCCAAGCCCAGTACCCGGTCGCCGAACTCGCCCACCAGCTCCGCGAACGCGGCGTGAACGTCCGCTTCGGCATCCACCCCGTCGCCGGGCGGCTGCCCGGACACATGAACGTCCTCCTCGCCGAAGCAAAAGTCCCCTACGACATCGTCCTGGAAATGGACGAAATCAACGACGACCTCGGCGACACCTCCGTCGTCCTGGTCATCGGCGCAAACGACACCGTCAACCCCGCCGCAGCCGAAGACCCGGGAAGCCCCATAGCCGGCATGCCCGTCCTCCGTGTCTGGGAAGCCGAAAACGTTGTGGTCTTCAAACGCTCCATGGCCGCCGGCTACGCCGGCGTCCAGAACCCCCTGTTCTACCGCGACAATTCCCAAATGCTCTTCGGCGACGCCAAACAACGCGTCGAAGACATCCTCCGTGCCTTCTAGCGGAAATCAGGACCTTTAGGTCCCAGACGAACGAACGATTCATGATGTTCCGTTGGTTATCCAATTCAGTGACCCCAACAAGACGGGAAGAGACCATGCTGTGGCGTCGATTTAATTTCAATAGCCCTGATCAGCCTATCTTTGGGTCAGGGGCGCCTGATGAGGTGCACTACCCAAGAGCGCGGATTGAGCTAGAAGCGTTCAACATTGATGAATTCAACGCATCTCCTTGGATTGGCCTTCACTACCGACATGAGTTCGCGCCCCACCACGGCCACGAACTGTTGGACCGCGGGCAAGGACATAAGGAATGAGACGGATGCCCAGATTAGACCCGTAGGACCAGGCTTAAGTTGTAGCGCTCAATTTTGCGAAACGAATGCCGAACCGGCCTGATTTACATAGATGCCGATTTGGCTGCTCGGCATTTACTTTGGATTTAAATAGAGCCTATGTATACAGATTCCAGACATCCACTAGAACAAACACTGCAAAGGAGTTCAGCATGACTGACACCGAGATTAGAAAGGGCCTGGCCGGCGTTGTGGTGGACTTCACCGCCGTCTCAAAGGTCAACCCTGAAACGAATTCACTGTTATACCGCGGGTACCCGGTACAGCAACTCACGGCCAAATGCAGCTTCGAAGAGGTCGCCTATCTGCTCTGGAACGGTGAGCTGCCCACCCAGCAGCAACTGGCGGAGTTCACTGCACTCGAACGGGCCGGCCGGGCACTCGCCCCTACACTCCAAGCCATCATCGACGCCTTGCCCAAGAACGCCCACCCGATGGACGTGTGCCGCACCGCGGCCTCGGTGCTCGGCGCCCGCCATGAACTGGCGGAGGATTCATCTCCTGAGGCCAATATGAAGAAGGCGATTGACCTGTGGGCCGCAATGCCTGCCGTGGTGGCCTATGACCAGCGCCGCCGCCATGGGCAGGGCGCCATCGAGCCTCGTGACGACCTTGGCTACTCTGCCAATTTCCTCTGGATGACATTCGGCGAAGAACAGGTCCCGGAAGTCGTGAAGGCCTTTGACGTCTCGATGATCCTCTACGCCGAACACTCCTTCAACGCCTCCACCTTCACCGCCCGCGTCATCGCCTCGACCCTCTCCGACCTTCACTCGGCGGTCACCGGAGCCATCGGCGCGCTCAAAGGCCCGCTGCACGGCGGCGCGAACGAAGCGGTCATGTACACCTTCGACGAAATCGGCATCCGCCCCCAGGAATCCCTCGAGGAAGCAGCCGCCCGCGCGAAGGCCTGGATGGAAGACGCCCTCGCCCGGAAGACGAAGGTCATGGGCTTCGGTCACCGTGTCTACAAGCAGGGCGACTCCCGGGTGCCCATCATGAAAGCGGCCCTGGACAAGATGATCGCCCACTACGGCCGGCCCGAACTCCTGGGCCTCTACAACGGCCTGGAACAGGCCATGGACGAGGCCAAGAACATCAAACCCAACGTGGACTACCCCGCCGGCCCCGCGTACCACCTCATGGGCTTCGACACTGCGACCTTCACTCCCCTGTTTGTCGCCAGCCGTATCACCGGCTGGACGGCCCACATCATGGAACAGCAGTCGTCCAACTCCCTCATCCGCCCTCTGGGCGAATACAACGGGCACGAGGAGCGTGCCGTGTAGCTGGCAGTCCTAATTGCCTCTATATTCCAGCGGTGAGGTGTCGGATGATCACCCGGATCATCAAAATCGCAACGTTTACGGCACCTCACCGTCTGTTCGCCAAACAGCACGACGCGGCCGGCGTCTTCAAACTAGCCAGCGGCGATGTGTTTGGATCTGATGATTCGCACAATGTTCAAGTCGAAAATTCACTGGGGCACGGTCACGCATGCGGAGCTGCACTACGTTGGTTCAGCCACAGCGCCGAAAGCACCTCACAGAAGTTCCGGCAGCCAACGGAAACGGCCCTTTTATTCCCTAAATTCCATTTGGGCGAAGGCCGACGTCATCGGCCGCCTAACGGGGGCACCATTCAGGACCCGAGGGGCTTATAGGAAGGCATGACATGCCGAGGCCAGATCACCGCTGGTGTTTGACCTTCTCCACCAGGTCGGTCACCCGGGGCCGGATTCCGCGGTGGAAGATAATGCCCTCGGGCAGTCCCTGAACGGCTGTGGTCGAATCAGAGATATCAATTGTGATCCTGCCATTTGCCAGGGGGGCGTTGGTGAGATGGAGGTCGCCATACGATTTCGGGAGCACGGGATCCAACCAAACCCCGCCTTGCAAGACGTCGACGTGGTAACCCATCAAACTCTTGATCAGGTGGATTGGCGTGGTTGCCGCCCATGCCTGCGGGGAGCATGCCGTGGGGTATGGGAGGGGTTCGTCGAATTGATCGCGGCCAAAGCCGCAGAACAATTCGGGCAACCGCCCCTCGGAGTACTCCGCCGCCTCAAACAGCGCTGTGGCGATCCGCTGCGCCTGCTCGATAAAGCCGTAACGAAGGAGGCCCGCCGCGATGATCGCGTTGTCGTGGGGCCAAACTGATCCGTTGTGGTAGCTGGCAGGGTTATATGCGCCCATGTTGCTGGCCAACGTTCGCACGCCCCAGCCGCTGAACATTTCGCGGGACATCAGCCGGTCAGCCACCAGCGCGGCCTTGTCGTTGTCAACGATCCCAAACATAAGGCATTGCCCCATGTTGGAAGCACATGCGTCAACCGGCCGTTTGTCGCGGTCCAAGGCGATGGCGTAGTAACCGCGGTGAGGAAGCCAGAACTGTTCGTTGAACTGCTTCTTCAGCCGCGCCCCGAGCTCCCGGTACTCGGCCGCAAGGTCCAAGTCTCCGGCTTCGTGAGCTATCCACGACCGGCCCAGATAGGCGCCATAGACGTACGCCTGCACCTCACATAAAGCGATAGGTGGCTGAGCTATGCGGCCATCGGCGAAGTTGATGCCGTCCCACGAGTCCTTCCATCCCTGATTGATCAGGCCGTGATCATTGAGCCGTGAATATTCGACAAAACCGTCGCCGTCCTTGTCCCCGTAGTGGCGGATCCAGTCCAGCGCCCGGTCGACATGTGGCAGAAGGCCGGCAATGGTTTCTGATGCGAATCCCCAGCGGCTGACCTCGCCGAACAGGGCCACAAAAAGCGGTGTCGCATCGACGCTGCCGAAGTAGGTGGGTTTCCCGCCCAATGCCAGCCCGGTGGATACGCCAAACCTGACCTCGTGGAGGATTTTGCCCGGCTCCTCCTCGCTCATTTCATCCGTCACGTGGCCCTGACGGTCGGCCAATGTCTGGATGGTGCCGAAGGCCAGGGATGGGTCAACGGGCAGTGCCATAAGGGACGCCCAGAGCGAGTCCCGGCCAAACAAAGTCATGAACCATGGGGCACCAGCAGCCACTACGATCCGGTTGGGGTGGTCAGGATCCTGAATGCGCAGAGCGCCCAAGTCGTCGTAGCTGCGCCTGAGTGTCCGTTCGATTGACGGGTTGCCGATGTGTAGTACGGGGATCTTGGATACCCACTCCTGGCGGCGCCGGTCACGAGGAGACATTTCGCCTTCATCCGGCCGAATAAAACGTGCGGCGGAGCCGGTTCCGCCGGCGAAGGCTGTGACGCTTAACACGGTACTCCACTGTCCATGCGGGGGAACACTGAATCGGTAGACAAGCTCCTCGGAGGTTATGTCGGCCCCGTCGGCGGCCACCACAACACCCTTCTGAACGTCCTGCCATACGGCCCTGATGATTAGCGACTCACCCGCTACTTCACGCGACTTTTCCCAGCGCCGCTGGATGCGTGCCTCTTTCACCTCGAAGAGGTCCGCGAAGTCCGCCTCTATGTGAAGGGTAAGAACACATTCGGCGCTGGACGGCGAGTAGTTTCGGACAATAATCTGTTCCAGGATGCCGGCACCGACCTCGCGGAGGCGTTCGACGATCAGTGGGCTGTCCGCGTATCCATCTGGGCGTGGGACCCGCCCGATAAACAAAGCACGGTAGGGTTCCTTCGTCTTCGCCCCCAGCGGCTCCAGCGGGGCGCCGTTGATGAGCACATGCCAGCCGGACAGGATTCGGGTGTCCTCGACGAAAACCCCGTGTGGAAACTGGGGTTGAATATCGCCGTTGGCCGCTGAAATACAGAACGAGGTGCCTTCCACTAGAGTGACCGAACCAGGCCCGGACGGCCCTGCAGCAGTGTCAACATTCCACCCAGCCATCACGGACCCTTCACGGGATAAATAAAACCAAACGGCACACCACAGCGGATTCCCTGCGAACCCCCTATCTGATAAGACGCTACGCCCTTCGGCTCATCGGCACCAGCGCCCCAAGACAGAAGCGGCTTTCTGCGCGGTGGTGGCATTAAGCGCCGGTGTCGCGCGGCGTTCGCCTCGCTGGCGGGGGTGAGCCCATACCCGCGTCCTCCGGGACACGTTCGGGCACTGACTGAACCGGGGCGGAGACAGGTCC
The DNA here is from genome assembly GCF_056395385.1 of Paenarthrobacter sp. 10L420. NCBI lineage: Bacteria > Bacillati > Actinomycetota > Actinomycetes > Micrococcales > Micrococcaceae > Paenarthrobacter > Paenarthrobacter sp. 10L420. The sequence continues at coordinate 47,118 of NZ_JBFTJK010000024.1, read as the reverse complement.
CTGAATAGTCCGTGCACATATCGACGAACGACCGGCGGGGTGACGAATGATGTGATCAAATCTTTGGTCCTCGACATCGTCAAACTTTAGAACAGGCCGCCACCAGGAGCGCGTTCCACGAACCCACGCAAGCGGGATGGGCTGGTTCACCGACGGAGCCTGAAAAACTTGAGATGTCAGCCCTCAACCAACTTTTTTGGATCCTGCGCTCTGATGGTCGAGCCTCGATAACTGAAATATCCCAGAAGCTGGGAATCAGCCCTCCGCGCGCGAAAGCCGCATTAAGCATCCTGGCCCAGGATCGGATCGTTGTCCGGCTCGAAATCGCCCGTACATTCTCGCCTTGGCCGGTAAACGTTTGGTACTTCCTCCGCGTACCAGCCACGCAAGTGGAGGCAGTTGGGGGGGCTGGTTGGTCGGTCTCGGAGAAGTGCGTCTGGTCGTCACCACAGGCGGGCTGTATTCGATTGTGATCTCGGTCTGGCTTCGCCGTCTTGAGGACATGACCATTCTCGAACGGCAACTGGGTGAAAAGTTGCCCATGGTGGAGATCATGGACCGTTCAGTCGTCCTGTGTCCGGCTGGATCCCTATGGCCGCCGGATTATGTAAGAGCCCGGACGTGCGAATGCCTCGTCCAACGCGAGTTGGACGAGGCATTCGCACGTTGATTATTCCCTGCGAGCCCGGCTACTGCTCCTGCTGTGCTCCTGCAATATTGACCAGCCAGGCGATGCCGAACTTGTCCACACACATCCCGAAGGTGTCGCCCCACGGTGCGCTTTCAAGTGGCATGGTGACGGCACCGCCGTCGTCCAGTTTGTCCCTGTAGCCACGAAGTTCGCCTTCATCCTCGGGCTGACCGCTGAGCAAGACCGAGATGTTGTTGCCGGGGTTGTAGTCCATTCCATTGGGCGTGTCGGCAGCCGTCAAGGTCAGACCGTGGGTGTCACCAGCATCGCGTGCATGACCTTCTCCGCTTCACCGCAAGGGCAGGGAAGACCCAGCCTGCCGAAATGCAGGGTGGAACGCTGACCATCACCAATATTGGAGCGCTCGGCAGCCTCACCGGAACGCCCATTCTCAACCCTGGTGAAGTGGCAATTGTGGCCTTTGGAACTATCAAGCAAAAGCCCTGGGTGCTGGACGGCAAAGTGATTCCGCGCTGGATCACCACTCTGGGCGGCTCGTTCGACCACCGCGTGGTGGACGGCTACCTGTCGGCCCGCTTTATGGTCGACGTCGCCGCCATCCTCGAGGAGCCGACGCTTCTACTGGACTAGCCCTTGTGTCCCAGGCCGCTGAACGTTTCTAGGGAAAACGGCCTCTTATAGCGGGCCCGGACCCCGAAACTGAGAACCTGGAGCATGGCGAGGAGATTCGTCGAGTTACGGCACACCTCAACCTGACGTCAGGCATGTGGCTAAGGTTCGTTAGAAAAGGATCCGAATCCTCTCTCGATGATAGTTGTCCAGGGAACTCTTAAGACGCACCCTGACACCCGTGACCCATACGGCAGTGCGACATATGGGCCCATCTCGGCAAATGGCCGGCTTCGACGTGCTCAGCCGTTGATCGCTTGAGCTGCCAATGCTCCCGAGGCACCGTCCGCGACTAGTGATCTGCACTGCGACCGCTCGCCCTGTTGATTCCAAGTGCCGCACCGACGACATGGCTGCGCCTAACCCGAAAACACTCGGCGGACCGAAGCGACGGAAACTCCCATGTCGGAGCAGCCCTGTAGATGATGCGCTTCCGGATCGGCGTCATGTCGTTATGGCCCCAAAATGCGATGAGTTGTTGTAGGGCGAAAAAGGGACAACGAATGACTGCAATTGGTGGCAATAAAGGAGATTTAAGTGTGGACAATGTCCACACCCTCTTTGGCCTGACAAAGCAGGCCAGCCAACTCTCCGCACTTTCAGGAACGAGCCGACTCCAGCGTCATTGACGAAGGATCTCGAAGTCATGTTGCGCTCAGTCCTCTTACCCATGAAGGGGTGTAGGACAACCACGACCTACCTGACCAACCAAGAAAGGAGACGTATAACCCCAGTTCAGAGCAAGCGGAGGGCCCACAAGCTAAGTCCCTGAACCCGCTCCCCCACAATCAAACAGGCGACCCGCGGCGCCAGGCACACCCCGCGGCCAGTGTCAGAGGGACCTGACCAACGTGAATGTACACACGTTAAGGCAAAAACCCCCTCTACCGAGGGGGTATGCCGTGCCCGAGGTGGGACTCGAAGGCGATTCCGGGCCTCGGGAACACTGGGAAGTGGCGGAAACATGCGGAATACGGCCCAGTCCGATGACTGTACGGGCCAATCCGGGGCGGAAAGTGTGGACATTGTTCACACTTCTTTTTTGCTCGATCGCCACCAAAGAAGCGGGACCCAACGCTGCTCTGCATGCTCGGACCGGCGCCAGCAAATAGGAGCTGCCACATCTGCAGATCGTCCGGCTGAATCTCACCCTTTCAGCCCGCTTAGAGCCTCCTGCCGGGATCAGGCTGCGGCCTCCAGGGCACGACACACACCGATCGGTCAAACAACCCAAAATCCGGCAACACTCCGCCCGGCAGAACGCTGAACCATCCAACACGATGGCAGCACCTCCTTCATTGTTAACATGGCGGAGAAGACCACGAGCATCATGACAAGACCTTTCAACCGGCCCAACGACAGAACATCGGTTATCGGCATTCTAAGCACGGGAGTAGAAGTGGATGCGAGAACTCCCGTCCCATGAATAGCCTTGCATCCCAGTTGAACAACGGGAGGGTGCCGAGCTGGGATCTTCTCCTCAGAGGAATACCGCCGCCACTTGAACAACCCGACGAAGTGGACCATCCGGATGCAGCCTAACTTCCTGAACTTCGTCCCGCCCTGTCTGTCTGCCCCTCCAGTCCGCACGCCTCGGCAGCTGCGGCGTGCTGGCCACGGCCCGGATGAACCTCAACGGCGAAAATTCTTTCGTCCAGCAGTCCCGCCCTGTCTTCTAGTCGATGGTGGGGACATGGATTCCGGATGTTCCTACGCGCGAGCCAAATCGGCGAGCGGCTCAGCCCAGCTCATGCGCGGGTCCGGTCGCGAGTCGTCCGACCACATTCCGGTGCACGTGTATGCAACGGCCATGCTCGAGTCGGGATGAGCAAACGCGATAACTCCGCCTGCCCCTGGGTGCCCGAAAGTTCCACCGGATGCGAATCGGCCGCTCGGGAATTGCGAGCCCAACCAGAAGCCCAGCCCGAACTCGGCAAGCTTCTGTTTGGGCACGGCGGCCAGCGGAGGAACGGGCCCCAAGTTTAAGGTGCGTGGTCGCGTCATGAAGTCAAGCGTCGTCGGGGAGAGCAGCCGAATGGAGTCGATCTCACCGATGGTGGCGGCGTAGATTTTTGCGACCGACCGTGCACTCGCGATTCCGCCGGCACCGCCGAACTCCATCTGGTGCCCCTCGGCGGTGTTGAGGAACTCCATCATGTCGGGAATCGACTGCACCTGCTCGAGCAGCTCGCGGACGACTGGATCAGACAGATCCACTCCGTGTTGTGACCACAGTTCGCCAGGTTTGACGGGTGGCTCATGGTTTAATCTGCTGCGATGCGTGACGTCTTTCTCACGGTCCGCCGGCAGGCCCCCGATCCAGAAGTCGACTCCTAGTGGCCCGGCGATGCGCTCAGCGAAGAGGTCGCCCGCTGTCTTGCCCGTAACCCGGCGGATTACCTCGCCGTTGAGATAACCAAATGTAAATGGGTGGTACCACGACGCGGTTCCCGGTGCCCATAGGGGTTCGGCGGTGGCGAGCGTCTCAATGCAGAGAGCCCAATTCGGCAGGTCGCGGCTTTGGATCCTCGCTTCAGAGGGAAAGAAGGGAAGACCAGCCGCATGACTGAGGAAGTGGGCAACCGTGGTCTGATCCTTGCGGCGAACTCCGAACTCCGGCCACACAGAAGATACTCGCGTATCGGGGTCAAGCTGGCCTTCTTCGAACAGCAAGGCCGCGATGATTGCCAGCATGCCTTTGGTCGTGGACCACAACACGAAGAGGGAGTCTCCGTCTATAGCGATGTCCGTTTCCGGGTCGGAGCCTGCCCACAGATCGACAACCACGCTCCCCGCTTGATAGACGCAGAGTTGAGCGCCGCCGGGATCCGCTGAATGTCCGCGCTGGAACGCATCGGCGACTAGCTCGAAGCCTGGAGCAACGTAACCGTGAATCATGGAATGAGCTCCTCTGCTCGCAGACGTGTCCCCAGTTCTTTGGGCAAATCAGAGCCGTCGAGCGCCGCCGAGGTGGGGAAGCGGATGTCGAGCGTATCGAACCGCGAGATTGTGGTCACAGTAATTCTCCTAGGTATAGGTGCGCGGTCAAATAGCCGCGCGAAGAACGGCCTCGCCGCCAGACAAAGGCCGTTCTCCGAGGGATTTACGGCTAGTGGAGCAGGATTACCTGCAGGGTGCTTCCTCCTGTCGGGTAGGTGCCCCCGGCCCGTGGCTGGTCATCGTTGCCTGGCAACGTCTCCCAGCGCAGTATGTACTGCCCTCCCGCTGTTGCGCCGGCGAGGTCACTCTCGAGTTTGACCTCTAGCCCCGGGAACGTCCCACTCACGGACGTTACAGAGGCGGGCAGGGGCTGTGAGGGTACTTGGGCAATCCGATTGAGCGACGAGTCGATGATGATGGACTGCCGGCCGCTGGTGCCGTTGCAGAAGAAGTCAACGCTGATGTCGCCGTTGGACAGGACACGGGAACCCTGCATCGAGACCTGGAAGTTGAGACTCCCGCCACCCCCGAAGCTCCATCGTCCGGTCCAGTTGGTGATCTGGTTGATCTGCCACGTGCCGGAGGCAGTCGGACGCGCGGCGTACACCTGCGACCGGCCCTGAGCATCGTACTTGTGGTACGAGATAAGAACCTTGCCGTCGGCGTCGAAGCCGATCCGCGCGTTTCCGTTCAGCAGTCCACCATGGTCGGGGACCGGATCGATCACGTCACCTTGGCCATACTTGAGCGGCGTCGTCAAGGGCGTTCCGTCGTTCGTGACCCAGTTCACGAGGTCCTGGCTCTTCGCGTACGTCAGCATGCTGTTCGTCGCCGCGTCACCACTGTCACGCCACACCCAGATCATGTGGAACCAGCCGTCGGGTCCCTTCGTCGGACCTTGGAAGTACGAACTCCACGTTCCTGAAGGGTTGCTCGCCGACCCATTGCCGTCGAAAATCGGCTCAGAGACGATGTGCGACCACGAGCTGGTCGACTCGTTATACACATTGAAGTACGTCACGCCATCGCCGGACCCACCGTCGCGGTAGTCAAAGACAAGGCTTCCGTCGGACCGGTTGACGAACTCGGGATAGGTAACCGAATCCTCCGCGGCGGCGCTCACCATGTTGTTGACTTTCACCAACGTGCTGATGTCGCCGGGGGTCGTGGTGCGGAAGTAGACCAACGGAACGTTGTGCATGTTGCCGGACACATGAAGGTTTCCACTGCGGTCGAGTCCCATCGAGACGTAGTTGTGGCTATCCCACCCGAGCGTCGACGGGAGTGTCTTGTAGACCCATGCGCCGCCACTCGTGTGCTTTGCGACAGTCATGCCGCGGTTCACGTCGTAGTAGGCGACGTACTGGTCGTTTCCGTTGGTGAGAACTCGCTGCGTCACTTGCATTCCGGCCCAGGTCGATCCAACCGTGCTTGTCGAAACGACAGTCAGGTTGGGATCGGGGTAGGTATAGCTTTCTCCACCGGGTGCGCAGTTGAGTGCTCCGGGGGGCGAAGCAGCCGGGCTCGTCGTCGAAAGGCTAAAGGTCTGCGCTCGCAGGTTTCCACTGTTGGAATACAACCCCGCACGGCCCCCCGTGACATTCGGGTCAACGACAGCGGCGGTGTAGGTCTGGTCCGCAAGTGTGACTCCCGATGCCACATTGACTACCTGGGACCGAAATGAGTTACCTGTGCGTGTCAGCGTGAGATCAAGTTGCGTGCCGTACGAGGCAACGATTGTGCCGCTGGCGAGCACGCTGGCCGTCGAGCTGTTGGACATCTTCAGCAACTGCCAGCGCCCGTTCGTGCCCGTTCCAGAACCGGTCGTGACCCGGAGCACGTAGTAGTTCAGGCTGGTGGCACTCGTGCCCTGAAGGTTTCCCACGACGCCCACCCACTCGGATCCTCCCGGGGTTCCTGTCGTGACGATATTGGTCCGCGCAGAGACAGTGTAGTCATCGCCGAGGGCGAGGGGGTTGTAGGTGGCGACAGCGTTGCTGGTCGAGCTGCTTGCCAATGCGGCACCGCTCGCGATACTCCAGGCGCCGCGATCTGATGTCCACGAACTCCCGAGGGCTCCGTCAACGCGCTCAAAGTCGTCCGCCGCGGGGACCGTCGTCGACAGACCCCAAGTCTGTGCTCTCAGGTTTCCGCTGTTGGAATACAGCCCAGCACGGCCTCCGGTGACATTCGGATCAGCCGTGGTGTACGTCTGATCAGCGAGGGTGGCTCCCGACCCTGCGTTGAGTACTTGCGACCGCAAGGAGTTGCCCGTGCGAGTCAGGGTCAGGTCAAGTTGCGTGCCGTACGCGGCGACGATGGTGCCGCTGGCGAGCAGGCCGGTGCTAGTGCTGTTGGTCATTTTCAGCAACTGCCAGCGCCCGTTTGTGCCGGTTCCAGAACCAGTCGTCACCCGCAGCAGGTAGTAGTTCAGGTTCGAGGCAGTGGCGCCTTGAACGTTGCCGGCAACACCTGCCCACTCCGATCCCGTTGGGGTTCCCGTTGTCACGATGTTGATCCGCGCGGAGACGGCGTAGTCGACGGCGATGGGCAGGGGGTTGTAGGTGGTTACGGCGTTGCTCGTCGCGCTGGTTGCCAGGGCGGCACCGCTTGCGATGCTCCAGGTGCCGCGGTCCGACGTCCACGAGCTCCCGAGGGCTCCGTCGGCGCGTTCGAAGTCGTCCGTCCCCGGGTTAGTCGCTGCTGCTGCACTGAATGGACTCGCTAGCGCGAGAGCAGTCATGATCAACGCCGGAACGAGGAGTCTTGCGACAGCTCTTTTCGGTCTTGAGGGTGAGTACATCATTGTCTCTTCCTTTCGTTGGGTTCTGACCACACCGCGCTTCCAATCGACTAGGGAAGTGAAGCCTCGCTTGGTTGGTCATTGGGAAGCGCGAGTATGCGCTGCAGGTAGCTGTTTCCGAACGTCGAACATGGTCGGAAAAGTGCTGGGGCCGCAAAAATCGGTTCGCGCCCGACCAGTTTGATCCGGACGTTTTCCAAATCGCTGACCGCCGCGAGGGGTCATGATGACAACCGAAGCTCGACAACAGGATCGTCTTCGCTGGCCGAATGCACCGTTGCATGTCCTATCGACGAGGAGCTAGAGTTGCCCCGGAATCACCACTGCGAAACGTTACGCTCACATCATTCGCAGGTCAACCCTTTGTTTGCCACGGAAATGACCCTGATGAGCGACAAGTGCGCGTAGAAGGCGAATCGTTTCAGCATCGATCAACAGAGTGGGCCCGTCTCAGCGTGTCGATTGGTCCCGCTGGATCGACGAGTGGGTCGCTCTATTTGAAGGGCCCGAAGTACCGGCACGGACCCGGGCGGCAGCGCCAGGGCATCGTCAGTCCTGCCAGGCGGTGCCGATCTTCCCGGAGACAGCTGAGTCGGCAAGTCGACATGCCTCTGCGGCGTCCCTAGGTGGGTGGGAAGCCATGGGTGACGATGCCGGCAGGGTGTAGCCCCCACCTGTCGAGTCATTCCAGCGATCTGTCATGTTCACTGTTGAGGTCACCCACGATCGACTTCCGCACCATCGATTTATGGCGCAGACGACGTACCTCCCCCGAGCGACTCCAAGCTGGGCAGACCCGCCATAGGACAAAACGTTATGACATGCCTTACGAAGCGTGAAGATAGTTCCTCCTTTGCGGAGCTAAGCCTTTGCGCTCTACGAAGACGCGGATTCGCACCAAGTGATGGATCAGGCGGGATCCCCACGCAGTTGATTTGCGCTGCGTAGCGCTCTACTCTAAGTGAAACGTTTCGCCTTACAGTTCACTCAAGGAGTCTCATGTCTGTTCATAAAGATTGGGCCAGGGGTTCAGTCGGTCAGCCGCCTAACCGACGCACCGATCTGCAGGTGCCCCGGAAGCTCCAGAACTACGCGGCTCCTCGACGCGTCCGGATTGTCCAGCCGGGCATTCATTATGCGAGCGGCCTCGGTTGCGATCTGTTCGACGGGCTGCACGTAGACCGTCAGTTTCGGGCGCGTTACCTGGGCGAGCTCCACGGAGTCGAAACCAACGAGGGAGATATCGCGCCCGAGGCGGAGCCCGGAGTCGTTCAGGGCGGTCACGGCGCCGACCGTCAGGTCGTAGTTCCCTGCGAACACCGCAGTCGGGCGCTGGTCTGCCGCGAGCAATCGCATCATCGCCGCATATCCGGAGTCCACGTTGAGAGGGGCGCGTTGGATATGGTCCTCGGCGATTGTAATGCCGGCAGCGCGAGCCGCTGCCAGGAAGCCGTCAAGCCGGCCCTGCAGGCTCCACATTCCTTCTTCGCCCACCAGGGCGCCGAGGGTTCGGTGGCCGTGGTCAATCAGGTGCTGCGTTGCAACCTTCCCCGCCTGCACGTTGTCAAGGGTGACGGAGTCCGCGTCAAGGCCGCTTGGGCACCAGTCCACGGTGACGACAGGGATGCCAATCGAGACCGCGGTCTCGAGCGCCGAGGAGTCCGCCAACGCGGGAACGCCGATGATGCCGTCAACCCTTCTGCTGAGAAGCAGCTCGACTGCATTGACGCTGGACGGAGTTCCGTCCTGCTCGTTGGAGGTCAGGAGCACTCCGATGCCCTGACTGCGCAGGTACTTTTCGATTCCGACGACGATCTCGAGGTGGAAGGGAACCTGGAAAGAGGGCAGCAACACGCCGACGGTTCGAGTCACGCCGCGTCTCAGGCTGCTGGCGAACGCGTTAGGTCGATAGTTCAGTTCCGCGGCCGCCGACTCAATCACTTCTCGGTTCGAGGAAAGAACGTTTCGCCCGTTGTAGTACTTCGAAATCGTCGCCAACGACAAACCGGTCAGTCGCTGGATGTCCTTGTAAGTTGCGGGAGATCTGCTGCTTGTCGACAATTTCAATCCTTCATATCGCGAGTTATGGGCACCGTTCGCGCTCATAACGATGCTATCCCGAGTCTACCCATGATCCGCGAACCTTTAGTCGTTTCGCCCTGTCGCAGAACTATGACCACTTACCAGGCAGTCGCCAAGCAGCGTCTCGCCAAACCACGCCAAGGAGAGAGTAATGACCAATAGTCCCACCCTGCCCGAATGGGCCAGACAGTCCACCCTGGGCATTTTCATCCACTGGGGGCCGTACTCGGTTCCTGCATGGGCCGAGCCGACTGGCGCATGGGGCGCTGTACCCGAAGAGAAATGGTTCTCCCACAACGCGTACGCCGAGTGGTACGCGAACACATCCCGGATCGCGGGATCGCCGGCGGCGCTACACCACGCCGCTGAGTACGGAGACAACACGTACGACGCCTTCCTTGATCAATGGAACCCCAACCAGTTCGATCCGTCCGAATGGGCCCGGCTGTTTCATCTAGCCGGCGCGGACTACGTCATCCCCGTCACGAAGCATCACGACGGGGTGACCCTGTGGGACGCCCCCGGCGCCGGCAGACTGTCCACGGTCGCTCGGGGACCCAAGCTCGATCTCCTCGAACCCCTCGCTCAAGCAGTGCGCAATGAGGGAATGCGATTCGGGGTCTACTACTCGGGCGGGCTTGACTGGGCCTTCACGGACTTCCCTCCTATTGAATCGATGTCCGATGTCACTGAGTACCGCCCCAACGGCGCGGAGTACGCCGAATACGCAACCGCACACGTCCGTGACCTGATTGACCGCTACAAACCTGCAGTGATCTGGAACGACATCGAATGGCCGGACGCGGGTAAGGCTGACGGCTCTCTCGTGCAACTGCTGGAGTACTACAAGAGTGTGGTGCCTGATGGCATCGTCAATGACCGATGGGGCGCACCAGTGTGGGACTACCGAACCAGCGAGTACTCGCACGATACCCAGAACGAGCGCGGGGTCGGCTGGGAGCATAACCGCGGGCTCGGGTTTTCGTTCGGTTACAACCGCACAGAGGATGAATCCTTGACGCTCTCTGTACGCGAGCTTGCGCGTCTGTACGCCGACGTAGTTTCGCGCGGCGGCCGTCTCCTGCTGAACATCGGGCCCGAGGCCAGTGGGCGGATTCCCGACGTCCAGCGCCGGACCCTCGAAGGGTTCGGCGAATGGAGTCAGAATCTGAAGCCCTACACGCTCGACAGGTCACCGATTGAGCCCGGCACTGTAACCATCACCGGCAGCGACTGGTGGGTTGCGTGGCGCCACCGCGACTCCATCGTCGTGGTGGCGGACAACCCCCTCTCCATTGTTCGCACGGATGAGGGCCTCAACGCGGTCATCGTCGGGCTGCCAGCGGCTGAGGATGCAGCATTGAACCCGAAAGCAAAGCGTTTCTCACCCGCGGACCGGTGAGGGAGAACGAAATCTAGCAAGAATCGAGACATTCAACTCCGGAGGTTTTTACCCCGACGGAGCGAAACGATTCATCCTACAGAATCACCGATGTCGCACAGCAATCACAAGGGAGTGAAAATGCACCAGAACCAGGTTCAGCGGGGGGCACGCACGCCCCCCTCAATCAGTGCCTTCATAGGCGTGACTGCGCTCTCCCTCGCCGGCTGCACCATCTCACCCGCACCTTCGGCGTCCGGACGGGAAGCCCGAGGATGGGGCCGTCATACTTGTCACACGAAACGATTCGCTATAGAATTTGCAACAGCCCGAGCACCACAAAGGAGTGAAGTGTGAATCACAGTTCCCTGCCGAGCGATTTCACGGCGGAGATGACTCGGCCGCCGCATATCTCGAAGAAGAGAGGCGCTTCATGGCGTTGACGAAGGAAAGACCCCTAGCAGCCGAACGTGCCTCCGTCGCAGGTCGGCCCCCGAGCCCGCGGCGGACCACGCGTCCTCAATTCCGCATCACCGTGTGGCTGGCGCTGCTCCCGCTGATCGCCGTATTGGGAGCATTCGCTTACTTCCCGGCCCTCTCCTCCATCTTCTGGTCATTCTTCAACTGGGTGCCCGCTGGCGTCTCCACCTTCCTCGGGGGCGCCAACTATGCACGCATGATGAGCGACGACACCTGGTGGCGCTCGTTCGGCAACCTCGGCATCATCTTCGTGTTTAACCTCGCGTCGTGGATCCTACCGCTGCTTGCCGCAGAGCTGCTCGTCACCCTCAAGAGCGACCGATGGCAGTACGTGATCCGCACGCTGCTCATCATCCCGATGGCCTTCCCCGGCGTCGTGACCGCGCTCATCTGGGGCTTCTTCTACGACCCGAACGCCGGGCTGTTCAACCAGTTCCTTCGTGCGATCGGCCTGAAGGCGTTCGAACAGAACTGGACGGGCTCGCCCAGCACGGCGCTCGTCGCGCTCCTCCTCGTCGGCTTCCCGTTCATCGCCGGGCTGCCGTTCCTCATCTTCTACCAGAGCCTGCAGAACATCCCGAAAGAGGTGCTCGAGGCCGCCCAGCTCGACGGCGTCGGCCGCTGGGCACGACTCTGGCGGATCGACCTGCCGCTCATGGTGAGCCAGATCCGTATCCTATTCTTCCTGGTCGTCGTGGCTACGCTGCAGTACGGCTTCGTCGCCTTCGTGCTCACCTCGGGAGGGCCCGACAACGCGACCATGGTCCCGGTGCTCTACATCATCAACCAGGCGTTCAGCGCCGGGGACTGGGGCTACGCGGCCACTCTCTCCACCACGCTGTTCGCGATCACCCTCGCCCTCAGCCTGTTCTCGCTCTTCATCGGGCGACGCAGCGCGGGCGCAAACGACGGAGGTGAAATGTGAGCACCGTTACCACACGGCTCGCTCAGCAGCAGCCAGGGAAGATCCGCAACCGGTCCCACCTGCAGGTAGGCATCAAGGCGGTACTGATCCTGCTGGTCGTGGTCAGCCTCGCGCCCTACGTCTTTATGGTCATCACGTCGGGCAAGACGAACCAGCAGTTCGCGGACAGCTTCTGGGCGCCGGTCTTCCCGTTCCACTTCGAGAACTACGCCGTGGCGTGGAACCAGATCGCGCCGTACCTCGGCAACACCTTCTACGTGGCCATCGCCTCGATCATCCTGATCGCGGCCATCGGCTCCGTGGCCGGGTTCGTGCTCTCGCGATTCCGATTCCGTGGACGCGGTGTGGTGTACGCGCTCGTGCTCGCGCTCATGGCGGTGCCCGGCATCGTCAACCTGATCCCGCTGTTCATCATGATGAAGGACTTCGGCATCCTGAACACCTACGTGGTGCTCGTCGTGCCCTACGTCGCGGGCGGTGTCATCCTCGGCACGGTCATCATGCGCAACTTCATCGAGTCGATCCCGCAGTCGATCTATGACGCTGCCCGCATCGACGGGGCGTCGAACTTCCGCCTGTACCGCTCGATCACCCTTCCGCTGTCGCTGCCCGTGCTCGGCTCGATCGCGCTGATCACGCTCAGCACGGTGTGGAACGACTTCTTCTGGCCACTTCTCGTGATCACCGACGACAGCCTGCGCACTATGTCGGTGGGGTTGCAGTTCTTCCAGGGCCAGAACGCCATCGAATACGGACCACTGATGGCCGGATATTTCCTCGCCAGCCTGCCGCTCGTCATCCTGTTCACCTTCCTGTCCAAATACTTCCTCGCGGGGGTACAGGGCGGCCTCCCCGGCGCGCACTAGGGCGCCGACCCCGAATTTCCGAGACGAACTCTGTCTCCTTCCGAAAGCACTGAATCGCACGACAACGCCCCACCCGCTCACCCGCTCCACCCCCCAACCCAATCAAGGAAGATTGCAATGTCACAGTCCAAACGCCTCGTGCGACCCAAGGCGCTCGTCGCCGCGGTCGGCACAATCGCAGCAGCAGCGCTCGTACTGACCGGATGCTCGGCCGGATCCAGCTCCGACGACAAGGTCACCATCACCCTCTCCGGCCCGAACCAGTTCACCGACCAGACCAACACCTTCGGTCCGGCCTGGGACAAGCTGATCACGCAGTTCGAGAAGGACAACCCGAACATCACCATCAAGACCAACGTGCTGCCACTCTCGTCGTTCGGCACCACGCTGAGCACGCAGCTCACCGCGGGCACCGCGCCCGAGCTGATCTTCAACCAGCCGGCGCCCAAGCCGGACCAAGTGATGAACCTCGACAAGTACCTCGCCGAGAAGAACCCGTTCGACCCGAACTCGAAGACCTGGCTCGACGGGTTCGACAAGAACTACTTCGGTGACGCTCAGCGCGATGGAACCGGGCACCACACCTGGGTGCCGTTCAACCTCGTTACCGTCGGCATCTTCTACAACAACGACATCCTGAAGAAGGTGGGCATCTCCCCCTCGCAGCTGTCTACCTTCGACGGATTCACTAAGGCGTGCACCACGCTGAAGGAGGCGGGCATCGACCCGCTGGCCACCGACAAGGGCACGCTGGCCTCCATGTGGGCGACCACCGCGATCCAGTCGACCATGCTCGACCCGCTGGCGGACAAGATCAACGTCTTCGGAGGCGACGGCAACGCGGGTACCGCGAATCCTCTGGCCACGAAGAGCCTCGCGAAGGGAATCCTAGACGGCTCGCTCGACGTGAGCACCGACCCGGCCGTTGCCGACTCGGTCAAGATCATCAAGAAGTGGTACGACGCCTGCGCGACGCCGAACTGGTCGGGCATCCCCGCGGCCGGCGCCTTCACCGGCAGCACGGCCTTCCCCGGTGGCAAGGCCGCCATGGCGTGGGGCACCAACTTCTCGGCCGCCGGGCTCTCCACGGTGAAGTTCGCCTGGAGCACCGTGCCATTCCCGACCATCTCGACTAAGGACTCGAAGTACGCTTCTGGCGCGCCGGCATCGTTTGGAACGGGAGCAGGTGGCACCTCGTACATGATTCCCGCGTACATCAAGGGTGCGAAGCTGGATGCGGCGATCAAGTTCCTCCAGTACGTGTCGAGCCCGAAGATTGAGAACTGGCTCGCGGAGACTGGAAGCATCCCGGCTATCACCAGCGCCAAGGCTCCGACGACAATCGAGGCACTCACGTCCAAAGAGTGGTCCGCACCGGCAAAGATGAGTAACGGCGCGCTGCTGACGCCAGCGGCCCAAACGGGGCAGAACTTGCTTACTGGCTACCTGATCGGTTCTAAGACGCTCGATGAGTACCTGGCCGCGCAGCAGGCGTCGAACGTCACCTGGGCACACGAGCAGGTCACCAACAACAAATGGACAGACGTGGGCTAGCCCCGATCTGCCCTGCAGGCTCTGGAAGGCGGGCGACGATCGCGTACCACCGCGAAAGTCGCCCGTCCTCCGGGTCTTGGGACAGCTCTACTCTCTCGACCCGGATTGCGAGGATATCTGGTGGTGAGTATCCGCGATGTCGCGCAGCATGCCGATGTACCTATAGGTACGGTCTCGAACTACATGAATGCGCCGCACCGCGTTGCTCCGGAGACACAGAAGCGCATCGAGAAGGCGATAAACGACCTCGGTTACCTCCGGAACGAGGCCGCTGGGAGTAGCGAGGTAGCGTCCGAGCTCGGCCCCGTTGCTCGGCGTGAAAGACGCCGGGCTCACTCAATAGGAAAAGGATGGGGACTGCCCCCGCTCTTGTTGACTCGGGGTCTTAGGCCGCTTTGAGCGCGGTCCGGTTGATTGTTTCATATTCGATGGGCGTGAGTTTTCCCAGCCGTCGTTGCCGTCGCCGGCGGTGGTAAGTCCGCTCAATCCAGGTCGTGATGGCCAGCCTGAGTTCTTGCCCGGTGAGCCAGCGCTGGCGGTCCAGGACGTTCTTCTGCAGCAGCGAAAAGAACGACTCCATCGCGGCGTTGTCCGCACATTATCCGGCTAATGATCCGGGATGCCGGGGATTGGCCGGTTAAGGGTTTCAGCTTTTTCGGGTGGTTAGCTTCCGGAGTTGTTCTTCGTGTCGCCGCACGGTTGTGGCGAGGGTGTCGAGTGCGGCGTGGAGGGTGGCGATCTCGTCGGTGAGGACGGTGAGCGTGCCGCTGACGGCGGCGGCGCGGTGACGGTTCTACTCGATGACGGCCCGGATTACCGGGTCCCAGTAGATGGTGGTGCGGCCCAGGCCGGTTTGGGCGGCAACGGCGGTGAATGTCACTGCCTGTCCATTCCGGAGGAGCTCGGCGCAGGCGCGCTCGACGCTGTCGAGGGTGCTCGTGTTCGTCATCCTGCGGTGTGGCCTCGTTGATCAGTTTGTCGAGTCGTGTGATGAGTTGTTTGTGTCGTTCGGCTTCGGCGATCCAGCCTCGTTGTTCGGCGTCGCGGGCGAGTGCGTCTGCGTCAACGCGTTGGGCGGCAAGGATCGGCAAGTCGGTGGCGGGATCGTGGAAGCGAGCCTGCCCGATGGTTCCGGTGCATGGGTGAGGTTCGACGACGGGCGCGGCCGCCTCCTGTTGATGCAAGAGGACGGCTACTCCTTGTGCAGCAAGAATCAAGCCAAATGAAAGATTTGGGGTGGTCACCACCTCAAATGTGGCGCTTCGGAATGCTGGCCACGCGTCCACACGTTTGGGTGTTCTGTACACAGTCAGAGGCCCAAATGGCTTCTGACCTGCCGAAACCCTGTGTCTGAGGTGGACTCGAACCGCATCCCGGCCCCTGCAAACACCGGGAACCCGCGAAGACACAGGAAATCCGGCCCA
This sequence comes from Paenarthrobacter sp. 10L420, assembly GCF_056395385.1. Classification (NCBI taxonomy): domain Bacteria; kingdom Bacillati; phylum Actinomycetota; class Actinomycetes; order Micrococcales; family Micrococcaceae; genus Paenarthrobacter; species Paenarthrobacter sp. 10L420. Next base: position 31,342 of record NZ_JBFTJK010000024.1, on the reverse strand, counting down.
GTCTGGCGGCGGCACAGACCTCGCGCGGAACGACCGGTCGCCTACTTCTGCACTTTCTGGGAGCGCTTGGTTCTGCTGTCGAGGTCTCGTGCCATGGTGATGCCAGAAGGGATTTCGCTGCTTAGGTTCACGGTGTACAGCCCAGGTTCATGGCGGGTCACGAGTACGCCTTCCCAGCCGTCCCTTCTTGAGTGGGTGTGGGCCAATCTGACGGCGATGCTGATGCCATCGTCGATTTCTGTGGTGGTAAGCCCCGTGATGTGGAAATAGCGGTCGGCTTCTATTGTGGTGATCATTGAACTCCCCGGTGTCCATTTGGTAGTCGCCTCTGACGTTGATGCCGGAGGTCCGCCTCACTGTGGGATGGCTGGCAAGCTCAGTCGGGAAAGAAAGATGGACGGTGTCATGCCCACCTGAGGGCGGCCCACTCGAAGAATGGACCGCCCTCTGGCTTCGCTATATTGGCCTCTCGGGGCAGCTGGTTTCTTTCTGATTAGCGATTCAGCTGCCGACTACTTGAACTGTTTGTGTTTCATTGAGAGTTACCTCAAGTGGCTGGGCTTGACGGAACCGCCTTAGGACGTTTCCTGTCATCTTGGCGATGTTGTTGTCGTAGTTGTTATGGGAGAGAGACGCCGTGTAGGCGATCGAACCGACTGAGAAGAAACCTCCGCCTCCTTCCAACGGGCAGTAGACGATGTCCGATCGGACGCCTGGTTGCTCGGTAGCGCCGATGCCGGGAATGGATTCGTACACTTCTTCTGCGGCCAGCAGGTAAGCGTCCGACAGTGGACCTGATGTTGCAAGGACCAGTGTTCCGGGGGGCGAGCCGAGGCCGGGCTGGTAGCAGTCGACTTCGGCGCCGGCAGCGCCGCCTCCCATGATGCCGAACTCGCCTATGCGCTCGTCTTCACCGATTCCGTCGAAAATGAATGCTGCTGCTGGGTTGTGGCTGTCTTCGAGTCGTTCGTAGTAGGTGCAGCGGTCAAAGCCCTGCGCGGCGAATCCCACTCCGGCGAGTTTCTGAGGCGGCAGGCCTTTGTTCCTCCAAATGCCAGCGAGTTCACCCGAAGTCGCGTGGCGTTTGTCTCCGTACGGGGACTGGTGGGGGCGTGTGCCACCGTCGGAGCGTCGGAGTTCCATCAGGTGTGGCTGGTCGGGGTCGAAGGAGACGGTGGCGTAGAAGCCGTTGCCGCCCAGATACATCAGTCTTCCGCCGTTGGAGGTGAATTCCTCCAAGGCGGTCAGTTCGTTGCGTGTGACGTACTCGGGGTGGCTGCCGGTGATGACTACCCGGTAGTCGCTGAGAAGGCTGTAGCCTTCGCGATCGAGGTCTTCATCAGTGATTGCGTCATAGGCGCAGTTCTCGGTTTCGAGCCAGTGGACGATGCACAGGTCTGCGGGCAGCCCCCATACACCTTCGGCTTGGAACCACGCCCGGTGTTTGGGCTGGAGGGTCAGGATGGGTTTGCGGACGCTGCCGAAGACAACTCCGGATCCATCGTTGTGGATTTCATAGCAGGAGCGGCCGAATTCAGGGTGATCCTGGAGGGTGAGGTCTTCGCGGTCCAGGATGGGAGTTCGGCTGACGATGATCTCTGCGCCGTCGGCCTCGAAGGCAATCCGGTCGTTGGCGTAGGCCAGGTATGTCGCTGTGGAGAACAGCACGGCGACATCGTTCTTCTTTTCCCCTGCCCGCACGAAAAAGGGAAGGTACTGCTCTGCGCCCTCGGCGGTGAGTTTGGCTGCGTATACGCCGCTTGGCAGGGTGTGAGGCACGTCGAGTGTGAAAGCTGTCGGCCAGTCGGCGTCGGTGATGTCGTCGTCGTGGAAGTGAATTGCGTCGTATTCATCGGGGGCAAGTCTGAAGTCGTCCACCAGTCCCGTGAAGGAGTTTCCTGCGACGGCTCGGGTTGGTGCGTTGTGGCACGTTCCGTGGAGTTGGTTTGGTGATTCGTCGATGACGTCCCACAGGAGCAGTCGGTCGTCCCGGCGGCTGCGTCCAAAGTGCCAGTCAGCAATGGTCTCGGTTCGGGTGGGCGTGCTTCGTTGAATGGAGACGTCGCCGATCTTGCCATTGAAGCCGTTTGCAGCGAGGAATCGTTCGCCGTCCAGCCTCGCTCCAGCGCCGATTCGGAACGGGACCGCAGGTGCGGTGGCTGCCGGGGTGGCGTCTGCGACCTTGTCTTCGGCTTCCAAGGCCAGTGCCTGGTCGGTGTACCGGTTCATGATGTTGGACAACGGTGCCTGAGTCAGATGGATCTGGCCTGCCGCCGTGTCCACCTCGACCCGAAGGCTGAACCAATGGTGGCCTTCCAAGGGCCTCTCGAGAGCCAGTGACTTCATGGTGCCCTGTTCGCTCCAGAGGAAGGTGGGCCGGCCAGCGTCCAGAACAAGCGCGTAGCCCCTCGAGGACTCGTCGTCCCAGTTACCCAGAATGACCTGCCGGTCACTTCCTCCTCCGAATGAGTTCTGAGTGACGTGGTAAGCGCCGTAGTTACCGGAGCGAGAGCTTAGGGGCAACGTGGGGTACACCTTCGCCTTGATGACCAATCCGTTCGGGTCTGTCATCAGCGAGGATGGGTCTGGCACCTCGACGTAGGATCCGGGCTGGCAGGCGTACTGCGTGCCCTGCTTTTCACCATCGAATTCCGAGGAAATGGGAGTTTCCAGGAATCCAGGTCCTGCCTCGCCGGTGAAACCGTGCCGCAGACGGACAAGTGAGGCTTGGTACGCGGAGGGGCCCTCGCAGCTGACGTGGAAGGATATGCTTTCACCTGGGCGGGCGGCAAAACGGTCGGTGTACCCGAAGATTTTCGGTTCGACGCGGGTCTCGGATGCGGGTGCGGTTTCGGCAGTCATGGTTCAGCTCTCCAAAAAGTTCTTGCGACGCAGCGCGAACACTGCGCGCAACGCGTTTTCATAGGTGTGGAAGGTTGAGGGCAGGAGGACCAGGTTTCCGGGTGCTCCCACAGTGATCCTGCCGATTCCCCACGGACCGTTGGGACCGAGGTTCAAGATGATTTCTTTGCCGTTGACTGAGGAGTTGCCCAGGGCCCGCACGACGCGTGCGGTCTTGTCGTCGTGAGGTCCCAGCGGGAAGCGGTCGTACGCAGCGGAGACTTCATCCGTGAAGTCGCGGCGAAGCCGGGAGGAGAACCGTTGTTCAAAAATGCTCATGAGTTCGGATGAGCGGTCCGCGCTGGTACGCATCAGTTCGCTCCCCTCCGGCAACAATTTGCTTGGCCACTTGGTGGACTGGTCCGCGGATTCAAGAGAGGTTCTCGCTTTCATTCTGAGATGGGATTGCTGTGGAGCGGGCTGGTTCCGGGAACTCCCCCGTCACCTGCGCTGAAGCGTTGTGTCTTGTAGGTAACTTCAACGGTATGACCGGGGCGACGGGAAAAATATCGGTAGTTTTGCGTACGAGGCCTCCTATTGGAGGGTGGAGCCCTCTCCCGTCGGGGACCTTGGGGCAAGAAGCTTCCTGACATGCCTCGAAGGCACCGGGCGCTGCCAAGGCGGCAGGTCCGGTGTTTTCGCCCGGTCGGTGTACGGCAAGTGTCGTGTGGCGGTCTAGAGACCGTCCTCTGTTTCGAGGGTGCGGCCGGTGCGCTTCAGAATGAGGGCGACGATCGTTCCTATGATCAGCCAGGAGATGCCAATAATTTTGGCCAGGATGTTGGTGCTGTAGAGGGCGTATCCGAGCACGGCAATGCCAAGGATGGGTGAGATCCAGTGCATGAAGTACTTCTTGCTGGACTGCCGAATGCCAAAGTGGATGATCACGCTGATGTGCAGCAGGATGTAGGCCGTGAGGGCTCCGAAGGTCACCATCGTCACGATGAGTTCGATTTGACCGACGGCCAGCACACCGATGACGGCGGTGAGAATCGTCACGACGATCATTGCAGCGGCGGGAACTTTGTGTTTCTGGGTGACCACTGCCAGACGTCGGGGTAGCTGCCCGTCACGGGCCATGGCGAAGATCATCTTCGAGGTCGTGGCATGGGAAACCAGCACATTGGCAAAAAGCGCTATAAGGGCCGTAATCAAAGTGAAGACGATCTTGAACCAGGGCGCCACCACAGTTTCGCTGATGTAGTAGAAGGCGTTGTTCACAGCATCACCGTCGGCGAAAGGTTCGTTGTTCGGAACGAAGAGAGCCGCGAAATACACCTGCGCGACAAACATTGCGATGACTAGCCAGAGCACGATCATGGTCGCTTTCGAGACCGCTTTTCCGCCGCCTTTGGCTTCTTCGTTGAGCGTCGAGATCGCATCAAAGCCGATATAGCTAAGGGCAGCGACCGGGATGGCCGTGAACACGAGCTCCCAGGAGAAGAATTCAGGCTGATAGAAGGGTGCGAGGGTGAACTGCGCCCGCCCCTGGGTGATCGCTATCAAGGCTCCGCCAACGAACACGACGAGCGCTGCACCTTGAATGATCAAAAAGATCATGTTCATCCGTGCTGTAACGACGATTCCGCGGAGATTGATGAAGGCCACTGCGGCGATAAAGCCAATGACCCAGACCCAGCCTGGAACTTCAGGCATGAGTGCTCCCATGGCGGATGCCGCGAGGATACACAGCAGCGCCGGCAGGAGGAGGTAGTCAAGGAGGATTGCCCATCCAGAAAGGAAGCCAACGAATTTGCTGGTGCCCAGGCGGACGTAGGAGTAGACGGACCCTGCGACGGGGTACTCCTTGGCCATCTCCTTATAGCTGACGGCGCTGAAAAACATGGCGATACCGGCAACCAGGTAAACCAATGCGGCCATGCCGTGGGAGAAGTTGAAGATGGTGCCGAAAACGGCCACGGGGGCCAGCGGCACCATGAAGATGAGCCCGTAGACGACAACGTCCGTCAGGGTCATGGTGCGATTGAGCTCTTGCTTGTAGCCAAGAGCACCTAGTTTTTGCTGTTCGACGTCGTTGATCCCGGCGTCGGTGGCCGGGTTGGCGTGACTGTCAGTTTTCATGGGCTATCTGTGCCTCTCGGAAGAAATCCTAGCCGTGAATTCGGCTCAGCGGATTCTGTAGGTGGATCGTTGGGATGAGCGATCGATGGGCGCTCTGTGCTGTGATGCGGCCTCGTGGGCGGAGGTCAGTGGGACCCGGGCTGAGTTTGTTGGAGGGGGTCACCTGGTTCCGTTGCGGGTGAGACGACAAAGGGAACGAATTCCTCGACGTTTGAGGCCTTTAGGCGGACGGCGTAGAACCCTGCCTGCAGTGTTTGCGGGACGGGGAGAACGATCCGCGATTTCCATCTCGCTGGATCTGACCGTCTTTCGAGCAGGTGGATGGCACCGTAGCTCTCCGGTGTTGTTCCGGGGTCGCCGGCTTGGCTGCCGCGGTGGCCAGGAACGGCTCTGATTGGGGCGTTAACGCAGTGGGCGTGGAAGGAGCCGACGATATCCGGGATCTGGTCTGTGTGGAGTCCATCCGCGGAAAGCTCTTGAGAGAAATCCCATGCTGCCACGAGGTCCGGGGCGTTTAGTCGTCGGGCGTGTAGTCCCCACAGATCAGTTGCATGCGTAGATTTTGCACTCACGTAGGGTGATTCGATCGTTCCCTTGAAGGACTCTTCCGCGGCCGTCCACCCTGAGACGTACTTGGCACTGGTGCCAAGCATTATCGGAACGGCTGGCAGTTGCTCGAGCCTGCAATGACCGGTTGTTGTTTGGCTGCCGCCAGGCTCCTCATGGGCTGACGAGGTGCAGGCCCTCAGGAGGATAGCGCCGAGACCAGACGTGAGGTCATACGATGCGGCGACTTCGTACCAGCGGCCAGCGTGCAGTTCTTCAGGAAGGCTGAGTTCAAACGTGGCCTGACCGTCCCCGACCAGAAGCGTCAGCCTGCGCTTCTGCAGGAAGAGCCCAATGCCGCTGTTACTGCTTGCATCCCAGGCGGTCACAACACCTTGCAAGGAAGCCCCGGGCTCGTCTGGTCGTATTAGTGCTCCCAAGGTGACACCAGGCGCTCCGGTCAGCGCACCTTCGCTGTCTGGAACCTCCAGAAACGGACGGAGACACGTTGCGTGGACCCCCCGCTCAGTGGTCATGTCGATAGTGCTCGTCACTGGCGTGGTTTCCAGCAAAGGAATCGCCGCCTCCCCGCTGTACCTTTCAACACGCAGTAACTGAGTCCGAAAGCTGGATGTTCCTCGGCACACGATAGTGAAGCAGATGTCCTCCAGCGGCCTGACTTTGAAGCGGTCCGCCTGCCCATGGATTTCAAGGGCGGACATTGGTGGACCTCTCCGGGCTGGTGGCGTCGCGCGCCCCGTTTTTGCCGTTGCAGCGGCCCGACGGCATTGCTCGGCCAAGCGGGCAACTCTGCCCGCACCTGGTGTGGGGTTCAGGACGTTTTGGTTCATTGCCTGTCACTTTGTACTCTTTCACGACTGAGGGTGACGCTCATCACTCCGTACAATCAAGCCTAGGAATACAGAGATCCCAGCAACATCGGTATTTGTACGTACGCGGTGACAAAGCCTAGCGGCGTTGGCCCCCAACAGATGCCCGTCAGGTCAGCTGTAAAGGAGACGGCCGTATAATTAGCGCATACCCGGAGGACAGGATCCTCCCGTCTTGGAGGCCTTCATGGTCAGCGGAAAGTCCCAAATTTTGCTTAAGGCAGCTTTCGCTGCTGGCGCAGCCCAATACCAGCGCGACGGCGCCGACGAGATCCTGCATATTCTTGCCGACGGAACCAGACATGACGCCGCAGCCCTGATTTTCTGGAACCGTGCACTGTCCAAACACGACGTGCTGGCCAACGATGGCTACAAGCCAGAAACCCTCACCGCACTGGGTGATCCTTACGCGTCAACCAAAGCCCATCGGAAGCTGCTTAAGCTGCACCAACCGCTACGCATCGATGATCTGAAGTACAACTACCGTGAAACGCAGCTGTACCAGACCGCGCTGGCGCCCGCAGGTTTCGCGGATGGCATGAGTGCCTGTCTTATCTCCGGCGACGGCCAATACGCGGGAATGCTCCACCTTTCCGCCTCTCACTTCCACAACTTCGACGATGATGCCCGCGACCTTATTGGCGCGCTGTCCCCGATCGTCGCAGAGCTGTGCCGAAGGCAATCGTCCGGCTACCCAATTCTGCGACTTCGCGAAGACTGTAGAGCAGCGCTCTTTGATGGCCAAGATGCGCCCAGACCTGTAATTTCCAGGGAGATGAGCCCCGTCGTATTTGACCCCCACTTCAAGGACTTCGTCTCTCGCTTCCTGACCGGGCCGGCAGCCACAGTGTCCGGGCTTTGGACCTCCGAAAAGGGGACAGTAGCCCTGGAGATCACCCGCACCGCCGGGGTGGCATCAGGCAAGGGTGACGTCGCCTTGATCGTTGAGACTCCAATGGACCTTCCCTACGGACTGACAGCACGTGAAGCCGAGGTCACCGATCGCATTGCATGGGGGCGATCAAACCAACAGATCGCATCGGAACTCGGCATTTCCATCCGCACCGTCACTACCCACGTCGAGAACATCCTCGTGAAGATGGCCCAGGAATCTCGATCCGGTGTTGCTGCAGTAGCCATTAGCGCCGGCCTTCGAAGACTCGACTCACACATTACCCACCCGTGAGGATCATCTGACCGCCGCAGATCAGCGTATGCACGGAATCCGAGCCGTGAAGCAGACACTCAGCTCCAGTGAAGGGCTGTGGGTGCATGTCCCACTTCCTTAGAAAGTGGGGACACTAACGCAGGACACTCCCCCAGCTGCTCAGGGATCGAGAATCCATCTCGCTTCAAGTCCCGTTTGTTATTCCAAAACATACGCACCAATCGACCGTCACAGAGATAACTTTCGGTACGCTTCCAGCCTGGATATTGGATATGCGAGGGTCTCCACGGCCAAGCAAGACCTAGGCCGGCAGCTGGACGCCTTCGCGGCTACCGCCATCACCAAAGTCTTTGCCGACAAGAAGTCCGGAGCGACCAGGGACCGGCCCGGCCTTCGGGGTGTGCTGGATCACGCGAGAGAACGCGAGGTGATCGTGGTCCATACCTTGGACAGGTTGGGACGAACGGTCCGCGACACACTAAACCTCATGCCCGAACTCAAAGAGCGTGGGATAGGTGTGCGGACTCTGGCCGATCCACTGCACATCGACACCTCGGACCCTGACAGCTCGATGGCCCAACTGGGTGTGGTCATGCTCGCGCTCTTCGCCGAAATGGACCGAACCTACGCGGCAGAACGGGCTTCGCATGCCAGGGCAGCGGCAAGGCCAATGCGGATTGTCTCCTGGAATTGCTCGATGGCCTTCACAAGAAGCGCCATCTGATTGAGGATTTGCTTCCGGACGTTGTAATCCTTCAAGAAGTTTCGAAAAAGGACATCTGGGACCGTCCCATACCCGTTCGCGGCATGGGTGACCCACTGTTGAAGCAAACATCGCCGTGGGTGGGCCCGAAGAATGGTTGCGACACAGCGGTCACATGCCGTTGATCCTGAACATCGGCTAGGCCTCGAAGCACGAGTGCCAGATCTCCAGGCACCACGCCCCATGAGGCTAGGAATGGCGATGAATCTTCCGGTGAAAGCGGGATGAACGTTAGGCCTCGATGTCGCAGACAATGCACTCCTTGTCACATCGTCCAATGCCACGCAAAGGTCGTCAGTTGAAACACGGCTGCCGAGAAGCAAGCGGAACCCGGGCATACAGAGGCGCCCCGAGTGGGCAAGGCGCCAAACCCGCGGTCGTAGCAGTCCTAGTCGGTTCATCGATGTTCTTGTTGTTGACCGTAGGGCCATGCTCCCGTGATGGAGACCCAAGCCCGTCGAGAAGTGCCCTTAGCGAAGAGCCCGGCGCCGATAACGGCGCATATGTTGTCCTCTAGACGCGCCATGCAACCCGCATTTCTTGATCGCTCTGCTGTCCTAAAGGCACTTTGCCCGCTCGACGATGCTAATTGCCCAGGCAAAGGCTGATGCATCACCTCATGGATCGTTGTCGTGGGCAGTCGCGCAGACGGCTATCCCAGACCATGCCATAGATCCGCGCGACGAATTGGGGAGGCTGGGTCATGGCGTGGAGGGCACGTCCGCCCATAAAGGACCAGAAGCAACACCGCTGTTTGTCATTCTGATATTCCGATCATCGCTGGGCAGGCTCTCCGCGCAACCAGGGCGCTACGCGCCGGACCCGACCCGGAAACTTCGCTCGGCGCTCCTGCGTCGCTCCCATCCTCCCGAACTTTCCGTCCCTGCCCCGGTCCCCCAAGTTGCACTCCAGCCCCTACCCCAGCGCACAGGTCCCCTATCAGAACGGCCCACAGGACCAACGACCTCAAATGAAGACACAAGGGCAAGGAACAGGACAATGAATGAGCTCACCATCAAAGACCCAGCAGACCTACTCAGCTTTATCGGCCATACCCTGGGTTTCTGGCCGACGGAGAGCCTCGTCTGCATCACCCTGGACAAGAACAAAGTCGGCGCGACCCTCCGCATCGACCTCCCCCGCCAACCAGGAAACGAACTCGCCTACGCCCGCACCGTCAGCAGCTACCTGACCAGCGACACCACCGCGACTAGCATCGTCTTCGCCCTCTACACCTCAACCCAATCGGAGCCAGGACAGCCCAAACCGCACGCAGCAACCATCGCCGCGCTCACCGGAGTCCTCGCAGAGAATGGCGTCATGATCCGCGACGGGATCTTCGTCAGCGACGACACCTACTCCCCCTACGACGCCGAACCTGGCCAGGACATCAGCCTGCCGATCAGCACCACTGAATACAGCCGAGTCAATGCCGAATTCATCTACCGTGGCAGCACAATCGAACCCACCAACAAAATCGTGCTCCCAGCCCCTATCCAAGCAGCAGACCACGCCACCGCCGTCGAGGAACGCATGCAATCCGTCCGAACACAACCCCCTGACGAAGCCGCACGAGAAGCGAGCAGGCTCTGGATAAGGATGCTCGAATCAAAGGACTTCCCCAGTGACGAGGACTGCCTCAGCCTGATCGCCAGCTTCCAGTTCCCCCACATACGCGACCGGCTCATGACGGACATCCCCGGAATCGACGAACCACCCCAACACATCCTCTTCGCCCAAACCAATGCCGCACCACAATGGTCGCGCATCGAATGGGCCCAACAACTCCTCCTCCACGCCTACACCAGAACCAGTCCACAACACGCAGCGCCCATCCTCACCACCATCGGTTACATCAATTGGTGGCAGGGCCGAGGATCCAAAGCACACCAATACATGCAACTTGCCCTCGACACCGACCCCGGCTACCGCTTGGCACGCCTCAGCGACCAAATGCTCGGAGCCGGCATCATCGCCTGCTGGAACACCAACAAGGACACGGCCTACAAAACCAACCTCGATATGCCCTAGGGACTTTTAGATAGCGGCGTGGGATCTGGCCTGATCCAGAGGAGACGGCCGTGTCTGATGACCGGACCTGTGAGTGGCGGTCACATCTGAAGACTCATCGCGACGAGCGTGGGCGTGTATGAGCCAATGAGAGCCTGTCAGATCCGGGCAGGCCACTGATAGTGGCGTAGCGCCCTCTGTCGTCGTCGCGAAACTCGGAAGCTTTGACATCCATACCCAAATCTTCCTTGACAGACCGATGCTTGGGCTCTAAATTTAGTGCAACCGATCTCAGCAACCGATCTCACTGCTAATTTCGAAAAATGCAACCGATCTCAAAGGAGAGACTCGATGATCAAATCGGCTTCTCCCGCCCGTCGGCGTCCCGCATATAGCACGCCACGCTTGAGCACGGCATGCTCCCGCATCAGCAAACCCGTTCACAGGAGAAATTCATGATCAAAAAGCGATGGGGCTTGGCGCTCGTAACAGCCGTCGTAGCTGGCCTTGCCCTCAGTGGTTGCTCGCCTTCAGCGTCGGAACCCAAAGGGCCCGTGACGCTGAACTACTGGGACTTCCTCGATCCCAGTCAGGCTAATCCGCGTTCAAAGGCCCTAAAGGAAAACATTGCCAAGTTTGAGGCGGCCAACCCGGACATCAAGATCAACCTCTCCGTTGTTTCCCTTGGCGATATGCTGAACAGGCTGCCTCAGGCCGCGGCAGCAGGTCAGGCCCCTGATGTCTTCAAGATGTTCACGCCCGTAGTTCCCCAGATGGCGTCGGCCGGCGTTTACTCCCCGCTGCCTGACGCTGCATCGAAGGTGACTGACTGGCTGCGTCCGACCGACACCCTAGCGGGACCTGACGGCAAACCGGTGGCCGTGCCATACGAATACCGAACCTGTGCCCTTTACTACAACCAAAAGATCCTCAGCCAGATCGGCGCGAGCGTTCCCACCACCTACAACGAGGTCGTTGAAGTTGCTAAGAAGGCTGCTGCCGCTGGCTATACCGGCTTTGGGACCGGCTTCTCAGACACGGACAACTCGGCCATCATCAGCACTTTCTTCAACTGCTTCATGACGCAGGTTGACCAAGAAATCTGGAACAAAGATGGGCAGGCGGATTTCGCGACTGCGAAGGGCAACGAGTTTGGTGACTTCCTGGCCAAGCTCAGGGACGCAAAGGCTCTAGGTAGCAACGTCGTTTCTGACACGTACGGTACCGTGGCGGACGGCATGGCGAGCGGCACGGTCGCCATGGCAGTTTTGGGCACGGAACGAGCGGTTTCCTTTGGCTCGCAGAACAAGGACCTCAAATGGACGGCCCTGCCTAAAGCGAGTACCGGTGATACAACAGGTACCACCATTGGGTGGACTTTGGGCATAGGCAATGGCAGCAAGAACACCGAGGCCGCGTGGAAGTTTATCGAGTACATGACCGGGCCGGAAGCCGGTGCTCTGATGGCAACCGGCGGTGAGGTACCCACCCGTGCAGTCACATACCAGCAACCCTTCTTCTCCACTCCGGAGGCGAAGACCGTCAACGACATCGCCGCCTACGTCAAGACAAACAGCGAACCACGCACGTATTCCAACACATGGACCGCGCTTGCCACTGGCCTCTCCCAATCCGGGCAGAAGCTGACCCTCAACGGTTCATCAGGCAACGACTTTATCCGTTCCGCGCAGGATGCGGCCAACAAGAAGTAGTCGCTCGATATCAGGGGAGCCTGAGAAATCGGGCTCCCCTCGGAAAGAACAGATGATGTCAACAGAAAGCCCCACCCGCAGCCAGCGCAAGACCGCAATGCCCCCCGCAGGCACTCAAGCTTTTCGCCGTGTCCGTAGAGATCGAATGGTATGGCTCTACGTCGTCCCCGTCAGCGCCGTCTTCCTCTTTGTCTTTGTCGGACCGCTCATCTACACGGCGTGGACGGCCCTTCACGAGACGTCCTATTACCAGATCGGCAAATTCTCCGGTCTGAATTCCTTTGCACGACTGTTCTCAGATTCAGACCTGCCGAGCCGCATATGGACAACCTTGGTGTTCTCGCTCGGCGCCTTGGTTATCGCACTGCCGGCGGGACTTCTGTCTGCGATCGTCCTCAACAACCTTCACCGCTTCAAGCGTTCCGTCCGAAGCCTCTTCCTGCTGCCTTGGCTGATGTCCCAGGCAACTGCAGGAACAATCTGGCTTTGGTTCCTCAATCCAAATTACGGTCCTGCTTCTGCTATCACTAAATCCCTCGGATTCGGTCCTACCGATGTGTTCTCGTCGCCGACCAGTGCCCTTGTTGCAGTAACTCTGATGACGGCCTGGTGGTCCTACCCGCAAGCCATGCTCCTTTTCCTGGGCGCCCTTCAAACGATTCCTGAGGAGCTCCGCGAAAGCCTCAAAATGGACGGGGGCGGCATCTGGCACCAGTTTGTGAACATCACGCTGCCCTATTTGCGCAACACCATAGTCTCCGTCGTGGTGGTCCTTCTCATGCTCTACGTGCAGATGGTCACCATCATCCTGGTCACCACAAGAGGAGGCCCCATCGGGTCTACAGAGACGTTGTCTATGCGGGTCTACAACCAGATGTTCGACAAGTTCGATCTCTCCGGAGCCTCGGCAACGGCGATCCTGCTTTTCGCCGTCAACATCGTCCTCACCCTCGTGGCTATTCGCTTCCGACGAAAGGAAAGCCTGTGAGCACCACAACCCCCCGCCGCCAGCGACGCTTGGGCAGTTTCGTTCGGGCAATCCCGGCCTGGGCGTACATCATCCTCTCCGCCGCGGTCGTACTTCCGCCGATCGCATGGATCGTGTCCACGTCGCTTAAGACCGGTTCGGGCACCCTGGAATTCCCGCCAAGGTGGATACCAACCCCATTCTCTTCCGAAGGCTATGTTGGTCTCCTGACCTCGACCAACTTCCGCTTTTTCGCGAACTCTCTTATCTATGCTTGCGGTTCTATCGTTCTTGCCCTGCTAATTTGCATCCCCGCAGCGTATGTGGCCACGAGGTATCGGAGCCGCCGCATGGAAACTTTGATGACAGGGATTCTGGTCCTGTCCATGGTGCCGGCGATCGTGGTCTTTATCGCGCTGTACTCTATGTTTGTCAAAACCGCATTGATCAACACTTACCCCATGATGATCATCGTTTACACGGCAATCATCTGTGGACAAACCATCCTGTTTCTGCGCAATTTCATCGAGAACATACCCGTCGAAATCGAGGAAGCGGCAGCAATTGATGGCTGCTCCCGCATGCAAATCTTGTGGGGCATCATCCTTCCGCTCATCCGACCTGGTATCGCTGCCGTGGCCATCTTCATCTTCGTATTCGTTTGGAACGACTTCCTTGTGGGCACCGTCCTCGCCACCACAGAAGACATGAAGACCGTGCAGAACGGCATAGTGCGATACATAACTACCGGCTTCGGTAGCTTCTGGGGACTCTTCGCCGCATTCATCGTCGTTGCCTTCATCCCTGTCCTCTCAATCTTCCTGGCATTCCAGCGCTGGTTTGTGGCCGGCATGACCTCCGGTGGCGTCAAGGGGTAGCTGGAGCAACCGTCCAGCCGCAGTCTTCGACAACGCACAAAGCAGGCCCCGTGACCGCTTCCGACGGTTCACGGGGCCTCCCCGTGGGCACCACGGACGTCCTACTCCCTGAGTGTCCCCTCCAACAGGAGCGGAGGGCGCGCATTACCTTCGCTGTGCGGCCGGATGAACTGCTGGAGACCGGGCTTGTGGCCCACTGCAGCATAGTCACCCGATCGGATGCGTGAGACCGCTATTTTCCAGCACAATGGTTCCGGCGGTCCGTTCACTTCTGGGCTAAGGGTTCTCCCGCCGCTTCAGTTAGGCGCCGGACGGCTCGGCCACTGCCGGGTTGCCATACCGCCGTCGGGTTCAAGCCAAAAACGGGATAACGGAATCTCTCACGGTTATTTATGCCTTACGGCCTGCAGGCAAGCCCCTTAGACAAAAGTGTCGGCCCGCCCCGCCTGGGCAACTTGACCGCCGGTATGGAAGAAAACGTTTATCGGACGGTCGCCATATTTGCCGCAGATGGTCAGCCAGCGTGCGATCACTCAATTTGTCGGAGCTGGCCTGATCGGTGAGGGTCTCATGGCCACCGAGTCCGCCCTGGAGCGTAAGAATCTTGGCGGGCGGGCCAAACAGCTCTGGGACCTTCAGTCATGCTGGGTGTTGGAGCAACATATGCAGTGTGGGTGGGCAGGATGCAACCTGCCCACCCACAGCCTATCGATGTACTCAAGCTCAACTCATAGTTGACTGCCGGCCCAGCTTAAGCCGTACGCGCCCCGTACCCTGTCCCGAAACGAACTCTGTCGCGTTGGCTGGCTGAGTGCGTCATTCAGCGAGCGAGCCACTTATGAATCCTCGCTCGAGCGCCAGTCTGGCGACTGAATCAGCTCTACGCGATTTCCGTCAGGATCGAGAAGGTAAACCAGCCATCCGCCTGCAATGGGGCCTGAGGTCGGGGCAACGGGTTCGGATACCGCGCTGTAACCAAGCGCTGTCATCCTGGCGTAAACCTTTCGCACGTCAATACCTGTAAAGGCAAGGTGAGCCGTGCCCGGTTGTGCCTCTGATGGATTGACGGCCGGCAGTAGCGGCTCGGCATGGGCGAGTTCCAGTCGAAAGGATCCATCACTGGTAGCGAGAAGCATGGCTCTGACCTTAACGTCGGGACGGCCGTAGAGTTCGCCGATGTATGGTCCCGACGTCCACGCATCCAAACGCGCTAGTCCGAGGCCATCCACATAAAATCGCTCGCTCCGCTCCATATCCGTAACGTGCAGGGCAGTGTGATGATGTCGCATTAAGTGTCTCCTTGGTAGATCAGGGACTCGTCTCTGATTGCTGAATTGCCATTCAGGATGAGAGCAGCCCAAAAGCGTTGATGTTGGGTTGAGTGAGTCATGGGCACAGCGGCACGGGCGGCCAATGAGAGGCCCTGTCGGGTGTTTAAGTTCCGATTCCCAGATGTGCTCCACCGGCCACATCGAGAGACACTCCCGTGATGTAGCGGTTGTCAGGGTCAGAAAGGAACAGGATGGCCCGGGCAACTTCATCGGGTTCGGCAAACCGGCGCATCGGCAGTTGTGCTGCCCTCTTCGCTCGGTTGGCTGCTGCGTCCGGGCCGGAGTCCCGGGCAAATTGAGCCCACATGGGTGTGTTCACCGGTCCTGGTGCGATCGCGTTCACGGAGATGCCGTTGGGTCCGAGCAGCTCGGCAAAGGACCACATGATGTGGAGGACGGCGAGCTTGCTCGCGTTGTAGGGCAGGTAGTTGAGGCGTGCTTCTTTGGCCGCAACTGAGGACAGGACCACGATGGCACCGGCTGTGCCGGTCTCAAGCATGGATTTTGCGGTCTCCCGGACCATGGTGAAGGTCGCGGTGGCGTTGATCCTCAGGATGGAGTCGAACTCTTCGGTGGTTGTTTCCATGATGTCCGGGGTGGGGCCAAGCACTCCGGCCGCGTGCACGAGGACGTCGATACGGCCGTATTTGGCTTGGATGTCCTGTATGACCGTTGCGCATTGTTGTTCCGAGGTGATGTCAAAGCGGTGAAACGCCTCCAGGGACTGGTCCTCTTTGGGGGAACGGTCGGCGCCGATGACCATGGCTCCTGCGGCTGTGAATGCGCTGACTGCAGCGTCGCCAATTCCTCCGCTTGATCCGGTTACCAGAACGACCTGGTCTTTGAGGCTCATCGGTTCTCTCCGCTCTGGGCGCAGCTTGACTGCAGTGCTCCTGTGGTCGGAGCGTGACGTGCTTGCTTCATGTTAGTTTCCTTACTCGATATTGCTCGGTTCGGCAGGTCGTCCTTTGTTCGGCTTTCGGTGATGCTTAGGGGGCTGGCACCTCCCGGGCGCCGGAGGCCGCCGCTGTCCGGACTGCGTCGGCGATTTCCGTGGCGCGAAGCGCCTGGGCGAATGTAACGGCAGGCGTTTCACCCGCGCAGAACCTCAGGCCGGCTTCTGCCTGGCGGAGGAAGAAGTCGGAGGGCTCGAAGTTCTTTGCGTGTTGTCCGCCGTCACGGTCCCACACGTGAAGGGAATCGTTTGACCACAACATCCGGCCGCTAGTGGCCAGAACATCGATGGTGAGGCTCCAATCCCCCTCGTTGAGCCCTTGGGGTTCCGGCCAGGGAGACCAGTAGCTCTGCACGGTGAACACGGCTCCAGAGGAGAATTCGAGGGTGGAAAGAACGTGTTCTGGTACTGGAGAACCGTACAGGCTCCTGCTCGCGCTGGTGGCCAGGACTTTTGGGTCACCCTCGAACCAGGAAGAGACCAGTTCAATGGCATGAATGCCGTTCACTACCGCAACGCCGCCCTCTTTCGGATCAGCACGCCATGATTCGACGTTCTCCTTATAGGCGACCGATCGAACACTAACAGCGATCACGTCGTTGTCTCGGACCCACTGGGTGATTAGTGGGACGGCCGGATGCTGGTGAAGCGTGTATCCCACCATGAGTCGTTGGTTCACTCCTGAAGCGGCGGCCATGATGGCAGCACCTTCGGCATCTGCCGCCACCGGCTTTTCCGTCAGCACCCAAAATCCCCTGTTCAGCAGATCCGCACAGATGGCCGGTTGCAGAGTGGTGGGCAACGCGACGACGACCAGGTCCAGTTGAGCAGAACGGAGCTCCTGGACGCTGGGCAGCAACTGCGCGCCCAACTCCTGGGCAAGTGCGAACGCGCGCTCGTCCTTCTCCACTAGATGAGTAACATCGGCACCCACCTTGGCGAATGCTCTGGCATGACGGGATCCGGCCCAGCCGGCCGCTCCCACCACAGCGACGCGCGGCGCCTGTGCCGCCGTCGTCATGATGCGGGCCCCGCGAACGCCAAGCCGAGGGTGAAAGAGTTACTCATGAAATCTCTCCTTTGAGGTCCGTCGAAACCAATGAGAACGGTTGCAGATATCCGGGGTTTCCAACCATCGGTGTCTCTAGAAAGGGTGTCAAGGACCCTGTATTTTCAGTGCCTGTTTCGGAATCGGTGAGTGTTCTTCAAGCATGCGTGGCTTGTTGACCATGATGGCCCCCGTCACTAGCACCAAGAGCCAGACACCGAGCATGCCGAACGAGGGCAGCCAGCCGTCTCCTGCACGGTGCAGGAGCGCGAACAGGAAAGGACCGACGCTTGCTAGGGCGTAGCCGGTTCCCTGGGCAAACGCGGACAAGCTTCCTGAACCGGATTGCGTTCGTGTGCGCTTATTAATCATTGTGAACGCGAAGGAATAAGCGCCTTGGCCCAGCCCGGCAATGACAACCCAGACCGCTGCAGAGGCTGGTGGAGCGAAGATGATGCCTCCGTAACCTATTGCGAATGCGACCACAAAGACGATTGCTATAGGTAGCGGGCGGGGCATTCTCACGGCAACCACAGGCGTAATCAAGGCCACCGGCAACGCGAGAATTGAATAGAGCGCCAGCATAGATCCAGCAGCTTCCTGGCCTATCCCTCGGTCGACGAGAACAGTCGGAAGCCAACTGAGCGCCGTAAAAGTATTGCTGGAGCCACCGGCAAAGATCAATGCCGTGCCCCAACCGATTGATGATTTCCAGGGCTTGACAGCGTTCGCCCGGGGCGGCGGCGCGTCCTTGGCTGGTGGACTGCTGGAGCGGGCAACAGCTCGTTTGACGGCAAGGAGCGTCAGCCACGGCAACGCAGCGACCGCGCTGAGGGCAGCCCAGATACCGATGGAGAACCGCCAGCCATAAAGAGTGCCCAGGGGAATGGCAAATTGGGCGGCCACAGCCGTGCTGACACCCAGGAGAGTGACATGGAGCGCTGCGAGAATCCCGATTCTGTCGGGAAAGTACTTCATCAAGAGAGGCGGCGCCACGACATTGACCAGACCAATCCCGAGCATGGCGATACAGGTGAACACCAAAAATGCCAGGACGTCCGATCCCACTGCGCGGCCGAACTGCCCCAATGTTGTCAGCAGGATCGCAACCAGTAGGAGGTGTTCCAGCTGGATGCGCCGCAGGAGCGGCAGCGCCAGGAAGCCCATCACTGCGAAGCTGGCGGTCGGGAGCATGCCAAGGATCCCTGTGGTCACGGCGTCAAGGGGAAGGTCCGTGCCTATTTGACCAAGGAGCGGGGACGCCGCCGAGACCGCTTCTCGCGCGCTGAAGGCAACCAGCAGGATGCCTGCAAGCGCGATGAAACGCCCACGAAGCGGCCGCTTCCCCGCCCCTCTGGCTTTTAGTCCACCCTTACGCACACGACGTCGAGCCAAGTTGGCACCTCCCTATATCCGTGGAGATTCAGGTTGCGTTGACTGCGTGGCTCGCCCATTCGCGCCCGGTTTGCTCTTCTGTGGGCAGGCCGGCTGCGGCGAGGATCTGGTCCAGCAGGCGCTGGGTGCGTACAGCTTCGCGGCCCGAGGTAAGCGGCTGCGCCCTGTCGGCGACCCGGTCCAGGAAGTGGTGAACGGCGGCCGAGAATCCGAGGGTGTCTGTCGCAGTAGCCCATCCGTATGCTTCGGCGCTCAGTTCCCGTGATGTCGTGACGCCGTTAATGGTGGTGGAAACGGTTTCGGGTGCCCTGACTTCGACGGTCTTTCCGTCACCGTAGGCGTCCAGTTTCTCGTTCCATGCTCCTGCTGTGCGGGCTGCCATCAGGACGCCGGTGTTCCCGGTGCTGAAGCGGATGGTCGCTGCGAGTCCGTCTTCTTCCCAGGGATCCTCACCAGCGGCGTGGGCGGCGACGTGTTCCGGTTCGCCTCCGCAGTACCAGCGGAGGAGATCGACCATGTGGATGGCGTTCTCGAACGTTGCACGGTATTCAGATCCGGGGCGGTTTTTCTGGGCGACGCAGAAGGTAGCACCTTTGTCGCCAAAGGCTTCCCGGCCGGCCGTGTAGACGGGCGCATAGCGGCGGTTGAAGTCAACCATGAGTATCCGTCCCCGCTCATCGGCGAGGTCTGCCAGATGCGCTGCCTCCTGTGTCGCTGGGGCAAGCGGCTTCTCGCAGAACACGTCCACGTCGCGGTTGAGGCAAAGTTCGACGGCGTGGGCGTGCTCGGAACGCGGGGTCAGTATGAAGACCGCGTCCAGTTCCTTCGCGGCCAGCATCTCCTCCACTGTCTTGTAGGCGGCGTTGAAGCCCCAGCGCCGGACCAGGCTGGTCGGATCTTCGCGCCGGGAAACCAGGGCAGCCAACTCGACGTCGTCCCGCTGTACGAGGGTGGGCAGCTGCGCAATCGTCGCGATGTTGCCGGCGCCGATAACTCCGACGCGGAGGCGGTTGGTGTTCATCAGGCGTTCCTTACTTCAGCTAGATCAGTGAGCATTGAGCGCAGGACGGCGACGGATTCCCGGAATCCGTCCTCGGGCGCGGGGAGATCTTGCGGGTGCCAACGGTATTCAAGCTCGATGCTCAGTACGTCGTCGTAGCCGTGCTGCAGCAGTGCGGCGAGGATTGGAGACCATGGAACAACGCCGCTTCCCACGACGCGTGAACGGACTGCGCGTTCGGAGGCGTTGACCCGGGCGGTTTCCGAGGCGCGGAAGGCCGCGTTGGGATTTGTGAAGACGAGGTCTTTCACGTGGACGTGGCCGATCAGGTCACCTTGGACAGCGAAGGCTTCTTCATAGTTTTCGTCGTGCGTGAAGGTCAGGTTGGCCTGGTCATAGAGCACGCGGATGGACGGCTGGGCAATTTCCCGGACCAGGGCCGCTGTGTCTGCCGCGGTCTGCGTCATGGTGCCGAAGTGGTTCTCGACGCAAAGGCGGACGCCAGCCTGCTGGGCTTCGGGTGCAAGTGTCTCCAAGGCCTTACGCAGCTGCCCCCACCGTGCCGCGTGGTCGGTGTCTCCTGGGTGCCAGGAGCCGGCGTAGACACGGACCCGGTCAGCACCGAGCAGTTGTGCGGTATCTATGGCTCCACGGAATTCGTCGACGGCGATGTGCCATTCGGTATCGTCCAGTGAGTTGATGGCGGTGGTATAGGGCGTCAGTCCCACGATGGGTATACCTTCGCCTTCGGCCGCTTTGAGTGCCTCCATCGCGGAGTGCCGATCCCCCAAGGGCAAACCGGACTTGTAGTCATCCTGGTAGATGACTTCGGCCGCATCGAGCCCTGCGGCCCGGAAGAGACTAAGTGCTTGGGGAACCGTGTGGTTCGGGGTGCCTAGTGTGTGACCCGCTAGCCGCATTGTTATATGTCCTTTCTGAAGTGTTTGGAGCTGCTGTCCAGTCCGCGGGACCGACCAGCCGGGGAGGGGCCGGGACGCGGGATCGATCCACGATTTCCATCAGCAGGCCCCATGGGGTAATGAAATAGGTCCAGCGGTTGCCGGCTACACGAGGGCTGTCACCTGCGACTTCCTTGCGCTCACCGAGCACGCGTACCCCTGGTGTTTCCTGCAGCACTTCGATAGCTTCATCGACGTCGTCCACGACGAAGCACAGGTGGTGCCCGCCGGCGTCGCAATGACGCGGTGGCGTCTCTCGCCGCTCAGCACTGCTCCACTCGAAAAGCTCGATGTTGAGATTCGGTGGCAGGCGGAGCATGGCAAGCGTGAGCTTGGCATCTGCAGGGACTTCGAAGTTCGTGGGCATGAATTCTTCGTCTGGCCCGCGTTCGGAGCGATATAACTCTTCAGCTCCGAGCACTTCGACGAAGAACCGAACGCCCTCGTCAAGGTTTGGAACCGTCAACCCGACGTGGTCTGTGTGGTGGAGTCCCGGCAGACGCCGGAGCCTCTGCTCCTGTGCCCCGCTCATTTGCGGCGCTCCGAGGTGGAACCACGGACCAGAAGCTCGGGTTCGAGGACGATATGGTCCACCGAACCGTCAACATTTTGCTTTTCAGCCAGTTCGATTGCGATATGTCCCATGTCTGCGATCGGCTGCCGCACCGTTGTCAGGGGAGGGTTGAAGCGCGCACCGAGAGCAAGCCCATCGAACCCGATGACCGACACGTCGTCCGGTACCCGTAGGCCACTTCGGCCGAGCGCCGAAATCACTGCGAAAGCCACCATGTCATTGGCCGCAATGATCGCTGTGGGCGGATTGTCCATTTCCAGAAAATGCTCTGCGCCGCGCGTGCCCGCATCAAGGTCTGACCCGCTGTCGAGCACTATAGGTGTGCTGCCGCTTTGGGCAGTGAGCTCCAGATAGGCGTCCATCCGGTCCTGGGCCGTATGTGTCCCGGCGATACCGGATACGTAGCCGATCGAGGTGTGTCCCAAGGAATGCAGATGATCCAACGCCAGCATGATTCCTTTGCGGCTGTCGACCGTGACCGTAGGAACGGAGTCGTCGCCTTCCACGCGGTCAATCACCACCACCTTGTGGCCGAAGGCGAATCGCTTGAGTGCCTCGGTGTCCACCTTTGTGGAGGGTGCGACAATCCCGAACGGTGCATACATCGCCTGCATGGCAGTAAAGTAACCATCGGATTTGGCTGGGTCCCCGTTGGTGACGCAGAGCATGAGTTGGTAGCCGCGCTCGTCCGCTGCCTGCGTCATCGTCTTGGCAAGTTCTGCGAAGAACGGGTTCGTAATGTCAGGGACGATCAGAGGGATGATGGTGCTGGTCTTTCGACGGAGCGCCTGTGCCAGCGGACTCATGGTGTAGCCAAGTCCCTCGGCAACCCGGAGGATGTGCTCGCGTGTTTCACTCTTCACCGCCTCAGGGCGTGAGAACGCGCGGGAGACCGTTGACCGATGGACACCGGCAGCTTTTGCAACGACGTCGATACTCAAGTCAGGCATGTTCGTTTCCTCCGTGCTGGTCGTCATAGGCCCGCCAAATGGGGCGCATGACATCTTCGAGCTGGGCCAGCGTGGGCAGGCCTCGGAATCCATCTTCCAGTGTCCGTGCCACGTTCCGCACGAACGGATCATAAAGAGGGTCGCTGTCGACATTGATCTTGTCGATCTCTGTGGTGCCGTCCAGCGCGGTGAAAGTAGCTGTGCCGTCCGAATCAACAGAGGCGAATCCTGACTCTCCAGCGGAGGTAAAGCTGCAGTAGCGCTTCAGCGGCGAGCCAGGGAATGCGTAGCCGACCTCGACAATCGCTTCGCGTCCTTCCGGTGTCGTGATGATCAAGCTGGCATGGTCCTCGATAGCTTGGCCGTGAAGAACCGATGAGAGTCGGGAATCCACCTGCGCTGCGGGCTCCTCGCATCCTCGGAGGAACAGGTCAACAAAATGCGGGCCCAGGTTTGCGAGGCATCCTCCCCCGGCCTTGACCGGGTCGAGCATCCACGGATTGGCATTGTCGAGATACCGCGCCGGAGGGCCAGCAATGAATGA
Organism: Paenarthrobacter sp. 10L420; assembly: GCF_056395385.1. NCBI lineage: Bacteria > Bacillati > Actinomycetota > Actinomycetes > Micrococcales > Micrococcaceae > Paenarthrobacter > Paenarthrobacter sp. 10L420. The sequence continues at coordinate 8,669 of NZ_JBFTJK010000024.1, read as the reverse complement.
GGCTCGCTGGTAGGTGGGCCTGCCGGCCTTGGCCAACCACTTCTCTGTGGGGCCGCCGCGCTGGACCAGGGGCACAGTGGCCGGTACACCAGCTGCTTCGGCAGCTTGGCGCACGGTGGAAAGCTCGCCAAGGGAAGTGCCCAATGGCTTTTCCACCACGAACGGAATACCCCGCTCGATCAGGGCAATGCACTTTTCTGCCATCCCCTCGTGGGGACCAAACACATATGCGAGTCCCACGTCGGGCAAATCCACCAGTTTCCGCCAGTCAGCTTCAACCGGCGCTCCCCAGCCGTCGGCCAGTTTCTGCACCTGCATACGGGATACATCATGGTCGCCTACTGCGATCATGTCGTGCTCTTCGGCCATGGCCTGTGCGCAGAGCGGAACATGCCAATGGGAAGCGCCAAGAATGATTGTTCGTACATAAGTCAACCGCAATACCCCCTTGTATGAGATCGGTTGCTGAGATCGGTTGCAATAACACTATGGATGGTGGGAGAGTTTGTCAACGAAACATCAATAGAGCCGGGTGGCTCGATACAACGATGCCAGCCCGCCAGAGAGAGGCCACCATGTTAAAAAAACTTCGCACCCTGCAGACCATCGACGAGTCCGGGGCTGTCCTCATCGTGCGGCTTGAGAGCGCAAAAGTCGCCGAGAAGGTCGCGGAGGCCGCCATCGATGGAGGCTTCCGGGCACTGGAGATCACCCTTTCGATTCCCGGTGCCGTAGACGTCATCCGGCGCCTGGCAGCAAAGTACGGACCCAGCGGCGTGGCCGTCGGGGCGGGGACTGTGCTCGATGAGCACTCCGCGTACGAGTGCATTCGCGCCGGCGCCGAGTTCCTGGTCAGCCCCCAGTTGAACCCCGCGATGATCCGTACAGCAAACAGGTATCAGGTGCCAACCATCAGCGGAGCCTACACACCGACGGAATTCGTTGAGTCCGCAGAGGCAGGCGCTGACATCCTCAAGCTCTTCCCCACCGAGGCCGGCGGGGTGGCCTATGCGAAGGCAGTGCTGGCACCTCTGGCACACCTGCCGATCATGCCTGCAGGTGGCGTAACCCTGGAAAATGTGGGCGAATGGTTCGCCGCAGGTGTGGCAGGCGTCGGCGTGGGCAGCTACGTGACCAAGGCATGGCAGCCTGACGGCGACTTCGCCCGCGTTACCGAAGCGGCCCGGTCCTTCCTCGCCGCAGTAGCAGAGGCCCGCCGATAATGTCCCCCCAAGTCTTCATCGTCATTGGACCGGCAGGCTCAGGGAAGACAACCGTTGCCCAACAAACGGCTGAGAAGCAGCAAGCGGCATATCTGGACAAGGACCGGGTGAGCGGCCGCTTCGTGGAATTCGCGCTAACTGCCACTGGGCATGACCCGACCGACCGCGAGTCCAATGATTACTACCGGGCCAATCTGCTGCCCCTTGAGTACGAGACTCTCATGGATGTGGCAGGCGTAAACCTGCGCCTGGGCCGCTCCGTAGTTCTCGACGCCCCTTTCGGAGCCTATTTTGGCGATCCGGACTACCTGACCCGGGCGGCCAATGACTTCCACTGGCCCTCCCCCGAGATCACTGTGATACGGGTTCGGGTGCCTCAAGACGTTCTGCGTTCGCGGCTCACCCGCCGTGCCTTGGACCGCGACCAGTGGAAACTAGCTCACTGGGACGACTACTGGGCCATCTATGGCAGCCTGGAATGCGCCTGGTCCGGTGTGCGGTTTCTGGACTTCAACAACGAGGCTCCGCTTTCCGTCGATTGATGCAGCCTCGCGGTGGGCTATCAGTGGCGCCGGCTCGGGACGAAGCGGCCCTACGGCACATTGACAAAGATCACATCCCATCCGTATCGTTGAATGCAACCGATCTCAGCAACCGATCTCATTCGGAGACCTGGAGGATTGTGAAAGCTTTCTTCGCATAAGCGCAAGCAGCGCCGCCTGCCCCGCACCGACCGCCGCCCCTGGCATTCGTTGTCCGGTCGGACGCATTTACAGGCGGCCCGGCCCGGCACACCAGGTACCCAGACCCAGCACTGTAACGACAGCGCTAAACGTGAAAACATGGAGAGTTCAATGAAGACCTCAAAAGAAGCCGTCGGCAGTTCCGACACTTCGGGGCGTCCCGAAACGTCCAAGCATCCGCGCCGCACCCTGAACATGGTTGCAGGCACGATCGGCCACTTCGTTGAGTGGTACGACTGGTATATTTATGGACTGCTTGCGGCGGTATTCTCGTCGCAGATATTCCCCAGCGACTCCGCGTTCGCATCCCTGATCGCCGCATTGCTCACCTATGCCGTTGGGTTTGTTGTACGGCCGCTTAGTGGCATCATCATTTCGCCGCTGGCCGATCGTTTCGGCCGGCGAGTCATTCTCACCCTGTCCATTTCCGGGATGGCCCTCGGCTCGCTCATCATCGGCCTTACGCCATCATTTGGGACCATCGGCTACGCAGCGCCGGTTCTCTTTCTGGTTGCGCGCATCCTCCAGGGCATCTCAGCGGGCAGTGAGGGACAGAGTGCGATTGCATTCATGGTCGAACATGCTCCAACGAACAGGCGAGGCCTGTTCGGTTCCTTCACCAATATGGCAAGTGGCCTTGCAACCCTGGCAGCTACGGGCGCAGCCGCAATGGTGACGTCATCGTTCTCCACCGCCGACCTCGCCGCATGGGGCTGGCGCATCCCCTTCGTTGTGGGAGGCTTCCTCGGCATCGTCGGCCTAATCCTAAGGGCCCGGGCTGAAGAAACCCCCGAGTTCGAGGCAGAAGCCCTTGTGGACCAGAAGTCTGCCGCAGCCCGCCTGATGGACCTGCTTCGCGAACATCCGAAGGCGCTGCTGCAGGCAGCTGCGCTTTCCGCGCCGGCCGTGGCCTACTACACTTGGGCCACATTCCTTCCCACCTACGCCAAACTGACCACCGGCCGGGACCTCGCGTCCACACTGGCCGGAAGCGTCATCGGGCTGGCCCTGCTGGTGATTATCGTGCCGACCTGCGGCGCACTCTCTGATCGACTCGGCCGGCGCAAAATCTTCCCTATCGTCGGCGCCATCGGCATGATCGTTCTCTTCTACCCCCTGCTCCTGCTCCTGAACCAGCCTGGCTTCTGGGTATACGTCCTGGTATCGGCCTCCGGGTGGGTTGTTCTCGGTATCTGGCAGTCGGTCTATCCGACCATCCAGGCCGAACTCTTCCCGGCATCCGTCCGGGTATCAGGCATCGGCTTCGCGCATCAGATCGTGATTGCCGTCTTCGGTGGTACCGCACCGCTGGTTGCTGCCGCTTTCGTCGGGGCCGGGCAGCCGATGCTCGTCGCCGTCTACATGATCGTCGTCGTCGCCCTCTGCCTCGTGGTGTACTTCACGCTTCCCGAGACCGGCAACCGTGGGGGCCGTTCCACCGTGGCACTCGCTGACCCTGAGGTACTCGAAGGCGAACAGTTGATTTCGGGCACGACGTCGATGGTCGACGTATCCAGGCACTCCAAATAGACGCTCGGCACCGAGCTGTCCTGGCTCGGCTGCAGCTCAAAATTCAATGTGCGCTATGAAAGAAGCCTTCTTCTAATGGCGCGGAACTGAGAGGACTCCTCCTACGTGAACAGCATGATTATCAACACGTTTTCATATCTATGGTCAGCGACGGCGATCGATGCCATAGCCGAACTTGTCGACAACGGCTACAAAACGTTCGAAGTGCCAGTCAGCTCTCCGCACTGCTGGCCGGATGAGCTGTCGGGCTCCGAACGCACGGCCCTCCAAGCCAGGCTCAGCCAGTATGGTGCCAAGATACGGTCGTTGAACGCTGGCGGATATGACATCAACCTTGCCAGCCCCGGCGCCAACATGCGCCGCAAAAGCATTGACCATATCAAGTCAGTGATTGACCTGGCTGCCGCCTGGGACGTACCCGAGGTTGTGATCTCCCCCGGCACGCGACGTCCTATGATCTCACCCTCACTCGAAAGCGTCCACGGATGGATGTATGAAAGTCTAGAAAATCTCATCCCGCTGGCCAAGGGGGCTGGCACACGACTGCTCTTCGAAAACACCCCCTACTGCTTCACTCCCACGATCCGGGACTTGGCAGGTGTCGTCAGCACGATCAACGACGATTCAGTCAAGATCGTTTACGACGTCGCCAACGCTGCCTACATCGGTGAGGATCCCGTAGCAAGTCTGCGTGAGCATCACAAGTCCATCGGACTCGTGCACATTTCCGATACCGGCGTGGACAGCTGGGGGCACGACCCCATCGGCACGGGAGTCATCGACTGGAATGGGTTGGGCGAAGCCGTCAAGGACACGTGCGGCGTCAAGAACGTCGTTCTGGAGATCATCCGTGAGCAGAACCCGGTCAATGAATTTGCGAAGGCCATGCAGGACCTCAAGAACCGCGGATGGGAGCTGGAGGGTTAACTCCCACGCCGGAAATCCGGCTCCACGAAGAATTTTCCAACCACAGAAACTTGCATTGTTGAGAGACACTTTTCAATGCGTATCAACCTTAAAGAGGAGTTTGCGTAATGAGGGCTTTGGTCAGTGGCGGAAGCAGCGGAATCGGCGCAGCGACATCCCTAAGACTCGCGGAGGCGGCTCTGGAACGTGGGGTGCACCCGATGATTGCCGTATGTGGACACGAATCGAACACCAGCCAAGATGAGGTTGTTCGTTCAATCCAGGCAATTGGAGGCACCGCCATCGCCTTGGCAGGTGATCTCGGGGATCCCGATGTGCCAAGCCAGCTGGTCAAAGCTGCTGTAGCAGAATTCGGTGGCCTGGACGCGCTGATAGCCAACGCCGGAATCGCCAACCCCGGAACCATATGTGACCTGTCCATCGAGGACTGGGACGGAATGTTCTCCGTCAACCTCCGGGGCTCATGGCTTCTTGCCAAGGCGAGCTACCCGCACCTGAAGGACAGCCATGGGGCTGCCTGTTTCACCTCCTCCATGTCCGGCCAACAACCACACGCGGGATCGGGCGCCTACAGCCCCAGCAAAGCTGCTTTGACAATGTTGGCCCAGACACTCGCTTTGGAATGGGCACCCGAGGGCATCCGCGTAAATGTGGTCTCCCCAGGCATGACCCACACCCGGATGACTGAAAAAATGTATGAAGATCCCAAAATCAAGAAGGCGCGGGAGGACATTATCCCCTTGGGGAGAATTGGAGATCCGATGGACATCGCCAACGTGATCGAATTTCTAGTTAGCCCTCTATCGGGCTATGTCACCGGTCAAGACATCTGCGTTGATGGTGGCTTCTCAAAGTCCATACTGAGCCACATTCCTGGTCGCCCCAGCTCCAAATCCTGACCTGCCTGTAACGACGGCGCCCCCACCAACGCGACTCCAGCCGCCTCCTAGGCATTTAGGAATGAGGGCCGCCGGGCGTGACGATGGCGTTGTCGGCGGCCAAGGCTACCGATGGCAATCGCAAGAACAGAACGGAGGCCACTCATCTCCGCAAATCAGAACACGAGGAGGCGCCTTGTATATGGCAAAGAGCGGTTTGGACGGATCAGAATGGACGGCCAAAGAGTTTGCGAACCTCCAACCCGAAAAGCGGAGAGCGGCCCGGCAGGAGCTGACATGCTTGTCCTGTGACGGCCCCGCAGTATTTCGAGCAGGGCAAAAGCTCGCCCGTCGTTCGCTGCCCGCCACGAGCGGGGCTGCCGGTTGGTTGCGTCGTCCTGGAGCGCCTTCCAATACCTGGCGGCACCAGGGCACCATAGTTAGGGATTCAGGAGCGCCCGTCGCCGGAGCCTGACCCGCGACTGCTCGAACAACACATGTACTGGCTCTGCTCTTGGCGGAAGGCAAGCCCCACGTCAAAGGGACGTGGGGCTCTTTCGCGCCTCATCGATTCACAGCGCGAACGCGACAGCACCGAGTGGAACTGCAGATCATGCCTTAACCGACGCGACCCGGTTCCGCCGTTCCCGCTGGCAAGGGACCGCTAGGCCGTGATTACGCGTTCGGCCTATTTCTTCCCGGCAGCTGGCCAGGGCAACCGACAAACCTTTTCGTCGGACGGGGCCTCAAACCCCTCGTTCCGCTGGGACGTCCCGTTTAACACAGCAGCCCTCGGTTCCACGTCGGGTTTTGCCTCCGACGTGACAAGCAAACCGCTGACCTGGCACTAACTGCTCCCCGCGAACTTGACTGAGTTTGGTCCAGTCCACGGGAAGCAGTCACCTTTCTCTTATCCGACTGAAGTCCGACCTTATTGACGCCCGATGTGGGCATAGGTGGCCGGCTTGGTCCGCCGGTAAACCACCGCGAGAGCGATGCCGAGCACGAATAGGCCGAGGATCAATGCCATCAGAATGGTTGCCAGGACGAAGGAGCCGCCGACCAGGAGGGGAAAATTGACCCCCGCGAGGATCAGTCCGGCTCCCAGACCGATAAGTGACACGGCCGGTAAGACGACCCTGCTCCACACAGAATGCTGCCGGCCATGGAGACGCAGGTAGACCGGAACTGCGACGCCTGTCACGAAGATCACGCCGAGGATCACGAAACTGGTGATGCCGAGCAGAGCCGTATAGAAGTCAATGGCCCCGATACCCGTGAAGATCACTACAAGGCTTACAACCAGGCCTGCACCGCTAATGGCCATGGACGAGATGTGCGGAGAGCCGTGGCGGGGGTGCACCATACTCAATTTCCGCGGAAGGATGCCGTCGGCACTCAAATTGAAGGAATATCTGGCCGAAATATTATGCGCTGCGAGGATCACCGCAAAGGTACTCGTATTGACGAGGACGGTCGCGGCGTCCGCGAGGACTTTCCCGCCGAAAGCCTGGAGGCTGTGAGTCATTGAACCGGTTGGGTCCTCGGTGGCGGCTTCAACTACCTGGTCGAGACCGATCGAGTTGAGGAACAACAGTGCGGAAAGTCCGTAGACGACCGTCCCCAAGGCGATTACGGCATAGGTGACGCGAGGAATCGTTCGGCTGGGATCCCGGACCTCCTCACGGAACAGAACGGTCACCTCGAAACCTGCAAACATCCCGAGAGCGAAGAGCAAACCCAGAGGGAAGGACCCATCGAACCAGTGCATCGGGCTCAGCGGTGCAATGGAGATGCCCTCATGGCTTGCTCCCCCATTGACGAAGACCAGGACGTCGTAAGCGACCACGATGACGACCTCAAGGAACAGGAATATAGTCAGCACCTTTGCTGACAGTTCGACCTTGAAATAGCCGAGGATTGAGCTGGCAGCCCAGAAGATGCTAGCCCAGACGTACCAGGGAAGGTTGGGCCCGTTGAGCGTGCCATGGACCAACTCTCCCATGACGACACCTCCGAACACGACGCTTCCGGCATAGGCGCAGAAGTAACCCAGAAGTGCTACTAGACCAGAGCCAAGGCCGACTTCCCGACCGAGTCCGGCGGTGATCATCGAGTAGAAACCGCCGGGCTTCGGCATGATTTTGGACATTCGCGTGAAGCCGACGGCAAAGGCGCCCAGGATGGCCCCTGCAATGATGAACGACACTGGCGTGCCCAGGCCTGCCCCGCTGCTCACCATGATGGGGATGGCGCCGACGACGACCACCAGGGGGGCGTTGTACGCCACCACGCTGAAGAACAGCGAGAGGAACCCCATGTTGCCCTTGAGGTGTGGCTGGCTCTGTGGCGGCGCCTTAACATCCACTGAACTCATTACGTCCATATTCGATCAGTACCTTCCTGGAAATATTAGTCTTCCCCGAGACAGGGCCGCGTCTTCAGCGCGGTCCAACATGAGCGGCTGCTCCTTCGGCGCATCGCGAAAGTCACCAAGGCCTGTTCAGTTGTTGGGACATGCATCACACGCCGATGGTCTGAATATGATGTTCGCTGCTTGGTCATCTGCTCGTCACTAGTTGTTTTACCAACGAGCCGTCAGGACTTTGGCTTCCTCCCAATCACCAATACCCACCCCCGATATCACGCTGATCAGGTGCATGACTTGGCATGCTCATTGATGGCGACGTTGTCGATGGTGCTGCGATTGTCGGTACCGCCGGTTGAAGGCTTTGCCGTCGCCGCCGCCGATGCAGGCGCTGGAATACCCCCAACTCCTGCTAGGTCGATTTGTTATAACACCACTATCCGAAGCGTTTCACGTGGGAAAAAGTCAATTCCTACGACTGTCGTGAAGGTGCTGGGTTTCACACGGTGGAGACGGCAGGCTCCCCAACTAAAGAGCGGTCCCTTAGTGTCGACACGACCTCAAGACAACGTCTTGACCACCTTGAGAAGAAGGAAGGGTGTTTCACCTTGAACCAATCGCGAACAGCCACGACCGAGTTCGAGCTCGTCGAGCTTGATCATTTGGGTATGTGGTCTGAAGCAAACCTCCTTGATGAGGGTCGGATCCCGGGCAAGGACCTTGCCACCGTCGAGTCATCAGAAAACGACACGGTGTCGGAGTACCGTCTGACATCCGGGTCGGTGCCGCAGGAGGGCGTTCCTGCCGGGAAGTACTACCACTTCAGGTGGACCAGCCACACCGTCTACCCGGGCGTCACCAGCAGTGTCTACCTGTACCTGCCCCACGGCGCCGAGGAAGCCGAATCGGTCAACCTGATGATCTGCCTGGACGGCCTGGAGTACACCGGAGAGAAGGTTCGTGCCACCACAGTCCTGGACAACCTCGTGCACACGGGCGA
>NZ_JBFTJK010000023.1:0-57239 GCF_056395385.1 Paenarthrobacter sp. 10L420 | reverse complement strand
GAACGGCACCCTGCTCTGCAGCCACCACCACCACGTCATCCACAAAGAACAATGGCGGATCGACATGACCACCGGCGTGCCCTGGTTCACCCCACCACCACACATCGACCCCAAACAAACACCCCGACGCAACCACCACCACACACCCCAGAGAACATAAACCTGCCCGACAATGATGCCGGGTGCGGCCAGCGCGGTGCCGCGGGTATGCCGAAGTGCGCCAGCGCGGTGCCGCGGGTATGCGGAAGTGTGCCGGATGCTCATGGGTGCCGGATGCTGATGGGTTCCGGATGCCTGCGCGCGTATGTTCTTGGGCCGTTCCAGTATTCCTAGGACTCACAGGGCCAGTTTCAGGGGCTGTGCGGGGCGGAAGTGGAGCCTAGGCTGAAGCTCGAACCCATACTGAATCCCTAAAGCAACATGGTTGATACTAGCCACTAACGAGGAGCGCACCATGAGGATTGCCGTAACCGGCGGAAGCGGAAAATTGGGCAGGAGCGTGGTCCGTCGGCTGAGGCAGGATGGCCACCAAGTGCTCAACGTTGACCGCGCAGGCAAGAGGGGCCGCGGCTACGTAAATGTGGACCTTCGCAATTATGGGCAGGTCCTGGATGTCATCCTCGGCTTGGACGACCAACACAGCGGCTTGGACGCGATCGTCCATCTGGCCGCCATCCCCGCACCGGGGTTGGCTCCGGACGCCGCAATTTTTGAAAACAACATGCTCTCCACCTACAACGTCTTTCAGGCAGCGCGGCGAGCGGGCATCAAGAAGGTGGTTTATGCCTCAAGCGAGACGGTCCTGGGACTCCCCTTCGACATCGACCCTCCCTACATTCCCGTGGATGAGGAGTACGCGTCGCGGCCTGAAAGCACGTACTCCCTCGTGAAACACCTCGAGGAGCAGATGGCCGTCCAGCTCACGCGCTGGGACCCGGCGTTGAGCATCACCGCACTAAGGTTCTCCAACGTGATGGACCCCGAAGACTACGACGCCTTCCCGTCCTTTGACTCGGAGGCCACGCTGCGCAAGTGGAATCTCTGGGGCTACATCGATGCCCGCGACGGGGCCCAAGCTGTTGTCCGCGCCCTGGAGAAAGGTGCACCCGGTTTCGAGACCTTCATCATCGCCGCTTCCGACACCGTGATGAGCCGAAGCAGCGCCGAGCTCGCTGCGGAAGTCTTTCCCGGCGTCGAGGTTGTCAAGGAACTGGGCCAGCACGAAACGATGCTGTCCATCGACAAAGCCCGCAGGCTCCTGGGCTTCGAGCCGGAACACAGCTGGCGCGATGTCCACTCCAATCGGACCACGCCCACAGAAGACTGAACGCGCGACGACCCACCCCTTAGCCACAGTTTCCTGCAAGCACTCGTAAAGGGGTGGGTCGGCGCAGCTTCCTACATTCGTGAAGCTAGACCATAGTCAACACCATCGCGGGATCAGACAGGATAGCGCCAAGGTCCGCCAGGAAGCGTGAGCCCTGTTCGCCATCCACCAAACGGTGGTCGAAGGACAAGCTCAGGGACATCACCTGCCGCACGGCGATCTCATCATCCACCACCCACGGCGCCTTCCGCACTGCACCCAAGGCCACGATGGCAGCCTCGCCCGGATTCAGGATGGGCGTTCCAGCGTCGATCCCAAATACTCCGATGTTGGTGATAGAGATGGTGCCGCCCGAAAGATCTGACGGAGACGTCTTGCCGGCACGTGCGGTGTCTGTGAGTTCCGACAATGCTGTGGCAAGTTCCCGCAGGGTCAGGCGATCGGCATCCTTAATGTTCGGTACCGTCAGGCCCCGGGGCGTAGCAGCCGCGATGCCAAGGTTGACGTAGTTGTACTGGATGATCTCCTGGCGCGCCTCGTCCCACCGCGAGTTCAACGTTGGGTTGTTCCGTAGCGCTATCAGGACCGCCTTGGCCGCGATCGTGAGCGGGGTGAGCTTGTAGCCTTCGAACGCTTTGCTGGCCCGAAGCCGCGCGAGCAATTCCATGGTCGCAGTGACGTCGATCGTCAGGAACTCCGTCACATGCGGCGCGGTGAATGCGCTTTGCACCATGGCGGCCGCAGTGAACTTCCGGACACCCTTGATAGGCAAGCGCGTTTCACGCTCGCCGGTCGCTGCGGGCTCTGCTGGTGCTGCGCTTGCGGCTTCCGCTTCACCCGTGAAGTTCTGGACGTCTTCCCGCGTGATCAGTCCTCCCGGACCAGTTCCGTGAACCAACTGCAGGTCAATCCCCAGATCGCGCGCCAGCTTACGGACCGGCGGTGTGGAACGTGGACGCTCAGCCGTGGCTGCGTCAGGGTGAGGGGTTGACTCCCGCGCCACTTCCGCGGGGCGAGCCTGCGGCGTTTCGGCTTGGACGGTTTCGGCTTGGACGGCTTGGACGTGGGCGCGGACGCGGCGCGTCGGCCGTCCGGTGTGCTCGACGACGGCGCCATACCCCACCAGGTTCGGCTCACGTTTGGCGGGACTTGCGGTCGCCCCGCTCGCCTCGACTGGTTGCGACCCGCTGTTCGATCCAGATCCGCTGTTCGATCCAGATCCCCCGTCTGATGCAGGTTCGCTGGTGGACTTCGGTTCGCCGACAGCCTGATGTCCAGCGACAGGTCCGTTGCCCCCGTTGGAGGCTCCGGGGTCGTCCACTTCAAAGGAAACGATCGGTTTACCGACCTCCACCACGGAACCGGGCTGCTCATGCAGGGCCGCCACGACTCCGGCGAAAGGCGACGGCAGCTCGACGACGGCCTTGGCCGTCTCCACCTCCGCAATGACCTGATTGAGGGTGACGGTGTCCCCCACTGCGACCTTCCAGCTCAGGATTTCCGACTCGGTCAGGCCTTCGCCAAGGTCCGGCAGCCTGAATTCCTTGATCATGGTGGCGGTCATCCTTCCAGTCCACTCAGGGAGTTGGGGCGGCCCAAGGTGCGGTCCACGCCATCCAGAATCCTGTCCAGGTCCGGCAAATGGTGCATTTCAAGCTTTGAGTAGGGATAGGGAACATCGAAGCCGGTAATACGGACGGGTGCGGACTCCAGGTAGTTGAAGCAGCGCTCAGTAATGCTGGCCGCAATCTCTGCTCCGAGGCCACCGGATTGTCCGGCCTCGTGCGTGATAACCAGACGGCCCGTCTTGCGCACGGATGCTTCCACCACCGGGTAATCAACCGGAGCCAACGAGCGCAGGTCGATGACTTCCACGGAGACTCCTTCATCAGCCGCAGCCTGGGCCGCATCCTTGGCGGTTTTAACCAGAGGGCCGTAAGCCACCAGGGTGACGTCCGAACCGGCGTTGACCACAGCTGCCTTGTCCAATGGCATCGCTTTGGAGAGGTCGATGGACTCGTCGACGTCACCTTTGTCGTGGTAGCGGCGCTTGGGTTCGAAATAGAGAACAGGATCATCGGAAGCAATGGCCTGCTGGATCATGGTGTAGGCGTCCTGCGGGTTGGACACCGCCACTACCCGAAGCCCTGATGTGTGAGTGAAATAAGCTTCCGGCGATTCCGAGTGGTGCTCCGGCGAGCCAATGCCACCGCCGAAAGGAACGCGGATGGTGATGGGCATCTTGACCCGCCCCTGGGTCCGGTAATGCATCTTGGCCACCTGACTGACGATCTGATCGAAAGCAGGATAGATGAAGCCATCAAACTGGATCTCGCACACTGGGCGGTAGCCCCGGTAGGCCAGGCCCACTGCGGTTCCGATGATGCCGGACTCGGCCAGGGGCGTATCAATCACACGGTGCTTTCCAAAGTCCTTCTGGAGTCCGTCGGTGACACGGAAGACACCACCGAGGGAACCAATATCCTCACCCATGAGGATGACCTTGGGATCGTTTTCCAGTGACTTGCGAAGGCCGGCGTTGATAGCCCGGGCAAAAGTGAGCTGGGACATCAGAGTGCACCTTCCTCGACCGGCTGGTTGAAACTGTTCAGGTAGCACGAATACTGATCCTTCTGGCGTTCAATCCAGGAATTGGGTGTGCTGTAGACGTGGTTAAAGACGTCCAACGGTTGCGGGTCGGGCATGTTGATGCAACCGGTACGGAGCTCGGCGGCAACGGCATCGGCCTTGGCTTTGACTCTGCTCTCAAGGTCTTCGGTGAGCAGGCCCTTGGCGTCAAGGAGCCTCCGCAGACGGAGAATAGGATCCTTTGCAGCCCAGTCCTCCAGCTCATTCGGATCCCGATATCGCGTGGGATCATCGGCGGTAGTGTGCGGACCCATGCGGTAAGTAACCGCTTCGATGAACGTTGGCCCACCGCCGCTGCGGGCGCGGTCCAAAGCCCAACGGGTAGCGGCCATGACGGCCAGGACATCGTTGCCGTCAACGCGCAGGCTGGGGATGCCGAACCCTGTTGGCCTGTCCGCCAATTGAACGTGGGACTGCACGCGGACGGGTTCGGAAATGGCCCAGTGATTGTTCTGGCAGAAAAAGACCACGGGAGCTTGGAAACTGGCGGCAAACACCATGGCCTCGCTCACGTCGCCTTCGCTCGTGGCGCCATCCCCGAAGTAGGCAAGTACTGCCGTGCTGGCGCCGTCCAGTTGGACGCCCATGGCGTAACCGGTGGCGTGGAGGCTCTGGGAACCAATGATGATTTGGGGCGTCGCCATGTTGATTCGCTTTGGATCCCAGGAGTACAGGGCATTTCCCCGCCAAACCTGGGCGATCTCCGAGACATGGGCTCCACGGATGTAGGCGACGCCGCTTTCACGGTAGCTGGGGAAAACAAAGTCGTCGTCGCGCAAGGAACGGCTTGAACCGATCTGGGCTGCTTCCTGTCCCAGCAGCGGCGGCCATAGAGCCAGTTCTCCCTGCCGCTGGAGGGCTGTGGCTTCGGTATCGATGCGGCGGATGACTGTCATGTCCTCCAACAAGGAGCCCAATTGCTCATCGCCGATGTCCTTGATCCAGAGATCAAATTCCGGGTGGCTGATCCGTTCGCCTTCCGGCGACACCAACTGCAGGAGGTTGCCCCCCGTCCGCAAAGGATTATGTGCACTTTGTCCGGGGCGCGGAGCGTCATTTTGCACTCCCTTGCCCGCCTTATCCGTCAACACAGGTGATCGCAACCTTCCGGCTAGGTTTTGTCGGCCCTGCTGGACTTGTGATCCAAGCACAGACCGACCCCCTGGCTCCTTCGCCAGCGTTAATTGTGACCCTACTCACAAGACGCATGGGGTACAACTACCGATGAAAAACTTGAGCATTCTGCCATGTTGGCAGCGGCCAGGCCGTGCTAATCTTGCGCATTATGCAACCTTTGGATGGCACTGACACCCGGCTCCTTTCAGCGATGGCAAAGGATCCCAGAGGGACCGTTGTGGCCCTCGCCCAGAGACTGGGCCTGTCCCGCAATACGGTCCAAGCACGCATGGCCCAACTCGAGAAGAAGCATGCTTTTCTCTCCTTTGAGCGGCGCATCAATCCGGTTGCCCTCGGCTACCCCCTCACGGCGTTCATCACCGTGCATGTCCAGCAACAGAAACTCGCCTCCCTCGCGAAGGATCTTGCGGACATCCCGGAGATCCTGGAAGGTTTTGGCCTCACCGGATCAGCCGACTTGCTCTTGCGGGTGGTGGCGCTGGACGCCGAGGACCTTTACCGAATCAACGGCAAGATCCTTGCGTGCGACGGCGTTGACCGCACCGACACTGCCTTGGCGATGCGGGAAATGATTCCGTACCGAGTGCAACCCCTGCTGGGTCGGCGCTCTGAAGGCTAAACCCCCGGCTTTCACCTGCCGTTTAGTACCTTTTGGCCCTTGCCTGTGGAACCGTGAATGCGATTTGATTCAGATGGACGCATCGGGGGCCGGCCAGCGGTTTCCGGCTACGTGGTGGCGCTGCCGCAGGCTGCCGAAAGGGGCACTACAGTGAGCAACCCGCAGGAACCGAATGGTCGCGACGGACAGCGCAGCGGAAATCAATACGGTGGAAGCGAATACGGCCAGAACCCACCACCCGTTCCGCCCGGCCCCGGGTACTCCCAACCGAACGGGACTCCCCCGCAGTGGCAACAGCCGCCGTCGTCGCCGGGCTCCCAAGGCCAGAACGCCCCTGGACAGTACTCACCGGACCAAAACCCGTACCCGCAAGGCCAGTACCCGCCCGGTCAGTACCCGCAGGGCCAGTACGCGCCCGGCCAGTACGGCCAGCAGTTTCCACCGCCGGCCAAGAGCAGGAAGGTGCTCTGGATTGTCCTGAGTATTGTGGCAGGAGTCATCGTCCTGGCCGTGGTGGGCATCCTGGTGCTGGTGAATGTCGTGGGCAGCGCGACGTCGAAGGCGAGATCGTTGGCTGACGAGTTCACCAACCTGGTTGTTTCAGGGCAAACAGAGCAGGCTTATGACAACTATCTGCACCAGGCCTTGAAGGACGAACTGGATAAGCAGTCCTTCATCGACGGCATTGCCAGCCTGGAACTTGACGACTCATGCAAACCCAATTACAGCTCGGTGAGCGTGAACTCGAACAACGGCAATAATAAAGCGGACATCGCGGGAACCTTGCAGTGCAGTGGCAAGACCATCGATCTCAAGTACGTTTTCGAAGGGACCGACGATCTCAAAATGAGCAGCATCCGCCTCCGTCCATAACGGCGGAAAAATAATCCAGTTTCCACCCATCCGCATCCACTCATGGTCCGAATCACTGTTTGAGAGCCCCGTCCGGGGTTCCACAGGACGGCCGGGAAAGTCCCTGCCATCACCGGAAGGTTCGGACCAATGCGTACTTCGCCCAATCGCTTGATCGCCACCATCTTCGGAGCCGTATACCTCTTGGTAGGCGTGCTCGGATTCTTCGTCACTTCGGGAATCGGGTTCTTCGCCACCGAAGGCGCCAACCTGATCATCTTCGCGGTGAACCCCCTGCACAACGTCATTCACTTGGCCATAGGTGCAGCCCTTCTTTACGCGGGCATGAACAGCGTCACGCTTTCCAAATCCGTTAACAGCGCGGTGGGCGGCGTCTATCTGCTGGTGGGTATCCTCGGCCTTTTCCTCGTGGGTACTTCGCTGAACATCATCGCCCTGAACGGGGCAGACAACGTCCTGCACCTGGCCAGCGCTGTTGTGCTTCTGGGTGTCGCCCTGTCCCAGGACAAGGCCGTCGTCGTCTCGGCCCGCGCCTGATCGCGGAACCCCGCCCACGGAATCCCTGATCGCGGAACCATCGAGACCGAGGACAGCGCCATGGCAGTCAAATATCACCCCACACTGAACGCGGCCGCGTTGTTGTTCGTCTACTTCGCGGCCATGGCCGCCGGGATGGTGGAACTGTCCATTGCGGCTGGCTGCCTGACAGAAGCTGCTGCGCTTGGCTTGGTGGTTGCTGGAATGGTTGCCCTGGCAGCTGGACTCGCTTTCCTGGCGTGGTCTTTATGGGGGCTCCACAGGAACACCCTTGTCTTCGGCCGGCTGGCCTTCCCCGCTCTGGCGGTTGCGGCCGCTACCCACATCGCCGTCGTCGCAGGGGATTTAGCGGCTAGTGAACGCTCGCTTGAAGTGAGCCATCTTGCCGCCTTGGGACTGACGCTGATGGCACTTGGCGGAGGCGGTTGGCTGGGTCGGCAGCAAAAGGCCAACGACGGCGGCGCCCACGGCCTGCCAAGGACCGGGCGGCTTCTGGCAGCCGCGTTCGGGGCCGCCGTCGTTGTTGCGTCAGTTGCCACGCCGGGACTGGCAGCATCCATGGCAGGCCAGCACGCCGTCCCCCACGGCGAACACGGCCAAGCCCCCTCCGAAGGCACACCTCCAGCACAGATTCCAAGCCACCACCACTAGTGGCAATCGCCCGAACCGGCGCACCATCAACATTGCCCACTGTTGATGGTGCGCCCGGTTCGTGGATCATGGAGCCATGGATCCCGTTGAGGCGCTCGAAGAAATCTCCTTTTGGTTGGAACGTGGCCAAGCCCCCACCTTCAAGGTCCAGGCCTTCAGGAAAGCGGCCGACGCCGTTCGGCAGCTTCCGCCCGACGAGTTGGCCAGGCTCGTCCGGAACGGAAGAGTCACGAGCCTGAAAGGTGTTGGGGACCGAAGCGGTGAAGTCATTACCCAGGCTCTGGAAGACAGGGTGCCCGATTATCTGGCCGACCTTCGCGCGCGTGGCGCGGAATCCTTGGCGTCCGGCGGCGACACCCTCAAGGCTGCGTTACGCGGCGATCTGCACAGCCACAGCAATTGGTCCGACGGCGGCTCACCGATTGAGACCATGGTGGCTGCCGCCAAAACCCTGGGCCGTGAGTACCTTGCCCTCACTGACCACTCCCCCAATCTGACCATCGCCAATGGCCTCAGCGTTGAACGGCTAGAGAAACAGCTCGGTGTGGTGGAAGGGATCAATGCCAATCAGGACGGATTCCGCCTGCTCAAAGGCATCGAAGTGGACATCCTGGAGGACGGGACCCTGGACCAAACGCCGGAAATGCTGGACCGGCTGGACGTGGTGGTGGCCAGTGTCCACTCGAAGCTGCGCTCGGACAAGAAGACCATGACCAAGCGGATGCTTGGCGGAATCAGCGATCCCCACACGAACGTCCTGGGGCATTGCACGGGCCGTCTCGTTCAAGGATCGCGCGGCACCCGTCCTGAGTCCGAATTCGATGCCATGAAGGTCTTCACCGAATGTGCCGAGTGGGGCGTCGCCGTCGAAATCAATTCACGGCCGGAGCGGCAGGACCCTCCGGACGCGTTGATCAAGATGGCGCTGGACGCCGGCTGCCTCTTCAGCATTGACAGTGATGCCCATGCCCCTGGCCAACTCGATTTCCTTCAGTATGGCGCCGAACGTGCCGAGGCACTTGGGGTGCCTAAGGAACGGATTGTCACCACATGGCCTTTGGAACAGTTGACCGAATGGCTCAGCCTCAAGAGGTGATTAGTCCTGGCATGCCCGAGGGCTCCCCCGCCGTTTGGCAGAAGGAGCCCCCGTGTTTGGCCCGGATTCTTGTTGAACTTTAGTGATCCACCGCTTTCTCTGCACCAATACCTGTCAGCGAGCGGACTTCCATCTCCGCTTGCTTGGCCGGATCCTCACGGCGCTTGTCCAGGACGGTCCCCAGCCAGCCCAGCAGGAACGCAAGTGGGATGGAAACGATGCCCGGGTTGCTCAGCGGGAAGAACGCGAAGTTGGCTCCCTGGATCATGGACGTCTTTGCACCCGAGACCACGGGCGAGAACGTGATGAGCAGGATGGCAGAAGCCAAGCCACCATACATGCTCCATACGGCACCCTGTGTGGTGAACTTCCGCCAGAACAACGAGTAGACGATTGTTGGCAGGTTGGCCGAAGCTGCCACTGCGAAGGCAAGAGCCACCAGGAAGGCGACGTTCTGGCCGTTGGCGAAGATTCCACCGAGGATGGCGAGAATACCGATGACCACTACGGTGCGCCGGGCCACCTTGACCTCTGTGGTGGCGTCGGCCTTGCCCTTAGAGATGACATTGGCGTAGATGTCATGGGCAAAGGACGCCGCAGCTGTGATGGTCAGTCCCGCTACCACTGCCAGGATGGTGGCGAAAGCGACGGCGGATATGAATCCGAGCAGCAGCGGCCCACCGAGGTGGAAGGCCAGCAGGGGTGCGGCAGAGTTGACGCCGCCGGGTGCGGACTTGATCGTGTCTGCTCCAACCAAAGCCGCTGCGCCGTAACCCAGTACCAGCGTGAACAGGTAGAACAGGCCGATCAGCCAGATCGACCAGACCACGGATTTGCGTGCTTCCTTGGCTGTGGGAACCGTGTAGAAACGCATCAAAACGTGTGGGAGGGCAGCTGTGCCGAGGACCAGCGCCAAGCCCAGGGACATGAAATCCAGCTTGGACGTCTCCGTCTTCCCGTACTGCAGGCCTGGGTTGAGAACGGCCGGGTTGTTGGCGGCCTCGGCCGCGGAACCGAGCAGATTGGAGAGATTGAAGCCGTAGATCGCCAGCACCCAGGCGGTCATGACTGCAGCTCCTGCGATCAGCAGGATGGCTTTGATGATCTGCACCCACGTGGTGCCCTTCATGCCGCCGATCAGGACGTACATAATCATCAAGGCGCCGACGACGATGATCACCAAAGCTTGTCCGCCCCAGTCGCTGATGCCCAAGAGGAGCGAAATCAAGCTACCGGCTCCCGCCATTTGCGCTAGCAGGTAAAAGAAGCAAACCGCAAGGGTGGAGAGGGCTGCCGCTATTCGGACGGGACGCTGGCGCAGTCTGAACGACAAGACATCGGCCATGGTGAACTTGCCGGTGTTGCGCAAGAGCTCGGCGACAAGGAGCAATGCCACCAACCATGCAACGAGGAAGCCGATGGAGTAGAGGAACCCGTCATATCCGTTGATAGCAATGGCGCCAGTGATACCGAGGAACGAGGCCGCCGAAAGGTAGTCGCCCGCGATCGCTGTACCGTTCTGTGAACCGGTGAAGGAACGGCCGGCCGCATAGTAGTCCGCCGCGGTCTTGTTGTTCCTGCTGGCCCGGAAGACGATCACCATGGTGACGGCCACGAAGAGCGCGAAAATACCCATGTTGAGGAGCGTCGTATCCTTCAATGCGGCGACGTTGACCGCGGGGACAAGGGTGCTGATGTGGTTCGTGGTCATTTGGCTGCCCCTCTGATCACATTGCCATCCTTATCGAACTGGTGGCCCTCGATCTCGTTGCGGATCTCGGCAGCGATGGGGTCCAGCTTCCGGTTGGAGTAGCTCACGTACCAAGCGGTGATGCCGAACGTGGTGACAAATTGGAGCAGTCCGAGGATCAGGCCGACGTTGATGTTGCCCCAAACTTTGATGGACATGAAGCCGACGGCGTAGTCGGCCAAGAGAACGTAGGCGAAATACCAAAGCAGGAACGCCACTGCCATTGGGAAGACAAAACTGCGGTGCCGCTTGCGCAGCGTCTTGAACCGTTCCGTTTGCTGGACTTCCTGGAAGTCCACGGACGCTGTTGCGTCCTGGGGTTGGGCCTCATTACCCATGGTTCCTCCTGATTGTGATGTGTCCACATCAGCTCCACACGCTTTGCCAATGTGACTGCAATCACTATCGAACGCGCCGTGCCAGTGGTTCCAGAGAACCAGCTGCCACCGTCGCCCAACGGTCAGGATGCTGCGCCGAACGGTGGGATATCGGAGAACGTTGGGAAAAACGGCGCTGGAAGTGATCGAGCATCGGGAAGAAACCCGGTGGGATATGGGAAAACGTCGGGAAAAACGGCGCAGGATGTGAGCGGGCATCCCGCTACGCTGGCTCTATGCCTGACTCCCCGCTCTTCACCGCAGCTGCGATCGCCGTGATCGTGCTGGCCGTCGCCGTCGTCGTGGGTGTTGGGTTGAAGGTGATTCGCTCCTTCCGGGACCTTGGTACGGATGCTGAACGCGCCACCTACAACACACTCCATGCAGCCTCGCGTGCAGGGCAGCACCTGCGTGGCGGACTGCAAGCCTCTGGCGCGGCCAAGGCGAGCAAGCAACTGCGAATGCTCCTCGGCTGTGATGCGTTGGCCATCACGGACACCGGTTCGGTCCTTGCATGGGATGGGGCTGCCGAGGAGCTGAGGCCCTCCCTCATGCGTCACGCCGCGGAGGTGCTGGCGACGGGCCGGACTGCCGTGGTGCCCCACGCAGGGCATTCGGCGCACGCAAAATCCGAGCACGGCCACCATGACTTCAGTGCCGTTATTGCCCCCATCCGTGCTGGTTCCAGGGTGGTCGGATCGGTGGCTGCCCTTGCGCCTGCGGCTGGCGCCGGACTGGTAAGGGCCACCAGCGAAGTGGCTGACTGGATTGCCGCCCAGCTTGAGCTGGCTGAATTGGAGGCGTCGCGGACTCTGCTCATGGAGGCAGAAGTCCGGGCTCTTCGTGCTCAAATCAGCCCCCACTTCATTTACAACTCCTTGAACGCCATCGCTTCTTTCATCAATACAGATCCAGCACGGGCCAGGGAGCTCGTGGTGGAATTCGCCGACTTCACCAGGTACTCCTTCCGCAGGCATGGCGACTTCACCACGGTGGCCGAGGAACTGCGCTGCATCGACCGCTACCTTCTTCTGGAACGGGCCCGGTTCGGCGAGCGCGTGCAGGTGAGCCTTCGGATCGCACCCGAAGTGCTGAGCACCGTCATACCGTTCCTTAGCCTGCAACCGCTGGTGGAGAACGCGGTCCGGCACGGCCTTGAGGCGAAGGAAGGCCCCGGACACATCACCATTTGCGCCAATGATTCCGGCGCGTTCGCCGAGGTCACCATCGAGGACGACGGTGTGGGGATGGAACCTGAGCACCTGCGGTCCGTGCTTGCCGGACATACGGACGGTGAGCACGTGGGCTTGCGCAACGTGGACGCCCGCTTGCGGCAGGTCTATGGGGACGAGCACGGCCTCGTTATCGAAACGGCCCCCGGTGAAGGAACATTGATCACCATGCGGGTGCCCAAATCCCAGCCAGGACATGACGCCTGACACACCGGGCTAATCTTTAATCATGATCAACGTGCTCGTCGCTGATGACGAACTGCCTGCCGTGGAGGAGCTCGCTTTCCTGCTGGGGCGGGATGCGCGCATCGGGACCATCCATCGCGCCTCGTCCGGGGCCGAGGCTTTACGGATCCTTGACCGGGAGTCCGTTGACGCCGTGTTCCTCGACATCCATATGCCGGCCCTATCTGGTTTGGACATCGCCCGCGCCATCGCGCGCAGCAGCAGCCCGCCCGCCGTCGTGTTCGTCACCGCTGACGAAGACTGCGCGTTGGAGGCCTTTGACCTCGCTGCCATCGACTATCTCCTCAAGCCGCTCCGTGCCGAGCGGCTGGCACGATCCGTGGACCGGATCAGCGAGCTGATCAAGGACGGCGCTCCTGCTCCCGAAATGATCACGGTGGACTTGGGAAGCACTACACGCATGATCCGTCGGGATGATGTCAGCTACGTGCAGGCGCAGGGCGATTACGCCAGGCTGCACACAGCCGAAGCCAGTTACCTGATCCGCGTCCCGCTCAGCGATCTGGAACAGAAGTGGGCCGAAGCCGGTTTTATCCGGATCCACCGCAGCTACCTGATTGCCTTGGACCATGTGGGGCATTTGAAGCTTTCTGCGACTGCCCCCAGCGTAAGAGTGGCTGGCGCGGAACTGCCCATTAGCCGGCGCCACCTGCCATCGGTGCGTGACAAGCTGCAATCCACCCGCATCCGGCCTCAAGGATGACGCGCGTTCGGGTCACGGCACCACACCAAGCAGCCATACCGACCCCCACCCGGTTCCCTTACGGTGGCGAAGTCGCCGAGGATTCGGACGCGGGACGCGTTTTCGTCCGTTCCCTCATCCGCTCGCAACTGCGGCTCGCATTGGTGGTGGCCTGCGGCTTCCTGCTCATTCTCGCTGCGTTCGCCCTGTTGCTGGTCTTCGGACCAGGGGTGGCCGAGACCCGGATCCTGGGCATTCCGCTCGACTGGCTGTTGCTGGGGCTGGGGATCTACCCCGTGATCGGCCTCAGCGCCTGGCTGTACAACCGCGCGGCCGCACGCAATGAAGCCCGATATCGGGACCTTGTGGAGGACAAGTGAACCCTGCTGTTGGTTTGGTCGCCTTTCTGGCAGTTTCGATCACGACGGCGGTCATCGGCTTCTATGGCCTGCGCATCTCACGCACTACTGGAGACTTCTACGTTGCCTCGCGCACAGTCCCGCCGTGGTGGAATGCCTCCGCGATTGGCGGCGAATACCTGTCCGCCGCGAGCTTCCTGGGCGTCGCGGGACTGATCCTGCTCTCCGGAACCGATGCCTTGTGGTTCCCTGTTGGTTACACCGCTGGTTACCTCATGCTGTTGCTTTTCGTTGCCGCTCCCCTGCGGCGCTCTGGCGCGTACACCATCCCGGACTTCACCGAGGCGCGCCTGGATTCCAAGATGGTTCGACGCGTCACAAGCCTGGTAGTGGTGGCCGTCGGCTGGCTGTACATCGTGCCCCAGCTTCATGGCGCTGCGCTCACCATCCGCATCACCACGGGACTGCCGTCTTGGGTAGGTTCGACGGCGGTGGTGCTGGTGGTGTGCCTCACGGTGGTGGCAGGTGGGATGCGGTCCATTACGTTCGTCCAGGCTTTCCAGTATTGGCTCAAGCTGACTGCGTTGGCCGTTCCCGTGATTTTCGTGCTCCTGGTGCTGGCTGGAAACGACACCCCGCACCAAGCCCAGCTCCCGGTCAATCCCACTGGCCAGCCAGCCGCCAGCGCCTACCAGAACATTTCGCTCCTGGTGGCACTGCTCTTCGGGACGTTGGGCCTGCCGCACGTCCTGGTACGGTTCTACACAAATCCAGATGGACAATCGGCACGCCGCACCACATTGATCGTCCTTGGACTGCTCTCTGTGTTCTACCTCTTCCCCACGCTGTCCGGCGCTCTGGGAAGAATCTTCGCCCCGGAGCTGGCACAATCAGGACAAGCCGACGCCCTGGTCCTGCTGTTGCCTGGCAAGCTCGTGGGAGGAACAGCCGGCGAACTCCTCTCAGCCCTCGTGGTTGCCGGCGCCTTCGCCGCGTTTCTGTCCACCACGTCCGGGCTGGTCGTTTCGCTCTCAGGCGTCATCAGCCAGGACCTCTTTGGGGGAAGCGTCCGGGGATTCCGCCTCGCGGCGCTGCTTGCCGCCGTCGTGCCTTTGGGTTTTGCTTTCATGACAGACACTCTGGCCTTGGCCGGGAGCGTTGGACTGGTCTTTGCCTTTACGGCCTCCACCATTTGTCCCGTGTTGCTGCTGGGAATCTGGTGGCGTGGGCTGACCGATGCCGGGGCAATTGCGGGGATGGTGACCGGTGCGCTGCTGTGTGGCGGGGCCATGGTGATGGGCACTGTCATGGGCCAGGGCAATGCTCCTGCCTGGTTGGCGCAACCGGCTGCATGGACGGTCCCCGCTGCTTTCGCAGTGACGGTGGCAGTCTCCGTCTGGACCAAGAACCGTGTGCCGGCTTCCGTGAACCGCGTCATGTCCCGCCTGCACGTTCCAGAACGGCCAGTGGCTACCGAACGCTAGGAAGCTGCACACAAGGCGGCGCCCTGTTGTATTGGCACCCTGTTGTCCGGGCATGGCGCAAGGTGGACAATGACGCCATGTCCGAGGAACCGGGTGCAGCCAGCCCCGAACCGCCCATGACCCTACCGGCGTTGTCGCCCAGCATCAGGGCCCAGCTGCTGGCCACCGAACACTGGAGTCTTCTTGCTTCAAGAAGCACTACACAAGGTGAGGTACTCACGCGCATCAGCATGTTCCTGACGTTCACATCGGCCAGCCTGCTGAGTGTTGCCCTGGTGGGACAAGCTACGCAATTCTCCGAAGCCTTCAGGGCATTCGCGCTGACCATCCTCACCATCGACCTCATGGTGGGGCTGTTAACCCACATACGCGTCATCAGCGTCGGAATGGAGGATCTGATGTACGTCATCGCCATGAACCGGTTGCGAGCCGCGTACGTGGAGCTGGACCCTGGCATGGCGAAGTACCTTATGGCTGCGTCCCACGACGACGAGGAAGGTTCGAAACGTACGTACTACTTCTTCGGCGGCAGGAAGGACTTCAGCCAAGTGGCCGGCAGCAGCATGATATTCATGGCAACTGTAAACGCAGCACTGATCGCCTTGTTGGTTGGCTCGGCGCTGTTGGTGGCAGGACTGCCAGCCGCTGTCGCGGTGGGCGTTGCCGTCGTGGCAGCACTGGCTTTTTTCGTTACAGTGCTGGCTCGAGGGAGGCGCCGTTACCTCGATGTGTGGAAGAACAACCCACCCATCTCCCCAACACCACGTTAGTTTGGAGGCCTTCTCAGTCGATGGCCGCCATCAGTTCAACCACACGATCAAGGAATGCATCCACCTGGGCCTCGTCATAGCCTTCCTCGCCCTTGGCGGCGCGGAAGACGGCGCGGCGAACGGTGTCGACGCTGAGGGGCTGGTCGTGTTCCAGGTAACCGATGAGTTCGGCGCAGAGTGCATCCACGTCCTGGACGTTGTAGCTGCGGACTTTCTTCTTGGCCGGGCGGCGGAATCGTTCGCCGTCGGGCCGGTGCAGCCGTCCGCGAAGGATGCCGGAGAGCTTACCGATCTGCCGCAGCCAGGCTTCCTCGCCCTGCTGGCTGATGAGGTCATCGCGTTCCCGCCTTGCGAAAGCGTCTTCAAGCCGATCCAACGCGGCGTCGACGCTGTTGGCATCGTAACCACCCTTGACCGGGTCAAAAGCTACATCGCGTACATCCGTGCTGGCCACTTGATCGGCGGCACCCACAGGGTTCTCGAAAGAAGTCCTGGCACGGCTAAGGAACGCATCCACTTGCTTGGCGTTGTAGCCATACTTGCTGCGCTCAACGCGATCGAACGTTGCGGGAATCTGGCGACGAATATCCAAAGTCACTAATTTTCCTTCATCGGGGTGTCAGACGCCGCTCAGCAGCGCGAACAGAACATAGGCTACAGGGGCCGCGAAGACGATCGAGTCCAATCGGTCCATGACGCCGCCGTGGCCGGGAAGGATGCTGCTCATGTCCTTCACGCCAAGTTCGCGCTTGACCATGGATTCGGCGAGGTCTCCCGCCGTCGAAGCAGCAACCATGCCGGTAGCCAGCACCAGGCCAACCCACCACGGTTTGTCCAACATGAGGACACACGCAAGAACACCAATGATCATGGCGCCTGCGACAGAACCGGCAAATCCTTCCCAGGACTTTTTGGGACTGATTTTCGGTGCCATCGGGTGCTTCCCGAAGGAGGCGCCCACGATGTAACCGAACGTGTCATTCGATACGACCAGGAGCAGCATGGTGGCGATCTGCCAGGCTCCACCTGGAATGCCGTCCGGCCACAAGCCGACCGGAGTAGCGCCACCGCTGGCATGCAGCGGGAGCGCGGCGAAGCTGATCAGGAACGGTATCCAAGCGAGAGTGAAGACACCCGCGAAGACGCTGCGGGGGGCACCTGCGGCACTCTCAATGGAGCGCCACAGCAGCACTGCGACGCAGCTTGCCGTCATGGTGAACAACAAGCCTTCCAAACCGCCAAAGTAGGCGGAAACAGGCATCACCAGGGTCCCGATCATCACTGGGATGATCGGCATCCTGGTCCCCTGGGCCTCGAGGGCCCTGAAAACTTCCCAAACGCCCAGCACCGCAAACGATGTTGTGAGCAGGACGAATCCGAGCGGGAGGAACAGCAGTCCCCCAAGCACGGCGAAAAGCATGGCAAGCCCGACGCCGATGGCAGCCGGAAGATTACGGCCTGCCTTCGGCGTCGGGTTCCCTCGCAGACGCCTGACGCGTTTGCTCGTATCGCGTGTCGGGACCCGCCCAGCGGGTGCCGGCTCTGCCTGGTTCATTAGACCTCGAGCAGCTCGGCTTCCTTGCGCTTGAGCAGTTCGTCAATGCTGTCGACGTGCTGCTTGGTGATGGCGTCGAGTTCCTTCTCACCGCGTGAACCTTCGTCCTCGCCGGCGTCGCCGTCCTTGACGAATTTGTCGATAGCGTCCTTGGCCTTGCGGCGGATGCTGCGGATGGAGACCTTGGCGTCTTCACCCTTGCCCTTGACGATCTTGACGTATTCCTTGCGGCGCTCCTTGGTGAGCTCCGGGATGGTGACACGGATGATGTTGCCGTCGTTGGAGGGGTTGGCGCCAACCTCGGAGTCGCTCAAGGCTTTCTCGATGTCACGCAGTGCCGTTTTGTCGTACGGCGTGATGAGGATGGTCCGTGCGTCCGGAACTGCGAAGGATGCGAGCTGCTGCAGCGGAGTGGGTGTGCCGTAGTACTCCACGATCACCTTGTTGTAGAGCCCTGGGTTTGCCCGGCCCGTACGGATCGAGGCGAAATCTTCCTTGGCTACCTCAACCGCCTTGTCCATCTTCTCGCCGGCTTCGAGCAAGGTCTCTTCGATCACGGGTTTCTCCTCAGAAAATAGTCGCTGCCCAACTGCGGGCGGCAATGCACGTTACAGGAATGCACAGTAAAGATCCGCCACGAGGGGCGGACGGTCCTAAGAAATATCCTAGCCGCTGCTAGGGAGTAACCAGGGTTCCCAGCGTTTCACCCAGGATGGCGCGGGTAACGTTGCCCTCGCCCTCCATGCCAAAGACCACCATGGAGAGGTTGTTGTCCTTGCACATGGTCATGGCTGTCTGGTCCATGACACGGATGTCCCGGCGCAGGGCGTCGTCATAGCTGAGGACATCAAGCTTTTCGGCGGAGGAATCCTTCTTGGGATCTGCGGTGTAGACGCCATCCACACCGCTCTTGGCCATCAGTACGACGTCGGCGTGGACTTCGAGCGCACGCTGTGCAGCTACTGTGTCCGTGGAGAAGTACGGCAGACCGGCTCCTGCACCGAAGATGACCACGCGGCCCTTTTCCATGTGGCGGATGGCCCGGCGAGGAATGTACGCCTCTGCCACCTGGCCCATGGTGATGGCGCTCTGGACGCGGGTTTCGACGCCCGCCTGCTCCAGGAAGTCCTGCAGCGCGAGGCAGTTCATGACCGTGCCAAGCATGCCCATGTAGTCCGCACGGGAACGGTCCATGCCGCTCTGGGATAGTTCGGCTCCGCGGAAGAAGTTTCCACCGCCAACCACAATGGCTACTTCGACGTCAGCGACGGCAGCGGCGATCTGCTTGGCGATAGCGCGGACGGTCTCAGGATCGACGCCGAGCTTGCCTCCGCCGATGACCTCGCCGGAAAGTTTCAGAAGTACACGGCGGCGGGTCTTCTCGGGCTGGATTGCAGTATTGACGGTTTCCATGGTGCCTTCCCGTTGGTGGACTCTGGCTAGATTATCGTGCTGTGGGTCCGCGCAGATACTACCCGGACGGGTGCATGAAAAAGGGGCGGCCACCGAAGTGACCACCCCTTTTCATGAATTACTAGTTTCCGACTCGGAAACGGGATACTGCGGTTGCCTTGACGCCGGCTTCTTCGAGGACCTGTGCAACGGTCTTCTTGGAATCCTTGGCGAATGCCTGGTCAACCAGGACCTCACCCTTGTAGAAGCCCGTCACACGGCCTTCAACAATCTTGGAGAGGGCAGCTTCCGGCTTGCCTTCAGCCTTGGCAGTCTCTTCAGCGATGCGGCGCTCGGACTCGACCAGTTCGGCCGGGACGTCACCGCGGGTCAGGTAGTTCGGAGCCATGGCTGCCACGTGGACGGCGATGTCGTGTGCTGCGGTGGCAGCGGCTTCGCCTTCACCATCAACAGCGAACAGGACGCCGACCTGTGCAGGAAGGTCCTTGGAGGTCTTGTGCAGGTAAGCGTCAACCGTGGTGCCCTCAACGCGGGAAATACGGCGGACAACAACCTTTTCGCCGAGGACAGCGCCCTCTTCGATGACGATCTCGGACAGCGGCTTGCCGTCGACCTCGGTAGCGAGCAGGGTTTCGAGGTCGGCAGCGCCGGACTCGACTGCAACGTTGAGGACCTTGTCAGCCAGCTGGATGAACTTGTCAGCCTTGGCGACGAAGTCGGTCTCGCAGTTGACCTCGATCATTACGCCCACGCCGTCGGTAACCTTGGCAGCAACCAGGCCCTCAGCGGTGGAGCGGCCTTCGCGCTTGGTAGCGCCCTTGAGGCCCTTGATGCGGATGATTTCGATGGCCTTCTCGGCGTCACCGTTGGCTTCGTCAAGAGCCTTCTTGACGTCCATCATGCCGGCGCCGGTGCGCTCGCGCAGGGCCTTGATGTCAGCAGCAGTGTAGTTCGCCATGTGAACCCCTCTGTCTAGAAAGTTGTGTGATTACGGACTGACAGGACAGCAGCCCACCGTGTGAGCCGCCATCCTGTCAGATGCCCCCGATGCCGTCTCCGGTCTCAGGGAAGGTCCAAATTTACTTGGTTGCTTCGGCTTCGCCGGCTGCAGCTTCAGTAGCTTCGGCAGCGGGAGCTTCAGCAGCCTCGGCGGCCGGAGCTTCTTCAGTCTTGCTGCCTTCGAGGAGCTCGCGCTCCCACTCGGCCAGCGGCTCTTCCGGAGCCTCGGTGGTGCCGGTGGCGCGCTGGTTGCGGGCGATGAGGCCCTCAGCAACGGCGTCGGCAACAACGCGGGTAAGCAGGTTGACGGAGCGGATGGCGTCGTCGTTGCCCGGGATCGGGAAGTCAACTTCATCGGGATCGCAGTTGGTGTCCAGGATGGCAACAACCGGGATGTTCAGCTTCTTGGCTTCGTCGACAGCAAGGTGTTCCTTCTTGGTGTCAACAACCCACAGAACAGACGGGGCCTTGGTCAGGTTGCGGATACCACCGAGGTTGGACTCAAGCTTGGTGAGTTCGCGCTTGAGGAGCAGGAGCTCCTTCTTGGTGTAACCGGAGCCGGCGACGTCCTCGAAGTTGATCTCTTCGAGTTCCTTCATGCGCTGGATACGCTTGGCGACGGTCTGGAAGTTGGTGAGCATACCGCCCAACCAACGCTGGTTCACGTACGGCTGGCCAACGCGGGTAGCCTGCTCGGCAATTGCTTCCTGAGCCTGCTTCTTGGTGCCGACGAACAGGACGGTGCCGCCGTGGGCGACAGTAGCCTTGACGAACTCGTAGGCGCGGTCGATGTAGGACAGCGACTGCTGAAGGTCAATGATGTAGATGCCGTTGCGCTCCGTGAAGATGAAGCGCTTCATCTTCGGGTTCCAACGACGGGTCTGGTGTCCAAAGTGGACGCCGCTGTCAAGCAGCTGGCGCATAGTTACGACGGGCATGCCGACGCTCCTTCCGGCAGGTCATTCATGAGAGAGCCCATGGGGCTGCTCTTACCCTGCCAATAGTTGACGGTTGTTTAGCCTTTGCCCGGACGGGCGCGGCTCCTGGCATCCATTGCACTTCTCATCCGATGTGGGGCCACAAGGCTCAACCGGACCGCAAGAGGCACAATCCTCCGCAGCCTAAAGCCAAGAGGCTTCGCTGGTGGAGGGCTGGATACGCGTAGTCAGCTCTGGACCCTCACATATCTGAATGAGACATGCTCCTGAATTAGCTTGAGGGCACAGCAAACTGCTCCACCAAGTGTACTACAGCAGCACCACTCGTTTGACCGACCGAACGCGATGTTGTCCACATAGGACAGCCCGGGGATGGTACGGCAGGGCGGGAGCGGAAAGCCTTGGTACATGGCCATTTTGAAGCTCTCCATATCCACTTTTGTCCTCGCCGCCACCCTGGCCGGAATCCCGGGTGCAACGGCGCCGGCAGAGGAGCGGTGGGCTTGGCCACTCTCCCCCAAGCCCGCCATCCTTCGCGCGTTCGATCCGCCGGACAAGCCGTGGCTGAGCGGACACCGCGGCGTGGACCTGGGGCCAACGTTCGACGGCGCCCCGGTCACCTCGCCATCCGATGGCGTGGTGACCTTTGCTGGCGTCGTGGTTGACCGTCCGGTCCTGACGATCGATCATGGCGAGGGCCTTCGCAGCAGCTTTGAGCCGGTGATCAGCGACCTAAAACCCGGAGATGCCGTGCAAAAGGGCCAGGTTATCGGCTCCCTGGTCCCCGGACACTGCAGCTCTACTGCTTGCATACATTGGGGCGTCCGCCGCGGCGAGGATTACGTCAACCCTTTGGGATTCGTGGAGGATCTGAGGCCATCCATCCTGTTGCCGCTGGAATAGAGGGCATTGGTGCGGGGCTTTGTACCTGGACGATGGCAGAAAACCTACACGATGGCCGAAACTCCCGTGATGGCGCGTCCAGTCACCAGGGTGTTGATCTCGTGCGTGCCTTCGTAGGAGTAGATGGCCTCCGCGTCGGAGAAGATCTTTGCCATTTCGTAGTCCGTGACAATGCCATTGCCACCCAGGATCCCGCGGCCAAGGGCAACACTTTCCCGCATGCGGGCGGTTGTGAACGCCTTCGCCAACGCTGACTGCTCGTCCTTTGCAACCCCCGCATCCTCAAGCTGGGCCAACCGCACCATCATGCCCATTGATGCCACCGCATTGCCCAGGATCTGAACCAACTGGTTCTGCACCAACTGGAAGGCCGCCAGGGGCCTGCCAAATTGCTGGCGCTCCACCGCGTAGGCTCGGGCCACATCGAAGGCAGCGAGCTGAAGCCCCACGGCTTGCCAGGCGACGGCGAGCCGGGTCACCTTGAGGACTTTGTTGGTATCGCGGAAGCTGTTGCCGTTGGCCAGCTTGAAGAAGTCCGGCACCACCACGTTGTCCAGGATGATGTCGGCGTTCTGCACAGTACGCAGGGAGATCTTGTTCTCGATCTTGCTTGCCGAGTATCCGGGCAGTGAGGTGTCCACGAGGAATGCCTTGACGTGGTTGTCGGCCACATCCTTGGCGTAGATGACCACCCAATCGGAGAACGTGGCGTTGCCGATCCAGCGCTTGGCGCCGTTGAGGATCCAGTTGTCTCCATCGCGCTGCGCGGTGGTCCGGGTACCTCCTGCCACATCCGAACCGCCCAGGGGTTCGGTCAAACCGAAGGCGCCGATCTTCTTCAAGGAGTAGATGTCCGGAAGCCAGGCATCCTTCTGCTCCTGGGAAGCAAGGGTTTCGATGGAGCCGGTGAACAGACCATCATGGACACCCATGAACGTCGCAATGGAAGCGTCGGCGCGGGTCACTTCCGCATGGAGGATGCCGGCGAAGAGATTCGAATAGCCTTGCCGGCGCACAGGGCTGACGAGGTCGATTTCCGCCAACTTAGGGATGAGCTCCATCGGAAACTCAGCGCGGTTCCAGCAGTCCACGGCGATGGGCTTGACCTCGCGGGCCAGGAACTCCCGAACCTCGGCCAGGCGGTCCTGCTCCTTGCCCGTCAGCATCTGCTCGAAGGCGTAGAAGTCACCATCGGCATAAGGAAGGTTGTTGGCGTCGAATGCAGCGTTGGACATGTGCGCTCCTTCAAGGGTGGTCACCTGCGACCACGTCACGGCCCCGGAAGTTACCGGCGAGTAGTAAGTTACTGATGAGTAACATACCGCAGTTGCACGGTTCACCGCAACGAGATGAATGGAGGAATTCAGGCTTCGGGGATTTTCACACCGGGATCCCTTACCCGGCCGATTGCGCACAGCGGCAACGCAAAGAAGCCGTGGCTGACGTATGAAACGCCAACCACGGCTCCCGTGTAAAGGTAGGGCTACTCGGACTTGAACCGAGGACCTTAGGATTATGAGTCCCGCGCTCTAACCAGCTGAGCTATAGCCCCGTGACGCCCCGCCAGCCGCTAAGAAGCAGCTGTTGGGGCAAATGCACTCTAGCAATACTAATAGCTACTTGAGAGTGCTTTTGTCACACCACCATGTCCTCGTAGGAAGCCCCGCGGTAGAGGTCCTCGAACGTCTGGAGTGTCCCGTTGATGCTGTGCGGCTCCACCATCTCGCGGCTTACCTTGCCCATGGCTTTCAGTTGGTCTTCGGGAAGCTCCACCAGCTTGGTGATCTTCGACGCGAGCTCCGTGCTGTCGTTCGGTGTGAAGAGGTATCCGTTTTCGCCGTCGCGGACCAGATGCGGGAGTGCCATGGCATTGGCCAAGAGCACCGGAGTGGAGGCAGACATTGCTTCGAGTGTCACCAACGATTGAAGTTCAGCGGTGCCTGGCATGCAGAAGATGTCGGCCTTGATGTAGGCCTCGCGCAGCTCTTCATCGCTTGCCAGTCCAAGGAATTTCACCCGCTCCCCCAAGCCAAGCTTGGCCACCTGTGCTTCCAAGGCCGGGCGCACTTCCCCGCCGCCCACGATCTCAAGGTGGACGTTGAGTTCTCGCGGGGTCTTGGCAATGGCGTCGATCAGCACATTAACGTGCTTCTCTTCCGCAAGGCGTCCCGCGAAAAGAACAGTCGGATTGGCATGGGGTTCGATCGTCTCGCCGGGCTGAAGCTCATAGGCGCCGGAGTCAATTCCATTGGACAACGGCAAGACCTTACGGAGGAAAGCGTGCTGGTGCATCGCCTTGGCGGCCAGAGGAGTGGGTGTTGTGACGACGTCAGCCTGGCCCATCACCTTGCCCATGTCCTTCCAGGAGATGCGCCCTACGATGTTCTTGAACCACTGCGGGAAGGGCAGGAACGGGTTCAGGTTTTCAGGCATGAAGTGGTTAGTGGCGACAATCCTGATGCCGCGCCTTACGGCCTCGTAGAGTACGTGTTCCCCAATCATGTAGTGGCTTTGGATGTGCACCACGTCCGGTTGGACTTTGTCGAACAGGAGGCTGATTTCCTTCTTGATTTCCCACGGGAAGCAGATGCGGAAGTATTCGTGGGTGAATACTCCATGCGAGCGGAGGCGGTGCACGGTGGCCTCGTCACGGAACTCGGTGTAGCTCTTGCCAGTGTCCGGACGGCAAGCCAACACGTGCACGTTGTGTCCGCGCGCCGTCATTCCCTTGGCCAGGCGGTAGCCGAACTGAGCGGCACCGTTTACGTGCGGCGGGTAGGTGTCCGCAGCGATCAGGATGGTAAGGGGTTTGTTGGTGTCGGGAATGGTCACGTGGAGAACTCCTGATGGTCACGGTGCGGAACAGCGTTGAACGGGTCAATGCCGTGGTGTCGCCGGGTTGCCGGACCGCTGGAAAGCGGCGGCGCAAGTTAAAGCTTTGCCTAGGCCTTCCGGCTTGCAGCCGCCTTCGCGTCCTTCTTACGCTTGGTGACTTCCGGGTGGTGCCGGCTCAAGGCAATAACCCCCACGATAGCAAGGGAAGCTGCGACGGCCATGCTGATTGCCATCACAGCATGGACATCGGGACGAAGCTCACCAAGGATAACGATGCCGATGGCTATGCCCACCATGGGGTCCACCACGGTGAGTCCGGCTATGACCAAATCCGGAGGGCCGCTTGAATAGGCGCTCTGGACGAACCAGGAACCCAGGCCACCGGCGGCCGCGATGGCAATGAGCGTGTACCACTGGACATTGAGCAGGAACAGACCGTTGGGATCCAGCAGATGCTTGCCGATGATTCGGGTCAGGACGGCCACGAAGCCAAACAGTATGCCTGCTCCCAAGATGTAAATGAAGGCGCTCATACGGTGTTTAAACACCACGGCCAGGGTGCCGAAAAGGCCCACGGCCAGGGCCAGGAGCATCACGATTGTCAGTTCGTCTGCAGCGCTGACGTGGTGGTTTTCCTGCGTGACAAACACAGCCAGGAGTACGAACAAGGCGGACCCAGTGACGCAGGCCGTGATGGCCACGACGGTGGCGCGGTTGATGCTCAAGCCTTGATCCTTGGCGTTGACCACAGTGGTAATGACCAGTGCGATCGCACCAATCGGCTGCACCACCGTCAGGGGTGCCGATACAAGGGCGATCGCATTCATCACCATGCCCAGGCACAACAGCAAGAGCCCAAGCATCCATCGTGGATTGCGTAGAAGCCGCAGGAACCCGTTGGAACTCAGGGCCAGGCCGCCGGTATCGGCCTTGACCGCGCTTCCTTGGCGTTGGGCGCCAATGGCAAGGAAAAAGGCACCAAGTACGGCAAGGGAAACCGCCAGCCACACCATCAGCCGTGTCCGCCGTCGTTGGACCGCAGTTCTTTGCCTTTACGCAGGATGGCCCAGTAGTAGTTGTAGGCCGCGATCCAGTGGCCCAGCAGTCCGAGGCCGAGGAAAACCCAGGCGGCGGCGAAGTAGGCGTCCGTGTAGGGAATCGGCAATTTGGAAAGAACCAGCAACGGCGTGCCCACCAGCAGGAACCCGGTGCGGATCTTGCCGATGATGCTCACGGGAAGGTCCGGATGGCTGCGGAAGTAGATCAGGGAGGCAATGGCCAGAATGGCGTCCGGCACCACCAGTGCGGCCAGGTACCACCACTGCACGACGCCGGCAATCGCCAAAGTGACTGCTACGGCTATGAGCGCCGCCCTGTCCGCCAGGGGGTCCAGGATCCTGCCCAGCTTGGAGGTTTGGTCAAAGCGGCGGGCGATGTAGCCATCCACCCAGTCAGTGCTGCCCATGATGACCAGCACGAGCACAGCGAAGCCGTATTCCTTCTGCCACAGGACCAACCACACAAAGAGCGGGACGCCCATGAAGCGCAGAACTGTGAGCATGTTGGGAACAGTGAAGAGGAGGTCGTGGTCCACCTGGGGACGGTCCGGATGCGAACCAGCACCGATAAACCTCATGGTGTCCCCCTTCCTCTACTCCAGTGTGTGCGGTACTGCGGCAGGCTGCTACTTCTTCAGCAGCTTCCGCAGGGCAACCACGAAGACTGCAGCAGCGGCGGCGAAAGCCACGAGGTCCTTCCACCGGGAAGCAAGGCGTCCGGTGAGGTCCTCAGGGACCGCCTCTCCTAGGTCAGCGAACTTCGCTGAAGCAAAGTCCTTTCCCTCCTGGAGTTTCACTGTGGCCGTGCCCAGCAAAGCCTGGCCCTGCTTTTTGACGTCCAACTGCTCGCCAAGTTCATCGCGCACGCCCGTGAGGTGTTCGCGTCGCTTGTCCAGGCGCAGGCGGAGTTCTGCTTCGGTGGGTGCCTTGACGGCGTCCGCTTCCTTGGCTGCTTCCTTTGCGGCCTTTTCTGCCTTCGCCTTTTCAGCGGCAGCTTCCTTCGCGGCCTTCGCCGCCTTGGCAGCGGGCGAATTGGGATCGAGGATCGATTCGTCGAAGGCCGAGCCTTCCTTCGCAATTCCCAGATCGTGCTTGAGTCCACGGATGGTGTCCTCAGGGATCAACGGCATGGCCTTCTTGAACTTGGCGACGCCGATCAAGGCCCCGAGCGCGACGATGACAAGAAAGACCGCTGCAACGATCAACGCCGCAAGCCAACCCGGCATGATGGTAGCCAACCCAAGAATCGCGGCCACCACCAGCGCGATC
This sequence comes from Paenarthrobacter sp. 10L420, assembly GCF_056395385.1. NCBI lineage: Bacteria > Bacillati > Actinomycetota > Actinomycetes > Micrococcales > Micrococcaceae > Paenarthrobacter > Paenarthrobacter sp. 10L420. The sequence goes on along the minus strand of NZ_JBFTJK010000023.1, from coordinate 30,480 downwards.
ACAAGGAGCGACATGAAAACAAGGGCTACGCCAAAGAACGCGCCGGCCACCCCAACCTGGGTGGCCTTGCGCTTGAGTTCGACCTTGGCAAGGGCGATCTCATCGTTGAGTTGCCTGGGAGCCAAACGGGCAACGAGCTTGAGGGTCTTCGGCAAAGTACGGATGGCTGGTCTCGTGCTGGTCCGGCCGGTGTGACGTCCACTCATTGGGTTCCGCCTAACTGCTTCCTCTGGGCATCGTGTCGGGCGAACGCGGCCGGAAAGAGATCGCCGCGGGCACCTGTCCTCAAAACTATCATTCAGGTTCCGGCTCAACTTTCGCCCATGACACCGCGGCGCGCCTGAGGTAGCTGCATAAATATGATGTGACGGCCATAGGATAGATGATCGTGACCAATCCCATTGCTCCGGGCGATTCCCTGAGCCGACGCGAAAAGCTTGTCTACATTGTCCTTCTCGGTGCCCTGACCGCTTTGGGGCCCTTCACTGTGGATCTCTACCTTCCTGCGTTCCCTGCGCTGGAGGAGAGTTTTGGCGTTTCAGCCACGGCTATCCAGCTGACACTGACTGGCACCACCGTCGGGTTTGGCCTTGGGCAGCTGGTGGTTGGTCCCTTCAGCGACAAGTTTGGCCGTCGCCTGCCCTTGATCCTCGCCACTGCCCTTCATATCGGATCATCGTTGGGCGCTGCTTTGGCTCCGGACATTGGGTTCCTGTCCCTCTTCCGCGTGCTCATGGGTATCGGTGCCGCCGGTGGCGGCGTCGTCGCAATGGCCATGGTTCGGGACCTGTTCCACGGCTACTCGATGGTCCGCATGTTCTCCCGGATGTCCTTAGTCAACGGGCTTGCCCCGATCCTTGCCCCTATCATCGGTTCCCAGTTGCTGCTGGTGTTCCCGTGGCCCGGTATCTTCTACTTCCTGGCCTGCTACGGCACGTTGGTGATATTGGCCGCGATCTTCTTCATTCGCGAAACCCTGCCGGCGGAACGCCGCGGGAAGTCCGCAGTCACAGTGCGGCAGCGGTACAAGACGGTGCTGACGGACCGGATCTTCGTGGGCATGTTAATGGTAGGCAGCCTTAACTTCGGTGGTTTGTTCGCTTACCTGTCGGCCTCCACTTTCCTGTTCCAGAACATTTACGAATTCTCTCCCCAGGAATACGGCCTCCTCTTCGGCGTCAATTCGCTGGGCATCGTGGCTGGCGTCCAGATCAGCTCAAGGTTGATCCGACGCGTGGCCCCGCAGTGGATCGTGGCCGGAGCCACGGTGTTCATGCTGCTGATGGCGGCCCTGATTATCGTGCTCGATCTCCTGCACGTAGGTCTCTGGGGCATCCTGATCCCGCTGTGGTTCTACATTTGCGCTACAGGCTTCCTGTTCCCCTGCGTCCAGGTCCTCTCCTTGGCGAACCATGGAGCCCAAGCGGGGACGGCGGCATCGCTCCTGGGCGCGGCGCAATTCATGATGGCGGGCATCGTCCCCCCTGTGGTCGGCTGGCTCGGTGTCGATTCAGCGGTACCCATGGGCGCGGTCCAGGCGGTCTGCATCACCGGAGCCATCGCCGCGCTGTGGCTCGTGGTCCGGCCGCGGACGGTCCCTTCAATCCACTAGGCCCGTCAATCCACTAGTACGGCATTCATCAAACCGGACCATAGGCTGTGACCATGACCAAGAAACCGCACCGCAACGGCAGGGGCCTTTTCCTCGGGGCCGTGCTTGGCGCCGTCGTCGGGGCGTTGTTGGGCCGCCTGGCCGGGAGTGCACTGTTCGGGGCGATACTTGGCGCCGTCATTGGAGCCGCCCTGCTGTACCGGGTGAACCCGGGCCCTTGGCATCGGGACTAACCGTAATCGGGCCTATCGGCCCCGGGTCCATCGGCCCCGGGTCTATCGACCCCCGTAAGCCCTCCCCTTAGGGCGCCCGGCAGGGCAGAATGGTGGCCAGCCGGGGGTTTCCCCCGCTTCGCCGGTGAAGGGGACATCACATGAGTGCGGCTGTGGGATATCGGGGCACTGTTTACGGCCTGGCGGCCATACGACGTCTGCCCCTGACCTTGGGACTCGTGCTGTTCCTTTGGCTTGTCGGCGCAGTTACGGGGAGCCTCATCGCCGGCCCCAACGAGGCACTCCTGGAACAAGTCGGGCTGGGTTTGGCGCTGGATCCGGGGCCGGGTTGGTCCATCTTCACCTCGTCATTCTTTGCCTCATCCTTGCTGGACTATCTGGCATGTACCGTTCTGATCCTGGTGGGCGTGGGCATCGCCGAGCGCAGTATGGGTCCATGGTTGGCCCTGGCAGCATTTATCTTTGGTTCCGCGCTCAGCGCCTTGGTGCTGATGGGGCTCGTTGCTTTTGGGACGGACAACAGCGACCAATGGCTTAGTTTCCTGGGTGGCGAGTACGTTGTGGGCGCGTACGGTGGTGCCGCCGCTGCCTTGGGATATTCGACGGCGACACTGGAGGCACTCTGGCGTCGTCGCCTCCGGACATGGCTGCTGGCAGCAACGCTCATGTTTGCGTTGTTTGTAGGCGTCGCACAAACACTGCAGGCCCTTGCCGGCGCTGTCATCGGCATTCTGGCCGGTTGGGCCGTTCAGGCCCTGGTGCTGCGACGGCGTGCGGGCTCGCTTCATTCCTCGAGCCTTCGTGAGACCCGGTTCCTTGTGGGCACTGTGGTGGGTGTCTTCGCCCTTGGCCCCTTGCTCACCCAGTTAACGGGCACGTTGGAGGTGGGGCCGCTTTCTGTGGTTTCCGAGGTGATGCTTCAAGCGAGCCCCAGCGTGGACGAAGTGAAGGAAGCCTGCGACAACGACAAGAGCTGCGTCACGCTGCAGAGCGTTGTGGGCGTGCAGAGTTTCGGTGCCACCATCCTCACAGTGATCCCGGTGCTGTTGCTGCTTGTCTGTGCCGAGGGGCTGCGCCGTGGTCGCCGCCTTGCATACCGACTGACCCTGGTCATCCAGCTGTACCTGGCGTTCGTGACCAGCGTGGCAATCCTGCAGTACGTGACGGATCCGGAAGTGACACTCGGCAATGACGACATCGGCTACCTCCTGCTCTATGCCGTTCCCGCAATCCTGGCACCGCTGATCATCGCGGTCCTGCTGGTGATCAACCGCCACAAATTCCGGGTGGAGTCCAGCGATGCCGGATATCGCGTCCTGGGCAGGACTACCCTCATCATGGCTGCTGTGGCGGCGGTCCTTTACGTGGCCTTCTGGTTCGTAGAGGGCAACCCGAGCCGCTCATCGCTGTGGGACCTCGCAGGGCAATTGACCCACATCCTGGTCCCCTTCCCCGTTCCGTTCGTCGTTGAGCTGCCGCAGGGACTGCTGAGCACTGTTCTCTACGGACTGGGCGGGGATGTCATCTGGCTCTGCATCCTTTTGATGGTCCTGAACAATTTCCAGCGGTTCCGGACGCTGGCAAAAGACCCTGCTGCAGATCTGGGACACACTCGTGAATTGCTTCACGACGGCGGGGGCACCCTGTCCTGGATGGCCCTGTGGGACAACAACCAATACTGGTTCACTCCCGACAGGAGGGCTGGCCTCGCCTACCAAGTGCACAACGGAGTTGCCCTGACCGTGGCGGGTCCGTTCGGGGCCCGCCAGCACCATACCGAGGCTGCGACGGGCTTCCTGGCCCATTGCGCGGCACTGGGCCTCACACCGTGCTTCTACTCGGCCACGGCGGAGCTCGACGAGGCCCTCCTCCCCCGCGGCTTCCGCAAACTGGAGGTGGCCGAAGAAACGCTGCTGAACATCCAGGCGATGACGTTCAAAGGCAAGGAATGGCAGAACGTCAGGACCGCGGTGAACAGGGCTGAGAAGCTGTCCATCAGGGACCACTGGTACCACTACGCGGAGATGCCACCGGGGATCCGGGCACAACTGGCCGAAATCTCGGAAGAGTGGGTGGCGGACAAGGCCCTTCCCGAGATGGGGTTCACGTTGGGCGGACTGGATGAACTGAAGGATCCCGAAGTCATGTGTTGCGTGGCTGTGGACGACGACGGCCTCGTCCATGGGGTCACGAGCTGGCTGCCGGTCTTTACCGACGGCGTGGTGTCGGGTTGGACCTTGGACTTCATGCGCCGCCGAACCACTGGATTCAAAGGGGTCATGGAATTCCTGATCGCCTCTGCCGTTACGCACTTCAAGGACGACGTTCCCCACATCTCGCTGTCAGGCTCCCCGCTGGCCAATACAGGGGCCGCGACGGACGACGGTGACCACAGCGCCTTGGACCGGGTCCTGGCAATGCTGGGCAATGCACTGGAACCCATGTACGGCTTCAAGTCCCTGGCAGCTTTCAAATCGCGGTTCCAGCCCGAGCACCGCACTCTGTACATGTATTACCGGGACCCGCTGGCCCTGCCTTCCATAGGTCTTGCCGTTGGCTCGGCGTACTTGCCGGGTTTGTCTCGCGCACAGAGCGCCGGTTTGCTACGGCAAATGGTTGCCCGGGAGCCGGCCGCGTGACCGCCACCGGACGGATGCGGCAGTCATGAAGGGCCTCCTGGAAATCGAGATCAGCGGCCCGGTGGTCATGACGATAGCCGTGGTCATCGGCGTCGGGCTTTTCCTGTTGCTGTTCCTCAGGCCGTCTTCGCGCTGGGTGATCACTGCAGTGGTTGGCATTGTGGTAACAGCGGCGCTGGGTTGGTTTACGGTCTGGATCGTTGAGGATGTCCTGGACGTCTTCCACGTGGGGCTGACACCTCGCGTGTGGTTCTGGGTGATCACCGGCTTCGCTGCCCTTGGGCTGGCCGTGGTTAGTTTTCGCCACACTCCCCGGTGGCGGAAGGTGGTGGCGGCCATATCGATTCCTGTGTTCCTCCTGGTCACTGCGCTGGGCGTCAACATGGAGTTCGGGCTCAACAGGACCCTGGGCTCAGCGCTGGGGATTTCCACTGAGGAAGCCATCCAACTGAGCAAACCGGACCCGGACGCTCCCCTCCCTTCCGGACCCCTCTGGCAAAACTGGAAACCGCCAGCCAACATGCCAACAAAGGGCGAGGTGGGAACGCAGGTCATTCCAGCCACCGCCTCGGGTTTCAATGCCCGCCCTGCCGGGATCTACTTGCCACCTGCTGCCCTGACGGAGAACCCTCCCCGATTGCCCTTGTTTGTCCTCATGATGGGCCAGCCGGGCCTCCCCGACCCCCAGTACGTTTCGGCCGCGTTGGATGAATTTGCTGCGAAGAACAATGGCCTTGCCCCCATCGCGATCGTGGCCGACCAGATCGGACCGGATCAAGACGACACTCTGTGCCTGGACACAGCCAAATACGGAAACGTGGAGAAGTACATCAACGTTGACGTGGTGAACTGGGCCAAAGCAAACCTGAACATCCTCCCGGACCGCGACCATTGGACCATCGCCGGATACTCCAACGGCGGGCAGTGCGCCATCTCGTTTGCGCTCAAATACCCGAAGATGTGGGGCAATGTGGTGGACATCTCCGGTGAGGAGTTCCCCGGCGCGGAGGATCCTGCAGGCAACCTGGCCGAGATCTTTGGTGGCAACCAGGCAGCCTATGACGCACAGAAGCCCATCAACATCATGAAAGGTAAGCAATTTCCCGACACCACTGCCGTTTTCACCGTGGGCTCGGATGACGTGACGTATGTTGCAGCTGCGAAGGCTGTCTCCACAGCTGCCAAAGCTTCCGGAATGACGGTGACCTATTACGAGGTGCCAAACGGCGGGCATGTAGGCATCGCATTGAACGCCGGCCTGACCAAGGGCTTCGAGGTGCTCTATCCGAGACTCGGTTTGTCCGGTTAGGCAGGGCCTGTTGCCGGCCCGTCCCCGGCGATAAAGTTGAGATGTGCCACATTGGCAAGAGCTGCAGCCGCTTCCGGCACCTTGGCAGCGTCGGGATGAACGCATCCTGCCGCTCTGGTGGGATCGCCTGTGCTCTGTGACCAGTCCCCAGTCCGCGGCGCTCTACGCTGCTGGCCTTTTCACGGATGATCGCCGCCGGCCCATCGCCCAGTGGTACAACCCGGACGTGGACGCCGCGTTGCTGGTTGCCCCGGAGACGTCACCCGAGTGGCCGGTCCAGCGCTTTGGAATCTTCTATGCGCCACCGGGCGGAGGTTTCACCCGCGTTTACTCCGCTCCCCACGAGTGGCATCCTCGTGAACCCCGGACACCCCCGACCGAACAGGAAGCATTCCTGGCAGCCGTGGCCGAAGCCGCACGCTTCCTTCAGGTGGAGATGGATTTCGTGTAAAAAAGGTGGACCCCGCACCAGTGTGAAACCGATGCGGGGTCCTTGCGCTCCTCCGACTGGACTTGAACCAGTAACCCTTCGATTAACAGTCGAATGCTCTGCCAATTGAGCTACGGAGGAATGAAGCGGTTATGACTTTAGCAAAGGTTTTATGCGAATGCGAATCGGGCGGAGATACCCCCTGGGGGTATAAAAATACCCCCGTTCCGAAACTCCGGAACGGGGGTATTGTGCGCTCCTCCGACTGGACTTGAACCAGTAACCCTTCGATTAACAGTCGAATGCTCTGCCAATTGAGCTACGGAGGAATGAAGCGGTTACTAGCTTAACAGGGCCCCGCCGGAAAACGAAATCGAACCTCCAGGCCACTTCCGACGGTCCTCGGCAGGGGCCCTCAGGAGTCTGAACGCAAGGCTCGACGCTGCATTTCCAACACCATCAGTTCCCGGTTCAGGCGCTGGAATTCCTCGGGAAATGCAGTTGCATCAAGGCGCTGCAGTTGGCCCATCTTGTCCGCTTTAATGCGCGTGATCTGCAGCTCGAAAAGCCTTGCCAAAATGTCCCGGCAATATCGTTGCATAGCTTCCGGGGTGCTGGCCGGCAAAGGAGTTACTGCCAACTCAGAAACCAAGGGGCGCAGAGGCTCCGGGACTTCCTGCCTGATGTGCTCCACCCATGCCACGGGATCAGCCGCGTGGGCCAGTCCTGTGGCACGCACGGCTGCGTGGACCGCCGCGTAGGCAGGAGTAGCAAAATGGGACGCCTCAAAGCGCTCCCATGCCCCGTCGCCCAGGACTGAGGGCTCTTGGAGGACCACTTCCAACGCTTGGCGCTCCATGCCTGCCACGGGGTCCCGCGGGTCGGGACGGTTGAAGGCCTGAATGTTCGACGCCTGACCGTTCGACGATGCTGCCGTCGTCGTCGTGGATTGCTCCGCAGCGCCGGACTGAGCCCCGCCAGATGAAGCAGCGCCAGATGAAGCAGCGCCGGATGCCGCGCGCTTGGCTGCGGCCCCAACGTAGCGGCTGACTTCCTCAATCGGCATGCCCAACCAACCGGCTAGTTCGCGGATGTAGGCGGGGCGGATGGCGGAGTCGCGGATTTGTGCCACAACGGGCGCCGCTTCCCGAAGCGCCGCGACGCGACCTTCTACCGTGTCCAGGTTGTGCCTGCGGAGCGAGGCCCGAATGGCGAACTCGAAGAGCGGCTTCCTGCTATCGATGAGTTCACGTACTGCGGCATCGCCCTTGAGTTGACGAAGATCACAGGGATCAGCGCCAGTGGGCTCTACCGCGACGTACGTTTGCGCGACGAATCGTTGGTCTTCCTCGAAGGCGCGGAGGGCGGCCTTCTGGCCGGCGGCGTCTCCGTCGAAGGTGAACACTACTTCTCCCCCGGTGCCGTCGTCCGAAAGCAGGCGCCGGGCGATCTTGATGTGTTCGGTGCCGAACGCGGTGCCGCAGGTGGCGACCGCCGTCGTGACTCCTGCCAGGTGACAGGCCATGACGTCGGTGTACCCCTCAACCACCACCAGCTGCCGGTCCTTGGCAATGTTGCGCTTGGCGATGTCGATCCCATAGAGGACCTGGGACTTTTTGTAGAGAGTCGTTTCAGGGGTGTTCAGGTACTTTGGACCCTGATCGTCCTCGTAGAGTTTCCGGGCGCCGAAGCCGATGGTATCCCCGGCAATGTCCCGGATGGGCCAGATGAGCCTGCCACGGAAGCGATCATAGATGCCCCGGTTCCCTTCGGAAAACATGCCCGTAAGTTTGAGTTCGGCATCCGTAAACCCACGGCCGCGCAGGTGCTTGAGGAGCGAGTCCCAGCCCTGCGGCGCATAGCCCACGCCGAAGTGCTCGGCGGCCGCGCGGTCAAAGCCCCTGCCGTCGAGGAAGTTGCGGCCCTCGGCGGCTCCGGGCGTCAGCAGTTGGGCACGGAAGAACTCGTCGGCGATCTTATGGGCATCCAGGAGGCGCTGGCGCTTGCCCACTTCTTCACGGTTCGGACCGGTGCCGCCGTCCTCGTAACGCAGCTCGTAGCCGATCCTGGCGGCCAGCTTTTCCACTGCCTCGTGGAAGGAACTGTGGTCCATTTTCTGGACGAAGGAGATGGCATCCCCGTCTTCGCCGCAGCCGAAGCAGTGATATCTGCCCACTTGGGGGCGGACAGTGAAGGATGGTGAGCGTTCGTCGTGGAAGGGGCACAGGCCCTTGAAGCTGCCCAAGCCAGCGCTCTTCAGGGTGACGTAACCGTCAACGACTTCCTTGATATCCGTGCGCTGGCGTACTTCGTCGATATCTTCACGTTTGATCAAGCCAGCCACGTGACCATCCTAGCCGCTTGCCCCAGGAATCCCCGCCGTTAACGGACCGACGGAAGCGTTACCAGAGTGACGGCAGGCTCCCCACCAGGCGCTCGTACATGGCCAGCGCTGAACCATCCGTCAGCGACGCTACTTGGTCAATCACTACCCGCAGCCGCGCACCGTCGTCGGCGGCGTCACGCCAGTCAGCGGCGAACATCGGTTCGAGGTGGCGGTCGCCTGTGGCGTTCAGCACGCCCACCAGGGCGTGCAGGACTTCGCGCTGGCGTTCATAAACGGGCTGGCGGTGGTCCGTGGAAATGACGAACGTGGTGGCCAGGCCCTTCAGGACCGCGATTTCGGTCACAGTGTCCTCCGGGACCATCAGCTCGGCGCCATAGCGGGTCAGGTTGGCCGGGCCAAAATGGTCACGCGTGGTTTCCATGGCGCTTTGGCAGAACCGTCCGATGAGCTGGCTGGTCATATCCTTCAGCGCCGCCATGGACTTTCGGCTGCCATCGGCCTCACGGACCCACACCGTGGTGGCCTCAAGCCTGGAAAGGGCAGCATCAATGTCAGCAGGATCGTTGTGTGGGAGGTACCACTGCTTGGTGTAGCCCACGACGCGGGCGCGGTGGTCCGGATTCTCCATCCACTTCAGTTGGAAGTGGCCGGCAACGATTGCGTCCTCGACGTCATGGACGGAATAGGAAATATCGTCCGCGAGGTCCATCACCTGGGCCTCAATGCAGGAACGGTTGCCCGGAGCGCCTTCACGCAGCCATTCGAATACGGGAAGATCGTCCTCATACGCGCCGAACTTGCTGGTGCGGTGGCCATGGATGACGGGGGCGTCGACGGCGGACCACGGGTACTTGGACGCAGCATCAAGGCTGGCGCGGGTCAGGTTGAGCCCGGCGGGCCTGCCGTCCTCAGCAAGGACTTTCGGTTCCAGGCGCGTTAACAACCTCAACGTCTGCGCGTTGCCTTCGAAGCCACCAATGGTGTGTGCCACCTCATTCAGGGCAGATTCACCATTGTGGCCAAAAGGTGGGTGACCGAGGTCATGGCTAAGGCACGCGGTATCCACGACGTCCGGATCGCAGCCCAGCGAACGGCCAAGCTCGCGGCCCACCTGCGCAACCTCCAGGCTGTGCGTCAGACGGGTGCGAACGAAATCGTCCGTGTCCGGGGCAACAACCTGCGTTTTCGCCCCCAGCCGTCGCAGGGCGGAGGAATGCAGGACCCGTGCCCGGTCGCGTTCAAAATCGGAGCGGTACGTGGTCTTTCGCGACTCTTCGACCCACCGCGCAGAATCCGCTTCGGTGTAGCCCGGAATTGCCAGCACGTAGTCGTGTGGCGTTCCGGTGCGGCCCAGCATCGCTTCGGTTCCCATGGGTATCTGCCTCCTTCAAGCGCCGTTGTAGTGGTGCCTCTTGAGCCAGTCTTACACGTGTGAAGCTAGCCGCCTGACACGTCCAGCTCAGCTGCGGAGATTTCGGCACTCTGTTCCGCGTTCAGCTGACGGCTCACGAGCCAATCCTTGGGCAGCGCCGGCTTTTTCGGTGATCCGGCACGGCCACGCGGACCCTCGGAATCGATGCCTGGATACGGCAAATCCATGTCAAGCTCTTCGAGGAGTCCGCGCAGGACCTCAAGGGTAGGAACCGTGGCCAGCTTGGCGCGAAGTTCCCCGCCCACCACGTATCCCTTGAAGTACCAAGCCATGTGCTTTCGGATTTCCCGCAACGCCTTGTACTCGTCGTTGCCGAAGGTTTCCACCATGAGCTCTGCATGCCGGTACACGCCTTCGGCGACCTCCCGCAGGCCCGGACGGTGCCGCTGGTCGCTGCCTTCGAAGGCCGCCTGCAGATCACCGAACAGCCACGGACGGCCCTGGCAACCACGGCCTACCACCACGCCGTCCACACCGGTTTCCCGGACCATGCGGACAGCGTCCTCGGCGGACCAGATATCACCGTTTCCCAGCACCGGAATGTCAGGCAGCGCCTCACGAAGACGCGCAATGGCGGACCAGTCAGCCTGGCCGGAATAGAACTGGGCGGCCGTCCGGCCATGGAGGGCGACGGCGGCCACTCCCGCATCGCGGGCGATACGTCCGGCGTCGAGGTATGTCAGGTGGTCCTCGTCAATGCCCTTGCGCATCTTGATGGTGAGCGGAATACCGCCCTTGGAAGCTTCTTTAACCGCGGTCTGGACGATGGACGTGAACAGGTCGATCTTCCATGGCAGCGCGGAACCGCCACCCCTGCGGGTGACCTTGGGTACCGGGCAGCCGAAGTTGAGGTCGATGTGGTCAGCCCGGTCTTCCTCGACGAGCATGCGGACTGCCGCGCCGACCGTTACGGGGTCAACACCGTAGAGCTGCACGGAACGCACTTTCTCATCCTCGTCATGGGAGATGATGCGCAAAGATTCCGGAGTCCGTTCCACCAGCGCACGCGATGTCACCATCTCGGCCACGTACAGGCCACCACCGTATTCGCGGCAGAGCCTGCGGAAGGCTGAGTTGGTGATGCCCGCCATGGGGGCAAGGATCACGGGAGTGTCCACGGTGATCCCGCCGAGTTGCAAAGGCGGAAGCTCAAGCTTTGGGGCAGGGGGCGTTGCTACTACAGTCACCCATCCATTGTCGCAAATCAGGGCAAATCGGCTCCCGGGCGACTATTCGGCACAGCACGTTCCCGCGTCTGTTCCGTAATTCCCTACAGGAGCCAACCGTTATCGGCAGCGATTCGTACCGCCTCGGCTCGTGTCCTTCCGCCGGTCTTGGCCATCGCCGCCGAGAGGTAGTTCCGCACCGTCCCTTCGGAAAGGATCGCCGTCCTGGCAATGTCCGCAACAGTTCCACCGGCAGCGGCAGCCCTCAACACTTCCGTCTCACGCTCCGTCAGGGGGCTGTCGCCGGACGTCAGCGATTCCGCAGCGAGTGCCGGATCCACAACTCGAAGCCCCCGGTGAACGCGGCGCACCGCATCGGCCAGTTGTCGCGCCGGGGTATCTTTGACGACAAACCCCGATGCTCCGGCCTGCATGGCGCGTTTTAGGTAGCCAGGCCGCCCAAAGGTGGTAACCATCAGTACCCGGCACGAAGGCGCCGCCCGGCGTACGGCAGCTGCTGCGCTGATTCCATCCAGGCCCGGCATCTCGACATCCAGCATCGCGACGTCCGCGGAATGCTCCACCACAGCAGCGGCGACGCCCGTGCCATCGCCCAATTCTGCAACCACCTCAATGTCTGGCTCCAACCCCAGCAATGCCACCAAAGCCCCACGCACCAGTGCCTGATCGTCAGCGATCACCAATCGGATACTCATACGTCAACTGCCAATCTGAACCCTCCAAGGTCACTGGTGCCGACGCTGACGCTTCCGCCAGCCACAGCCGCCCTCTCCCGTATGCCATCCAGCCCGCTTCCCGGACGGGCTTCGGGAGCCGGCCCCACGCCGTCGTCCTCCACCAGGACCCCGGACGCCGTCAGCAGGACGCGGCAACGCGCGGCGCCGGAATGCCGCACAACGTTGGTGATGCCTTCCCTCAATACCCAGCCGAAGAGCTCGCGATGCCGGGCGGGAACTTGCTCAACCGTCCCAGGCAACTCGGCCTCGATGCCTGCCGATTCCAGCGCACTCCTGGCAGCTGCGAGTTCGGCGAGGACATTGACGCCGCGATAACCGGCGACAGTGGCCCTCACATCAGCGAGGGCGCCGCGGGCAAGGTCCTGCACGTCGCTGATTTCCGCCGCTGCCCTGTCCAAGGACGGCCCAGCGGCTCCTTCCATCAATCGGCCGGCCAATTCAGCCTTGACGGCGATCACCGTCAGTGAGTGTCCCAGGATGTCATGCATGTCCCGGGCAACCCGGCTCCGCTCGGCAGCAACGGCCGCATCCGCCAGTTCGCTTTGTGCCGCCCGCAACTGGGATGTTTGCCGGATCATCCGTGCAAAGGAAGACATCATAAGACCCAACGACAAGATGAGCGCGGGCTGGGAGAAGGCCTGCTCCGGTGCGCCTGTGGACAGACCAGTAGCCAAAGAGACTGCGGCAAGCGCCATGATCAAGGCGAAGTCGACGCGGGGCGGCAACACGGTCATGGCAATCGCGCACGCGAGGAACGGCCACGTCCAGAGTGCCTCCGGGCCGACCAGGAAAATCACCAGGCCGTTCAGCGCCAACAGAATGCTGACGCACAACAGACCGGTCCCGCTTCCCCGGCGTCGGCTGTACATCGGAAGAATGGCATAGGCGGCGAAGAAGGCGATCAACGATGTGGAGGCTGCAAGCTTCCAGGGAAGTGGTTCGTCGACCGACCACACCAGGTTCCACGTAGGCCAAGCCCAGAGAAGAATGGAAAAGCCTGCGCCCACAAACCATCTTCTGGGTCCAGGCCCACGGAACATGCCACCGGTCTTCTCGGAGCTCATGACTCCCACCCTAGTCAAAGTGGACAGGATCAGACGCGCTTGGTGTCGCGGCGAAATGCCAGCGCGGCTCCACCAACGAAGATCGCCAGCCAGATCACGACGTTAACGATCCACATGGCGTCGAACTGTCCAGTTATGGGGCTCCTGGCCAACTGCCCGATCCCATATGCCGGGGTGAACTTGGCGATGGCACCAAAGGTCTCGCCCATGATCTCGATCGGCATAAAGAGCCCGCCAAGCATGGCCAGGATAGCCAGCGCCGGGCCCAGGATCTGCATGACATTCTGGCTTGGCATGAGATACCCCACGAACAAGCCCAGCGCGGCGAAGACCAACGAACCCAGCCAGGCAACCAATCCAGCTGTCACCCATGTCTGGAGGTCCATGGTGACCCCGGCCAAAGCGCCGATGACGAATTGGGCGATCACAGCGACGAGCGACAACGTCAGGGCTGCCGCAGCCTTGACAGCAATATAGGCACCGGGAAGCAGAGGAGTAAGCCGGAGCTGCCTGCTCCACCCTTGCGCACGTTCCACCGCCACCTGGCTGCCGGCTCCGGTGGCCGCAGTCATGGCTGCGTACACCGTCAGACTGATCAGGATGTACTGACCATAACTATGGCCGTTGGGCAACTGCTGGTTCTTGTTGGACAGGCCGAAGATGAAGAAGAAGATCGCGGGCATGACGACTGTGAAGATGACTGTCCTGCGGTTGCGGAGCATCCGCTTGATCTCGATCCACAGGAACGTCCGGTTGATACCGCCCGCGGAGGGCTTGCGGTCCTGCATTGCTGTTGCCGTACTCATGCCCGGTCTCCTTCGAGTGCGGGTTCAGTGGTTTCTGATTCTGCTTCATCCCCTGTGAGCGCCACGAAGGCCTCCTCAAGGTTGTTGGCCACGACTTCCAGATCGTGGGCTGCGGTGTTGTTCAGCAGGTAGCGGACTACGGAGTCCGAGTCCGCCGTTCGCACGGTGAGTCTTCCGGCGTCGTAGTCCAAGCTGTCCGATGTTGGGAGTCCAGCCAGAAGATGCTGGTCGGCAGCTGGCAGGGAAGCCTTGACCGTGCGGCCGGAGGCAAGGTTCTTGATCTGGGCCGCCGTGCCATCGGCAACTACGGTGCCTTGACGGACCAAGACGATCCGATCCGCGTAAGCGTCCGCTTCCTCAAGGTAGTGGGTGGCGAAGATTACGGTGCGGCCCCGCGAGGCGTCCGCCCTGATGGCGGACCAAAAATCGCGGCGGCCAGCGACATCCATGCCGGTGGTCGGTTCGTCCAGGATGAGCAGTCCGGGATCCGACACCAGGGCCATGGCAAACCGCAGGCGCTGCTGCTGGCCGCCCGAGCATTTCTCCACCTTGCGGTTGGCGATATCCAGGATGCCGGCACGAGTCAGCGCCTCCTCCACAGGTCGGGAGGAGTCAAACATTGCTGCGGTTAACTGCACGGTTTCCCGAACAGTGATGTCCCGAAGCAATCCGCCGGTCTGCATGACGGCGGCCACTTGCCCTCGGGCGATGGCGCCGCGGGGCGAGTGGCCGAAAATCGAAACCTCACCTTGGTCGGGGGTGCTAAGACCGAGGATCATGTCGATGGTGGTGGTCTTGCCTGCACCATTGGGCCCCAGGAATGCCACCACTTCCCCTTGTTGCACGGTCAGATCCAAACCACGGACGGCACGGACCTCCCCGAAGCTCTTGTGCAGTCCGACGGCGTGGACTGCCGGCACTCCCGTGATTCCCATTGTTCTCCCTGATTGGCGGTCTTGTTCCACCATCCATTCAAGCCGGGATTGCCCACCTGCACCCGTGGAGGGTGTCACCGATCGGGGATGACAAATGTCATGGCCCCGCCGTCACATGGAGTTGCGCGCACCATCATCGTCTCCGCGGCGCTCCGCCTCACGCTGGGCACGGCGACTCCCCGGGCGGGCAGACTTGCCGACCGCGCGGGAGGACCCGCCGTCGTCGAGCCTTTCCATTCGGCCAGAACCCACGACGGCGGCCGCGGCAGCGAGGGTACCAGTATCGTCCACGTCGTCCGGATTCACGGACAGAGCCGGCGCCGGGGCGGCACCCTTCACGCCAGTGGCCTTGACCACCAGCACCGCGATCAGCGTAGTCACGGGAATGGCCAGCACCAGGCCGATGGAGCCCACTAGCGTGCGGATGACTTCTTCGGACAACTCCGCACTGGTCAAGGCCTCTGCAAGTGGGCGGTCGTAAAGCATCACGATGATGAGGATCGGGAGGGCGGCGCCAGCGTACGCGAAGGCAATCGTGTAAACAGTGGAGGCGATGTGGTCCCGGCCAATCCGCATTGCCGATGAAAACAGCTTGCGGGCACTGGTATTCGGGGCCAGTTCGTAAAGCTCCCACACAGCAGAGGACTGGGTAATGGTGACGTCGTTGAGGACGCCGAGGCCTGAGATGATCAAGCCGCACAGGATGATGCCGGAGATTGAAATCTTGTCCGACATATTTATCAGCGTCGCGGCGTCATGGTCGCCGACGCCCGCAAGGTTTGCGGCATCTGTTGCCCACGCCGCCAACAGCGCAGTAATGCCCAACCCGAAAATGGTTCCCAGCAGGGCTGTGGAGGTCCGCGCCGAGAATCCGTGGGCGAAGTACAGGACCCCGATCATGATCACCGTGGAACCCACCAAAGCCAGCATGAGCGGCGGCTTCCCCTCCACAAGCCCCGGCAAGATGAAGCTGACGAGCACGGCATAAGCGCCAACCAGGCCAAGGAGGGCCCGGAAGCCACGCCAGCGCGCCACAGCGATCACTACCACCGCATAGAGCACTGCCAGCAGGGCAATCGGCAGGCTCCGCACGAAATCCACAAAAACGTACGACGGCGAGCCGTTGCCCTGCGATGCGCCTTGGACACCGGAAAGGTTCAAATAGCGGATCGAGTCCCCCACATCCACCCCATGGGACTTGGCGACGTCGGGGTTGATCACTACCTTGACTGGTTCCCCACCCTTGTCCGGCTGGGTGAAGGCAAAGGTGCAATCGGATCCGCCGGGCTGGCCTGCACCGGGTTGGCCCGCACCGGGTTGGCCCGTTTGACCGGTATCTGTTTGTCCCTGCGTGGATTGTCCGGTTTGGGTGCAGCTTTCCTGCACCACGCTCTGGATCTTGCCGGTGTCAAAGGTCACTCCCGGGGCAGCCTGGTAAGGGCTCGCGAAGGAGATTCCGTCCCGGCTGCCTGAGGGCCACATCACCATCATGGCGATGACAGTGAGCACACCAAGTGGAACCAGCACGGCAGCCAGGAGCCAGTTGGCGCGCTTCCGGGATGCAATTGCCTGGGGGGTTGGCTCGGAACTTTCAGAATGACCGTGACCGTGGGAGTGTCCGTGACCCATCAGCTGCAAAACCTCATGGCTTCAAGCCTAGCCGGGCAACATGCAAACCCTTCCCTCAGGCGGGTTTGATGTTCTGGTTCACATGGAAAAGGTTGCCGGGATCGTACTTGCTCTTGACCTCCACCAGACGATCCCAGTTGGGGCCATAGTTGTCAGTGATCCTGTTCTGGTCTTCAGTGTCCATGAAGTTGATGTACCCGCCCAGCGCCGAGTGCGGTGCAAGGGCCGCCGCATAGCCTCGCGCCCAGGCGATGTTGGCTTCGTTATCCGTAGGTTCCATCCATTGCGCGGCAATGACCGGCGCGAACTTCATGTCCCGGTGCGCAAAAGCTGTGTCGTGGACGCCAACGCGTGAGACGGCGCCGTCGATCGGGTAAACGTGGACGGACGTATTGACGCTGGTGACCGTCGCGCCGTGTTCAGCGTGAGCTTGGATGGCGCCATCACTGAGCTCGGGAAGGAAGTTCGCTTTCCAGTAGCCCTGCATTCCTTTCTGGTTCAGGGCGTCGAAAGCCACGTTCAGGGCTGGATAAGGCATAGGAGCTACCAGCGAGCCGGCAACAGGAGCGGCGTCCAGGAAGGGCTGCCACCGTGCTTCGCCTTCTCCCATGTCCCCTGTCCACATCCCCACCACCACACAGACAGGCTTGCCGTGCCACTCTTCGGGAAGGAACGGGACTGGCGGGCCTTGGTGGAAGCCCAGAAAGGCGCCAAACTCTTCCGGCGCATTCGCAATGTAATCGCGGTAGAAGCGGGCAACAGTGTCCGTATGCTCGGCACTGTAGAGAATGACTCCGGCATGAACCATATCAACGGGATGGAGTTTGAACTCGAAGGAGGTCACCACGCCAAAGTTGCCGCCACCACCCCGGAGCGCCCAGAACAGGTCCTCGTTTTGGTCTTCGCTGGCCACCAGGAACTTTCCATCCGCCGTGACCACATCGGCGGAAATGAGGTTGTCGCAGGAGAGGCCGTACTTGCGGGCGAGGTAGCCAATCCCGCCGCCCAAGGTCAGGCCGGCCACTCCCGTGGAACCGACGATCCCGCCAGTGGTCGCCAGTCCGAAGGCATGGGTTGCGTGGTTGAAGTCAGCCCACGTGGTTCCACCTTCGGCCCGCGCAGTGGCGGTTTCTGGATCCACCCGGACCCCTGTTCGGTTGACGAAGTCCAGCACCAGGGCGTCATCCGCTGTTCCAAATCCAGGGGCACTGTGTCCGCCACCCCGGATGGCGAGGGGTATGGAATTCTCCCGTGCGAAGTTCACCCCCGCGATCACATCCGCCACTTGGGCCACCCGGACGATTCCCGCCGGACGTTTGTCGACCATGGCGTTAAAGACTGCCCGTGCCGAATCATATTCAGGGTCTTCAGGAGTGATGAGCTGTCCACGCAGCTGATCCCGCAGCCCGTCCAAGGCCGTACCGTTCATTTGTTGTTACCGCCGATTCAGAGGAGACCGGAGCTGGTCCACAGACGCCGCTTCCCTCCGAGTGTGCCGGCGCGTGGCTTACGTCGCCTTCCTACTCCTGCGCCATGGCCGCGTCAAGGCTTTTCCACCATGAATGCGGGCTGAGCTTAAAGCCAGGATCCCGCCCTGCCCATCGGCGATGGGCAAAGCGGGATCCGGACGTGCGAAATACGTGGTCAGTCGCTCACGATCAGTGTGTCAGCACCACGAACGTGGGCCTTGCCCGACTCCAGCAAGGGAGCCAGGACACCGCGCAGGGCCGTCATCGATTCGTCCACTTCCAACAGCACGGGGTGCTGGTAGGCAATGAGCGCCAGGAGGTCCCGAACGGCGGCCTCTGCGTCGTCGACGGACAGCTTTGGATCGTGACCCAGGAAGACATCCGAAGGTTCCTCGGAGTTGCCTTGGGCATAGCTGATCGCAAAGGCCTGGATCTTGCCTTTTCGGCTGGCCGGCACTCCCCCACCAAAGGCGCTGGCCTTCGGTGCACGCAGCACGATGGCCCCATGCGCCCCGGTGAGATCGTGCAGGAAGAGCCGCTGCACCGTGGCAATGCTGAGCTCACCCGGGCTGTCCCAGTGATGGACGGCCGAGTAGTAGCTGCCCACCACTTCGCTGAGTTCCACGGATCCGGTGGCGAGATCCTCCACGCGCTCAGACGCAGCTTCCTCGGAACCGTCGCCGAACCGCGGCAGCTTCAGGGGCTCAGGCTCCACCACTACCAATTGGGAGCGCTGGATGGGTCCAAGACCGGCCGCGTCTGCGAAAGCGGCGCCCGGCGTGCCAGGCTCCACTTTGCTGCGGAGCTTGGAAACGCCCGACGGCGAGTTCCCGGCTTCGCGGCGCAGCATGGTCAGCAGGGTGGCCCCAACGCCGTTCCGGCGATGGTCCTTGGCAACCTCGATGTAGGCCCAGAGACGTTCCGGGTGCAGCGAAGCTTCGTGAACTACGCCGGCAGCAACGGGGATGCGAACGCCGTCAACGACGTCCTCGGCAACGATGCAGCGGCGCCAGGGCTGGTTGCTCGAAGGCGCCAATGCAGCACGAAACTGTTCTGCTGGGAGGGTCTCCGGGCCGCCCCAAATTTCCAGGAGGGCGAGGTCGTCGCCCTCCTTCCATTCGCGGTATTCCAAAGCCACGGTCAGGCGCCGATCAGTCGTGCTGCCAGGTAGGCCTCAACCTTGTCCAGCGACACGCGTTCCTGGCTCATGGTGTCGCGCTCACGGATGGTCACGGCCTGGTCTTCGAGGGTATCGAAGTCCACGGTGATGCAGAACGGAGTACCGATCTCGTCCTGGCGACGGTAACGGCGGCCGATGGCGCCGGCGTCGTCGAAGTCGATGTTCCAGTTCTTGCGCAACTGGGTGCCCAGCGCCTTGGCCTTCGGGGACAGGTCCTCGTTGCGGCTCAGCGGCAGGACAGCTGCCTTGACCGGGGCAAGCCGCGGATCCAGCTTCAGGACGGTACGGACGTCGACGCCGCCCTTGGCGTTGGGTGCCTCGTCCTCGGTGTAGGCGTCAATCAGGAAGGCCATGAACGAGCGGGTCAAACCGGCGGCGGGCTCGATCACGTACGGGGTGTAGCGCTCGTTGGTGGCCTGGTTGAAGTAGCTCAGGTCCGTACCGGAAGCCTCGGCGTGTGTGGAGAGGTCGAAATCCGTACGGTTCGCGATGCCCTCGAGCTCGCCCCACTCGGAGCCTTGGAAACCAAAGCGGTACTCGATGTCCGTGGTGCCCTTGGAGTAGTGGCTCAGCTTCTCAATCGGGTGCTCGAAGAACCGGAGGTTTTCTTCACGGATGCCCAGGCTGGTGTACCAGGACATGCGCTCCTTCATCCAGTACTGGTGCCATTCCTCATCCGTGCCGGGCTCGACGAAGAATTCCATCTCCATCTGTTCGAACTCACGGGTACGGAAGATGAAGTTGCCCGGAGTGATTTCGTTGCGGAAGGACTTGCCGATCTGGCCAATGCCGAACGGCGGCTTCTTCCGGGACGTGGTGAGGACGTTGTTGAAGTTCACGAAGATGCCCTGGGCAGTTTCCGGGCGCAGGTAGTGCATGCCTTCATCGTTGGCCACCGGGCCAAGGAAGGTCTTCAGGAGGCCGGAGAATTCCTGCGGTTCGGTCCACTGGCCACGGGTGCCACAGTTGGCGCAGGCAATGTCCTTCAGGCCGTTCTCGGCCGGACGGCCCTTCTTTTCCTCGTACTCTTCCTCGAGGTGGTCAGCACGGTAGCGCTTATGGCAGGACAGGCATTCCACCAGAGGGTCTGAGAAGACCTCTACGTGGCCGGAGGCTTCCCAAACCTGACGGGGAAGGATGACTGAGGAGTCCAGGCCAACGACGTCTTCGCGGCCGCGGACCATGCTCTGCCACCACTGGCGCTTGATGTTTTCCTTCAGTTCCGCACCAAGGGGTCCGTAATCCCACGCCGAACGCGAGCCACCATAGATTTCACCGGCCTGGAAGACAAAGCCCCTCCGCTTGGAGAGGGAAATGACCTGGTCAAGGACGGATTTTGCTGCCATGGGTACTCCATTTGTTCTACAGGGCCGCTGGGTGCGGTCCGCGGTGGTTGCCCCGGAATCCGGACGAGGTTGTCCGGCGGGGTGGGCTGGGGAATTGGTGCGGATAATAACTGTGCAGAAAGCTGCGTGTCCTAGCCTACCGGCCTTTGCCCGGGACCTTTCGTACGAATGCTCCCCGGGGCCAAGGCAACGTGGCCACGATGATCGCCGCGAGCGTCAGCACCGTACCCAACACCGTGGGCAAGGCGACCACCGCACCGGGACTGGGGATCACGACGTCGAGCACTAAGGAACCCACCAACTGGCCGGCGATCATGCCCAAACCGGTGACCAGCACGCCAAGGCTGCGGACAAGCAGTGCTGCAAGCCCAATGAAAAGGCAACCCATGGGGCCGCCCAGGTAGAACCACCATTCACCCGGAAGTGGGTTGCCCGCGCCCGCCACGGAAAGTTTGATGAGCCAAGCGATCCAAAGGATGACGGCACCGGCGATGAAGTTGACCAGCGTGGCGGCCACAGGCGTCCCGTAGTGAACAGTGGCGGTTCCGTTCATGGCCTGCTGGAAACTCATGAGGAAGCCCGCCGCCAGAGGCAGCAGGACGGGCAGCACCAGGGAGGCGATATCGGTATTGCCCCCGAACCGAGGGGAAACAGCCCAGGCAACTGCGGCAACCGTCAGCACGCTGCCCAGGATCCGCACTCCAGTAATGGACCTTTTACCGCCGGGACCGATGCCCATGCGGTCCACGAGGAGGCCGCTCAGGGTCTGCCCCGTGACCGCAGCAACCGTGAACAGGGCCACACCCAACAGGCCAATGGTGAAGGACTGGGCAAAGACGAAGAGAGCGCCGATCCCGCCGGCCATGATGTAGAAGCGGGGAAAGCTCCGGTTGCGGACTGCCGGGACGATGCGCCGAAGACCCGCCCTGCCTTTCGGTGTGGCAAGGGAAATGGCCGCAATGAGCACCAGGCCTGTGGTGAAGCTCACCACAGCAGCGGCGATGCCATCGTTCAACCGGGCCCCGAGCGCCCCGTTGATCCTTCCTTGAAGCGGAATGACCAGGCCGGTTGCTACTGCAACAGGGAGGCCAACGGCGAGCGGAAGGGTTGAACGGAGAGAAGGCTGCGGCACTGACCCCACACTACTTCAGGCATCATTGCTCTATGAGCAACCCGGAAATCGAAGAGATCCCCATCCGCGACGACATGATCCGCCTCGGCCAGCTGCTGAAGCTCGCCAACCTCGTGGAGGACGGCGTTGAAGCTACGGAGCTCATCAAGAACGGCTTGGTCAAGGTCAACGACGAAATCGACGACCGCCGCGGCCGCCAACTCCACGCCGGAGATACCGTTACCGTCAACGGCCAGACCGTCCGGATCACCACCGCCTGAAGCAACGCGGGGTCACTTATGGCCCATTGTGAGGCTTCCAAGGGGCCATATGTGACCCCGCGTTGCTTTTCTAGTCGGTGGAGAGCACTTTGTGGGTCAGGAATTCGCCCACGTGGCCGATCTCCTGCTGGTTGATGCCATGCCACATGCCTGTGTAGAGCACCTTGGTGAGGTCCACATGATTGCGCACCCATCCCATGGTGTATTCGATCTTGTCCGGAGTAATAACGGGGTCCTGCTGGTCGCGGCCCCAGAACATCGGCAAGGTGCCGTCCAGTTCAGCATCGCGGAAAGCGGCGTCTTCGCCGGCGTCCACCACAAAACCTGAAAGCCCGACGACGGCAGCGAAGTCCGCGGGACGGTAGCGGAGCATGGTGGTCGCCATGGCCATGCCCATGGAGAAGCCAAGCAGTGTCACTGAAGAATGGTTCGCTTTGACCGTGTCCAACCATTCAAGGGCATACTCAGCGGCAAGCTTTACTGCTTCCAGGGAGTACTCAATTGATGCGGTGAGCGGGAACCACGTGAAGCCGGGGCCCATGGGCATTGGCGCCCGCAAGGAAGCCACCGCAAATCCCTCGGGAAGCAGGCCGGCGAGGCTGAAGAGATCGTCCTCATTGGAGCCGTAGCCGTGCAACAGCAGCAGAAGCGGTTTGCCCTCCCGCTCGGCTTCGTCATGGGACCACAGGACAACGGGCGCGGGGAATGCAACGGCTTCAGTCATGGATCTATTCTTGCAGTTACCGATGGGTAACAACCTACGGTGGCGTAGGTTTGCAGGTTCAAGGCAGGATGGAAAGCGTGAGTGACGTCAATTCATTGGTGAAGCCGGGCGACCCGGTCCAAACTCACCCTTGGAGCCGTTACGTGGCACTGGGGGATTCGTTCACGGAAGGCATCGGCGATCCCGAGCCGCAGAATCCCGGCGGCTTCCGCGGGTGGGCTGACCGTGTAGCGGAAGAACTGGGCCGCGGCCACGAAGATTTTGCCTACGCCAACCTTGCCATCCGTGGGCGGTTACTGCAGCAGATCGTGGATGAACAAGTTGGTCCTTGCTTGGAACTCCAGCCGGACCTCGTCTCTATTTCGGCCGGCGGCAATGACCTCATCCGGCCCGGCGGCGACCCGGACCTTTTGGCGGAGAAGCTGGATGCTGCCGTTCAGGAACTGGCCTCCAGTGGTGCCACCGTGGTGTTGTTCAACGGACCGGACACCGCATCCTCCGTCTTGGGCCGCATCCGAGGCAAGGTGGCCATCTACAACGAAAACCTCAGGACGGTGGCTGCACGGCACGACGCCATCATCGCCGATATGTGGTCCCTAAGGCAGTTGGCCGATCCCCGGATGTGGGACGAAGACCGCCTGCACTTCTCACCGCTGGGACACCACACGATCGCGATGATGGTCCTGGAAGCGCTGAACGTCCAGCACACCCTCGAACCCCTGGTGCCGAAACCCCTGCCGGTCCGCACCTGGCGTGAGGCCCGTTCCTCGGATCTGGTGTGGGCGCGTGAATACTTTGTTCCCTGGGTTATCCGCAGGTTGCGGCATCGATCCTCCGGCGACGGCATTACTCCCAAACGCCCGACGGCGGGACCGGTCTTCGGTCCCAACGGCACCATGCTGCCGCGCGGCTAACGTGCGGATCGCTTGCAGGACTAACGCCCGGAAAGAGCTCCGCTATGCACGCTGACATTTCACTGGCGCCGGCTGATGTTGTGCACTTCAGGCTTCGGCGTCAGCAGTTGCGGGCTCCTTACGGTGAAAGCGTTGATGAGGTGCTGCGCAACCTCCTCGCGGTCCAGTCGCAGGAATTTCCGTACGCGAGGTGGACCGTTGCCCAGCGAACGCCGGGTACCACTGCCGATGAGGTGGAGCAGGCGGTGGCTGACGGCAGGATCCTCCGGACACATATCCTGCGGCCAACGTGGCATTTTGTGCATCGTGAGGACCTCGGCTGGTTGATGGGGTTATCTGCGGATCGCCTTCATCAAGGCAACAAAGGCATGTACAGGCAGACCGGACTTGATGAGCACGCCGCTGCCAGGAGCGGAGACATCCTTGCCGAAGCCGTGGCCGGTGGAGCCCACAAAACCCGCGAAGAATTAGCCGCGGTACTGGAACAGGCGGGTTTCCCCGGGAAAGGACTTGGCCTCGTTTACCACCTCATGCACGCAGAGATCAGCAAAATCTTGGTGAGCGGTGCGCCGGTCCGTTCTGCAGGGGGTGCGCTCAAACAGACATACGCCTTGTTCCAGGAACGTGTGTCCGCCACGGGCAACGTGCCCTTGATTGGGGACGACCGCGAATGGGCTTTGGGTCAGCTGGCGCTGCGATACTTCACCAGCCGGGGGCCTGCCACCATCAAGGACTGTGCCGCCTGGTCCGGACTGACCATGAAGGATGTGCGGCTTGGCTTGCAGGTAGCTGAAGAGTCCCTTCCGGGCGCCTTGGCAACTGTGGCGATTGACGGCCTGGACTTCTGCTTGCCAGCAGAAGACGTCGAACCCATTTCAGCGACTCCTCCAGCTGCCGCTGGGCCGCCGCTCCCCC
Source organism: Paenarthrobacter sp. 10L420 (assembly GCF_056395385.1). Taxonomy (NCBI): domain Bacteria; kingdom Bacillati; phylum Actinomycetota; class Actinomycetes; order Micrococcales; family Micrococcaceae; genus Paenarthrobacter; species Paenarthrobacter sp. 10L420. Next base: position 6,180 of record NZ_JBFTJK010000023.1, on the reverse strand, counting down.
GGGTCGATCTCATCCAGTGCTACGACGAGTACGTGATGGGCTATTCCCAATCGAGGCACTACCTCGGCGGAAGGGCGCCCTATTTCCCGGAGGGCGATGCTCCCATTCACGTCGTGTTGCTGGAGGGCAGGCTGTCCGGATGGTGGCGCCACGGCTTCTCCGGTGGGATCTGCGAACTCGACGTCAGAGTAAACCGACCCTTCACAACAGCGGAACAACAAGCGTTGGAGGCCGAGGCGGAACGCTACGGAAGGTTCCTGGGCATGAAGGCAAAGCTGGTGTGAAAGTGCGGGACTAAGCTGGGTTAAGACCTAGGAGGCCTGCACCGTGAACAATCTGATCTTCTGGATCATCGTCTGCTCGTGGCTGATTCCCATGGGGATCCGCCTTTATAACAGGTCCCGGGCGCGGCGGCTTCAGGACCGTAATTTCCAGGACCGCAACTTCCCGGGCCAGAACTACCCTGCCCAGAACTACCCGCCCCAGAACTACCCTGGCCCCGGCTATCCCCCGCAGAATCTTCCGGGACCGGGTTACCCGCAGCAGAACTACCCTGCCCAGAACTACCCGGGCTATCCGGGCGAGCCAATCCACGTCCGCCCTGCCGATGCGCAACCGCCGGCAGGACCGCCGTCGAACGCTTCTTCACCTACGTTTCCCAGCAACAGCGGCTCTGAGCACCAAGGCTTCCGCGCGCGCAAGCTGGCCGAGCTGGACCTCAAGTTCAGCAACGGCGAGATCGCCATGGAGGACTACATGAAGCAGCGCGGCGAGATCATGAACGGCTGAGCCGGCTTACGCGAAGAAGGCCTGATGCAGTTGGGCTGACAGTTGCCCGATTTCGGTGAGGAAGCCGTCGTGTCCGATGGGAGCCTCGATCACGTGGACGGGCACATTGCCGGGCAGGTTTTGTGCCAGTTCCAATGACTGGGCCGGGAAGTAGAGGCGGTCCGAGTCGACGGCTGCCACAAAGAATTCAGCAGTGGCGCTGGCCAAGGCTTCCTGCAAGGTGCCCCGGCCCCGGCTGATGTCGTGGGACATGAGGGCCTCGGTGATGGCGATGTAACTGTTCGCATCGAACCGGCGCACCAGCTTGGTGCCTTGGTGGTCGAGGTAGCTTTCCACCTGGTAGCGGCCACGCTCCCCCAGGACCGGAGCAGCCAGGGGCGTCTCTTGGTGCTGGGCTTCGCGGCCGAAGCGGAAATCAAGCTCCAGGGCTGATCGGTACGTGATATGCGCTATCCGTCGGGCCAGGGCAAGGCCCGCCTCGGGAGTTGGTCCACCGTAGTAATCGCCGTTGTTGAAGTTCGGGTCCTGGCGGATGGCGAGCGTCTGCGACTGGGCGAAAGCGATTTGCTCGGCTGTGCTGTAGGCGCCGACAGAAATGACTGCGCACCTCTGAACACGCTCGGGGAAGGTCACCGCCCATTCAAGTGCCCGCGCCCCGCCCATGGAACCGCCGAGGACTGCGTGCCATGCCTTGATGCCCAATGCATCCGCGAGACGGGCTTCAGCCACGGTGCTGTCGCGCAACGTGATGAGAGGAAAGCGGGATCCCCAAGGCCGCCCGTCCGGAGCCTGGGACGATGGTCCCGTGCTGCCGTAACAGCCGCCCACAATGTTGATGGAGATAACGAAGAACCGGTTGGTGTCGATCGTCGCGCCGGGACCAACGAGTTGCTCCCACCAGCCTTCCTCGTCGGTGGCACCGCGGGCCACGTGCGTGCTGCCCGTCAGTGCGTGCTGAACGAGAACGGCGTTGGACGCATCTTCGTTCAGCTGCCCCCAGGTTTCGTAGGCCAGCACAACATCCGGGAGAAAACCGCCGGCTTCAAGTTCCAGCGAACCTACGCCGGCGTACTTGACCGTCCCGTCTTCTTTGCCCGGTTTTGGGGGTGCTGTAGCAGTAATGGTCATTCCTTTGACACCTAACCTCGCGCTTGCCTGCCGCCTTGCGTGCGACAGGCCAGGTCTTCACCCGGGGCACCCCACCGCGGAGGAGGGTTGCCGGCCAGCAAGCCGGGGCTGTCACTGGCACTCATGACCTAATACGTAGAGTCTAGGAAAAATACCGCTGTTTTGGCGAAGAATGTGACAGCTGTGTGACGGTTTGGGGTCCCTTCGTTCAGGAACACGCAGCGAGAAGGGCCGCCCGGCGAATTTTCGTCGGCGGGCAGCCGCTCCGCTAAGCGCCCTTGGCAGCCCGGAAACCAGCCTCCAAGTCAGCAATGATGTCGTCCACGTGCTCGATTCCCACCGACAGGCGGACAAGGCCGGGATACACGCCCGCAACCAGTTGCTGTTCGACCGTGAGCTGGCTGTGGGTAGTCGACGCCGGGTGGATAACCAGCGAGCGGACGTCACCGATGTTGGCAACATGGGAGTGCAGCTCCAGGCCATCGACGAATCGCTTGCCGGCCTCGACGCCACCCTTGATGTTGAATGCCACCACCGCGCCGGTACCCCTCGGCCCGTACTTCCGGCCGCGGTCATACCAAGGGCTGGACGGCAGACCCGCGAAGGCAACCGATTCGACGTCGTCGTGGGCTTCCAGCCATTCCGCCACTTTGGTGGCGTTCGAGACGTGACGCTCTACGCGGAGGCTCAGGGTTTCCAGCCCTTGGGCGATGAGGAATGCGTTGAACGGGGAAACGGCCGAACCCAGATCGCGCAGCAACTGCACGCGTGCCTTGAGAATGTAGGAGAGGTTGGCTCCGAGCGCGCCGTCCTTGCCAAGGTCCCGGGCGTAAACGAGTCCGTTGTAGCTGGGGTCCGGAGTATTGAATCCAGGGAAGCGTTCCGGGTCCTTGCCGAAATCAAAGTTTCCGGAGTCCACGATCACGCCGGCGATCGCCGCACCGTGGCCGCCCAGATACTTGGTAGCCGAGTGCACCACAATGTCCGCACCCCATTCGATGGGTCGAATGAGGTACGGGGTGGAGAGCGTGTTATCCACGATCAGCGGCACGCCAGCTTCATGCGCGGCGCGTGAAATACCCTCGATGTCCAGCACGTCCTGGCGCGGATTTGAGACCACCTCACCAAAGAACAGCTTGGTGTTGGGCTGCACGGCGTCGCGCCACTGGTCCAGGTTGTCCGGGTCTTCCACGAATGTCACGGAGATACCGAACTTCTTCAGTGTGTGTGCCAGCAGGTTGTAGGTGCCGCCGTACAGGCTGGGGCTGGCGACGACATGGTCGCCGGCCTCGGCAATGTTCAGGATGGCGAAGGTTTCCGCGGCCTGTCCAGAACTGAGGAGCAATGCGCCCAGTCCACCTTCGAGGCTGGCGATCCGCTGCTCCACGGCATCCTGTGTCGGGTTGCCGATACGGGTGTAGATCGGGGCGAGCTCGGCCAAGGCAAAGCGGTTGGCTGCGCTCTCTGCGCTGGGGAAAACGAAGGACGTGGTCTGGTAGATCGGAAGCGACCTCGCTCCCGTGGCAGAGTCAGGCTCCTGCCCTGCGTGGATCTGGCGGGTTTCGAAAGACCATCCTTGGGACATTGAATTCTCCTCTTAGTGGCGCGCGGGTTTGCCGTTGATCGCTGTAGGCGTGGGCTGGGGCCAGTCTAGGAAGGGCCCGGATACTTGGACAGCTTTGTGACGAAGGCAGTATTTTTCGGTCTTTGGGCGACCCGGCATGACGCAGTCGAATGGCATACAGCAAGGTCCCATGTTAGTTAGGCTTCCCTTAGCTGAGACCCCGATCACAAAGTGCCAAGATGAAGCCATGCGCATGGATCACGTCTCTTACGCTTGTGAACGAGATGGCCTTTTGGCCACTACCGAACGAATTTCCGCAGCTCTGGGAGTGGACGCAGTCCGGGGCGGAGTGCACCCGCGCTTCGGTACCCGGAACATGATCATTCCCTTGGCGGATAACAAATACCTGGAAGTCGTAGAGGTCCTGGACCATCCTGCTTCTGACAAGGCACCCTTTGGTCAGGCAGTCCGAGCACGCTCGGCGGCTGGCGGCGGTTGGATGGGCTGGTGCGTCGCCGTTGACGACCTCGCCCCCTTCGAAGAACGCCTCGGCCGTTCCGCAGTTCCGGGCAACCGCAAGTTCCCGGATGGCCGCGAACTCGTGTGGCAGCAGATCGGCATTCTCGGCTTGATCGCCGATCCCCAGGTGCCGTACCTGCTCAAGTGGGAGGGCGACCCCTCACTGCACCCGTCCAAGGTCTATGACAGTGACGTCAAGATGTCCAGCCTCACTATTGCGGGCTCGGCGGAACGCGTTACCGAATGGCTGGGCGAACCCGTTGAGAAGCCGCTCGAGGACGTCGCTGTCCAGTGGATGGCCCCGCACGGTACGCCTGGCATCATGTCCGTCACTTTCGAAACAGCCTCCGGCGCCGTCACCATCTGACCCGTCACTTCCCTTGGGGGCCTGCTCCCCTCCCCGGTCCTGTGTGTCCGGTCAAGCTTCGGCCGCCATCAGCGGGTGCCAACGACGTCACCCACCGATGGCGGCCGAATTTCTTTAACCGCGCGCCTAACCAAGGCCTATCGCCTTGCCGAAGAGGCTGAAGCCAACGAACGCGACGATGTCCAGCAGCGCATGGGCAATGACCAAAGGCATTACCCGCTTCGTCTTGGTATAGATCCAGGCGAAAACCAACCCCATCGCGAAGTTGCCGATGAACGGTCCGAAGCCTTGATACAAGTGGTAGCTGCCGCGAAGGGCCGCGCTCACAACGATGGCCAACGGGGTACTCCAACCGAATTTTCCGAAACGGTCCATGAGGTATCCCACGACGATCACTTCCTCAACGATCGCGTGGCGAACCGCGGAGAGAATCAATACAGGCACGGTCCACCAGTAAGCCTCCAGGCCGCTGGGCACAATGGCGGTGGTGATTCCGAGTGCGCGACCGGCCGCGTACAAGCCAAGTGAAGGGATGCCAATGGCGGCTGCGAGGCCCAGCCCCTGCAAAAGGTCCTTGCCCGGGCGCGCGAAGTTGAACCCCAACCGGGCAAAGCCTGAGCCACTTGCACCTTCCCGGCCACCCTGTGAATGCGATGACAGGAAGTAGAACACCAGGACCACCGGAACCAAAGCGAAGATAATGTCCAGCAGTTGGTACGTGAGATCGAAATACTCGCGGGTGCTTTGGGACCTGTTAAGCGTCGAAGTTGCCTCGGACAACGGCGCGCGTGTCATCTTGTCCAGAAGTTGCACCACGGAGTACACGGCTGATTGGCCCAGAGACAGGCCCAGTACGATGAGTACTTCGGCGCGCAGGCGGCGGCGGGAAGCAAGGAGCATGTACCTATCTTGCCTGCAGTTCCTGCCACTTTGCCGTGAACTGCGCACGTTCCCGCTCCACCCGTAGGCAGACCCTATGCTTGGTGGGATGAGTGCCCCAGGGAGAATCTTCATGATCCGGCACGGCCAGTCCGCCGCGAATGCCGACACGTCAATCTACAACCGTGTGCCGGACTACCGCATCCCGCTCACCGAACTAGGAGTTGAGCAGGCACGGATAGCCGGCGAGGCCCTCAGGCGGAAGCTCGACGGCGAGCAGGTCTGCGTCTACGTGTCCCCCTACTTGCGGGCATACCAGACTCTTGAGGCGTTGGACCTCGGCCCGCTGATCGAGCGCGTGATCGAAGAACCCAGGCTACGCGAGCAGGACTGGGCCAACTTCCAGATCGCCGGGGAGATAGAGGACCAGAAGGAGCTTCGCAACCTTTACGGCCACTTCTTCTACAGGTTCCGCGAGGGCGAGTCAGGCTCGGACGTCTACGACCGCGTCTCCTCGTTCATGGAGACCCTTTACCGCCACTGGCAAAAGCCGACGTACGCCCCAAATACCCTGATGGTCACCCACGGACTGACCATGAGGCTGTTCTGCATGCGCTGGTTCCACTGGACTGTTGAGTATTTCGAGTCACTGAACAACCCGGACAACGCCGAACTACGCACACTGATAAGGACCGACGACGGCCAGTACAGTCTGGACGAGCCGTTCAGCCAGTGGGTGCCAAGGGATGTTGACGATTCAGTGCTTCACGCGCCGAGAATGCGTTTCTAGTGCCGCGTGTCTAAAGTAGTTTTATGGTTGGTGTTTGGGAGAATTGGGCATGGCTCATCCTCCCGCTCCTGCTTTGGATATTCGTGATGGCGACTTTGAGGTGTTGTCGCGGTGGTCCCGTTCCTCGGCGATGAGGGCAGGGCT
>NZ_JBFTJK010000022.1:0-59711 GCF_056395385.1 Paenarthrobacter sp. 10L420 | reverse complement strand
TCCCAGGACGCCGAGACCACCTATCACCCCTGCGGGACCTGCAAGATGGGCAACGATGACCAGTCCGTCGTCGATCCCCACAGCTTCCGGGTGCACGGCGTTGAGGGCCTTCGAGTCGTCGATGCGTCGGTGATGCCTTCCATCCCGAATGCCAACCTCTATGCGCCGGTCATGATGATCGCCGAAAAAGCAGCCGACGTCATCCTGAACAAGGACCCGCTCCCCGCTGAGCACGTCGACTTCTACCGACATGCAGCGGCGGAGGGGCTTAGCCTTTAAGACGATCATTCGGCCGGCCCGCGGGTTGCGAGTGTCCGCAGCAGTTTGCCTTTTCTCCAAGTCACTACGACGGCGGGGCGCGGCTTGGCGTGGAAGCGGCACCCCGCCGTCGTGCTGACTGCGAAAATGTCGCATGCTTCCCGGCGAAAGAAAGATCATGCAACTTTATCAAGTTGCTTGTCTATATTATATGAATGGGCGAAGTTATAGTGTATTCCTCTATTGAGAACCTGAATCCGCTACTTCACACGACGCGTCCGGAGCGGACGATGCCCCTAGACAAGAGTGGAACGTTGGACCATCCTGCCGATATTCGGCGGTCAACGATTTCCAAAGAGGCGGGCATATTGCACGCCAGCTCACACGGAATCACCTCTGCCGTCCGTGAACTTAAGCGAGGCGAGCCCGTCTCGGGGATTGGCTACAGCCTGGCCTGTCGTCCGAGCCGGATCGGGCCCACCGAGGCCGCACGCCAGCGGCTGTACAAGGAGTGTGCCGGAGGGTACGAAAGAGTGTCTGGTGTCGGGATAAGGACATCGACGCTCCAAGAGCGGGCGACTATTGAAGCAGCAGTATCTGTCCCGAAGGACACTGGCATCGGATTCGTTCGATGATTGACTCGCCTGCGCCCTCCCGCTTGGTTCCGGCGCTGATCTATGCAGCCCTTTCGACGTCGATCGTGAGTTCGCTCGGCATGTTGCTGGTGCCTGCCATATCTCGCGAGATGGATGTTTCCGTCAGCAACGCGCAGTGGATGCTCACCGTCAACCTGTTGTTTGGAGCGATCTCAACACCAATAATGGGACGTCTAAGCGATGGCCCCCATAAGAAGCGGCTTCTCCTGGTCTCCTTGACCGTCATACTTGTTGGCTCCGTTGTGGCGGCCTTGGCGCCAAACTTTACTGTATTCCTCATCGGTCGAGCCCTTCAGGGATTGACCTACGGAATAGTACCGGTGACGATCGCTCTTGCCCGCCGCTACGCTTCGGCCGACAAAGTGCAGGTTTCTATCTCGAGCCTATCTGTGACGGTGGCTACCGGCCTGGGACTTGGGTACCCCTTGACGGGAGTGATCGCGGGCCTGACGGATTTTCGTGTCGCGTTCTGGTTTGCCGTGCTTTTTGTAGTTTCCGCAATCGTAGTGGTGTTCGTTGCAGTTCCGGCAGGACCTGACACGCAAGCCGCGCGGTTACCGTTCGATTACTGCGGGGCCGCGTTGCTCAGCCTAGGTTTGGGCGGACTACTGCTCAGTGTGAGCGAGGCACCAACGTGGGGGTGGGCGTCTCCGTGGACTATGGGCAGCTTTGCTCTGGCCGCTCTCTTTCTGTTCCTTTGGGTCAGGACCGGGCTTCGACTGCGGGACCCCCTGATCAACCTACGAGTATTCCGGCACGGTGAGGTCTTGCTCGCTAATGCCACTGGAACCGGATTAGGCGCCGCACTGTACATCGGCCTCTCAATTTCAAGTCTCGTCGCACAAGCTCCCCTGTCCACCGGGTATGGCATCGCCCTTCCGGTCTTCTGGGCTGGATTCGTGATGCTGCCGCTCTCCGTGGGAAGCTTCGCGGCCAACCGGCTGGTCCGCTGGCTCTCACGACGAATAAAGCTAACAACGCTTCTGCCGATTGGCTCCGGCATTATGACCGGGGCTGGAATGTTGCTCTGGTTTGCCCACGATGAACTCTGGGAGATTCTGGCGGGGATGGTCACTTTCGGTGTCGGTATGGGGGCCAGTTACGCCGCAATGCCTGCTCTCATTGCACGAAGTGTGGCTAGGGCAGAATTGGGAAGTTCCGTGAGCTTCAACCAGGTCTTACGATCAGTTGGCGCTTCCTTCGGCACCGCCGTTTCTGGCGCTGTACTCGCGGCGAATATGGCACCTGACCTCCACGCAACCGGGGACGGAATCCGGGCAACCTTCGCGATCGGTGCGCTGCTCTGCATGGCGGTGTTCATAGCGCTGCTTATCCACGCATTCGCCGGTCGTCGTCGCCATATCGGCCAGGTGTGACCGTTCATTTCATGGCTTAGCTGCGCAGGCTGGGATGTGTAGTCTGCGGTGAGGCGGGGAGCGCATACTCGACAACATATGCGGAGGGGAGAAGGCTTGGACCGTCAGCAGGGCACTCGGCCAGCTGCCAGCGGCACAGCCGGGGCGGCGATGGTGAAGTTCCCCAACACGCTACCTCGGACCTCGACCGTTGGCGAAGTTCGTTCCCTCTTCGCTGACGAACACGTGCAGCTGGCCTTAGTGGTCGCGGCAGACGGACAGCTTTTGACCACCATCGAACGCTCTGACATTGCGGCGGAAGCGCCCGACGAAGCGCCCGCAGTACACTTGGGAAGGCTTGAGGATAGGACAGCCTCGGAGTGGTGGCCGATCAGTCGGACGACCGCGTGGCTCAAGTCCTTAGGCCGACGCCGGCTCGCCGTTGTCGACGCCGATGGGCATCTGAGGGGCCTCCTCTGCCTCAAACGAAGCGGAACAGGATACTGCTCAGACGCAGGCGTCCTTGCCCGGCAGCGGGAACAGGCCGAAGCGCGCGTTGGAGAGTATCCGAGCTGCACCTGAGTCTGCCGTACATTCTCCACTTTCCACGCTGTCGCTCCTTCTCATATATTCCTCTCAACTCTCCCTGAAGAAATCGGAAGCCATTTAGCCAGGCAGCTCCCGGAGGAATCCCTCTGCCTGGTCGGGACCCTAAGTAGGGCCACGCCCCCACTGTCGGGATAAGAGCGGCAACTCGCTCATGCGTATGTGCCGAGCGAAAGCTTCCTAACGTTCGAATTTTCTCGAAATCTGCCGCATTTGACTCCTGTGACCGGGAATTAACTGCGGCCAAAGTACAGGAGCCTGCACCACCATGAGGACTGACAACTACGCGGGAACGGGCGAAAGCAACAGTATCGCCGTGGTGCAACCTCTTGAGCCGGGCTTTGCCGCCGGAACCTCGACAGGCTACCGGACAGTCGAGACGGAACCAGGCAGACTGCGCGGCTTGGTCGCCGATGGGCTGGCCGTGTTCAAGGGCATCCACTATGGTGCATCGACGGCGGGGCCCAATCGCTTCCTGCCGCCTCGGCCAGTCACGCCCTGGGCGGGGGTGCGGGACGCGCTCGAGCTAGGTCCTCAATGTCCCCAGATCAACCCGGACTTTCCTGACTGGGTGGACCCCAGCGTTGAAAACGAGGACTGCCTCGTTCTCAACGTCTGGGCGCCGGACCACGCGACCATGTCCTCGAAGCTGCCCGTCATGGTCTGGCTGCACGGCGGGGCCTTCATCTGGGGTTCGGCGGGGGCGCCATTCTACGACGGGGGCAGCATGGCGCGCCGCGGCGACGTCATCGCCGTCGGCGTCAACCACCGGCTAAACGCATTCGGATACACGTATCTCGGTGAGTCTGCCGACGAGCGGTTCGCTACCTCGGGAAATGTCGGCCAGCTCGATCTCGTTGCCGCGCTGCATTGGGTGAGGGAGAACATCTCGTCCTTCGGCGGCGATCCGGACAACGTCACAATCTTCGGCCAGTCCGGGGGAGGCGCCAAGGTCATGACTCTGATGGCGATGGAAGAGGCCAAAGGCCTCTTCCACAAGGCCATCGTGATGAGCGGCTCCCTGCTCAGTTCCAACACCGCTGAGGATGCCTCCGCCGTGACGGCAGGCCTCTACAGGGAACTAGGCATCCGCGAGGGTGACCTTGAAGCCCTGCAGGCGGCCCCGGCGAGGGCGATAGTGCGCTACGTAGAGAAGGTGACTGACCCGCCTTTGACCCCGGACGGGTTGACGGCCTCCTTGAAATACGGCCCGGTAATCGACGGCAGAATCCTGAGGGGTAACTCTTGGGCAGATGGTGCTCCGGAGTCTGCCCGCCACATCCCGATGATGATCGGTACCGATCTGCACGAGACGGTGGGTTTTGCCGGCTTCGTCCCACGGGAGCTGGAGATACCGCCCGCCGACGATCTCGAGTTCGCGCGGAGACTGGCGCTGTACGCCATCGTCAGCAACGTCAAGGTTGAGGAGCTCGTCCCCCTGATTGCTGAATACCGGCGGGCCATGCCGTCGCTGCCGCAGACGGAGCTTTTGCTGCGGATCACGACCGACATCGGTTTTTGGAACAGTGCAGTTCGGCAAAGCTCTGCCAAGGCCGAACAGGGAGGGGCCCCGGTCTTCGCGTATGAATGCCAATGGAGGACTCCGTGTTTCGACGGCAGGTGGTCTCCGCACGGCGTCGAGCTTCCGTTCGTCTTCAACCGTCAGGACTACGGTGTGGCCTGGGACGGCGAGGACTCCAACGAGGCACGCATCGCCGCGGACCCGAATGGCGACAGGTTCCATGTAGGCAACAAAATGTTCGATGCCTGGATGAACTTCGCCAGGACGGGCAACCCCTCAACGGACAGCCTGGACTGGCCGGCCTACAACACGACCTCGCGCCCCACTATGGTGTTCGATGCGCACACCCGAGTGGTCAGCGACCTTCGCGGGGACCTCCGGCCGCACATCATTGCGCTCACGATCTGGTGAGGGCACCGCAAGCGCGGGTTACCCGCCCCGTCGCTGTCCTAAAGCAGCCACGTGGGGGCGTCGACGTCCCTCACGGCGCTTTGGGACCTCCCTTCGTCGATGGGGCTTCCGCACGCCTGGCCTAAAAGGACGCAACCTCTCTGTCCAAACAACTTGACAAGGGCAGGCCGCCGCCGCTCGATGTGTCGGGCTTGTGGGATCCACCAACGGCGATCTCCCTTTTATGAAAATCAACAATTAACGGTGATCTTTTTCACAGATAAGTTCTTTATCAATCGTCATCGGTCTGTCCGATGCACCGAACATGGAGGCGTACCACATGGATCACAGCAGTCACGAGTCGTCCGCAGCAAGGCCCGTCAATCCGTTCAAACTGGAGGCTTCCCGGCGGCAGGTGCTCGCGGTCGGCGGCATCAGCCTCGGCGCACTATTGCTGGCTGCTTGCACCAGCTCGCCCGGCACCGGTTCTGAACAGTCCGGCGGAACGCCTCAGAAGGGCGGTACCCTGCGCCTCTCGATCAGTGACGGTAGCAGTTCGGACACCCTGGACCCTGGCACCGCCCTCACGGGAAATGCGTCCACGGTCTTAAAAGTGGTTTATGACATGCTTGTGGTGACCGACCCCAATTTTGTGGCGCAGCCAGCTCTGGCGACCGCGTGGGAAGTAAACTCCGGTGCCACACAGTGGACAATCCACCTTCGGGAAGGCGTTAAATGGCATGACGGAAGTGACTTCACGTCAAAGGACGTCGTTTACACGATAGGCCGCTGGCTCGATCCAAAGACAGGGAGTTCGATGAACGCATTCCTGTCGCCTTACCTCGACATGGGCGAGGTTTCGGCACCGGACGCCTCGACGGTTGTGCTCAAGCTTAAGAAGCCCAACAGTGTCCTGATGCAGACTATGGGCAATTCTCTTAGTCAAATAGTCAAGGACGGAACCACTGATTTCAGCGGTACCAACGTCGTAGGCACGGGGCCGTTCAAGTTGACGGCGTGGAGCCCGGGCACAAGCTGGAAGGCTGTCCGAAACGACGCATACTGGGGTGGCGCGGCGTACCTGGATGGGATCGAGGCAACGATTACGCCGGATCAGGGCGCCAAGTTGCAGGCAGCGCTGTCAGGAGCGGCAGATCTCACCGACCTGATTCCGATCTCCTTGTGGGCCGGGATTCAAGGCCGCAATGACCTGGTACTCGAAACGATCAAGAACCGGCAACAATGGATCTTTGCATTCGATCAGCGCGTCGCGCCGTTCAACGACCAGCGGGTGCTCGATGCCATCAAGCTGGCAACCGATCGCGACAAGATGGTCGAAACCGCGCTGCAAGGCCACGGTGCGGCAGCAGCAGACGTGTTCACCGCCCCCGACTCTTCGTGGTATCCGGCAGGCCTCAAGCCCGAGTACGCACCCGATAAGGCGAAGTCCTTGCTGGCCGAGGCCGGTTTCCCGAATGGCCTCGACATCAAGTTGAGTGTCACCGATTCTGTGCCTGGGATGTTGGACGCTGCTCAAGCATGGCAGCAGGCCGTAAAGAGCGCGGGGATCAACGTAACACTGGACCAGTTCTCGCCGGACACGTACTGGTCCAAGGGATATATGGTCACTCCTGCTTTTATGTCTTACTGTCCCCAGGTCTTCCCCGTGTCCCGGTTTGACGCCTCCTACCGGAAGGACGCGGCTTGGCCCTATAGCCACTTCTCGGATCCAGTTCTGGACAAGATCGTTGACGAGCTTTACGCCACAACAGATCAGAGCCGGCAGATCGAACTGACTCAGCAGGCTTACCTTCAAGCCCGGAAGACCTACGGCATTCTCCTTCCTGTCTGGGCGGACGCTGCTTATGCGCGGTCTTCCAAAGTCAACGGACTCTTCATCACCATTGACACAGTGGACTTCAGGAAGACGTGGTTGGCCTGAAAGCCCGGGGACGGGCAGACACGATCGATGACTCGCAACTGAGAAGGGTAATGACATGACCATCGTGGCAGCGGAACCGGTAGCCGACCCGGTGGTAGCTGGCGGCAGGAGCATGACTCGCGTTTTGGCGTTGAGCCGTCAGCTTCTGATGTCGGTTCTGACGCTCTTGCTGATTTCGTTCATAGCGTTCGTAGCAATGAACCGTTCAGGTGAGCAAATCGCACGCAACGCCCTCGGGATCAACGTCACCGACGAGCAGTTGCAATCGTTCATAACGGTGCAAGGACTGGATCGTCCGTTGCTGGTTCGATACTTCGACTGGCTCGGTCACTATATCCAGGGTGATTGGGGAACAACTCTGATCTCAAAAGTACCGATCAAGCCGCTGGTACTTCCTGCTTTCGCCCATACGGCAGAGCTCGCTTTGGCATCTCTGGCCTGGTCCCTTCCCGTTGCCATCCTCCTGGGAGTGTTCATGGCTCGAAAAGGAGGGTTCTTTGATCGAGTTGCATTCGTGGTGATGACAGTGCTGGCCGCGCTCCCGGAGTTCGTCATCGGATTGGGCGTAATGATCCTGTTGGCCGTTCAGGTTCGCTGGCTGCCCGTTGGTTCGTCTGCCGCCGCGGGGGAGGTCACTGCTGCCTGGTTCCTGGCATTCGTCCTCCCCGCGTTGACTTTGGGACTGAGTGTTGTGCCTTACGTTTCACGAATAGCACGTGCGTCCGTTTCGGAGGCATTGAACGCACCGTTCACAAGGAACGCCGTTTTGCGGGGGTTGCCCAGACGACTAGTCGTATGGCGTCACGCCACCCGGTCTGCTGCCGTCCCGCTCGTGCACGCTGTCGCGCTCGTCATGACTTACCTTCTGGGAGGAGCCATCATCGTTGAGAACGTATTCGGTTTCCCAGGGCTGGGGCGTCTTTTGATTCAGGCCATCACCCAGGGTGACACCAACTCCGCTCTATCGATAACCGTGCTACTGGGGGCGGTATTTATCGCGCTTAGTTTCATCGCGGATATCTTCGTCACGTATCTCAACCCACGATTGAAGGCAGCCCGATGAGCGTTGATTCCATACCTCAAGCCACAGCTGTTCATCGCAGACCAGTACGTAAGTTTCGTCCTCTGAGACCCATTACCCACACCTGGTCGGGTCGCTTCGGACTGGTTATTGTCAGCGCCGTCCTGCTAGTGCTCATTCTCGGTCCGGCATTGGCTCCACATGCGTACGATCAGCTTGCTGTCGGGCGCCCGCTCTCGCCGCCCAGCAGTGGTCTGCCGTTCGGAACGGACCACTTGGGGCGGGACGTTTTCAGCAGATTCCTACTGGGCGGCCAGATGGTGTTGCTGATTCCCTTGGCGGCCGTTGCACTGGCGACTATCACCGGGGGTTTGTTGGGGATGGTTGCTGCATATGCCGGGGGAGTGTTCGATAAGGTGGTTGCCCGAGTCTTCGACATTCTCCTGACTCTCCCGCCACTGCTCATTGCCCTCTCGGTTATAGCTGGATTCGGCTCGTCGGCGACAGTCCTGTTGATTACAGTGGCTGTAGTCTTTGTACCGCCCATCGGACGGGTCGCCCGGGGTGCAACGCTCGCAGTTGTCACGGCCGATTATGTCCAAGCCGCTCGGGCACGCGGCGAGCATGCTGTTTCCATTGTCGTGCGGGAGATCGCCCCGAACATCGTCGGACCGCTCGTCTCGGATCTTGCCCTCAGGATCACCTACGGGGTGCTCTTCGTCGCAGCCCTCAATTTCCTTGGCCTTGGAGCGACGCCCCCCTCCCCGGACTGGGCCCTTTCTATCGCGACCAGCTTGGGCTACGTGCAGGTTCAGCCCTGGGCGGCTCTCGCACCGGTAGTCGGCATCGCCGCTCTGTCGGTTGGCCTCAACCTGATCGCAGATGCGATCATCTCCTATGTCAACAAAGACACTACTAAGGACTTCATGCTATGAGTACCTCCGTCGCACTGGAAGTGCGAGGCCTCTCAGTGGGGTACGGCCTGCGGAACGGCGTCCTGAAAGAGGTCGTGAGCGACGTCGATTTCGTGCTGGAGCGAGGAAAGATCCTCGGAATGGCGGGCGAATCCGGCTGCGGCAAGAGCACGACGGCGTTGGCGGCGATCGGTTATCGGCCAGGCGCCATGCAAGTGCCCGCTGGCCAGTCAAAGCTCGGCGACATTGATCTGCTGAACATCCCCCTTGCACAACTTCGACGCATATGGGGGAGCAAGGTAGTTTACATGCCCCAAGCATCGTCGAATGGATTGACTCCGGCCTTGACTATTGGGCGTCAGATGGCCGAGCCCCTGAAGATCCACCTCGGACTAACCGGACAAGCCAACCATGACAGGCAAGTGGAACTTTTGAAGGAGGTCGGCGTTCCTAATCCGGAGGCCGCGCTTCGACGTTATCCGCATCAGTTCAGTGGTGGTCAGCAACAGCGGATCAATCTGGCGATTGCTATCTCATGCAATCCCGAGGTGTTGATCCTCGACGAGCCGACGACTGGGTTGGACGTTACGACCCAAGCAAGGATCGTCAAACTTCTGCGACGCGTAGTGGAGGAACACCAGACCGCTGCCTTGTTCGTGAGCCATGACCTGCCTCTCCTCGCGGAGATCTCCGACCGAATCGCAATCATGTATGCGGGCCAAGTCATCGAGTCCGGTCCAGCGGGTGAATTGATGTCACGTCCGGAGCATCCCTACACCAGGGCGCTGCTGGCGGCTGTTCCGGATGCAACCGGCACTCGCGCATTATCAGGGATCCCCGGGGCACCGCCTCCAGGGGTTGTAGCTGGGGCCTGTCCCTTCGCACCACGATGCCAGTTCAGTATCAAGAGCTGCTCGGAATCCAACCCCAAGCTGTTGCCGCTGCGACCAACCCACAACGTTCGGTGCCTCCGGGCCGGCAATTACGAAACCCTTTCGATCAGTGACCGACCTGGAGTCCTGGGAACAGTCGAGGATTCAGCCTCGCTGCTTTCTGTTGATGATGTCTGGTGCGAGTACGGCTCGCGTGGTCATGCGATCCCGGTCGTCAAGGGAGTCACATTCAGCGTCGCTCCAGGCGAGACGCTCGCCTTTGTCGGTGAATCAGGCAGCGGAAAATCAACTCTGCTGCGTGCCATTGCAGGACTGCACCCACGCAGCAGCGGAGAAATTCAGTTTGATGGCGCCACTCTGGCCCCAGACGTGGGAAAGAGGTCACGCTCCGCGCGGCGCGACGTGCAAATAGTCTTCCAAAACCCCGACATGTCCCTGAACCCGCGGCACGACGTAATGAGCCTCGTTACCAGACCACTGCAACTCTTTGCACCCGAGCTATCCAAGGCCGACCGTGAAGAACGAGCACGTAAAATCCTGGCCGACGTAAACCTTCCCGAATCAATGGTCCATCGATACCCAAGTGAGCTCTCTGGCGGGCAGAAGCAACGCATAGCCATCGCGCGGGCATTCGTGACGAATCCACGGCTTATTCTTGCCGACGAAATCACCTCAGCACTTGATGTGTCCGTGCAGGCTGCAATACTCGATCTCCTGTCCGGACTGTCTGCTGAGTACGGCACATCTGTAGTATTCGTCACCCATGACCTCGCGGTAGTACGCGCAATAGCCCATCGCGCGCTCGTTTTGCAGAAGGGCGTTGTCAGGGAGATCGGTCCGGTCACCCAATTATTCGATTCACCGGCGGACGACTACACGCGTGAACTCGTTGGGGCCATCCCGATGTTCAGGCCACAAACGTATGGAGTCGACGCTACGAGCTCACTTACCTGAAAAAGACGCACAGTACGGCTTCGATCCTGAGGTTGAAAGCTGTACTGTGCGAGTTCAAGGGATCGTTCTCATCACGGCTCACCCTTGACGTGAAACCTGCCGTACATGCCACTTCCCTGTCGCCGGAATCGGCGAATGTAGTTTAGGATGCGGCCGTCGGCCGACCGGGAGGATTTCGCTACCTGGTGCCGGATCACCGAACTAAATGCGGTGGTTGCTGTCGTCGAGTAGCGGTTGGCACCTGAGTTCCTTTAGAACTGCTCTGTATAGGACTGTTACGCCGGTTTGCTCGGCGGATATAAACCTGGATGGGGCCTGGATCGAGCCGGCCAAACTTATTATCGAGGGCGCTGGCGCTGGTAGCGGCATCACTCAGGCGTCGCGTTCAGGAGGCTGATATGTAGTTCCGGTTGTCAAGAGGCATGGATGAACGGCTCCTGGCTTTTGTGCCGGGGGCCGTTCATCTTGTGCCGGCCGGTCGTGGTGACTTGTGGTGCCGAGTCTTTCTCGACTGCAGTGTCAGGCTGACATTCGCGGTTGGTTGCGGCATGACGATGTGTTCGGCTGGAGCGTATCGGAGTCTAGAATCGAGCGCCGTCGACGGTTTAGCCCGTCTGCTCATTGGTCGTTGGCCGCCCCGCTCCAGCAAGGAGAACGCATGAACGCGGCCTGACCCCGAACGTGCCTCCGGGACGTGGTGCGACTGCGATGGCAGCAGCGGAGCCAACTCGAGAGCCAGGCTTGCGGTGGAGTCTGTGGTTTCCTTCCAGGGCGCGGATGCGGGTGGCCGGGTCGACGAGATCGAGCTGGCGCATCAGTCGTTGCCCGGGCCGGGCGTAGGGGCGGCGGTGTTGCCACTCCGCTTCGATGAGGAGTTTGCGGGCATAGGTGTTCCCGGCCTTGGTGATCGGGCCCTGGTGCCGGGATTGACCGGAGGACTCCTCGCTGGGCACCAGCCCGAGGTAGGAACCGATGGACGAACCGCTGAATCGGGTCCAGTCCCCGATCTCCACGGCCAGCCCGACGCCGTGGTCATCTGGATGCCCCGCAGGCACATCACCGCCTCGAGCACCGGGGAGTAGCGGCTGGCCGCGGCGTGTTTGTCGATCCGTGATAGATGCGCGACGAGTAGTTCGGGCTGTTCAACGTCGGCCTCGTAGGTGAACTGCAGGGCCGGTTCCTCAAAGCGCTGGCGGTGCAGCCACTCGCGATGTTCCTTCGTCCACCAGGTGTCCTTGGGGTAGCGGATGCCGTGGCGCAGCAGGATGGCGTTGACGTGTTGGCGGGCGTGTGCGAGGTCCCTGGCCATACCGGACCGCAGCCGGGCATCGCCCATGGTCAGTAATTAAGGACTTTACTCTGGGCGACGCTGGGGATGATCAGTTCGACGGCTTGCCTTTCCATCACGGTGCCGGGCCTGCTCGCCGGGTGCCGCGAAGATCACATCAATCGGGTTCACCGGGACCTTTCCACAGTTGCTCCTGGAACACCGCATCTCGCCGGATAGGCCCCCGCCCGCAGGCCGGTGGACCCGGCCTTCTTATTGAATTACTCCAGGACCATGGACTGGGTCGTGAGCCCTGTTCCCGGCAGTCGGTTCATCGCCCGGATGCCCATCTGGCGCTCCGGGGCCCATGTACTAGAACACTCATTAACCGCCACAGGTTACGAAAAACGTAACTGGAGGCGCCGGCATCATCGACCCACCCGAGACGGGTTTGGACCCTCCGAACTAGGACGCAAGCCCGCCGGCCAGTGACGGCCTCCCGGGAATGGGTCAAAGAACAGCTCCGGGCTTCACCTGGCGAGAAGGGGGCGTCGGTGTTGACCAAGGGATGATGAGGGCCAGAGAGACTTGGGCAGTCGACATGTCGCAGCGACAAGTAGCGCCACGAGCGATTCCGGTCCGGGATTGGCAACACCGCCGGAGTTCGCTGGCTTCCCACGCAGCAGTGTACTTATGGCCCCAGCAAGATTCCCCTCCGCGCGCACAGATCCCGGTCAGGTGTACTCTTGCGGGACGTCCGCTGCCGATCCTTTGATCTCCGAGGATCCCACAGCAAGTGGATCGTTCAGAGCCGGAAGACTAAGTCGAGTGGTCTCGTGGGAGTCGGGTCGGCGCGCGATGCGTCTGGGTCCCCCGCGAGACTGCCCATAGCAAGCTTATTCAAAATACGGGTATCAGCAAGGCATAGGAGGCACTGCACCATTTGGACGAAATCAACATTTTCAGATTGTGATTTCCCCGTTCGTATCAGTCGCCTCCCTAAGCGTCCACCGACGGCAAAAGGGGTTGCTGAAGGAACATCTGGTAACCGTCAGCTGCATGGAAGAGGCGACGTTCCCCAACCCATGAAGTAACCCAGATAATAGTCCGGTCGAAACTCAACGCGTCTACCGTTCCGGAGAAACGGTGATTCCCATTTTCGAGAACTACGTTATGCCCTTCTTCGACCAGATCCCAGGGGGTGGTTGACGGTGGCGCCCAAGCCTTTTGAGAGCCTCCGAGACCTTCATCATATGTTGCTTCCATAGCTGGGATTCGCCCTAAGCGACTTCGTCGCGCCAGTGGACTGGGCTGATGGAAAGCAAGAGGCGGGTACCCGGGGTTGCGCTGTACTGGACAGTGGTTCCTTTAGGAAGAACAAGCAGTTCATCGGCGTCACCAATCAGGTCTTCCTTGTGGTCGCCGTTGATTATGATCAGGCGAGCCTGACCGTCAATCACGTAAATTGTTTCTTCATACTGAACCGTCCACGGGTCACTGAAGCCCTCCTCCTGAAAGGTCATAATGTATGTTCCAAGCTGCCTGAGCTTGCTTCCGGCCGTTCGATGTTCGATTTTTGCCGGACCAAAGTCGTTAACGTTGCTCGGATCAAAAGTGGGTTTGTGGGTCAAAGCGTTTGTCATGAGGGCTCCATGTTCTGTAGTTCGTGATTCGGTGGCCAGCAAGGCGTACTTCGACGATTTGCTGGCCGAGCTTGAGAGGGAGAGTAACTGGGACTTGGGGCAGGGTTGTTGGATCAGCCCTGCAGGGCGCCATCGAGTGCCATCGCGACGGCTTCCGGAAGTGGTCGGGAACGGGCCTGAGTTGGGTCGACGTTAACGTAAACGAGTTCGACGTTCGCCAGCTCCTTTCCACCACGAGCAATCGAAACGTCAATCTTGAAGCTGGAATTCCCGACGTTTCGGCACTTGACGTCAACGTCGAGAAGGTCGTCGAAGTAAGCGGGGGATTTGAAGGAAAGAACTGCACTGACAACCGAGGGATCCGTCCCTTCAGCGACCAGCTTCGGGTAGGGCCAACCAATACTGCGGAAGAACTCCGTCATGGCGACGTCGGCGATTTCGAGATAGCGGCTGTTGAAGAGAAACCCCTGAGAGTCCACCTCGTGGTTCCTCACGCGATGCTGGTACAGCGGCATCATGCGCCCATTTCTGCCTGCAGCTTGGCGTACAGATCCAGCCTCCGCAGTGCCAGGCCGGGTGCTTCGGGTTTTGCACGTGAGGCAACCAACAGGTCGTGGTCCAAATCGGCGATCAGTACTTCTTCGTCGGCTGACGCAGTGGTGGCCAGGATCCCGTCGTTGACTCCCACTGTTTTGTCCACGGGCCCGGCGACTAGGGCCTTACCAACTGCGAACATCGGGGAATCGGTAGGAATGCCGCTTGTACCGAACAGTGGTGACATCACCACGTACAGTTGGTTCTCGATAGCACGCGCCTGACAGCCGGTACGCACCCGGTGGACGCCCCGCCGGTTCCACGTGAGCGAAGGGCAAAGGATCAGGTCAACGCCTTTATGGACCAGATAACGTGAGAGCTCAGGGAACTGGATGTCCGCGCAGATCAGCAGGCCGACCGTAAACGGCCCAATTTTTGTGACCAGGAGTTCATCGCCGCCCCGGGCGCCTAGAGCATGCTCCTGTGGTGTGAGGTGGATCTTGTCTTGGGACTCGATCCGACCATCCGGGTGGGCGATGAACGCTGTATTGCGCAGCGATCCATCTTCGGCGACCCGGTTGTGACTTCCACCAGCAACCACGATGTTGTAATCCTGGGCCATCCTGCGCATGCCCTCAACGAGGTCATCCGTGAACTCCGGCAGGAACTTCCAGTAGTCCGATGTGATTGTGGCGGTCGTAACTTCGTGATCTGTGACTGCTCCGAGGAGCCCCGTGCTTGCGAGCTCTGGGAAAAGCACGAGTTCGGCCTTTTGTTCCGCCGCGCGCTTTACCAGCCCCTCCACATGATCCAGATACTGCTGGAGAGTCCTCTCCGGCCGGAGTTCGAACTGAATGGTGGCTACCTTTAGTGACGCCTTGGTCATAGGAATCTCCTGTCTGAGAAGTCGGCCGTCGCTGGTCGGCGATTCTTCCTTTATGTTCTTCCCGCGGTTGCGGACGAGCTGGTCGGCAGGTCGTAGAAAGAATATTCAGGTGGGGCATGGCGTTGTTGTCACAATCCATGTGCCGGGCGACTCATGCAATAGACGCTAACGGAGCGTCGAGGGGCTGAATACTAGGAGGATTCTGAAAGGGTAGTCAATGATTTGGTTCTCAGGCCAAAGGGTCAGGACTACTGAGCCAGTTGCTACGGCTTTTGACTTGGAAAGAAGGCTGGAGAGCTAGTCGGCAGAGATTCTGAGCGCGGACCGGTTCATTTTCAAAGCACCAGCAAAGGTGCTGGTCTCCCCGGCGATGACCTCCGCCATCACCTGGCCGCAGATGGGCGCGCTTGCGATGCCCCACGCGTGGCCGACGTTTATATAGGCGCCGTCAGCCCGATCGACGATGGGAAGGTGGTCACTTGTTTCGCTTCCGAGACCAGCCCAAAGACCGGTAACGCCGTATTCAGCTAGGCTTGAGTATCTGTCCAAGGTGGTCGAAACCATTGCGTTTGTAGCATTGATGCTGATGTGGGGATTGAGAGAACCCCGTCCGTCAAGACTGTTTCCGATGAATATTGACCCTCCGCGGTTTTGGGCGATCGAGTCGTCATAGTCAACGAACGAGGACCCTGAAGTCCCGCCGGGGCTCGTTCCCGCGCTGGAACTGTTCGGGCCGGCAAAAACCGCGGCTTCATAAGTTGGAAGGTCAGTGAGCGCCCCGCATCCGTACACACCCCGGGGTCCATGCATTATGGCGTTCAAGCGCGTGTCTATGGGCTGAGTCAGCATCTGACCCACTCTTGCAGTGCTGATTGGGACGTCGATCCCCTCGGCCCGGAGGTTGGTTGACCAGGCACCCGTTGCCCACACCACGCCCGATGCATGGATCTCGCCCCGGACCGTGCGGACCCCTGTTACGGTTTCGCCGTTTCGCAGGGTTGAAAGGACAGACGTATTTTCAAAAGTTCGGATACCTGCCCGCACACAGGCGCTGGCCAGAGCGTTGACGAACTGCACACCATCTATTTGGGCATCATCGGCGCAAAAGACGGCGCCGAGCGCACTTTCCGGAAGGATGGAGGAGTGCTTCTGAGCCTCTTCCCGGCTGATCATGGTTGCGTCCAAGCCGGCTGCCCGCCGGTTGGCAGCATAATCTTCAAGAACCCGGCCCTGTGCGTCGTTTTCGAAGAAAAAGAGGCCGCCTTGATTGCGATAGTCGAACACATCGCCAAGTTCGCTCAAGTAGTCCTGGTACTTTTCCTTGCCGGCTTTAGCGAGAGAGAGTTCGTCCCCTGTACGCCGCGTCTGCAGCCATAGGGAACCTGCGTTTCGTCCGGAAGCACCGTAGGCAGGAAACCGCTGTTCTACGACGACGACGTCGAATCCCCGCTTGCGCAGCTCCCAAGCGGTGCAAAGCCCCACAATTCCTGCTCCTATGACGACAATGTCACCTGTCGCAAGTGTGTCAGCGCTCATGGCAAGGTACCTTCTTCCTCGGGCTGTCCTGTGGCCCTCTTCGTTAGTCTTCCAGATAGACGAATCCGATAGCAGGGTGAGAAGTCCTTGACGCTTGAATTTCCAGAGGTCAAGCCCATGCAACATGACCTATACGCCAGAGAACGCAAGCAGGCCCCATATGCCCAGCCGTATGGTGTTCGAGTCTCTACCTGCGACGTTAGGAGCCCACCAGCACAGGTGTAATTGTTTCTTGTCCAACGTTCGTCGAATAGCGTTAGAATTCTCACAGGGGGACGGCTAAATTTCTGGTCTAGTCTGGGCGAAAGCGGTAGGCGAGGCCAACCGCCCGTCCCGGTCTCTTCCCGAAAGAGTTCCCTATGATAGTTGATCCGACCTCCTTGCCACTAGGAGCAGTTCTAGCGGACTTGGGTCCTGCCGCGAAGCTTGTCGCGGGGGACGCTTCCCAGCAGTCCAGGCAAGTTCGTGGCGCTGTTGTCTTGCTGAAGCCGGAAGACTTACCCACCGACGTGGATGTGGTCGTGATATGCCCAGGTGCCGCAAGCTTTAGTGACTTGGTCGCGGACCGGCTCGATGGGCCCGGACGCGTCATCTTCGTTACGGCGTCCGAGTCCTCTCTTTCGGAAGGGATCCAAGTCGTCGGGGAGCAGCACGTCGTCATCGCTGTTGATCCAGCCCTGAACGTCGCTAGCGTCGTGATGTCATTTTCTCGATCGATGCAAATGCCGGAGGAATCCGTTTCCCGCCGATTAGCCTCCTTGCAGAGGGCGCTCAGTCAAGCGATGACAGAAACTGAACCGATAGCGGCGCTACTAAGCCGATTGGCGCACGTATGTAATGCCACCGCAGTCCTCATCGACAGATTCGGTAAGACTGTCCATGCCACCGGGCCCACACCCATGTCACTTTTGTTTGAAGAGATCGGCCGCACCGAGGCCGATTCACAGAACGTGGACGTGGACGGATGGAGGGGGGTGGCAGCCAGAATTTCGGCTCCTGACGAGGCCGACTCGCATTTCGGTTGGCTCGTCATCACGGCTCGGCGGACGAATTTTCCGGATAGCCATTCAACCTCCGCCGCTCACGTAGCCGCAACCTTGGTCGAGGCCAGCCAGCGAATGGCCGTGGCCGCCCGACAACAAGAACGAGCCATACGCACTGCCGTGCTTGAGGAGGCGCTGGCATTGCGCCGCGAGCCTCACAATCCCGAATTGGCGGCCCGAATAGCGGCTTTCGGCCTGTCTTTTGACGACGAGTTGCGGACCATTGTTTTCCGGCCAATTCGACCTGCGGTCGCATCGCGCTCGTTGCCGGCGTCTGAGGATCTATCGGAAATGTTGGGCAAGGCACTGGAGTCACAGTCCATCGCGTACCTCATGACCGCCAAGGACAAGACAATAACGATAGCGGCGCAGTGTAGCGTTCAAGCCTTCCGGCGAGTGATCGTGGCGGAAGGCTCCAAACTCCCAGGCGCCCTCATTGGAATCGGCCGCAGTGTGCATGCCTTGGGCGACATTCTGGACTCATACCAGGACGCGCAGTTGGCGGTTCGAACCCTTCGCCGTAATTCGCGAGGTCCTAAACTTATGGCGTACGAAGACTTCAACTATGCAACTAGGCTTTTCGCTGACGTCGGTTTCGACAAGATGATCAAATGGGCCCAGGAGTTCCTGAAGCCCTTGGAGGGGCGCGAGCTGCTGGTAGAGGGTCTTCAGACATACTTTGAGCATGCTCAGAACATCAACGCTGCGGCCGACTACCTGGAAATCCACCACAACTCACTGCGCTACCGGATAGCTAAAGCTGAAGAAATCCTGGGCATCAATTTGAGGGAACCGGGTGCTGTTTCTTCCGTTTTCTTAGCTCTGACGGCCCTTGAGCTGGGACGGATTCAACAGCTGCGGCCCAAATCGTCCGGCGATACGGGACGAAGCCGTAAACCATCGGACGTTGAAGCAAGCGACGTCGTGCCCTACTCGAGGCCATTCGTCGAAAGAGCCGGCGTAGTTCGTGCTCCCGCCAGGTGAGACACGGAGCGGGTGATCCTAAGAGCGTGGGCGTGGTTATGAAGAGCGCTTATAGATCCTGACGGTGACCTGTTGTGCTGTTCGTTCTGGCGCTGGAGAAGTTCGCCTGCGCGCTACTGGGCCCTAACAGTCTGCTTCCGCAACAGAAACCGGTCATAACCGCGCGGCCTCGAGGCCCAAAAAGATTCATATGCAGAACTTAAGGAAAGAAAATGACCGGTACTAATCTCGCCTTCCAAACCTCGGACGGAGTATCGATTCGGTATGACGACGAAGGACACGGACGGCCCATCGTTTTTGCGTCCGGCGGCACCGCTCACAGCGCCTACTTTGTATGGCAGAGAGATGCACTTCTTGAAGCCGGATACCGCGTGATCCGCTACGATCATAGGCTCCACGGCCGCTCGGACATGCCGGAGCACGGTCAGAGGATGAGCAGGCTAGGCCTGGACCTTGGAGAGCTTCTCACGGCCCTCGACCTCCGCGATACGGTTCTCGTGGGGCACTCCATGGGAGTTTCGGCAAGCCTTGCCTACTTCTCAATTACGGCTGACCCATGGGATCGCATATCGGCATTTGTCGCCGCTGAGCAAACTGCAAAAATTGTCAACACCGCAGACTGGCAGCTGGGTGTCCGGGGTATCACCGAACAGAATGTTTTCGATGCCATCGACTTTAAGCTTAATTGGGACAACGATGGCGTAGAGCCGGATCTGCCGGAGCATGTCCAGCAGTTTTTTGACTCGATTACGCCATCTTGGAAGGACTTTGCGTGGGACAAGTCACGCCGTCTTTTCGCAGATCATTTTCTCTCAGATTGGCGAGACGTCGTGCCACGAATCAAAATCCCCACCCTCGTGATCGCAGGCAGGCATTCTCCCTTCTACGACGTTGACGTAATGCGTTGGTTCGCCGAAACGGTACCCGATGGTCGGCTCAGCGTCTTCGAGCACAGCGGCCACGACCCCTATCTGAACGAATACGTGGAGTTCAACTCTCAGCTCTTGGAGTTCATCTCTAAACACTAGTCATCGTTGCTAACACTTCCGATTGGGGTTCCGGCATTTGCCCCCTCGGGTTGACAACTGTGCACATGCTGCGCGCCGCCTACTGCTAGCTTCAATGTGTTTGGCAATGAAACAAGTTTGCCCGTTAGCGTTGACGAACTCCTGCCACTATGTCGCGCGGTAACCCGCTGCCAGGCGCGCACTGGTCGTCGCCGACCTACCGTTTGGCCGCTATGTGGTTATCAGCCCCGGCAAACCATCGCCACCGGCATCAGGTTCCTCAAAGAGGGGCTGGCCCATGCCGTGAAAATCGAAGGCGGAGGCTTTTACTCCGGAACAGTGAGGGCGATGGTAGAGGCAGGAATTCCCGTCATCGCTCACATCGGGCTCACTCTCCTCAGAGCGAGCACGCTCTCGGCGGATACCGCGTGGAGGGCCGCAGCCACGACGCCCAAAGGCTGATTGAAGACGCCCTGGCCTTGGAAGAGGCGGGCGCCTTTTGCGTTCTGATGGAAATGGTTCCTGCGGATACCGCGGGACGGGTAGATGCAGCGATATATCCCCACAATCGGCATCGGCGCTGGCAAAGCGACCACCGGACAGGTTCTGTGGCAGGATATGGCCGGGATTCGCGGTGGGAAAGTTGCTAAGTTGTCAAGCAATACGCAGATCTTCGATCAAGACTACTCCAGGCTGCAACGACCTTCGGACAAGAAGTTCGTTCCGGCGAATTTCCCGAAAGCAAACACTCCTTGCAACAACTGCCCGGCCCCACTTTCTCTAACTAATTCCAAACACGATGAATCTAATTGCCGGCCAAGTTCTACTTATCCCTTGCTGGCCACCACTTGATCTCTAATCACGCCAGTAACGATTGCACATGCGTGAGAGTCGAAGATGAAGTGATGAAACGAATTCTGAGCAGGAGGCCGCCAGGTGGGGAGGGACTTTAGCCCGCATTGCCCGCCCATCAAGGGCTTTTTTGGCTTGTCACGGTTCCTGGTGATGGTGGCAACGATGAGCACTTCGATCTCTATTCACCACCGGCAAACCGTGTGCCAGAGCCGACCGTTTTCGAAGCGGTGTTGATCAGTACCCAGCATCGCTGGTCCAATTTTCGCTGGATCAGCCGCCACGAGAAACCGAACGAAGCGGCTTCCTCGCGATGGCCCTGGTGGATCCGATGAGGGTGGCCACCAGCGCTTCACGGGGCCTGCGGCTGTGCCGTGCCGGCACCGGACCTGCGATGCCTGCTCGCTGAAGCTCTGGCGCGGGCACGGCACAGCCGCAGAAGGATCATCGGTTTGCCGGCGTGTCAACCCGACCAGCGACAGGAATGTCACGCAGAGGTTGATGCCGGCGGAAGCGTCCTATCCACTCGGTTCGTTCCGGGAGCTGAGGCCTCTCAAGGAGACTAGGACACGAATTCTTAGGGGAGTGCCGTGGCAACTAGAACAGGCGCCGGCTCGAGTCTGCCATTAGCCGCTACGGCGGTGGTCTGCCTTGATGACAATCCGAGAGTAAGATCCAGTGCGGTCGAAACTCTGCTGGATACGTCCGAGATACTTCCCAGCCCATCCACCTCCGTTAAGATGCCGCGTTCGCCGTACCGGGACGTAACGGCGGTTGTCTGGTCGAAATACAGTTTCATCCTGTTTCTAATGACTTCCGCAGTGTCGTCCGAGCGGTTTTCGCGTTCAGCTCTCTGGAGTAAACGCTGGACCAGTTCTTCTGTATCGGCAGTGAGCTGCAGTACGACGTCAAGCTCGCGCCCCTTGGTTGCAAGGATCACGTCGAGATAGTCAACCTGACCTAGAGTGCGGGGATATCCATCCAACAGAAATCCGTTGTCCGCGTCGTTTTGTTCCAGGCGCTCACGAACCATCGCGTTCGTCACCGAATCGGGCACAAATTGCCCTGCATCCAGATATGATTTAGCCGTTTGGCCCAAGCGTGTTTCATTTTTGACATTTTCGCGGAAGATGTCCCCGGTTGAAATGCTGACGATCCCGAACCTCTTTGCAATGTAGCTTGCTTGCGTACCTTTGCCAGCTCCGGGAGGACCTATGAGAAGCATTCTGATCACGGAATCATCCTATCTAGCGGATCGAGGTCATTCAGGAGGGTTCTGGAACCTGCGGGGGAGGATGCCGCCGCTGGCGCAGCGTCGTCTTGCCAGCAGTTGAAGAGCTCGGAGAGCGTTGGAAACCATACACCTTCAAATGAAGTGACGTGGTCGAGGAACTTTTCGAGCATTATAAGGTTGTGTGCCCGTCCAATGGTCTGCGGGTGTAGTGTCCACGTCATTGCGCCCCCGGCACATCGCTCATAGGCGAAATTGAAACTGTCGATCCAACGAGCCAGAACCGTCTCGTTGCTCTGCATGAGCGCGTTTCCCTTGAAAGATTCGAGTTCGGGGAAATCGTCGAGGAACCATGAGACAGGGAACTCAAGTACGCTGCTCTCCGGGCCGAAGGTGTTGCCTTCTTCCTCGCTAATGCCGACCACCATCCGGGGCCGGTAAGGCTCGAAGTCCCTCCCCATGAGAGATGAATCCCAGTCAAACTCGAATTTCGCAAGGAGATCGAGGGTGTTGTCCGTAACATCCAATGCAGGAGATCGGTATCCCCGAGGACGTTTACCCAGGAGCTTTTCGTGCTGGGCTATTTGAAGTTCCAGCAGCCGTTCCTCCTCGGTTCGATCGAGGGAAGGCACATATTCGTGGTAGACACCATGAGCGCCGATTTCATGGCCGGATTCGACAATTGCATCCACTGAGCTGCGGAACGTTTGCATCGTGTGTGTGGGCACACACCACGTCGTAGTGATTCCGTAGCGACGGAAAACGTCAAGGAGTCGTGGGGCGCCGACTAAGGCGCCGAATTCACCTCGGGACATCAAGGACTGGGACGTTGATCGAAAAGTGCCTAGCCATACGCTTTGGGCATCAAAGTCGGGGCTTAGAGAAACGGCGAGGCGTTTGCCGTCGGGTAGATGAAGAGGCACTACGAGCAACTTTCTGTTTCAGGCAAGGGAGTTCGCCTTGCCGAATGTTCTGGTTCGAGCGGCCAGCCTAGGCTGGCCGCCGGGAAAGAAGGACGATCCAGTCGCCTTCCTGGCAGATCACGCCGTCCTGGTTCAGAATTTGAACCCGAGTGGTCACAACACCCCGGTCGGGCTTGCTGGCAGACGGCTTGATGCCAATCACTTCTTCGCGGACACTGATGGTGTCGCCAATACGGATCGGGGCACGGAGGTTCCAGTTGTCAATTCCTAAAAAGGCGATTGCTGAGCCGTTCTTCCATCCCAGCGCCATTTCCAGCCCAAAGGCAATTGAAAGTGCGCCGGGACCATGGAAGAGCCGGGTGCCAAATTCTGTCGTTTTGGCGTACTCCTCGTTGGTGTGCAGCGGGTGCATGTCTCCGGACCAGGTGGCGAACGTTACGACATCGAACTCTGTGACGGTCCGTCCTGCCGAGTTCCACTGCTGTCCAAGTTCCAACTCGTCCAGGTAGCGCACGGCTGACTCATTGGTCGTGCCGAGTAGATGAGTAGTCAATGTTTCTTTCACTTCCGTATAGTTTTTGGTGCTCTTGTGGCAGGGCGGGTGCCCGGGGCTAATAGCGGATGACTCCGTCTACCGGGGTGGTCAGGGACGACCGGTAGAGGGAAAGTTCGTCGAGGGAGTGGCTGAGGCGGTCGCCTGAGATCAGTTCGGCCACCAGCTTTCCCGTGATCGGCCCGGCCAAGTTGCCGTAGACGTGCCCGGTGGCCAGAATCAGCCCGGGAAGTTCCTCCACCTCGTCAACGATCGGGAGGGAGTCAGCCGTGGCGGGGACGAGGCCAGCCCAGGCACGTTCAATACCGAGAGACCTGTAGTTCGGGAAGGTTTTGAGCAATGAATCGATGGCCAGCTTTAGACCGGCGGCAGGCATCCTGTCGTCGAGTTGGTCGGGGTAGTCCATTGGGCAGCCAATGAATAGATTCCCGTCCTCGGTCTTGGCCACACATTCCATGTGTTCGAGGCCCTGTGACTGGTCCTCTGAAGGGGAGGTGAAGTACTCGTCCCGGTAACTGGGGAGGTTCCGGATGTGGGCGTATTGCTTCGCAGCAAGCGGTCCATTGAGGATTTTATCGAGCTTCTCCTCTACAGGAGCCAGTAGGACAGCACCCAGCCTGTGCGGCTTGATGGGTACGGTTACGCCCTCTGATTCGAGCATTGTAGACCACACACCACCCGCCCAAACGACGTTGTCCGCTGAAACGCTGCCGCCGGCTGTTCGTACTCCGACGACTTTCGAGCCGTTCCGCAGGAGTCCGAGGACCGGCGTGTTTTCATGAATTCGAACACCGAGCCTGCGGCATTCCTGCGCCAAGGCACGGACGAACTTCGGGGTACGAATTTGGCCATCTTCGGGGCTGAACGTGGCTCCAATAACATCGGGCGGCAATATCGGGGCGGCTTCATGAGCGGCCTGGTCGTCAAGGAGCTCGGCTTTGAATCCGTCTGCGATCCGGGCTTCCACAAATTCCTTATAGACTCGCCGCTGATCGTCCGTGTAGAAGAACGTCATGGCACCGTTGCTTCTGTATTCGAAGGATGGCCCGAGGATGTCTGCAAAGTCGTCGTACAGGGCCCTCCCTGCACGGGTCAGTTCGACGGCGTAGTCGCCGTGGCGATTCTGCATGTGGAGGAAGCCGAGATTTCGCCCGGAAGCGCCGTGGCCAAGTTCCCGCTGTTCGAGAAGCACAACATCGTGCCCCTTTGAAGCAAGAAAATAGGCAGTTGATACACCCACTATTCCGCCGCCTACAACAACCACACCGGCCTTGTCGAGCTTCATTTCGTCATGTCCTAACTTCGTCTTGATGCAACACGTATGAGGGTGGCCGTCTCGTGATTTGTCGGCCTAGGAGCCGGCTGCTAAGCCCTGCCCTGGCTCTTTTCAGCTGTCAACAGTGTCGCCACGTCCCGCCTATTGACTTTGCCGGTTGTCGAATTCACTGGAAGCGAGTCGACGGCGATGAACTCGCTTGGAACCTTGTATGACGACAAGCGGGCGGCAGCGAATCCCTTCAGGTCGGCTTCGTCGAGGGGCTCTATGCCCCTGGGGACGACGGCAGCAACCACGCGCTGGCCGTAGACGTCATCGGGAAGACCAACAACGGCCACTTCACCAACGGAGGCGTGCTCCTGAAGTACACGCTCAACTTCCGCCGGCGAGATGTTTGTTCCACCACGGATGATGACGTCTGAGAGCCGCCCAACCACGTAGACGAAACCGTCCTCATCCACCCGAACAAGATCTTTTGTGCGGTACCAGCCGTCATCAGTGATGGCTGTCCGCGTTTGTTCTTCATCACGCCAGTAGCCGAGCATAAGCCCCGGTCCAGTCGAGTACGCCTCCCCAACCTGCCCGGGTGGAACTTCCGCTCCGTCGGCGTCGAGAACCTTTAGCTTCGACCGGGGCACAAGCTTGCCCGCCGACCCTGGCTTAGGGGTTGGGTTCGCGATGGGGTCGTAAGTCACCAGTGGGAGGCATTCGGAGGCGCAGTACGCATCCAGGACGGGTAGTCCAGTCTGGGCTTCCCAGCGGCTGAACGCTGCTTCGTTCCTGGGCTCTCCGCCTGAGATGCACAGTCGAAGTGATGGGAAAGCCAGCCGATCCCCGGCCCGGGCTTCAGCGTATTGGGCCAGCTTTCCGAAAGTCGCCGTCACGCCGGCAAGGAATGTGGCCGAATGCTCCTCAATGGCCGGAGCTATCATGTCCGGGCGGGCCCTCCGGACTATCACCACTGTCCCGCCGCGCAGCAGGACGGCCAGGGATGTGCTAGCAAGCCCATAGAGCCATGCCATCGGCAGGCAGATGATGGCATTGTCTTCGGACGAAAGGTGCCAGACTTCGCCGTAGGTGTCCGCGCAGTTATAAATGGCTGTAGCAGAAAGCATGATCGCTTTCGGGCGGCTCGTGGTGCCTGACGAGAAGCAGATCATGGAAAGGGGTTCGCGAAGACCCTCGGGGTTGGGTAGAGCGTCGTGCCGAACCTCGGTTACGTGGAAGTCAACGATATCGACAATCGGGGCATTTCGTGAGGCAGGGGCGATATGCGCACGATCAACGCTTTCGGAGATGACTATCAGCGCCGGGTCACTTGTGGCGATGGCATATTCAAGGTCCTCTGGACCCGAAGAAGGATAGACAGTAACCAATACGCCGCCACTTCGCCATACAGCGAGGGCTGTGGAGAGATAGTCCGCTGAGCTTTCCGCGACGAGGGCCACCCGATAACCCGGCTTGAGCCCGGCCGAAAGCAGCACGGCTGAGCGATGCTCAATTGATGTCTGGAGATCCTTGTAGCTCATGAAGGTGTCGCCGTCGACAATCGCTGTCTTATCGGGGTATTGCTCGGCGATGGATTCCAGCGCTGCGGAGACAGGATCCGTTAGCTCCGGCGACGATTCATTCATTTACGCTTTCACTTTCTTTTGATAGTTGGAAGATTCCAACTGGCCCGTTGAGTCGGACTCGTCTAACTCAACGGGCCCTTTGCCTTTTTATTGGCGATGCCTGCTATTTGCCGGCGGCAAGTCCACGCAGAATCTTTTCTGCATCCGTTGCCATATTCTTGACGATCTCCCCAGCGGGCAGGATTTCGTGGACAAGCTGCATGGTCTGGCCCACGGGCATCATTCCGAAGTCCATGTCGCCATCCTGATATCCGGTTTCGACCCGCGTGCCGGCGACGGCGTATTGTCCAGGAAATCCTGCGGGTTTCTTGTCAGAAGACTCCCATTCCGAGGTCCATTTGTTCTCGAATGCACGCATACGCTTACCGCTGTACGAGTAAGTGATAGTGCTATCCTTGAAGGATCCTTCCACCACTCGGTTCTTGAAATTGTCGTGCCCATATGCTTCGGGGCTGGCAATGAATCGCGTTCCCACCCAGACGCCCGCCGCGCCCAAAGCCAGGGAGGCGGCCAGGCCGCGTCCATCGGCGATCCCGCCGGCGGCCAGGACTGGCTGATCCACCACATCAATTACGGCAGGGACAAGGGTCATAGTGGATGCGTATCCGGTGTGGCCGCCGGCCTCAGTTCCTTGAGCGACAATAAAGTCGACACCCGCTGCGCTGGCCTCCTGGGCCTTGCCCACGGAGCCGACAAGAGAGAAGACCGTGATTCCGCGGTCCTTGCACTCTTTGATGAACCAGTCCGGTGTAGCGAACGTCAAAACAACTGCCGAGGGTGCGGCATCCAGGACAATCTGCACCTGGTCTGCAACGGCCCCAGGCGTCAAAAGCGCCTCTACACCTGCAAGCTTTTCTTGGTCTGCACCCGAAAGCGATTGCCACAGTTCGCGCACTGGCGCCCACTGTGCTTCATCTTCAGTGGTGAGTGAGTCCGGTAGCAGGAGATTAATTGCATAGGGCTTGTCGGTTCCAGCTTCGATCTTCTTGATTTCGGCGCGAAGGTCATCGGGCATGAAGCTGACGCCGCCCAGGCATCCCAGGCCGCCAGCGTTACTGACCGCGGTGACGAGTTCGGCCTGCGCCACACGCGCCATGCCGGCGGAGCAGACGGGGTATTGGAGGCCCAGGGCTTCCGTCAATGCTGTCTTGATCACTTATACACCTTTCACTTCGGAGCCCAAGATCATCCTGGTTTCCGGTTGGTTCATGTTTGCCCCGAAGGGGGAGTTGGTGGGGTAGCTGTTGTTAGCAGGCCACACGGTCGGCAGGACTACGTCGCGTTCCAGCCGCCGTCGACCTGGATCGTTTGCCCGTTCACATAACCAGCAGCGTCGGACGCGAGGAACAGCACTACGCTCGCCACCTCTGAGGGTTCGCCCGATCGTTTTGCCGGAATGAGGAAGTCCATAATTTCAGGCGACACCCCGATGCCTCGCTGCTGCGTCGAAACGAGATCACCCAAGATCTCCTCAGAAGTCGCACGAAGATTTGTCTTGATGACGCCCGGGGCGACAACGTTGGCGGTTACCCCGTGTGGAGCAACATCGATGGCGAGACGACGGGTCAGCCCCTCTATGCCCGCCTTGGACGCGACGTAGGAGATGCCGTCTGCTGCGCCCCTTTGGCCCGCGACGGAGCCGATTGTAATGATGCGACCCGAGTTCTGCTTCGTCATTGCCTGCGCCGCTGCACGGCAGCCGTAGAACGTTCCTGTCAGGTTGACTCCGATAATCTTGGCCCACAACTCGGGCGTCGTTTCGAGCACGTCGGCATACCCGTCGAAGACTCCCGCGCTGTTGACCATGACGTCCAGTTTGCCGGTCTTCTCGACAACCTCGTCCACCAAGGCAGACACCGAGTGGTAGTCGCTAACATCTACGACCCGTGTGTGCAGTGAGTCCGGAGAGCCGAGCTCTTGCCGGGTCTCCGCCAAACGTTCCTCTGAAACGTCACTCGCATAGACTTCGTAGTCTGCTTCGACGAATGCCTGGGCAATGGCCCGGCCGATGCCAGAGCCGGATCCGGTGATAATTACGCTTTTGCTTCCCATGCCCTACAAACTACGTTGGGGATCTTCCGAGTGAAACTGTCATCTTCACGGCTTTTTGTCGACGTTGTCGTGGAAGCTACAGGAGCCGGGTTGGAGGTTCGGTATCTGGGCCGCCCACTATGGACTCGCAAGTGAGGGATGAGGATGGGCGCTGGCGCCCCGCGTTTGTACTTTGACTAGGGGCGGGTGGCGGGCGTTGAAAAAATTCCGGGGCCGGTACCCGTCTTGTCGCTTTAAGGTGGCGGGTACGACAAACCGTCACCAGATTCCGGCAAATCAAGGCGCCCAGACCACAGAACGGGAAGGGCAACGATTATGCCGGTACCAACTCCGGGTCCCCCAACTGACCGTACGCTGGGGGACCCGGCTCCAAGCAGTGCCACGTTTTCGTCGCTTGACTGATCCGTCAGCACTTGCGCAGATGCGTTAGTAATTTTCCGCCTGGAGGTCACGGCTTCAGAAAATCTCCAATGCCAGGATGATGCGGTTGATTCTAAAGTTCAAGGACATGGCCGACATATTTTGGAGCTTGGCTCGTCATCTTGCCTAGCACCGCAGGCCCTTTGAAACACATGACGGTTCGGGAGAAACATTGCAAAAGGATACTGCAGACCAGTCTGGGGCTTATTGGTCATCCTCTGTTAGCCAAGTCACTGATACGAACGTTTATGTTCGCGGCTATGACCTTGAGGATCTGATCGGGCAAATCCCCTTCACGGCAGCCATATTTCTCGTGATCCGTGGTCGGATCCCTTCGGACCATGAGATACGGGCGCTGGACGCAGTCCTCAGCGGAATCTTGGATTATGGTCTTGAAAAGCCCGGGACAGTGGCCGCAAGGTTTGCTGTCTCCGCCAATCCAAGTATGGCTATCGGCATGTCAGCCGCCTGTTTATCTGTCGGGAAGCACACGCTGGCGACTGAGGACAGCGGCCGCTTCATCCGGGCTACGCATGCGGAGTTTCTGGGATCCGGCCTCACGCTCGAAGCTTTCGCTGAGGATAAGGTAAACCGCATGCGTGAAGCAAGGGAACGCATCCCGGGCTTGGGGCACCCCATTTTTAAGGTTGTTGATCCTCGCGCTGAACGGCTCCGATCGATTGCTATGCAGGAAGGTCTGTGGGATCAGGCGGCTGAAGTGTACGAGGCAGTGCACAGGGCCTTCACGAAACTCCCAGGTAAGTCGGACATCCCGATAAATGACGTTGGTGTTATGGCCGCGATACTGCTGGGGCTCGGCTTCACGCCAGAAGAAGGGACAGGTATTGCCTTGCTCTCGACGCTGCCTGGGGTTATCGCCCACGTATCCGAAGAGCTCTCCGGAGGGAAGCCAATCCGAATCGTCCCGAGAGATTCAGCATCCTATGAGGGGGCTACTGGCCGTGATTTTAATGCGGATCGACTCGAAGCCGGCTGGGGCCCTTCCGGGGCCTAGGCGGTAACCGAACAGGAGCAAAGATGGATGCAGGGGCCGAGAATCGTCTGATCCCTTCAGCAACCCGATTCTTTGAGGATCTCCAAACAGGAGATTCGTGGTCGTCTCAAGGGCGAACGATTACAGAGACGGACCTGGTTACCTTCGCGACGTGGTCGGGGGATATGCACCCCCTACACACCAACCAGGAGTATGCCCGTGGTACTCAGTTTGGAGAACGGGTTTTCCACGGTCCTGGGACACTTGCGATCGCTTTTGGCCTGGAAATGGGAATGGGGTGGAAGGAACGTTCGGCCATAGCATTTCTCGGCATTCATGACTGGAACCTCATTGCACCTGTTCGCATCGGCGACACCATTGCTGTACGGGAAGAGGTAGTAGAGCTCCGGCCTTCTGCGACTAAGCCGGACCGGGGCATTGTGAAAACCAGACTTCAGATACTCAATCAGCGAGGCGACGTCTGCCAAGAGGGTTTCTGGGTCGTTCTCCTGTATCGGTCTGCTGCTTACACACCATGACAACGAGAGTTGGGCAACTCGGCAGGAGGAATCAATGAGCATTACCGCTGGTGAGGAGATATGCGCAATGGACCCACCGGTTCCGCGGCTTGCAGTAAGCGTGGTCCTGATGCGGGATTCCCTGCACGGAGTTGAAGTCTTTGTCCAACGCAGGGCACTAACGATGGATTTTGCTGCTGGTGTGGTCGCATTTCCAGGAGGCCGCGTCGACGCTGCTGACTCCTTGCCATCGGCGCTGAGCAGAACGCTGTTGGACTCTCAGGCGGTGGCATGGCGGCGGACCAGGGTTGGAACGGATGCAACGAGTGCGCCACAAACTGCCGCTTGCCTCCTGTCTGCCGCCGTGCGTGAACTGGCAGAAGAATGCGATGTTGTCCTACAACCAGAAGACTTGGTCCCTTGGGCAAACTGGATCACACCTGAGGGCTTTCCCAAACGTTTCGATACGTTCTTTTTTGTGACTGCTGTAGCGCCCGATCTGGAGCCCCAGCATGTCACGACGGAGGCAACATCGTCGCAATGGATGCTGGTGCGAAGGATCCTTTCAGACGAAGCTGCCGGAAGGCTTAAGCTCCTCCCCCCAACGCTGGCAATTTTGGATGAAATTGCAGTAATGCGCACCACCGAGCAAGTGCTTTCGGGGAAACGGGCAATCGAGTCGGTGTGCCTACGCCTTGATGAAGTAGAGGAGTTCCACCGCCTGCGGCAACTGAGCATGACGGATACCCGGAAGCGGTCTTGATACAGCTTCGCGTGCCTATACCAGTTGCGCATTCGGGGATGCCGCACTGCCAACCCACTACCAATATTTTCACCAGAGTTTGGGTGAGGGGGTTGGTGCAATTCCAGTAGCATCGCCGGAGCAGTCGTCGTAGCGTGACGCATGTGCCGCAGAGCGGATGAAACTGTCATGAGGACAAAGGAGCAAGTGTGGCCCACGCTGGTGATCCGGACGCTCTGATGACGGACGCTCTCCAGAGCGCGTCAACGTCGCTGCGGGCAGCCACGCTGTTTCCGGGAGATGTTCCTCTCCAACTGGACAGGTTTGTCACCAGAAGATTTTTTCAATATTGCATATCCGACGTGCGTGCCCGGCTTCACCGGGACGAAACTGGAGCCTGATAACGCTATGACTCAAGATGTCCTCTCCACACCGGGCCGTGCACCGGTCCTTGCCCGGCTGGAAGCCGCGGGCGTGCTTGCCGAAGAAATGGGCCATCGTATTGCCGCGTATTCCTATGACGCGTCCAACTACAGGGTTCCGCCTGTTGCCGTGGTCTTCCCACGAAGCGTCCAGGATGTCGTGGCTGCGGTGGCCGCATGCCGGGAAACCGGCACACCGTTGGTGAGCCGGGGTGGCGGGACATCCATGGCCGGCAACGCCATAGGCCCCGGCATTGTTCTGGACTTCTCCCGGTACATGAACCGGATCAACAGCGTCGATGAGGCCACCAAAACCGTCGACGTCGACCCCGGCGTCGTCCTCTCCCACCTGACCGTTGAGACAGAGAGGGTCACCGGTGGGAGGATCACGTTCGCACCGGACCCTTCGTCAAAGAACCGGGCCACGATCGGCGGCTCACTCGGGAACGATGCTTGCGGTAATCACTCAGTACGCTACGGCCGCACCTCTGATCATGTGCTGGAGATTGACGTTGTCACTTCCGACGGCGCACAGTTGACCGCCACGGCGACCGGTCTGCGCGCAACTGACCCAGCCGATACCTTCTCGGTCTCCCGCGCCTTTGAGCTGGGGGAGGAGCTTAAGCAGCTCGCCCAGGACAACCTGGCAGGTTTTCGGGTAGAGCTGGGCCGTATCCAGCGCCAGGTCTCCGGTTACCACCTGGCCAACCTCCTGCCTGAAAATGGTTTCAACGTGGCCCGAGCCTTCGTGGGAACCGAGGGCACTTGCGCGATCGTCGTGCGGGCCCGCATGAAACTCGTCCCTAAAGCACCCAGCGCCCTCCTCGTGTGTCTCGGGTACGCCGATGTCGTGGACGCCGCCAAGGATATCGAGACCATCCTGGAATTTTCGCCCGCCGCCGTCGAGGGCATTGACGAGGCCATCGTGGACACAATGAAGTTGCGACGCGGACCCGATTCAGTTCTGGGCCTGCCCGAAGGCAAGGCCTTCCTCTATGTGGACTTGGACGGGGACAACCCCGAGCAGGTAGCCGGGGAAGCGTCCCGGCTCCTCGAACGGCTGGCGGCAAACGGACGGATGGTGGACGGGCGCGCGGTTCCAGACCTCGTCCAGCGCGCCACCCTCTGGCGGGTCCGGGAAGACGGGGCGGGTCTTTCCTCCCGGCCGGCAAGCGGCGGGGAATCACAGGCAGGCTGGGAAGACTCAGCTGTTGCGCCGCGGAACCTGGCCGCATATCTGTCCGATTTCCGTGACCTTTTAGCTGAGTTCGGGTTGACCGGAATTATGTACGGGCACTTTGGTGCAGGCTGCATGCACATCCGCATCACTTATGACCTGCGTAGCGAGGAGGGCCGGGGCGTCTTTCGTAAGTTCACCCACGCCGCAGCTGACCTCGTAGTGCGGCACGGTGGCTCATTGTCTGGTGAGCATGGCGACGGACGCGCCCGCTCGGAGTTTCTGCCGGTCATGTATTCCCCAAAAATGATCGCAGCATTTGAGACCTACCGTGGACTTTGGGACCCTGCCGGCATCCTGAACCCAGGATCCATGACAGATGCGGACCCCATGGATGCCAACTTGGCGCACGAAGGTATTCCCCAACGCGAGTGGCGAACTCACTTTGAGCTCCGTCCGGTCGAGGCCGCGGCCGCCGGTGCTGACCCGTGGGTTCATGCCGTCCAGTCCTGCATTGGCGTGGGCAGGTGCCGATCCGATGCCGGTGGCGTCATGTGCCCGAGCTACCGAGCCACAGGGGACGAAAAGGATTCAACGCGCGGCCGTTCCCGTGCTCTGCAGGACATGGTCCGAGGTGCCAAAAGCATCGACGAAGGTTGGAAGTCGAAGGATGTCCGGGAAACACTGGATCTGTGCCTGGCGTGTAAAGCCTGCTCCAACGACTGCCCTGCCGGGGTGGACATGGCCACGTACAAGTCGGAGTTCTTCTCCCACTACTACGAGGGCAAACTGCGGCCCATGTCGCATTTCTCCCTTGGCTGGTTGCCGCGCTGGCTGAAACTGACCACCCTGATCAGCCCGCTCGTGAACCTAGTCCTTGCCAGTCCGCTGGGCAAGGTGGTGGCCGCAGCAGGCGGGCTGACTACGCACCGGAAGATGCCGAAGTTTGCCTCCCGGGCCATGCTCCGCAAGGAATTGGCGCCCTACGCGGATTCATCGGCCCCGGCAGATGCGGTCCTTTTCGTGGACTCGTTCACCAAGGGCTTCAGGCCTGAGGTTGCCGGGGCTGCGGCCCGGGTCATGGAAAGCACAGGTCGCACTGTCGGCTGCGAGTCCGATGCTTGCTGTGGCTTGACCTGGATCTCCACCGGCCAGTTGGACACCGCCAAGAAGCTCATGGGCAATGCGGTCGCGAAGCTCGACGACGGGGCCGATACCCCCATCGTGGTGATTGAACCTAGCTGCGCCGCGGCGTTGAAGAAGGACGCACCCGAACTGCTCGGCAGCGAAGCGGCCGAACGCGTCTCCCACAGGATCCGGAGCTTCGCGGAGGCCGTGAAGGAATGGGTCGACGGCGGCTGGACACCACCTGCCGTGCCGACGGACGTCACCGTGCAAACCCACTGCCACGAATACTCCACCTTCGGGGCCACCGTCCAACGAAAGGCCTTGGCCGCCCTCGGTGTCGCAAACGTCAACGAAGCCACAGGCTGCTGCGGGGTCGCCGGGAACTTCGGGTTTGAAGCCAACCACTACGCCATCTCGATGAAGGTGGCCGAACAGGCCTTGGCTCCGGCCTTGTCTAAAACAGCCTCCGACGTCCCCGTTCTGGCCGACGGTTTCAGCTGCGCCATGCAGGTCAAGCAGCTGGACCCGGACCGCAAGAGCCTGCATTTAGCGGAACTGCTCGACCAACGCGCGCCTGGAGGTGAAATGCAGTGAAGAAGTTAGAGCCAGCAACAAGCTTTCCGGTCGCAGTCGAACCCCACACGCCGGGCTTGCCCCTCTTTTTCGACCCATTGGTTGAGCTGACAAAACACGGCCCGTCCAGAAGTCCGCAATCCGAACTCGCCGGCCCTAAGAAGCCACCTCCCCGGCGCGGACGACCGCGGAACCGATCCCGCGACAGGTCAACTGAGAGGAGTGCGATGCTCGACATGGTCGTCCATGACCTGCAGGCCCTTGGTGTCCGACTCAACAGCAGCAGCGCCCTTTCGTCCGAGCACTCGTCCTACCTTCAGATCGTGCGCACGGAGCTCCCGCCCCTTAGCTGCCGCGGCGAGTCCTCAGGCGCAATCTAGCGCAAGGCCATCCTCGTCGCGGAGTTCGTGTTACCCGGCCACCCTTCAATGAAGATCTCAAGAAAAGGCCTCCCGTAATGCAAAACGCACAAAAGTCCTCAGGAATGCCCGCCCACCGCTACACGCCGTTCCAGGACCAGATCAAGGTGGAACTGCCAGACCGCACCTGGCCGGACAAAATCATCGCCAAGGCGCCCCGCTGGTGCGCCGTGGACCTGCGCGACGGTAACCAGTCTCTGATCGATCCCATGAGCCCGGCGCGCAAGATGAAGATGTTCGACCTGCTGGTCCGCATGGGCTACAAGGAGATCGAGCTCGGGTTCCCGTCCGCCTCCCAGACCGATTTCGATTTCGTCCGGCAGCTCATTGAGGGCAACCATATCCCGGACGATGTGACCATCCAGGTCCTGACCCAGGCCCGCGAACACCTGATTGAGCGGACCTACGAATCCTTGGTGGGCGCCAAGCAGGCGATTGTCCATCTTTACAACGCCACCTCGGTGTTGCAGCGCCGCGTGGTGTTCAACCAAGACGAGGACGGAATTTTGGATATCGCCCTCCAAGGCGCCCGGCTCTGCAAAAAATACGAGGAAACGCTCGTTGACACGCATATCATCTATGAGTACTCCCCGGAATCCTTCACGGGCACGGAACTGGAGTACGCGGTGAGGGTGTGCAATGCCGTGGCCGATGTTTTTGAAGCCTCCGCTGACCGGCAGGTCATCA
Source organism: Paenarthrobacter sp. 10L420 (assembly GCF_056395385.1). Taxonomy (NCBI): domain Bacteria; kingdom Bacillati; phylum Actinomycetota; class Actinomycetes; order Micrococcales; family Micrococcaceae; genus Paenarthrobacter; species Paenarthrobacter sp. 10L420. The sequence continues at coordinate 24,699 of NZ_JBFTJK010000022.1, read as the reverse complement.
TTAACCTGCCCGCAACCGTGGAAATGGCTACTCCCAATGTTTACGCCGATTCGATCGAGTGGATGAGCCGTCATCTGCACCCCAGGGAGGCCATCATCCTGTCCATGCACCCACACAACGACCGCGGAACGGGTGTTGCTGCCGCGGAACTGGGGTACATGGCTGGCGCGGAGCGGATCGAAGGCTGCCTCTTCGGCAACGGCGAGCGGACCGGAAACGTGGACCTTGTCACCCTGGGCCTGAACCTTTTCGTCCAGGGCATCGATCCCATGATTGACTTCTCCAATATCGACGAGGTCCGGCGCACGGTGGAGTACTGCAACCAGCTGCCCGTCCCGGAGCGTTCGCCCTACGGTGGCGATCTCGTCTTCACCGCGTTCTCCGGATCACACCAAGACGCCATCAAGAAGGGCTTCGAAGCACTCGAACGGGACGCGGCCGCTGCCGGCAAAGACGTTTCCGACTTCACTTGGCAGGTTCCGTATCTGCCCATCGACCCCAAGGACCTGGGTCGCTCCTATGAAGCAGTCATCAGGGTCAATTCCCAGTCCGGCAAGGGCGGAGTGGCCTACCTGCTTAAGACCGAGCACAGCCTGGATCTGCCGCGACGTGCCCAGATCGAGTTCTCGGGCGTCATCCAGCGACGCACTGACACGGTGGGCGGGGAAGTCAGCGGCGCTCAGCTTTGGCAGATCTTCCAGGACGAATATCTGCCCTCCCGCGAGGCTGACGGGCAGTGGGGCCGATACTCGCTGGGCGCGGTCAAGACGGAAACAGATGACGACGGCGGCATGACGCTTCACGCCTCACTCACCGTAGACGGCGTGCAGGTTCAGCGCACCGGTACCGGCAACGGCCCAATCGCTGCCCTGCTGAGCATCCTCCAGCAGGATGGTGTGGACCTCAGAGTGCTGGACTACAGCGAGCACGCCCTCTCAGAGGGCGGTAGCGCGATGGCTTCAGCCTACGTGGAGTGTGCAGTGGGGGAGCGCGTGCTGTGGGGCGTCGGCATCGACGCCAACACAAGCACGGCCGCTCTCAAGGCTGTCATTTCCGCCGTGAATCGAGCCATCCGCGACGCTCAGGCCTGATCTCGGCAGTCGGTTGACCGCCTCGCAGGATTCTGGACACGGCTGGACGCCCGACCAGTCGTGTCCGAAACCTCAAGCTCGGTTGCCGCATGAGGCCAGCGTCGCGATCGTTTTCTTTCTGGGCGAGGAGTCGATACGCGCCCTGCCAGAGAGGATTTTCGCATGAAAGAGCAAGCAGGTTGATCAAGTCGGTTGTATATTCGAGGCATGATCGACCAGAAGAAAATGACACACTCCTTCTTTGAGGCGCTGCACCCTCTACTGGCGCGCTTGAACGTAGAACGGACCCTCTCGCCTGGAAAGCTGGGCATTCTCAGATATCTGTCCAAGCACGGACGGGCCACCACTTCGGAACTTGCTGTGGCTGGACGGGTCAGCCCTCAGGGCATCTCGCTCGCTGCGCGGGAATTGGAACGGCTGCAGCTTGTGACGCGCGTACCTGATGACGTGGACCGTCGCCGGGTCTGGATCGAACTTACGCGGGAGGGCGGCGAAAAACTTTCTCAGGAGGTGTCTGTTGGGTATGGCTGGCTGGACCGGACAGTCAGCGAGCGCTTGACGCCGGAAGACCGCAGGGTGCTCGAGGCAGTCATTCCCGTTCTCAGAAAGCTGGCGTCCGAGGCGAGCAGCGACTGAGCCCTGGTACCGGATGCTCAGCTGAGAGAGTTCCGCCTCGGGCCTGGGCATGCGCCGGTCTAAATCTCGTCTTGCCAAAAACTACAGTAATATCATAGTTGCTAAGCAAGTATCATATTCCCAAGGTGCGGAGACGCTAACGCAAAGTAGGCGCTCGTCCTCCCGGGCAATCCCCGCCGCACAAGTCGCCCACCAGGTTTCCCGGTGACCTCGCGATGCCCTTCTGTAGAGAGCCGATCTGACGGTGTCGGACCGCCACTACTGCCTCCCTCGACTAAGGAATGACATATGACAAACCCGACTCGCACGGAAGCTCAATCCGGTGATCCGGATGCCAAGCCCCTCGGCGGGCTCTCGCCCTATGTGCAATTGACAGAGGTCCAGCTGCCTGGAGCCGGCAACTTCGCGCTGATCACTCTGACCGGTGGTGACGGCAAGCCCGCCACCTTTAGCCCCGAGTCGCTGCAGGCACTCCACGGGATGCTTGCGGAAGTCGCGAAGGGCGTCGACTCAGGACGCGTGGCTGGCGTTGGCATCACCGGCCAGAATCGCTTTTTTGTGGCCGGCGCAGACTTAAAGTCTCTGAAATGCGTGAAGGACCTGGAGTCGGCCCGAGCTGTTGCACGTCTAGGACATCAGGTGTTTGGCGCACTCGCGGCAATAAAAGTTCCAACTTTCGCCTTCGTCAATGGCGCGGCCATAGGCGGCGGGCTGGAAGTCGCGTTGGCAGCGCGCTACCGTACAATTTCATCGGACGCGAAGGGGATATCTCTGCCCGAGGCCTACCTCGGCCTGGTGCCCGGCTGGGGCGGAGTGTACCGACTTCCCCGGCTCATCGGGCCCACTAATGCGGTGAAGTTGATGATCGAGAACCCACTGGCTAACAACAAGGTTCTTGACGGCAGGTCAGCGTATGAGCTTGGTATTTCAGACACTGTATTCGACAGTCCCGATTTCCTGAGTCAGTCACTGGCCTGGGCTGACCGGGTTATTACCGATACGGCATTCCGGGAAGAACTTGACCGACGGCGGGCCTCGGTTGCCGGCTCCTCTCGGGAAGAATGGGATGCGGCCGTGGCTGCGGGTCGGGCCATCGTTGCATCCAAGACCTCCAATGCCTCACCTGCCCCTGCTCGTCTGCTGGATCTGCTCGAACTGGGCAGGAGTCTGGATCAGGCACAATCCGCGGATTTGGAAGTCAACGCACTCGGCGAACTGATCCTGACACCGCAGTTCAAGGATTCCGTGTATGCGTTTCTTGAACTTCTACAGCGTAGAGCCAAGAATCCGTCGAATGCGCCTGATCCGGCGCTGGCCCGCCCGATCAACAAGGTCGGAGTTGTCGGCGCTGGACTGATGGCCGGGCAGCTGGCCCTGCTGTTTGCCCGACAGCTGCAGGTACCCGTTGTGATGACGGACATCGACCAAGGCCGCGTAGATAGAGGTGTAGGTGACGTCCACGCCCAGGTGGACAAGCTGTTCACCCGCAAACGCATCTCCCTGGACGACGCCGATCGCCTTAAAACCCTTATTAGCGGCTCGGTGTCCAAAACCGCCTTTGCCGACGCTGACTTCGTGATCGAGGCGGTCTTCGAAGAACTCTCTGTCAAGAAGCAGGTCCTCGCAGAAGTCGAGTCCGTCGTTTCCGAAAAGTGCGTTCTTGCCACCAATACGTCCTCGCTGCTGGTGACGGAGATGGCCGCAGACCTCCTGCACCCGGAACGCGTCATCGGGTTTCACTTTTTTAATCCGGTCGCCGCCATGCCCCTGCTGGAGGTTGTGCAGGCAGCCAAAACCAATGATGAAGCCTTGGCCACAGCGTTCGTCCTCGGTAGCACGCTGAAAAAGACCTCGGTGCTCATCCGTGATGCCACAGGATTTGTGGTTAACCGTGTACTACTGCGGCTGGTTGCGGAGGTCCTGAGGGCCTTTGACGCGGGCACCCCTGCTGACGTCGCCGACAAGGCACTCAAGCCCATGGGACTGCCAATGACGCCATTTCGGCTTTTGGCCATGATCGGTCTTCCTGTGGCGCAGCATGTTATCGAATCCCTCCATCTCGCCTTCGGCGACCGGTTCCCCATCTCGACTAATCTCCAGAGACTGATAGACCATGGCATCACCTCGTTCTGGTCTGATGAATCCGATGGCAGCCCGCACATCCCACGGTCCACCTTGGAAATCCTGGAGTTCACTGACAGCCCTGCGACTTCGGAGGAACTGCTTGAACGTGTCCAGGACGCCTTGGCGCAAGAGATCGGGCTTCTACTTGACGAAGGAGTGGTCGCATCGGCGGAGGACGTGGACCTTTGCATGATCGCTGGCGCTGGCTGGCCGCTCCACCTCGGTGGCATCACTCCTTATTTGGACCGGACGGGCGCCTCCGAAAGAGTCAATGGCCAGCGGTTTCACCTGGACAAGCGGCAGGCCCAGCTGCAGAGCCCATCTTGCCCTGGGACCCCTTGAGACACTTTCCACGTCACAAGTGCTTTCTTGGGTTGCGGCGCCAACAATGTGAATGCCTGCTCAGGCCCACCAGGGACCGCGGGGGTTGGTGGAGTGGGGTTTGTCTGGCTCCCTTGATTCGCTTCTAAAAAGTCCACCGGACCAGGCGCTGCTTACCCAGCCGCATTCCGGGATCGGCTGCTAGATTCTTCTTTGATTGATAGTCGACAAATAAGTTCTTGATTGCTGACCAGTAAGTTGTTATGCTGCAAGGGCGTTCTAAGGAGTAAGACGTGCGCAAAGGGCAAGAAGTCGAAGAAGCAGCGGGATGGCCTTCACCCAGTTGGACTGTTCAAGAAGAGGCTGAGCTACGGCGGCAGACTGTCCGGGGAAGCAAACGCGTAGCAAGCAAAGAAACGCAGACCTCGCCGCCCCAACGCCGCACGCAGCAAGAGCGGCGCGAGGAAGCTGAGATGAGGCTTCTTGCGGCAGCGCGGACCCTGCTCTCGCGCAAAGGATGGGTCGGAATGACCTTGGCGGAGGTGGGCCTCACGGCTGGCTACAGCCGGGGACAAGCCGCGCACCACTTCGGCAGCAAAGGTGCGCTGTTGCGTGCCCTGACGCTGCACATCAATCGGTCGTTCGCGCAGGAGATGCAAGATGCGCCAAAGCCTCCTGCCGGCCTGCAGGCGGTTCTTGGCTATGTCCGCGTGTACCTGGGGCGTAGCGATCCGAAGTGGATAAACACCCGAACCCTCCTGTTGCTGCTGGCGGAGTCCTTGCTCGAAGACTCGGAGACGGCCGACGTAGTAGCGGTATACAACCGCGAAATGTTTGCCTGGCTGGAGGACAACCTTCGCATCGGAATTGAGCAGGGCGAGGTGCGCCGCGATATTAATCCAGCGCTCGGAGCTGAGTTCGTTGTGGGCGCGCTTCGTGGCCTTGCATCGCAACGTCTTATACAAGGTTCGCCGGCAGACATACGTGGAATTAAGGATCAGGTAGTGCAATTAGTCGAACACACGTTCGCAGCGCCCTCCGATCGCGAACAGAAGGAAGGAGCAAACGATGGATGATGAAACTCGCGAGATGCTCCATCAAACGGCAGCGAGCATTTTCGCTGAGGGACCCTCTGACTTATGGGAGGTCCTTAAAAGCGTTGGATTTGACAAGGCATTGGTGCCTGAAAGCAAGGGCGGCGTGGGCGTGAGCTGGGCAGTTGCCTGCGAGCTTCTGGCAATCGCAGGCAAGCACGCAGCTGCCGTGCCGATGGCCGAGGCAATGATCGGGCACTGGCTCGTTGATCTTGCAGGTGTTGAAGAGATAGAACTGCCGACTCTCGGCTTTTCGTCGCTCTCGGAACCGGTCCGGCTCACCCGCACCGGCGACGAGTGGCACGTCGGCGGGGCACTTGTACGGGTGCCTTGGGGCAGTGCCTGCACGCACATCGTATTCATTAGTGAGGGCCCGGAAGCCCAACTGATCGTAGTTGCCCGCGATGCATCGGGCATCTCAATTACGCCCGGTCACAATCTCGCAGGGGAGCCGCGCGATGACGTCGCCTTCGAAGGCGTAGTGCCGCATGCGGTGGTGCCTGCGCCGTTTGAATCGAATTCGCTGCAGGCGGTAGCTGCAATCACGCGCAGTGCTCTGATGGCAGGCGCCATCGAACGTGCTTTGACCCTGACTGTGGACTACGCCAACATGCGGGTCCAATTCGGCAGGCCGATTGGCAAGTTCCAAGCGGTCCAGCAGAACATTGCCGTACTTGCGACCCAGGCAGCAGCCGCGCGTGCAGCGACCGAAGCCGGGAGTGAGGCGATTGACGACTGGATCGCTGGCGAGAATGAGTCACTCATGCACAGCGTTGCAGTGGCAAGCGCGAAGATCCGCACTGGGGAAGCAGCCGGAGAAGCCGCTGCCATCGCACACCAGGTATTCGGGGCGATCGGCTTCACTGAGGAACACGAATTGCAGCGCTTCACGAAACGACTCTGGTCCTGGCGCGACGAATACGGCAGCGAAGCGTTCTGGGCCGACCTACTTGGGGAAAGCATCCTCATCAATGAATCTGAGAAGACCCTCTGGCGCACAGTTGCGCCGACGAGAAGCAGCCTCGACATAGGAGCGACGCGATGAGCAACCTGTCCTTTCCGCCACCGCGGCAGTCGGAGGTCGGCGAGCGGCTGCGAGCAGAGGTACGCGAGTTCCTGGACGATTTTGATTGGCGGGGCGACCCGCATGCAGCCAGCGTTTTTGGTGGCTACGATCCTGAATTCAGCGAAGCGCTTGGCGCGCGCGGATGGATAGGGATGGGCTTTCCCCAGCGCTATGGCGGTGGCGGCTACGGCCTCGTTGAACGCTATGTGGTTATGGAAGAGCTGCTCGCCGCCCGGGCTCCGATCACTGCACACTCCATAGCCGACCGGCAGAGCGGCCAACTGCTGCTCCGGTTCGGCAGTGAGAGCCAGCGTGAAGAAATCCTGCCCCGCATCGCCGCCGGCAAGTCCTACTTCTGTATCGGCATGAGCGAGCCGGACTCTGGGTCGGACTTGGCTTCTGTACGCACCCGCGCCACGAAGGTAGACGGAGGCTGGCTCGTAAACGGGGCGAAGATCTGGACCACGAATGCACACCGCAGCCACTACATGATCCTGCTTTGCCGCACCTCGCCGGCAAGCCAGGAGCGCCACGCGGGCCTGAGCCAGTTTCTGGTCGACATGAAGACGCCCGGAATCGTGTGCAGGCAGATCGTAAACATCGCTGGAGGGCAGGAGTTCAACGAAGTGCATCTACAGGATGCGTTTCTCCCGGACGAGGCGCTAATCGGCGTCGAAGGTGATGGATGGAAACAGGTGACGAGTGAGCTGGCGTTTGAACGCAGCGGGCCCGAGCGCTTCCTGTCGCATCTCAGTGTGTTGGAAGAATTCGTTCGTGTCGTGAAGAACCAGCCGTCTGCTGTGGGAGCCAGGGCCCTCGGGCGCCTGGTGGCCCACCTCACCACGCTGCGGCGGATGTCGCGCAGTGTGGCTACGATGATCGCCGATGGTCAGGATGCCGCACTGCACGCCGCGCTGGTAAAAGACCTGGGCACCTGCTTCGAGCAGGAGATTCCCGAGATCCTGCGGCTCGCGCTGCAAGCCGAGCCAGACCCGGGCGCCGCTGACTCATATCGGGCGGCTTTGGCTTACGTGGTCTTGAACGCGCCCTCCTGCACGATCCGCGGCGGCACCAAAGAGGTGCTGCGCAGCATCGTTGCGAAGGGGTTGGGACTGCGATGAGAGGTGGCCCGCCACGAAGAAAAGGGTTTCACCGTCCAATGGACTTGAGCCAGGTCGGCCAACAACTACCAAAGGCGGGGCGTCAACGGAATGCCCGGGCATGACACAACGTAGCTAATTGAGAAGGGCAAAACGAATGTCTATAGAGCTGTCAACGGAGACGGACGAACTTCATCTGCAGCAGTCCGAGCACGTCTTGTGGCTAAGGCTAAACCGGCCGCAGGCATTGAATGCGCTTACCGCGTCGCTTGTTGATGATCTCACCAAGGTCATTCAGGAGGCTGATGAAGATCCAGATGTGCGGGTTATTGTCCTCACTGGAACTGGTAGGGCTTTCTGTGCCGGCGCGGATTTGAAGGACAGTGCAAAGCGCAGTACCGAAGAGGGTGCTCGTTTTGTGAAGAAAATTGGTGAACTCACGAACCTCATCGAAGAGTGCACTAAACCTGTGATCGCGGCGATTAATGGTATCGCTATCGCCGGTGGTCTGGAATTGGTGCTGGCGTGCGACGTTGTGATCGCGGCGGAGGCGGCGGTCCTCGGGGACGCCCATTCAAATTACGCTATGTTCCCTGGGGCGGGCGCCACAGTGCGTTTGCCGCGCAAGATCGGCCTTAACAATGCCAAGTATCTGATGTTCACGGGCGATATGCCTAGCGCCCGCGAGTGGCTGGCGATGGGCTTGGTAAGCCAGGTCGTCCCTGGCGAAGGCCTAAATGACGCGGTATCGGCACTGGCCAGCAAGCTTGCCGGTAAAAGCCCGTTCGGGTTGGCAAAAATGAAGCAGGCGCTAAATGACTCTCTGGATCAGCCGGCACAAATCGGACTGCGCTACGAACGGGCGTTGGTAAACCTTTATAGCCACTCTGCCGATCGCGTAGAAGGGCTGGCGGCATTCCGGGAAAAGCGTCCTCCGCAGTTTCAGGGTAGATAGACGACGATGCGTCCCGGGCCGAGGCCCCTCACCTGCGTATTCAAGATTTGAGGAATGAGATCTATGGAACAGAACGTCAAAGGACCGTTGTCAGGCATACGAGTGATCGATGTCGGCACCATGGTCGCTGGACCCGTGGCTGCAACTCTGATGGCCGATTTCGGCGCGGAGGTGATCAAGGTTGAGCAACCCGGCAAAGGTGACACTTTGCGTCATATCGGCCCGAGCTTGGGCGACGGTGAGAGCTTGTGGTGGAACGTCGAGGGGCGCAATAAAAAATCGATCACGCTGGACCTACGTCAACCCGAGGGGCAACGGATCCTGAAGGAGCTAGTGAAGACCGCCGATGTCCTGGTGGAGAATTTTCGTCCAGGGACCTTGGAACGATGGAACCTTGCCTGGGAAGACCTAGAACAGGTGAACCCCGGGTTGGTAATGCTCAGCGTCTCCGGGTACGGACAAACTGGCCCATATGCCTCTCGAGCGGGCTATGACCGAATGGGTCTGGCGCTGGGCGGGGTGTTGAACGCGACAGGCTACCCGGATCGGGCTCCCGTGAAGGTTGGCGTTGCCATCGCTGACTACCAGACAGCGGTGCTTGCAGCTTTCGGGACGATGGTGGCCCTGTACAACAGGGACGTTGGCGGTGGTAAGGGCCAGCAGATCGACCTTTCGCTGTATGAAACGGTCTTCCGATTCACTGATGTGATGGTGACCGCGTTCGATAAGTTTGGCGACAGGCGCGAGCGCACAGGGAACCTTCATTTCGCGGCCGCGCCGGGGGACCACTTCGAAACGATCGATGGGCGCCACATCGTCCTGACAGTATCCTCGGACCGCATGTTCCGCCGCCTGTGCGAAGCAATACCGGAGCTGATCGGTGATGATCGGTTCACCACTCACGCGGATCGCATCTCCAACATCGAGGAGATAAATCGACTCGTGGGGGAGTGGATCAAGTCTCGGCCCATTCCGGAACTCTGTCAGATCCTCGATGAAAAGGGCCTGGCGTACTCTCTCATTTACTCGATCGAGGACATCGTTGTCGATCCGCAGTATCAAGCGCGGGGCACCATCGCCACCGTCGAGAATCCGCGGTACGGTGCGCTCAAAATGCCAGCACCGCAGCCGAGGCTGAACCGAACGCCAGCGCCTGCGATGCGACCAGCTCCCGAACTGGGATCGCATACGGACGAGGTTCTAAGTGAACTTATTGGTCTCTCGGCCGAGGAGATCGCAGGACTGCGCAAAGCGGGCACCATCTAGGCGCAGGAACGGCACTGCGCTGCAAAAACGTGGGAAGACTGCAGGTGAAGTTGCAGGGCGGTTCGCCCGGCGCGATGCTACCGCCGTTCTGCCGGAGTCCACCTGATAGCCAATGAAGGCCTTCAGCAAGAACTACCGAAATCGAGACACTGCTAGGAGAAGTGCGTTGATATCATCACGCGTCACGACTGAAGTGCAGGACCCCGCGAGTGTGGAAGCTGCCATCGAGAGCCGCTTCTCGTGCCGGGCATTCCTTCCGGACAAAGCCGTCGCCCGAAGCGACATCCAAGAAATATTACGCGTCGCCAGCCAATCCGCGTCCGGCACGAATACACAACCGTGGAAAGTGTATGTGCTTCAGGGCGATCAGCGGGATAACCTTGTCCACCAAGTGTGCGCTGTGGACGACGCGGTCTTTTCTGATCCGGGCTTGGCCGAAAAGCACCGCGACAAGGTCGACTTCTACCCGGCTGAATGGGTCTCGCCGTACATCGACCGGCGTCGTCAAAACGGCTGGAGCTTGTATGACCTTCTCGGCATCGGCAGGGGCGAGAAGAACAAGATGCACGCTCAGCTACAGCGTAACTACCGCTTCTTTGATGCCCCCGTGGGGCTGATATTTACGGTCGATAAGGTCATGGGGCGAGGATCGCTCATCGATTACGGCATGTTCCTGCAGAACATCATGCTTATGGCCCGGGCTCGGGGCCTCCACACGTGCCCGCAGGCGGCTTGGAACTACTACGAGTCGACAATTAAGCCGATCATCGGCGCTGGTGCGGACGAAACGCTGGTGTGCGGTATGTCACTTGGCTACGCCGATGAGTCGGCGCCAGTGAACTCACTCGTGACGCCGCGGGAGACCGTGGATAGTTTCACCCAGTGGGTTTGAACTCGAAAGTCAAGTTCCTGATCAGTCGGGAAAATGCGACTTTTCCATCCTGGCAAGGGGCCCTTGGTCTTCACCGCCAAAGTCACACCAGCAATTCATCTTAAGAGCAACGGAGAACGAATCGTGGAGAAAATCATCGTCCTGGACGGTGCACGCACCCCTATTGGCAGCTTCGGAGGCATCTTCAAGGATGTTCCCGGCCATGTGTTGGGGGCGACGGCCAGCAGGGCAGCCCTGGAACGCGCCGATGTTACCGGCGACGACATCGACGAAGTCGTCATGGGTTGCATTGGCCAGGTGGGGGCCGACGCGTATAACGCGCGGCGAGTCGCTGTCACGGCAGGACTGCCAACGGGTGTTCCGGCCTACAACGTCAACCGGCTGTGCGGTTCCGGCTTGCAGGCAATCTGGTCGGCAGCCATGGAAATGCAGTGGAACCAGCTTGACTTCGCTCTGGCCGGCGGCAACGAGTCCATGACAAGGATGCCGTACTACGACTTCGGCGCGCGCCAAGGCTACCGCCTTGGCGACCGTTCCCTCAGCGATGGCACTCTCATGATGCTTACCGACCCCTTGCACGGCATCCACATGGGAGTCACTGCCGAGAACGTCGCCAGCAAATACAACGTCTCACGCCGGGAACAGGACGAGTTCGCTGTCGAATCACAACGCCGCGCCGCTACGCCCGAGGCCCAGGCAGCGTTCGCCGAGGAAATCACGCCAGTCAATGTCGCGGGTCGAAAGCCTTTCACAGCTGACAAGGATGAGCACCCCAAGCCTGAGACAAGCATGGAGACCTTGGCGGGATTGCGTCCTGCATTTGCCACTGGTGGGACAGTCACGGCCGGTAATGCATCGGGTATCAACGACGGCGCCGCCGCCGTCGTCCTTGCTCGCGAGTCCGTCGCTGCTCAGCGTGGCCTGAAGGGCTTGGTTAGTCTTGAGGCGGTGGCCACGGCCGCCATGGAACCCGAACTCATGGGGTACGCACCCACGCTGGCTCTGAGGTCCTTGTTCGAGAAGACCGGCACCACCCCGAAGGATATCGGTTCGATTGAACTGAACGAGGCATTTGCCTCACAGGCTGTCGCTGTCATCCGGGACGCCGACCTCGATCCGGCCCAGGTCAATCCGTACGGCGGAGCCATTGCCCTAGGGCATCCGGTCGGTGCCACCGGAGCGATCCTGACGCTGCGCCTTGCCAAGGACATGGCACGCCGGGATCTGGAACTCGGAATTGTCACCATGTGCATCGGTGGAGGACAGGCGCTCGCAGCACTCTTCCGGAGGATCTGATGTCAAAGCCCGTAACTTTAACTACGGTCGGCGGCGTCGGACACCTGCAGCTCAACCGCCCGGAGGCGGCCAACACTATAAATATGCCCTTAGCCGTAGCGCTCGGAGAGGCGGTTAGCCGGGTTGCGGAGGACGACGCGATTAAGGCAGTCTTGCTGACCGGCAACGGCAAGCGGTTCTGCGCCGGTGGAGACATTTCTGCGTTCACGGAGTCCCCAGACCAGGGTCGGTTCCTGACTGAATTGGCGGCCACGGTTGATGCGGCTGTGCAGGCTCTCGAATCTCTGGAGAAGCCCGTGGTGGCGGCTGTTCACGGGGCCGTTGCCGGTGGTGGGCTTGGTATCATGCTGGCCGCTGACGTGATCATCGCAGGGGAAGGTACAAGCTTTGTGTTTGCCTACCCCTCCATTGGCCTGACTCCCGACTGTGGCACTTCCGCCAGCTTGCCCCGCGCCATGGGGCTACACCGCGCACTGGCCTTTGCCCTATCCGGCCGGCCTTTGAATGCCAGTCAGGCGCTCGACCAGGGACTTGTTTCAGAGGTGGTCGTCGACCCGATGGACCGAGCGCAAGAGGTGGTCGCAGCTTGGGTTGCCGGGGCTCCGGGTGCGCTCGGCGATGTCCGAAGGCTGTTGCGTCAGGGCCTCGGCCTCTCGCGGGCGGAGGTGGGTGCACGCGAGTCCGTGACTATCGGTGAGCGCATGGCCGCCGACGAGGCTCAGGTCCTCATTCCGGCATTCCTTGGTCGCTGACCGGTCGGCTGTGGCTTTCGTTTTCTGAAGGGCGAAACCGCACCACCTTTGCAATTCTGCACAGGCGGTCCAACAAAATAGTTGTCGAGCAACTAGTATTTTTCGCTAACTCCCCGTAGATTGGGATATGAAAGCGAAAGCGTTAGCCCACCGAGGAGGGTTCTCCATGAAGATAGTTGTGTTGGCGAAGCAGGTTCCGGACACCTGGTCCGATCGTAAAATCGACTTGGAATCCGGAATGCTGGACCGCGGTGCGTCCGAGTCTGTGCCGGACGAGATCAATGAACGGGCCTTGGAGAACGCCCTTCAGCTAAAGGATTCGCGTAAAGATATCGAAATTGTGGTGGTCGCAATGGGGCCGGAGGACGCGGGCAAGAGCATTCGGAAGCTGTTGTCGATGGGCGCTGACTCCGCCGTTTTGGTCTCGGACGAGTCTTTGGTGGGTTCCGACATGGTGCAGACAGCGCGGGTGCTGGCTGCCGCCGTCGAAAAGCTCGGAGGCGTGGATCTGGTCCTCGCCGGCAACGCGGCCACGGACGGTCGGGGTGGAGTGGTTCCAGCAATGGTTGCCGAGATCCTCGGGTGGCCTGTACTCCCGGGACTTGATGAGGTCGTCATCGAACCCGACGCCGTCTCGGGCCGGGCGCAGGTGGACGGCGGTGCTCTTCGCTTGTCATCGGCCTTGCCGGCAGTGGTGTCTGTCACGGAGAAGTCCGCCGATGCCCGCTTTCCAAACTTCAAGGGAATTATGGCGGCAAAGAAGAAGCCGCTGGCGAATTGGTCGCTCAGTGATCTAGGAATCGCCGTAACTCCGGAAGTCGCATCGGTGATGGTCTCGGCGTCGGCCCGCCCAGCGAAGCAAGCCGGGCCGAAGGTTGTCGACGACGGCACCGCGGCTGCGCAGCTGGCCGAGTTCCTGGCGGCGAACCGCCTCATCTGAACATGAGCGGACCCTACTGACACAGAAGTTAAACAGCTGAAGGAAAACACCATGCCATATACCGGAAACGTTCTGGTCCTGATCGAGACCAACCGCGAGGGGTCGCCGAAGTCCACTGCCGCTGGCCTGCTTAGGTTGGCTGCCGACCTCGGCAAGCCCGTTGCGGTGGCGGTTACTGCCCCGGGCCGGTCCGGGGACCTAGTCGCTGAATTGGGGAACTTGGGCGCGGCCAATGTGTACCTGACCGAATCGGAGAGTGCCGCCACCGAATTGGGGTCCGCGCTGGTCGGTGCCCTGGCAGACGCCGTACATACGTATGGGGCGGGCTTGGTGTTGGTACCGGCGACGAACGATTCCAACGCTGTGGCAGGTCGGCTCGCAATTGTGGCTGGCGGTTCTGTAGCCGCTGACGCGGTCGCGGTTCGCTTCGACGAGGAGAGCCAGGAGCTCATAGCTACCCACTCAATTTTCGGCGGCGACTTCACGACCGAGTCGACCGTGGAAGGTGGCCTAATGGTAGTTACGGTGCGTCCGGGCTCCATCGAGGGCGTGGCAGAAGCCGTCGCCTCTCCTTCGGTCACGTTTGCGCAGATATCAACCACGACGGCGACTGGGGCCACGGTCGATGAGGTCAGCGAGGCTGCGGCGAAGGCAGGCAGGCCGATGTTGAGAGGGGCAAAGAACGTCGTCTCCGGCGGACGCGGTGTTGGTTCGAAGGAGGCGTTCAGCGTGGTGGAGGAACTAGCCGACGTGCTGGGTGCCGCTGTGGGTGCCTCGCGTGCCGCCGTTGATGCCGGGTACGTGCCGCAGTCCTACCAGGTGGGTCAAACTGGCGTTACGGTGACCCCCCAACTCTATGTGGCGCTGGGAATCTCAGGGGCCATCCAGCACCGGGCTGGCATGCAGACTTCCAAAACGATCGTTGCCATCAACAAGGACGAGGATGCTCCGATTTTCGACGTCGCGGATTTCGGCATCGTCGGGGATGTGTTCACAGTGGTCCCACAGCTGATCGAAGAGATCAACAACCGACGCAGCTGACCCCGGTGCCGGGCAGTCCGCTACCCAGTGAGGACCATGAGCAATGGTCTGACGGAGGCCTTCCGGCCATTTGAACCCGAAGTTGATACCCAGGCAAAGGACCGAGATCTATGACTAGCGAGCGAGACCCCAGCCAAGCACCCAGACGGCGCCGCATGGCAGGATACACGCCGCTAGCGCCCGAGCGCACCGATGCCGGGCCCTTGTCTGCAGAGCGCGTGCAGACGCATGTGCAGCAGCAGCCGGGCGATTCGTCGGTTACAGAGAAGGCCATGACGATGTCGCCGACCATCGATGACGTCACTGCGATGATCGATAAGACGGAGCCTCAGGGAATCGACCTGTCAGCGGAGCGGGAACGCGAGCAAGCCAAGCCCGCTGCTGAGCACGCTCCTCCACGCAAGCGCCGGATGGGCGCTGTCCCGCCGGCGGCCGGAGAGCAGGAGGTCGCGCGTCCATCGACTGATTCTGCAGTAGGGAGCGGTTCTGGTTCCGCACAGGCGGGTTTGGTCGCACCGGCGGCCAAAATGACCTCTTCGGCTAGTCTCCTCGGCACAAAGGGGGCGGCAGAGGACGGCCCCATAAGTAAGTCGAGGGTGACTGGCCCGGCATGGCGGAAACCCGCCGTAGTTACCGCTGTGTTGTTGGTTCTGGGCCTGCTGATGGTGGTTGGCGCGCGTTGGCTACGTACGCTTGAGGGTGTGCAGCAGTTCGTTATGTCTTACAGTGGGCACGCCTGGCAGCCCGAAGGTGCGCCGGTCGGAATCCCGGCATGGCTAGGCTGGCAACACTTTCTCAATATGTTCTTCATCGTGTTGATTGTCCGCACCGGCCTTCAGGTCCGTACGGAGCGTAAGCCTCCCGGCTACTGGACGGCGGAGAAGAACTCGTTCTTCTCCCCGAAGGGCAACAGCCCGAAAAAGGTATCACTGTCCCAATGGCTGCACCAGACTCTGGATGTGCTCTGGGTGGCGAACGGGATAATCTTCGTCGCTCTGCTATTTGTCAGCGGGCACTGGACGCGGATCGTACCGATGAGTTGGGACGTCTTCCCCAACATGCTCTCAGCAGCAGTCCAGTATGCCTCGCTGGACTGGCCGGCCGAAAATGGCTGGGTGCATTACAACGCACTGCAGGTGATGGCCTACTTCCTCACGGTGTTCATCGCCGCCCCGTTGGCGGTTCTGACCGGCGTCCGGATGTCGACTTGGTGGCCCGAACGTGCACGGCGCCTCACGATGATATATCCGGTGGAATGGGCGCGGGCATTGCACTTTCCTGTGATGCTCTACTTCGTTGCGTTTACGGTGGTGCATGTATTCCTGGTGTTCTTCACCGGAGCCTTACAGAACCTAAACCACATGTACGGCTCCCGGGACGTAGTGGACTGGTGGGGCCTTGTCGTGTTTCTGATCTCGCTGTTGGTCATCGCCGCAGCCTGGTTCCTGACCAAACCGTTGTTCACCACACCCATCGCAAACCGTATGGGCAAGGTCACCAGATAGTCCGACGAACTCCTGCCCATGGAGTGAAGCATGGGCAGGAATCACCGCTGATCCCTGCGTGACCTGCCGGAACAAACCCAATAACAGGCCGCTCAAAGGCCATTTCCGGTTGGGACCTCCCGTTCGGACGACGCCCGGTGCGCTGACGTCCAGAGTCACCGGCACTGTTCGCCTGGTCACTCTAGGTCGGTCAGCGGGCCGGACGGAAGAGTGCGTGGGCTTGTGCGACTGGCTTGGTTTCGAAGGCCTTGTCAGGGTTCTCTCGCCGAGCAGTTTCTGAGCCACGTGATGCCGGGTTCCATGGAGTTGTACGGATGCTGAACAGTTCCACGTCCACGCTGCACAGGGAGCGGCCTGCATGTCGGATTCGTGCGCGTGTAGCAATCGGTCCAGTGGACGGGCGCAGAAACACCATCCGAAGGGACTGGAGATCGAAATGATCACGAGCCGGAGTGGCCGCATGGGCAGCGAGTCCCGCCATCATGGTCATGGCCCCTCCGTGAACGGTCCCATTGCGATTCATAAACTCATCGACCGCAGGGAAATCCGGTCCCCGAAGGAAACTTTCGGTGTTCGCTGGCTTCCCGCCCGCAGGGCTCGAGGCCGGACTACGCATGCCAAGCAATCTGTCCAACGTGACGTCGGATTCGGGCCCCAAGGGCAGCGCGCCCATACGGTTGAAATGGTCAAGTGCCCCGGCAGGGGTGGGTCCGACTGTTTGAAACCAGCCAACGGCATGTACGTGCTCTCTACCGTCCGGCCCACGGAGACTACCAAAGGACACGCCTCCCCTCGGATCTACGAAGCCGCTTCTGGTCCAAGCCTCCAGTACTGTGCCGTCAGCAGGTAGCGGGGCCAGGAAGTTCAGTTGCAGCTCCGTCGTGACCATCCAAGTAAGGTCCGGGGCGGCGGCGCGGATAGAAGTTGCGAGAGTTTGGTCCAACAGGGAGGCGGCCGTCAACCCCGTTGGGCGCCCCTCGTGGTCCAGGCACCAAACTCCAGTGACCATGGAACCGGTGCATTCGGGTACCGTACCGTCAACGGCGCCACGCAGCCGGGTTCGCATGAGCCGCTCGACGCGCCCCGACGTGGGCGCCACAACGGCTCGGGAAGCTGCAGTGCTGGGGTCGGCGGGCGGGGAAGACTTGTGCATGCCCGGAGTTGAAGGAGCCATTCCACGAACATATCGCAGTCTTCGCTATGCCTGAATCCGTTTAGCAATCTATGTGCCCTCAAGTGTTTGGCTTGTCTCAGCCGCAAAAGCTGCCGTCGAACTCTTTAGTGAACCACTCGTCAAACACTTGATTGTTGATCAGTAAGTGATATTCTGCTTGCATAGTACCGCTCTCAAGCCAGTCAGAACATTGGCAAGCTAGACGACTAGTCCACGGGGTTGCGACTAGCTCGCCGGCTCCGAGGGTCGGCAATCTTGGTTGCAAGGGCGGTCCAGAGGGACTGCCAAAGCACTCACGAGGCTCGCGTCGCGGATCTGGTACCTCGCGGCGTTGGCGGTTGGACGCAATATAGGAAGCCAGCGTGCAGGCTTGGAGCGTTCGGTGCGCAAGTTATTGAACTACAGGTAAAACTAGAACTGAGGACATCAAGTGACCACACGGGATACCAATGCTTGGGAAACTGACATAGGGGAAGTCGAGAAGGACGATGTAATTATTCGGGGACACCGCCTGAGTCAATTGATCGGGAATACTTCATATTCTGAGATGATGTACCTGGTTCTTACCGGGAACCGTGCAACACCTGGTCAGGCTCGCGTTCTTGATGCTCTACTCGTTTCGGTGATGGAACACGGAATATCGCCGTCGAGTACGATCACCAGAATGCTCGCGTCATACGGGGTTCCCATTCAAGTAGGGATTGCGGCCGGAGTAACCACCTTCGGGGACATCCAGGGTGGCGCTGGACAACAACTGGCATTGAAGTTGCAATCGGTTGTTCATCGAATAGCCGAAGATGGCGAGGTCACCGACGAATCGCTGCAGCGAGCCGCCAAGGAGATTGTGGCTGACAGCAGGGCAAAGCGCGCCCCTCTTGAGGGGTTTGGTCATCCGCAACACGGTGCGGATCCGCGCTTTCCTATTCTGATGGGTATCGCCAAGGAAGAAGGGGTCTTCTCCCATCATTCGACATTGCTGGCCCACCTGGAACACGAGCTGAGTCAAGCAGTTGGGCGCAAGATTCCAGCGAACGTCGATGGCGCGATTGCAGCTCTCATTCTTGATCTCGGGTTCACCTGGGAGACGACGCGAATATTCCTGGTCGCACCGCGGTCTGTCGGCCTTGCAGCCCACTACTTGGAGGAGGTTGCACAAGGAAACACCTGGCGGCACGTTCCTGCCGACCAGGTAAATTACACTGGCCCAAACCCATCGTAATTGGTAATCCAACAGTGATGACAATGTTCGAGTAGCAGTATTGGCGCTGCCGCTGCGGTCATCGTGCATTTCTCACAATAACTTATGTGAAGTTTTGCTGTCTGAGTTCCTGCATGTTCATTTGAGCGACAACCCAACTGCGTCGGAATTTCCGTGCATCGCAGCGTGGCTCGGGACAATCTCGCTTGAGCATCAGTATTAAAGAACGATCGAAGGAATGGAGCAGGCTTATGGGTGTTCTGGATGGAAGAGTGGCGATTGTGACTGGCGCCGGACGCGGTCTCGGCCGCGAGCACGCCCTGCTGCTTGCGGCCGAGGGTGCGCGTGTGGTTGTAAATGACGTTGGGGGAGCGAGCCCGGACAATGGTCCGGCGCATGACGTGGTTGCCGAAATCAAATCCGCGGGCGGGCAGGCCGTGGCTAATACTGACAGCGTCAGTGACTGGCATGGCGCGCAGCGGCTGGTCGAAACCGCCATCCGCGAATTCGGCGTCCTCCATGTGGTGGTAAACAACGCAGGCATCATGAGGGATCGGATGTTGATCAACATGACCGAGGAGGAGTTTGACTCGGTGGTGGACGTCAATCTAAAGGGTACTTTCGCTGTCAGCAGGCACGCGGCTGCGTATTGGCGTAACCAATCAAAACTAGGGTTGGCCGCAGACCGGGCGATTATCAATACCTCCTCGGCCGCGGGTCTACAGCCTGGGGCAGGCCAGACGAACTACGCCGCAGCGAAGGCAGGGATCGCTGCCATGACGCAGGTCGCTTCAAAGGAGCTCAAGAGGTATGGCGTACGGGTCAACTGTATTGCGCCGGCTGCGCGGACACACTTGACTCTGTCTACGCCGGGGCTAAGCGAACGGATTGCGGAGCCGGAGTCCGAGACGGAGTTTGACAGCTGGCACCCCGGAAATATCTCACCGCTGGTCGCGTTCCTGGCGGCCGAGCGCTGCGCCCTCTCCGGCCATATGTTCCGTGTGGTGGGTGATCTGATCGGAGTCTACGAAGGGTGGCGGGTCGTAGAGACATTCGAGAACGGTAGCCGTTGGAGTGTGCCGCAGATTGAGCAGGCACTTGTCGGCGTCGCAGTCGAGCCCATCGCCCAAGAAGCCTGAGCGTAACGCGTCCTTCCATTGCCGAACGGGAGAGGCGCCGTGCCCGAATTCGCCTGCTCATACAGGTGTTTGCGTCCTCGCACTGGTGAGGGGACGGTGCGTTTCGCCGCGGTGGAAAACTGCTGACCGAGACGTTGGCAAGAGTCGCCTGATTCGGAGGTCGAACTAAAGACTTGATTACCAACCAGTAAGTGTTAGACTGGCCAAAGGCTACTTGAGCAAACGACCCGCACTGCAGCGGAGCCTTTGCGTTTTTGTTGAGAGAGTGAATTGGAGTAACTATGACCGACCGCGTAGCGATCGCTGGAATTGGAATGACTTCTTTTGGGAAGTTTCTTGATCGATCGGTGAAGAGTCTCTCCGAGGAAGCTGTGAGAATAGCGCTGGAGGATGCCGGAATCGATGCGGACAAAGTAGACCGCGTCTACTTCGGCAACTCGGCGTCTGGAGTCATCACCGGACAGGAGATGATTCGAGGCCAAGCCGCGCTCAGGAACACGGGCCTCATGGGCAAGCCCATAATCAATGTGGAAAACGCTTGCGCTACGGGCAGCACAGCGTTCCATCTGGCGTGGCAGACAGTGGCCAGTGGCCAGGCAGATGTTGTGCTGGCAGTGGGAGCGGAGAAGCTGAGCCATGCAGACAAGACCGTCTCAATCGCAGCGTTCGGAGGTGCGGTAGACAAGGAAGAGGAACTGCCCTCGCATGTTGGCTCCGGCAGCGGCTCCATTTTTATGGACATTTACGCAGAACGTACTCGCAGGTACATGGACGCCACGGGAACGACGCCAGCCGATTTTGCTCGAATAACCGTCAAGAGTCGTCACGCTGCGTCGCTCAACCCCTTCGCGCAGTTTCGTAAAGAGACGACGGTCGAGGAAGTGCTGGCAAGCCGGATGATCAGTGAACCGCTGACGCTTCCGATGTGCTCTGCAATCGGCGATGGGGCAGCAGCGGTGGTCCTGTGTTCGGCTCGTGTGGCGTCCAAGCTCTCAAGGTTCAGGCCTGTTTGGGTAGCCAGTTCGGCGCTTGTTTCGGGCTCAGCAGATCCGACGAAGCCGAACGCTTCGTCTCGGGCTGCGAAGGTGGCTTACGAGGCAGCTTCGATTGGTCCCGAGGACGTCCATGTGGCAGAGGTTCATGACGCATCGGCCCCTGGCGAGCTAATCAATTACGAAGTCATGCAGTTCTGTGCGCCGGGGGGTGCTGCGGAACTGTTGCGCAGTGGTGCGACGGACCTTGGCGGAAGGATTTCCGTCAATCCGAGCGGTGGTTTGCTCAGCAGGGGCCACCCCATTGGCGCTACCGGAACCGCTCAGATATTCGAACTGGTCCTTCAGTTGCGTGGAGAAGCGGGTGCACGGCAACGGGAGTCGGCAAAGGTCGCCGTAGCACAGAACTCTGGGGGGCAGGTTGGCGGAGATTCTGCTGCAGCGGTGGTCTCAATCCTCGTAGCCTAGGTTTCTTTCGCTGCCAGCATGACTAACGAGCCTGGCGGTCTTGGTCTAAGGTCGGGGGAACCGGGCGGATTGTCCTCAAGAGGGGATGCGGCGCTGTCCGCATCCCCTTTGTGGACTGCAGTTACCTAGCTGGGATTGGTCGTTGTACTCCCGTAGCACTGAAGGATCCCTGCCGGTTGAGCGGACGGCGCCGTTGGCCCAGAAGCGTTGACGAGCTCAACTTTAAGCTGAGGGACCGGGATATCGCTCGGTCCACCTAGTTTAATGCTCTCACAAAGCTGGGCGGAACTGCGTCGAAGATGTCCTTGTCATGAGCGGATATGAAAGCGCCCGTATCGTTACCACGACAGTGTCGGGGCGCTGGTTCCCGAACTACGGCGGAAAATCCATTGCGACATACGTGAACGCGACCAGCAACTTGCGACGATTTCGCTTCGCGGCCTCCCTTGCCGCCAGGGCGCTGTTCACCGGGTAGCCCGGCACTAAGTGTCTCGGATCCCGGTTTCGAATGCGAGGTGTTAGGTTGGCCCTTCAACGCAGCGTGAGATTAGGAATTCCACCTGCTCATCCTCCCGCAGGCTAATACCGGAGGCCTTAACGTACAGGACCTCGGTGAAGTCCTTAGACTGCGTTAACTTTGAGTGCGTGTTGTGTGAATATGATCGGGCGGCCAGTTGGAATGAGGTCCAGGGTTCTGGGCCGCACTCAACTTAGAGGGGTACGTTCTCCATTGCGGCGTCACCACGAGACCATAATCCGCCAGCTTCTACGAAGAACTCGAAGAACCAAGTTTTTAAATGTGGATATCAAGTTGCCGAGCTGGAAAGATCCCGGGTCCCCATTCACCCTGTGGGCGAATCCTGTCGTTACGGACTCCAGCCGCTTTGAAGCCGCTGGGGATGGCGGTCTTTTAGCCGCATGGCACAGCACCCTGGGACAGACGTAGCGGATTGACTATCGTTGGTGGGGAATGCTTAGCCACGCGGCAGGCTCCGGGTCTCTCCGCCGTCGAGAATCCTCCCCGGGTTTCTGCCCGATCCCCGCTTCCGGCGGTCCTGGAGGGGCAGCGATACCGGCGCAGAACGCAGCAGAGCAGGACACGATTAGGATGCTTATCCGATTTTGCTCAGCAGGCCCCGGTCGGCACGGAAGGATCGTACCGATCAGCGACCCGCCGCAATAGGTCCAGTGGTCAAGAAACCTTACACGCTGCTAGCTCCGAGGCGTCAGACGCAAGAATCGCCTCAGGCGGAGCATAAGGACGTCCTTTGGACTGAGAAAGTGTCCTTGAGGCCCTTCACGCAACTTTATTGCGTCACTTCCAGTCACCTGTCAGCAGTCTGCCGGTAGATCGAGGGCTGGTTCCCCATATCTGGATTGCTGGGAGAGACTCCGGATACGGCGTTCAGTAACCGTCTCAATCAGCTGCAAAGCGAAACAGAATCCCCGACTTTACAGTGTGGGGCAGGGCGATTATCGATGGCATCGGAGGTATGTAAGCCTGCGGCGTACGATCCGGGTCAGTGGGCACTGGGCCACCTGGTCTGCGCAGTGCCCACTGAACTCATTTAGGTGCGGGGAACTTGTTTCTCTTCCGTTGGGACGATGGGGAGTTCGATGTATGACGGGCGGCTGGTGTCATGGTAGAGCCGCTGATGTGCGGGGACGAACTCCGTCCCGGCTTGGTCGCCGGTGTTGAGGTTCCGGTCCCACCGGGGGAAGCAGCTGTTGGTGATCTGCACCCTGATCCTGTGTCCGGCCAGGAACACGTTGCTTGTTGACCACAGGTCGATCTCGATCTCCTGAGCCTCGTCAGCACCGTGGTTTATGCGGAGGATTCCGTCGGTCAGGTTCAAGGATCGTCCGTCGGGGTGCACGTCGCACAGGCGGGCGACCCAGTCTGTCGAGGGCGCTGAGCTCTGGACGTGCAGCCGTACCCGGATCGGCCCTGTTACCTCGAGGTCCTCCCTGAGGACCTCGGAGGTGAAGACGAGCACGTCCGGTCGCGACTCGACCGGTGCCTGGTCATGCGGTCCCCGTCCTGGTGTGAGTGCCATTGGCCCACCGTACGTGGGAACCGGGTCGGCGGGGTCGTAGTCG
This sequence comes from Paenarthrobacter sp. 10L420, assembly GCF_056395385.1. NCBI lineage: Bacteria > Bacillati > Actinomycetota > Actinomycetes > Micrococcales > Micrococcaceae > Paenarthrobacter > Paenarthrobacter sp. 10L420. Next base: position 1,549 of record NZ_JBFTJK010000022.1, on the reverse strand, counting down.
ATCTCACTCGGTCCTGACTCGACGGGCAGTGCCTTCGTACTGAGGCCTCCATCGGCATGCAGGTGCCAGCGCTCGGTGCGAGAGCGTTGCAGGGGCCAGGTTTCCTCGTCCCGCCATTCGTTGCGTCCCATCACAAATATCCGGACCGGCGCCGGGGCACTCACGGGTGCATCCTCGGTGAGGTGGCCGCGGAGAAACGCCAGCACTTCATCGCTCCACTTGCCGTTTGGATGGGCTCCCGCGTCCCGGCTGGACATGATTCCGAAGTCCTGCGCGCCGATCCGGTTGCCGAAGTCCTCGTGGGTCCATGGTCCGATGATCAGCCGCGATTCTTGGCCGAGGTTGCGCATTGCTGTGAAGTTGTCGATGGTTCCCTGCAGGCAGGTGTCGTACCAGCCTCCAGTGTGCAGGCTGGGGATCTGGACACGGGAGTGACTCCCGGCCACCCGCATGTGCTCGGTTGCCTCCAGGTCAGTGGCTGCGCCCGGCTCTACGAACACCGGCGTGCCGTGCCGTCGCAGCACGGGCAGTTCGGTGACCGGCAACTCCCAGTAGCCGTCCTTCTCGAGACCGTCGAAGTCTTCAATAAGGGCCGAAACGCGGGCCGCCAACTCATCGTCCGTCAGGCCCTGACGTGACAACCAGTCGAAACCGGCAGCCAGCGACCACGATGTGATCACTGTGAACTGCGTCGCACCGCCGCGGGCTACCAGGGCCTCACGCGGCTCCGTCCACGTCATCAGGGGCGTGATCGCCTTCAACGCGGGCGGCTGCTGAAGCGCGGCCTGCCATTGCGTGTTCCCGCAGTAGCTGCCACCGACCATGCCGACCCGCCCGTTGGAGCCGGCAAGCTGGGCGGCCCAAGCAATGGTGTCAAAGCCGTCTGGACCCTCGTGCTGCAGCGGCTCCCAGTCGCCGTCTGAAGCGTAGCGGCCCCGAACATCCTGGATGACCATGATGAACCCTTTTCGGGCCACTTCTGTCGGAGAGAAACCATTCCAAACGTTGTCCGCAGCACCGGCCTTATTGTAAGGCGTGCGCACCACCAAGGTAGGCCAAGACCCGTCCCCCGCAGGGCGGTAGATATCGGCCCGCAGCACGACGCCGTCCCGCATCCGCGCAGGGACATCAAGTGTCACCTGCACTGAAGTTGACGTGTCAATAACTTCGTTTGTGGTGTTCATGCCCTCTGCTTTCGTGTTCTGGGTCATTTGGCTTCAACCTGGTCGCGGAAGATCCATTGGAGTGTTTCGGGGAACACTGCGCCGGCGTGTCCGAGGGTGTGCCCGGCGGTGCCGAACACGAACATGGAATCGTAGCGGCGATACTTCAGGGCTGCGTCGAGGTCATGGTTGGCGATGGGGATGTTGCCGTAGACGATATCGACGTCGCGCTTGCCCGATTGGTGCCAGACGCGGATTGGCTTGCGGGGGGTGCGCCGGACCATGCTGGGGAGGTTGTTCGCGCCCAGAATGTTGATGAAGCTGCCGCAGTGAGAGATCACGTTTCCGAACTGGTCCGGGCGGTGGAAGGCAGCGGTGAAGGCGCC
>NZ_JBFTJK010000021.1:0-69537 GCF_056395385.1 Paenarthrobacter sp. 10L420 | reverse complement strand
GAACTGTCCCTCGCCCTGAAACAAACCCTCACCGAAGACGGCCCCTGGTTCATCCACACCCGCACCGAACCCGGCAACGAACCAGGCACCAAACTCCTCCTCATCGACCCCGTCACCCACGGCAACCGCTTCCAAAACTGGCTCACCCCACAACTGGCTACCGTCTAGACGTCTCAGACGACCGCTGATTTTGAATACAAAGGAAATCCATTGAGTACTTACACTCCAGTCCTTCAACATGAGGACCGGCTGCTCATCGGCGGAGCATGGGTCCCGCCCACCGAGGGCCGGACAGTGCCCGTCATCAACCCAGCCACCGGCGAGGCCTTCGCAGCGGTGGCGGATGCTTCGGCCGAGGATGGGCTGGCAGCCGTGGATGCTGCCGTCGCAGCCCAAGATTCATGGGCCGCGACCCCAGCACGGGACCGCGCCAACATCCTCTTCCGCACCTACGAAGGCATCCTGGCCCGGCGCGATGAGTTCGCGCGACTGATCGTGGACGAAATGGGCAAACCCTGGTCCGAAGCCCAGACGGAAGTCGACTACGGTGCCGGGTTCTTCCGCTGGTTCGCCGAATCCGCCGGCCGGATACACACCGAAGGCCAGTACGGCGTCGAACCCGGCGGCCAGTACCGCATTGCCGCCTCGAAACGCCCTGTCGGACCGTCCCTGCTGATCACCCCCTGGAACTTTCCGCTCGCCATGGGCGCACGGAAGATCGCCCCCGCCCTCGCGGCCGGATGCACCACTGTCCTCAATCCTGCCGTGCAGACCCCCTTGACCTCCCTGCTCCTGGCCCAAGTCCTGCAGGAGGCCGGCACCCCCGCCGGAGTCGTAAACGTCATCGTCACCGGCAACTCCCGCTGCGTAATCGGCGCGATCATGGCCGACCAGCGCGTCCGGAAAGTCTCCTTCACCGGCTCCACCCCGGTCGGCAAGACCCTACTCTCCCAGGCCGCAGAGAACGTCATGAATACGTCCATGGAATTAGGCGGCAACGCGCCCCTGATCGTCTTCGACGACGCCGATCTCGACAAGGCACTCGAAGGTGCCATGCTCGCCAAACTCCGCAACGGAGGCCAATCCTGCGTCGCCGCCAACCGCATCTACGTCCAATCAGGCATCGCGGACGAATTCATCGCCCGCTTCACCGAGCGCATGGCCGCAAGCACCACCGGCGACGGCCACGACCCCGTCACCACGCTCGGTCCGCTAATCGATGACAAGCAACGGGCTACCGTCCACGCGCTCGTCACAGACGCCATCAGCAAGGGAGCCACCCTCCTCACCGGCGGAACCCCCCAGGAAGGCACCGGCTACTACTACCCGGCCACCGTACTGACCAATATCCCCGCCAACGCGGACATCCGGACCGAGGAAATCTTCGGTCCCGTCGCAGCGATCTACATCTTCGATACCGACGACGAAGCCATTCACGAAGCCAACAACACCCCCTACGGGTTGGCGTCCTATGTCTTCACCGAGAACCTCTCACGCGCACTGCGCGTCGCCGACGCAATCGACGCCGGCATGACCGGCATCAACCGCGGACTCGTCTCCAACCCCGCAGCACCCTTCGGCGGAACCAACCAATCCGGACTCCACCGCGAAGGCGGCACCGAAGGCCTCGAGGCCTACCAAGAAACCAAATACACCGGAATCCAACTCTAAAACCACCACAAACCTGACCGAGCCGCGCCTTTGCGCCTTATGCCACCGGCAAGGCCAGGCGAACCGACGGCAAAAATAGACACCGACGGTGGTGCGCCCGTTTGCGGAACGTCCACCGGCCCTCAGTCAAAAGGAGTCCTCCTCAGTGAAGGCCATTGGATTTAGTAAGTTCGGAGGGCCTGAAGTCCTGCACGTATTCGACCGTCCAGAGCAGCACCCCGGGCCGGGAGAGGTCCGCATCCGTGTGCGGGCAGCCACCGTCAACCCCGCAGACACGATGGCCCGCACCGGCATGAGTCAGCATGCCATGACGGCGTTGGAACGGCCTTACGTCGTCGGCATGGAGGCTGCTGGAACGATTGATGAGGTTGGCGAAGGAGTATCCCTGAGCGTCGGCCAAGATGTCACAGCGATCATTCTTCCGTTCGGCCAGTGTGGAGGCGCTTACGCTGAACAGGTCATCGTCAAAGCCCTCCAGGTATTACCAACGCCGAAAGGGATAGACAGCCTCGCCGCCGCTACGCTCCCGATGAACGGACTCACTGCTGTCATGGCCCTTGACACCTTGGCTCTCGCGAGAGGTACGTCAATCGCGGTGACCGGTGCGGCCGGGGCACTCGGCGGATACGTCATTCAGCTCGCGCGGGCAGCTGGGCTCCAAATCATTGCGGATGCTTCCGAAGCGGACGAAGCACTTGTTCGAGGACTGGGTGCGCACCATATAGTCCGGCGCGGGGCGGACGTCGCCGAACGTATTCGGGATATTCAACCTACCGGCGTGTCCGGCTTGTTGGACGCCTCCCTGCAGAATGGTGCAGTCGTTCCTGCCATTGCCGACGGAGGAACAATGGTGATCGTCCGGGCGTGGAGCGGAGACCCCGGGCGGGGAATCCGGAAGGAACACATCTCTGTTAGCCAGGGCGCTGGCCGGGTGGACCTCTTGACGAAACTGAGGCAAAGCATCGAGAAAGGCGTTCTTACCCCGCGAGTCGCCAGAAGCTACCCGGCCGAGGAAGCGGCCGCGGCACATCGCGCGATCGAAGCCGGCGGCATTCGAGGCCGTCTGGTTCTGACCTTCTAACGCCAGTATCCAGATACGTTCAGCTTCCTTCCGGTTCCTACGCCGGGTTCGGCCAGCCGTGCAGCACAGCTGTACGGCGTCCGGAGGCCAACGGACCACCACACCCGGCTCCCTAGATACTCTTCACCAGGCAACGCTCCAAAAAGGGCAATAAATACAGCTAAAGATCGTACTTACACCAGCAGGAGACACGGTGCCCGTCACAACCGAACACCCCATCCGATCATCGTCACCGATAGCACCGCTCGCGGTCGCAATGGTGGGATTCTTCATCATCTCGCTGGACGCACAGATTGTTAATGTAGCCCTACCGGACATCCGAACCAGCTTTGGTGGCGGCTTAGCTGGACTTCAATGGGTCGTGACAGGCTACCTGATCACTTTTTCTGCGCTTCAACTGTTCTGCGGGACCCTCTCGGACGGCATTGGAGCTAGGCGCACGTTCGGGATCGGTATTGCCATCTTCATCGGCGCCTCAATGGCCTGTGCTCTCGCACCGTCACTGACTCTCCTAATAGTCGGGAGAATTCTGCAAGGGCTGGGTGCCGCGATGATGACCCCGAGCTCCCTTGGGTTGATTCGGGAGTCCTTCCCAGAGGCCACGGAGCGAGGAAAAGCGATCGTCAGGTGGGCGTTGGGAGGCTCGATCGCTACCGCTGCCGGCCCGGTAATAGGCGGTGCTCTCACCCAATCGGACTGGCGCCTCATCTTCCTCATCAACATTCCCGTCGGTGCTATTGCCCTCGCGCTTTTGACCAAGGTCCCTAGGTCCGCAGAGCAGCCGAGGCCTTTTGATTGGACAGGACAAACAACTGTCATGTTGGGAATCGGTGGACTGACCTTTGGCATCATCGAAGGAGCAGACCATGGTTACGAACATGCACAAGTCCTCGGGTCCTTTGCCCTCGGAATTGTTGGTTGTGTCGTTTTCATAGTCTCGCAAGTTCGGGGACGGCACCCCATGATTCCACTGACTCTCTTCAGCTCGCCCGCCGCCGTACTCGGGCTCAGTGTTGCCTTTGTGAACATGGCGGCGTTCTGTGGCGTTGTCTTCCTACAAAGCCTGTACTTCCAGCAACACCGAGCCCTGGACCCCCTGACCACAGGGCTGCTTTTCCTCCCCATGAGCTTGCTTGTCGTCCTCCTCAATCCCCTGGTTGCGCGCGCCATGGAACGATTCGGCAAACTGCGGACCATAGTTGGCGGTCAAGCCAGCGTAGCGACCGGACTTGTGGCCCTTAGCCTGCTACCGACAAACACGCCTATCGCCATCGTTGCCCTCGTGATGGTCCCCATTGGTGTTGGTGGGTCGTTTACTGTTCCCCCGCTCACCGCCCTCATCGTGGACCGCGCACCTGCCCACCGTGCGGGAACCGCCGGAGGAGTCCTCAATTCAGCAAGGCAACTGGGCGGCGCCCTAGGCATCGCCGCTTTCGGTGCCACACTCAGCCTGCAGCCGGATTTCATGACCGGACTTCTACTCAACTTTCAAGTCGCCGCCGCCCTCGTCCTCCTCGCCTCGGTCATGCTATTGCTGTTGCGCGACCCTTCGGAGCGACAAGCCATCTGAGCCGGGCAAGATGATTCATAAGCGAGGAAGCCTAACTGTGCAGATTCAACGGACAGCAGCCTGTCAAATCCATGCTGCGTCACATATACGGTGTAAGACGAACCGTGATACCCGAAGCACTGCGAAAGTCCGGAACCGAGGGGCTCGTTGCGACGAATGAGGTCTTGCAGTAGGCCCGGAGATCGAGAAAGCAATTAGCGATGGTCGCTTCTGTGACCAAAGCCGTCCTGCACACCGCACACTTGGATGTCGCATTCTTGCTTTTCGCGGCTTAGTCCAAAGGGCACGTCGTCGCTCAAGTCGACGGTAAACAAATTGTAGGAATGTCGCGTAACGAGAATTCCTTGGCGCCCGTTTCGTATTGCCTCCGCTTGGGCGACGGTGACCGCCTCATCGAGCCGGTCTTCCATGCTGGAACGGTCAGGCACGGCAACAGTGATTGGTAGATCGGTGAAGGTCTCCATGAATGCCCTTACTCTTGCATGTCGATGAAATGAGGGTTCCACGCGGGGTTGAGGGCCTACTTGCACGTTGTGAGCCTCCCAAACAGTGAGCGCTTTGGTGACACAGTATCTACGAGGTTCCCCGCGACTCTTTCTCCTGGTTGAGCTGTTCGGTGGCGGCGGTCTGAGACGGGTGCGCCCGCAGGCCTTCAGCGGTGAGCAGCTCTAGATGCTGGTGTGCGTATTCTGAGTAAGCGGCTGCTGCCTCTTTGAAGAGAGCTGCAATGGTAAGTGCGAAACTCGTCATTCTCGGGGCTCTTCTCAGTTCCGGGCGTCACGAAGCACTGCTGCGCCCGCTGTGCGATCGGCTTTACCGATGGTGTCGAGATCGAGGTCTTTGGACTCCCTGGCTGCGGAGACTGCTGCAGCTGCAATCAAGGTGGTGACGACGATGATTGCGACGAGTGGCCATGTTCCGCCGGACCAGAGGACGAGGGCGCTGGCGATGACGGGCGTGAAGCCGGCGAGGAGAATGGCCGCTGTCTGGTAGCCCACCGAAATGCCGGTGTACCGGACCTCCGTGGGGAAGAGTTCACAGTAGAAGGCCGGCAATACTGAGTAGACGGCTGCGTGACCAAGGGCCAGGAAGATCGCGACGCCAAGGATGATGGCCCATTGCTGGCCGGTCTGGATCAGGGCAAAGATGGGCCAGGCACTGACGATGATGACACCGGCCCCGAAGAAGAAGGTGTTCTTTCGCCCAATGCGGTCCGATATGGCTCCGAATGTCGGGATCATCGCGATATTCAGGGCCGAGCCGATCATGACGGCCACAACACCGTAGGAGGCCGGGAGCTTGAGGGTCGTGGCCACATAGGAGAGCAGGAAGACGGTGAAGAGGTAGTAATTTCCTGCCTCGGCGAAACGCGAGAAGAGCGCAATGACGAGCGACTTCCGGTGTTCCTTGAACACCACTGGAATCGGCGCTTTTTGCTTTTCCTGCTTGCGTTCCGCTTCAGCTTTGGCAGCGAGGAAGGCCGGGCTTTCGCTGGCGTTGAGGCGGATGTAGAGGCCGACGGCGGCCAGCAGCACGCTGACGAGGAACGGCAGGCGCCATCCCCAGTTAATGAACTGATCGCCCGAAATTGTCTGGGAAACGGCCACGGCCGCGGTGCCCAGCAGCAGTCCGCAGGAGACCCCGATCTGCGGCCAGGATCCGAAGAAGCCGCGGCGTCCCTTCGGCGCATTCTCGACCGCTATGATCGCTGCACCGCCCCATTCGCCGCCGACCGCGAATCCTTGGGTGAGGCGGAGAATGCACAGCAGCACAGGTGCCCAGAATCCGACACTCTGGTAGGTGGGGAGCAGTCCAATGGCCGCGGTGGAGCCGCTCATGATGAGGAAAGTCAGGATCAAGGTGGACTTGCGCCCGATCCTGTCACCCAAGTGGCCGGAGACGAATGCCCCGACAGGCCGGGCCAGGAATCCCACACCAAAGCTGGCTAAGGCCGCGATCTGTGAAACGCCTGGTTCAGAGGAAGGGAAGAACAGAGTGCCGAAGACAAGTGCGGCGGCGGTTCCGTAGACGGTGTATTCGTACCATTCGATGATGGCGCCGACCGTGCCGGAAATCAGGCTTTTACGGCGGACCTGGTCCGGCGTAAGCGTCTTTGCTGTGGTGGTCATGTGTGTTCCGTTCAAGGGCCGGGACGGCTGTGTCCCGGCGATAGTGTGGGGCGGGTCAAGCTTGGGGGAGGTCAGACCGGCAGGGTTTCCATGGTGATGGCTGCCCGGGTTACTTCCCTTGCCAGCGATTTTTCGAGGGCGGTTTCGACTTGGTCCAGGGTGAAGACGGAATCGACGAGGTGTTCAAAGGGATATTTGTCCCGATGCCGGGTAAGGAAGTCGAGGGCCTTGTGCAGGTATCGTCCTTGGTAGCGGTCTACGTGTTTGATGGTCAGGGCTTTACGGGTGACGTAGCCCGGGTCGAACGGGACAGTCTGACCAGGTGAGAGGTTGCCCATGACGAGGTACCGGCCGCCGCGCCGGATTTGCTGGAGGCCTTCAGCGAAGGCCGCCGGGACGCCTGTAACTTCCAGTGCAACGTCGGGTCCTCGGCCGCAGGTCCAGGACTGGATGTTGGCGATACGGTCCCCGACCGAAGTCACTTCGGTGATGTTAATAGTGTGATCGGCTCCGAAGGCTATCGCCTGTTCGAGGCGGTTCTGTACAGCGTCGATCACGATGACTTGTGCGCCGCGTTCCTTGGCCACAGCCACCGCGTTCAGTCCCAGGCCTCCGGCGCCCTGTACAAGGAGCGTCTCGCCGTACTGCAGGCCGATCTGGTCAATGCCGAACATGACTTGCGAAAGGGCGCAGTTGGCGCTGGCGGCGATTGCGTTCGTCAAAGTGTCGGGGACTTTGTAGATGTGTTGGCGGGCGTGGATGTAGTAGTGGGTACCGAAAGCTGCGTGGAAGTGAGGGGCTTCTTCGGGTTGCTTACTGAAGAATTCGTAGGCGTTGTCACAGAGATTAGGTTGCCCACCCAGGCACTGGGCACACCTGTCGCAGGTTTGGAAGTATGTGGCGACGATGCGGTCTCCGACTGCAAGGGGTTGACCGGCGTTGTCGACATCCCGGCCATGGCCGAGGGCCTCGACGGTGCCGACCATTTCGTGGCCCAACCCGCCGCGCTTCTTTACGGGATGCTTGCCGTTCCAGATGTGTAGTTCGGAACCGCACACGTTGGCGCGGGAGACTCTCATGACTACGTCTCCCGGCCCCGGTTGCGGAACGGGGTATTCAGCGAAGGACAATTCGCGGGGATTCGTCATCACGGCCACTTTGCCGTGCATTGTTTCACGCATGGATTCCTCTTTCGGACTAGGGTGCTTCAGGGTGCACGTTAAACTGCAGTCTGCGGGGACCATTAGATTGTGGTCGCCATGTATCAAGCGCTTATTCGAGTTTCTTTTGCCGAAGAACTGGGAGAGTTCTCTTTTCCGAGGAGTTCGTACATCTTCGTGTGGTCTTCAGCGGCGAAGCCTGCTTTGACGGCGGCCTCCCAGAGTTGCTGGCAATCGCCGCTGAACGGGGAGTCGACTCCGAGAGAGGCTCCGAGTGCGGTGGCTATGCGGATGTCTTTTGTCATGAGACCGATGGGGAAGCCTGAACTGTAGGTGCTGCTGAGCATAAACTGCCGCACCTTATTCTCTGAAGTATTGCTGCGTCCGGAGGAGGCGTTCAAGACGTCAGTCAGGGCGTCAGGGCTGATGCCGAATGCCGTGCCGATACGGAGTGCCTCCACTGTAGCGACAATGCTGGCCGCGGACACCAGGTTGTTAAGTGCTTTTGCTGCGTGGCCGGCTCCTGCGTCACCGACGTGGATGAGGGACTTTCCCAAGGCCTCGAAAAGCTCCGTCGCCTGGTCAAGGTCCTGCCAGCGGCCGCCGACCATGATGGCGAGTTCGCCTGTCTGCGCACCCCTCACTCCGCCGGAAACAGGGGCGTCAAGGTATCGGAAGCCTTTGCTCTCCAGCGTGGAGGCAAGGGCTCGTGAGCGCAGCGGCTCCGAGGAAGACATGTCGATGAACAAGGTGTTTAGAGGAACCCGCTCCAGAATGTCGTCGCCGAGCAGGACCTGTTCGACGGCGGCGGAGTTGGGCAACATCGTAATTACAATGTCCGCATGCTGCCAACTGCGGCCGTATCCCGTCACCGGTTCCGCAGTCTCGTGGACCGTAGCGAAACGTTGGACGAGGTCCTCGTCGCGATCCGTGACGAGAAGCCGATGGCCGGCGTCGGCGAGCCTGCCGGCCATGGGAAAGCCCATATTGCCCAGTCCGATGAATCCGATCGTGCTCATGCTTCGTCGTCCATGTCACGGAATACTTCGCGGGCGAGGCGGAAGCTCTCCAAGGCTGCAGGCGCGCCGCAGTAGATACTCACCTGGAGGAAAACTTCCTGAATTTGATCCTTGGTGACGCCGTTGCGGAGGGCACCCCGGACATGGACTTTAAGTTCGTGAGGGCGGTTCAGGGCACTGATCATGGCGAGGTTGATGAGGCTGCGCTGGGTCCGCTCCAAGCCGGGCCGGTTCCATACATCGCCCCAGCAAAACTGAGTGACAAGTTCCTGCATAGGCATCGAAAAGTCATCGGCGCTGTCGAGGCTCTTTTGAACGTATTTATCTCCGAGGACCTCCCGGCGGGTGGCGAGGCCTTTTTCGAACAGTTCCTGGTTCATTCGACGATTCCGTTCACGCTGGTGGTTGATGCAGCGGGGGTTTTGTCCCATACGGCCTGCACGTTGGTGAACTCGTGGACGCCGAAGTAGGACAGCTCGCGACCGAAGCCGCTCTTCTTTACACCGCCGATGGGGATGCGGGGATCCGAGACGGACAGGGCGTTGATGAAAACTCCCCCTGCGTCAAGGCGGCGGGCCATGGCCCGTGCTGTGGTGCTGTTGGCAGTCCAGATGGCTGCGCTAAGTCCAAATTCGGAGTTGTTGGCTTTGGCAAGGGCGTCGTCGGCATCATTTGCGGTGATGACGGTGGCCACCGGCCCGAAGATTTCTTCGCGGAACGCCGTCATGGTCTCAGTAACATCGGCGAGGACGGTGGGGGCATAGAAGTTGCCTGCGCCCGCGAGACGGTGGCCGCCGGCAAGGAGCCGTGCACCCTCGCTGATACTGCGGCGAACCTGGTCATCGACCTCATGCATGGCCTCCTCCTTCGCCATTGGCCCGATCTCGGTCGAGGGGTCCCTCGGGTCGCCCACTTTGAGCGCCTGGATCTTCGAGGTGAGCAAGGTTGTGAATTCCTCGGCCACGCTGCGTTCGACGATGATGCGCTTGGCAGAGATGCAAACCTGCCCTGCGTTGACCATCCGGCCCGAGGCGGCCGCGTCGGCGGCTTTGTCGAGGTCGGCATCAGCTAGGACGATGAACGGGTCAGATCCGCCCAGTTCAAGAATCACCTTTTTGATAGCCCTGCCAGCCTCTGCCGCGACGCTCTGCCCGGCCGCGGTTCCGCCTGTAACGGCCACTCCTGTGATGCGGGAGTCGTGGATGATGCCGGGGATGCGCTCCCTCTCGGCGTTTACCACCTGGAATGTCCCGACGGGCAGGCCTGCTTCTTCCCAGAGTGACTGGATAGCGTAAGCGCAGCCGACCACGTTCGACGCGGGCTTCAGCAGGTAGCCGTTACCTCCGAGGATAATCGGAACCGCTCCCCTGAACACCTGCCACACGGGAAAGTTCCATGGCATAACGGCCAAAATGGTACCTGTAGGCAAGTAGGAGATATAGGCCTCGGGTCCGATGCTGGTCCCCTGGTCTTCGAGCATGGCCGGCCCGTTGTCGGCATACCAGTCCAACATGGTTGCGCATTTGAGGACCTCGGCCTGTGCCTGCGTAACCGGTTTGCCCATTTCCTGCGTGATGATAGAGGCCACATGCTCGGTATCGCGCCGGAGCAACGCAGCGAGCCGCCGGAAAACGTCGGCTCGTTCGGAAGGCAGGCTTTCGCGCCATATGGCAAAGCCCTTGGCGGCCTGCTCCACTGCTGAGGTGACCCCGTCCGAGTCCAGGAACGGATAGCTTGCGACGGTTTCTCCCGAGGCGGGATTTACGGATCGTGCGAGGGCAACTTCGATGGTTCCCACAAAAATTCCTTCTGTCGTGTGATGGGACTTACAACAGACTAGGAACTTAAAAGAGTTCAATAAAGAAGAAGATCGCGAAGCGTCAGTTCTCCCAAAGAGAACGCTCATCATCAAACATCGAGCTAGGCGGAAGTCGCGGACTTCAGTTGCTCATGTCTCTGACGGCATGTCATGCTTCCCTTTGGGACAAACGTGGTGCCGAACATCTCTCAGGGAGAACGATGGAGATCTCACAGCTGGAAATTTTTATCGCGGTAGCGGAGACGGGCAGTATCACGAAGGCCGCAGCGAAGTTGCTGCGTGTACCTTCCAACGTCTCGACCCGTGTGCAGCAGCTCGAAAGAGAGCTCGGCGTCCAACTCCTCATTCGAGACAAGCGTCAGAGTTCTCTGTCTGCCGACGGGGAACTCTTCCTTGAGTACGCACGCAACATCATCGACATGACCAACGAAGCCAAAAACTTCTCCACCCGCGGCGAACCGCGCGGACGCTTCCGTCTTGGAGCCCTGGAAAGTACAGCCGCAGTCCGAATTCCGCCGATACTTGCGGCCTTTCACCTGAGCTACCCTGCCATTGAGTTGGAACTGGACGCGAATTCCTCAGGTCCCCTTTTCGACAGTCTGCTGAACGGGCAGTTGGCAGCTGCCTTCACCGACGGGCGCCCGGCTGTTCCGGCCCTGACCGGGATCAAGGCCTTTGATGAAGAACTTCGGATCATCACACCCCAAACAGTCCACCACATTGACGAGGACTATAAGGCAACGCACCCCACCGTTTTCGTTTTCGGCCGGATCTGTTCCTATCGGCAACGCTTCGAAGATTGGCTGGAAGCGGAGAACATTGTCCCGGGAAAGTTTGTGGAGATCTCCTCCTACTACAGCATGCTCGCGTGTGTAGCGGCAGGTGCTGGGATCAGCATGATCCCAGCCTCACTTCTCGCCACCCTTCCTGGGGCCGAGGGAGTTAGGGAGCATGCCATTGCCGGTCCACTGGGGGCAGCCGAAACGTGGCTGACCTGGCGAAAGGACTGCAGATCAGCGAACCTTAGAGCCTTCATTGAGGAACTGAAGACACACCAGGGCGAGGCTCCGCTAAAGGTTTCCCCCGCGGCCTGAATTGCATCTCAGACGGGCATAGAGCAGGGGCTTCGGAGCCGTCCTTGACAAGTACAGGAATCCTTTTCAGGTGCTGTCAGGGGCTGTCAGGGGCTGGCGTTCCTTTGTTTTATGCAGCTAATCAGGTGCGTTGGCAGATTCTTGCCAAAGACATGATGATCTGCTGATGACCCCGCCCATGGGTCGGGGCCACCAGCAGAAACGGAGTAGCACATTCTAGTAGACGGGGGTCCTGCTGCTTCTATCGATGGATGCTGCGACCGCCAAGACGATGATCAGGCCAAAGACGACGTACTGAATGCGCGGATCAATGCCGATCGCTGCAGCGCCGATGGGAACCAGCGTCACGATACAGGCCCCGAAGGCCACATTCACAGGGCGTGAAATTCCTCCGGCCACTGCACATCCCCCGATGATCGCCGCGGCTATGGACGGCAGTAGGAGACCGACACCCGCTCCAGTAGCGGTCGCTGTGCCTTGTTGGGCTGTCAGGATCAAACCGGCGAGACCTGCCAAGAACCCGGAGGCGCAGTGGACCAGGGTTCTTGTTTTCAAATTCGAGATTCCCGACAGGATCGCGGTGCGCTCGTTTAGTCCGACGGCTTTTAGTTCCTGACCTAACGAGGTCCGGCTTGTCATGAACCAGATGCCGGCAACAACCAGGGCTCCCAGCCAAACTCCGGCCTCCAAGCCCAGGAACCGCACGTCCAGGACCCACCCAATGATTTCGAGGTTCTGATTTATAGACACTGTGGTTTGATCCGAGATCAGGAGGGCTGCGGCCTGCCAGACACCCATCGCTCCGAGAGTGACGGCAAACGTTGGCACTTGAAAGTACCCACTAAGCCAGCCGCTGAGAGAGCCGATGGCTGCGACCACAAGCAGCGTCAGCACCGGGGCCAACCAGCCCAGAGGACCAAGCCACGAAGCGACAAGGACTGCCGCGAGAACACCCATGGCGGCGTTGGAAAGGTCAATTCCGCCGAGCAGCATGACCAGCATCTGTCCGCACGCCAGGAACAGCAGTGGAAGACACTGCACCAGCATGATGCGTATGCCGCCACCACCGATGAACTGTGGCTCGACGACCGTGATTGCGGCAACCAAAATCACCAGGACGATGGCGGGCATCAGACGACTGAGTGAGATGGCGGCGGGTTTGGTTCGGATCCGGAGCGCCTGTGGTGTGCGCGCGATTGTGGGTGTTTGCACCATGGTTCAGACCATCTTTCCGAGGATATCTACAACCGAGGGCCGTTCGGCCAGGACGTTGATTGAGGCTGTGACTGCACCGTCCTTGAGAACGGTGATGTCGTCCGCGAGTTCCAGAGCTTCTTCGAGGGTGTCGGCGATCGTCAAGACTGCAACTCCGCCGTGGCAGGCCTGCCGCACAGCCTCTTTTACGCTCTCTATCGCTCCTGGGTCCAGCCCCCGGAATGGTCGGTCCAACAGGAGCAATTTCAGGTTGGGGTCACAGAGCCACTTTGCCAGAGCTACCTTTTGCTGGTTCCCGCCCGAGAGCTCAGCAATGGCAGCTTGGCCATCCCATGGCCGGATATCCAGGCGGTCCATCCACATGTTGCTGAGCTGTTCTTCCAGATTCCGCCGGCGCAGCCCCCGTCCGTGGGTTGCATCCAGATGGGCCAGAGCTATGTTCTCGGTGACTGACATACCGGAGACGATGCCTTCAGCTTTTCGTTCGCTGGGGAGGTAAGCCATTCCCCGCCGGATCCGCTCCCGTACAGTGAGCTTGTCAACCGGGTGGCCAGCGACCTTGATCGACCCGCTGGTTACTCGTTCGACACCGAAGATTGCGCGAACCACTTCCTCGCATCCCGACGAGGTGGCCCCGACCAAGCTGTGCAGTTGCCCAGCCTTCAGTGTCAGCGTGATCTCGTCCAGGCCGCCTGCGGTGGACAGGTTCTTGACTTCCAGGACCGTGTCGGCTTCAGCGAAATCCTGAAGGTCCTCACGGACCCGGACAGATTGCCGCCCCGTCATCAGTGCGAAGAGCTCTTCCTCGTCCACATTCTTGGTCTCCCTCTCGGCGACGACCTTGCCGTGCCGCAGAACATATATACGGTCGGTGAACTCCAGGACTTCTTCTAATCTGTGAGATACGAAGATAACCGAGCCAATTTCGCGCAGGCGCTGGATTTCACCTGAAAGGCGTTTGATTTCTGCGGGCTCCAGCACGGACGTCGGCTCGTCGAGGATGACGATGGGGAGAGCGTGTGCATGCTCGCCTACTTCAACTGCCTTGGCAATCTCGACCATCTGACGTTGAGCGAAGGTAAGGTCAGCGATCATTGCCCGCGGGTCCATGTCCAGACCAATGCGCCGCAGTGATTTGGTGGCCTGGGCGTTAATGGTTTTCCAATTAAGAAAGCCAAGGGATGAACCGACGTCCTTGTTCCTGTTCTTCGCCCCGCCCAGGTGGATATTTTCAGCCACTGACAGGTTCGTCAGAAGTGACTGCTCCTGGTGTACGACGCCGATGCCCAATTCCGCCGCGTGCGATGCGTTCCGCAGCTCGCGGTCAATGCCGTGGATTCTTAGGCCACCCGAGTCCTGTTGGTGCAGTCCGGCGAGTAGTTTCAGCAGGGTGGACTTCCCGGCACCGTTCTCGCCGATCAGTCCAACGACCTCGTTCTGTCCAACCCGCATTGAAACGTCCTTCAGGACGGTCTTGGAGCCGAAAGACTTGTTGATGCCACTTAGTTCAAGTGCCGGTGTTACAGACATGGCTACTTCACCACCCTCAATACATCCCGTTTACGGAGAGCCGTCAGAACAACGGCTATGACAATGACGCAACCGAACAAGGCCTGCTGGATGCTCGGGTCCACACCGGAAAGGACCAACCCGTTGTTGAGGACCGTAAGGAGCAGTACGGCAAACATGGACCTGGCCACGCCGCCGCTGCCGCCGCTCAGCAGGGTACCGCCGACTACTACGGCGGTGAGCGTGAAAAACAGCTGTCCGCTGCCCACCTCCACCACACCGGCGCCGAGTTTCACGGAGCCGATCACGCCGGCTAGGGCGGCGCATGCGCCCGAGAAAACGAATACAAGGGTTTTGTAGCGGAAGACTTTGATGCCAGCAACCTTCGCAATTTCCTGGCTGTCACCGATGGCGTAGGCGTATCGCCCGAATTTGGTCCACTTGGACAGAACCAAGGCCAGGCAGAACACGCCTACGGCGATCCAGAAAC
Source organism: Paenarthrobacter sp. 10L420 (assembly GCF_056395385.1). Lineage (NCBI taxonomy): Bacteria > Bacillati > Actinomycetota > Actinomycetes > Micrococcales > Micrococcaceae > Paenarthrobacter > Paenarthrobacter sp. 10L420. Next base: position 54,780 of record NZ_JBFTJK010000021.1, on the reverse strand, counting down.
TGTTGGAGAGGCCAAAGACGGTGCTGCCAAACCAATTCACCAGTGGGCTGGGTTCGAGCGTTGTGGCCCCGTCACCGTAGAGAATGGTGGCCGTACCCAGGCCTATGTACCACATGCCGAGCGTGAGGATGAAGCTGGGAACTTTGAGGTAGTTGTGAATAAGACCTGTTACAAGTCCGAAGAGGACGCCGATTATCAGCGCAATGATGAGGGCGGCCAACTGGAAATCGTTGCCGTTGACGCTATTTCGGGACAGCAACACAAAACTGATGCCGGCCGCAGCCATGGTCCCTTCAAGTGAGAGGTCGACGCTTCCCAAAAGAACCACGAATGTCATACCCGTCACCAGAATCAGGGGCACTGTCGCCTGATTGAGGATGGTGATGACATTTCCGGCGGTCATGAATGAGCCGGGGTTGATCACAGAGAATGCGGCGAAAAGGATCACAAGCGCAACTGCCGTGCCGTACTGCCCGGCTGGCTTGGTGACGGTACGAGTTATGCCTTTGCGGGGACCCGTGGTGGTGGGCCGGGGGTTTTCCTTAAGTAAGCTCATTGGGGCTCCAAAGCTCGATGATTCAAGAATTGACCGAGGGCAAGGGGCCCCCAACCAGTCGATTAAAAAGTCCCTTGTCGAGTTCTGCCATCAGGGAGGTGTAGTCGGGTTCCTTCAGGTACTTGTCCACCGAGTCTCTGCTTACACCGAATTGTGAGTATGTACCGTCTCGTTGCGCGGGCTGCAGGGTGGAAACGTCGAGCTTGCCTGTGGCAGCGGCGTGGCCGATAGCTAAACCGATCATGCCGCTGTAGAAGCCGTCCGAGTACCATGTGGCGACGATGGGCCCGCCCGTTTTCACAGACTTCAGAGCCTCCTGTATTCCATCAATGCCAACTGCTTTCACTTGAACGCTGGCACTTTCCGCTGCCGCCACAGCCCCCAACGTCATAGAATCGCTGCCCGCCCAGATCCCGTTAACCTTCCCGGCAAAGCGTGAGAGCAATGTCTGGGTCTTCGTGTAGGCGGTCTGCCGGTCCCAGTTCGCGCTGTCGCTCCCCAACAAGGAGATCCCGGGGTAGGCCGCCAGCGCCTTTTCAAGACCCGCATATCGCTGCTTTGAAGCGTTGGAATCAAGGACACCCTTCAGCGCGATGATGCCGCCCTCGCCACCCATCGCTTCGAATAACTGGGTCGCGGTGTACTCCCCGGCCGCTACACCGTCGAACCCCATGTGACTTACCCAGGAAGGACCGATGTCCTCAGGCTTTATGCCATCAGGCTTATCCCAGCTGCTCACGACATAGCCGCCGTTGCGGGCGACAGATCGGGCGATGCCTGGAACATCAGCACTGGCAAGAGGCTCCAAGTTGACCACCACCCTCTTGCCGGTGGCCATGGCACTTTGGATCTGGGAATACTGCTGCTGCGAATCAAGGTTGGAGTTGACGATCCGGAGTGGGAGACCCGCGTATTTCGCGAAGGCACGGGAACCGGTCAACCAGTTCTGCATGTAATCATTGGTTGCCGTGTGGATAGTCGACACCAACAGAAGCTCGCTATCCGGGTAAGTTTTCTGTTCGCTTTCGGCGACGTTCCGGGCGGCGCCGCACCCCGCGAGCGAAAGCCCTACTGTCCCGGCCGCGATGCCGAGCAGGGCTGTCCTCCGGCTCATAGGGGATGTGGAGAAGGGGGAATAACTGTTCATGGCGTGGGTGTTCCATCCGTTCTTCGTTGATGGACGGTGGGCCTTAAGGCCTCATTGGCAATTTTTGGGCAGGGCCGATCGCCCGCCCTTTTCTCGGGCGGGATCGCCTTAAGATGCGTTCGATCGGTGGGAGTGTTCGGAATCCCGAGGGATGTACAGGAAGGATTGCCGGGGAGTCCGACGGTGTTGAACGGCGGACTCCCCATAATCGGCGCCTAGTAGGGCAGAACTCCGCGCAAGACAATGCTCTTTATCTGGGTGAACTCCTCGAGCGTGTAGCCGGTTCCCTCGCGGCCAATACCGCTTTTCTTGTAGCCGCCAAAGGCAGCTACATCGGGACGATAGGCGTTGCCGCCATTTATCGAAACTGTGCCAGCCTGGATGCGCACCGCTGCGTCGATAGCGACTGGAAGATTGGTCGTAAAAATCCCGGCGTTGAGGCCAAACTTGGAAGCGTTTGTGATCTCAATTGCTTCGTCGACGTTGTCAAATTTCAGGATGGAGAATACCGGCCCGAAAATTTCCTCGTCTGTCGCGATGGCGTTTTCCTTGGAGATTTCCAGAACCGTGGGCTCGAAGTAGGCGTCCTGGCGAGCACCTCCGACACGCACCGTTGCCCCTTCGCCGATGGCCGCAGCGACTTGTTGCTCCACCCGCCGGGCAGCGTCCAGGCTGACCAGCGGCCCAACATCAGTGCCTTCGGCCATCTGGTCGCCTACGGAAAGCTTCGAGACCTTGGCACTCAGTTTGTCCACAAATTCGGCGTACCGGCTCTTGTCCACCATGATCCGTTTGGTGGCAGCGCACACCTGCCCGTTGGTGTAAATGCGACCCGCGATCGCTTGGTCAACTGCGAAATCAACATCGGCATCTTCACAAACAATGAAGGCATCATTCCCGCTGAGCTCGAGAAAAACACGAACGATGTTGGAACCTGCATTCGCAGCAATAATAGCTCCGACGCGACTGCTGCCGGTAAAGCTGACAGCGGCAATGTCCGGGCTTCTCGACAGGTAGTCCCCGACAACCTCGCCGTACCCTGTAACTATCTGCAGAACGTCACCAGGCACACCTGCCTCATGCAGGATCTCGGTCAGCTGGACAGAGACCATGGGGTCGTCCTCTGGCGGCTTTACGACGATCGCATTCCCGGCAGCAAGTGCAGCACCGACCTTGTGCGCGTACAGTTCCGCAGGAAAGTTGAACGGCACGATACCGACTATGACGCCCAGGGGTTCGCGGACGGTCAACATAAGATCCTTTTCAAAACCCTGCTGAATGTCTAAAGGGATGGTCTGGCCGAAGGTTCGCAGCGATTCTTGAGCGAAGCCCTCGAAAATGCGGGCGGTCGTGTCAATCTCGACAACCGCGTCGGCGACAGTTTTGCCGTTTTCTGCGCTAAGCAACTGCACAAGCGCATCTTTACGCTGCCGGATCAGTGCTACCGCAGCCATCAGAATCTCCACCCGGCGATAGGCTGGGGTCGCTGCCCATTTTTTGGCGCCCCTTTGCGCAGCGTTCAGGGCATGCTGGGCGTCTTCAGGTGTACCGGCGGGCACCGTTCCCAACAGTGAACCATCCGACATGTTGCGGACTTCAATGGTTTCTCCACTGCTGCTCTGCCTCCATTCACCGTCAATGTGCAGGCCGTGCGGCGTTGTGGTTTCGATTGAAACTGTCATAGTTCCTCCTCGGTGTAGTCGTGCGTTTGTTTGGTTTTCTACCAGCGGTTCAGGACGGTAATTCCTACCGAACTGAAGCCGCCCATGGAGATGATTGATTCGCTTGCGTCTTCGACGCCGATCCTTCGCGTCACCAGCTTCCCGGGCTGCAGGATGCCGCGCTCCATCATGCGAAGGAGCGAGGGAAATCGGGATGCCTGCATGCCCAGCGATCCAATGATGGACAGCTCCTTTTGCACAATGACATCGATGGGCAGGGCAATCTGGCCGGCCTCCTCGGCCCCGGTGAGCCCAATTTGCAGGTGGCGTCCGCGCTTGCGAAGGCTGTTGACGGAGTTCTGACAGGTGGCTGGAATACCCAGCGCATCCACGGAGACGTGAGCGCCGCCTTTCGTGAACTCCTTGATCTCCTCCGCGGCGTCGGTAGCGCGAGCATTGATCGTGGCGACAGCGCCCAAGTCTTTGGCAAGTGCCAGAGCATCGTCGTTGACGTCTACGGCCAGCACGTTAGCTCCCATGGCCGAAGCGATCTGTATCGCGGAGAGCCCGATGCCACCGCACCCGTGTACCGCGACCCACTCGCCAGGCTGAACGTGTGCCTGATCAACGACTCCGTGAAAGGCCGTAACGTAGCGGCAGCCCAGACCGGCCACAGATTCAAAGTCCAAGTTGTCAGGCACAGGCACTACATTGAAGTCCGCCCGTGGGATTGCGGCATATCGCCCGTAACCACCCCAGAAGTCGACGCCGGACTGAAGCAGGTTGTCGCAGACGTTGGAGTGACCCGCCACGCACTGCTCACACGTTCCGTCTCCCAATCCAAAAGGAACAACTACGCGATCACCAACGTGAAATTTCCTTACATCGCGGCCTACGGCTTCGACAACGCCCGCATACTCGTGGCCCATAACGTGCGGGAGCTCAAGGTCGAGGCCAACCCAGCTCCAATCACCGTTCCACAAATGCCAGTCGCTTCTGCAGATCCCATTGGCTTCAACCCGCAGAATGATCCCGTCACCGGGAACGGTGGGATCGGGCATTTCCAAGACCTGCATGGGCTTCTGGAACTCCGTTACTACAAGGGCTTTCACCAGTACTCCTTAGTGGGGTGTTGCCGACTCAAGCGCGAGGGTAGATCAGCTGATCTCCAGCGGTGTCGTGCGTCACATTGAACTTCGACTTAGTCTAGGAAGATGCGTAAGTTTCTTACAGACGAAGTTTAGGAACTCAAACTTCTGTAAAACTGAACGATCTTGGGAGACCACGCCACCGCCGCAGAAAACCTCTGCCATCCGTGCTTAGCGGTCTGAACACCCACCCAGGCAGGTGGAAGGCATGGGCCGAGACCAATGCGATTCCCCGACTCAAGTAGCCAGCGGGAACAATTCCGCCACCCAACGCCGACACGTCGGATGGCTGCTCCCTCCCCGCCTCCACCACCTCACGGGGGTGGGAAATTCGTCGACGGCGGAACACTGCAGGGGTACCTGTGCTGCCAAACACCTCGCCAGCAGTCGCCAAGATAGCGATCCCAGGTCCACGCCATTGTGTAGTTCGTGCTCAGCACGGGGATCCGAGGCTTCAAGACGCAACGCCCACCGATTCAGGTTGACTTGCGGGCTTCTGTCGGAGAACTGCCCGACTGCGAGATATTCCGTTGACAAGTCGTCTGGCTGCCATCAAACAGGACGTCGCTCAGCATGGGACGACCCCACTGCCCCGGCAGCCCCGGCCAAGCGTGCCATCGTGGTAAATAATGGCATCCGCTGCTGTCGAGGAGGCTAGCCAAACAGGCGCAAAAACAATGCCCCGGACCTCAAACCACGATCATTCAACAGAAGGAGGACCACCCCCTCACCGCCTTCACACCTCTGGCCCACAAAGAGCGAGCCCGCAATGACCTCGACAACACGGCGCACCGCGTCGACTGATCGCTCATCTCCGAATTACACATGGTCGGGGTCTCGTCTAATACCTCGTTAACGCATGGAAAGCCGTGCCATTTGAACTGGCGACATGTTGCTATGGCCGCTCACCTGCAATGAACAGTTGCAGGCCGAGGAGGCGCAGGGATGGCTGTGATCAGTCGCAATAAAGGAGATTTAAGTGTGGACAATGTCCACACCCCCTTTGGCCGGACAAAGCATCGGCCAGCCCCGACTTGTCACGCCAAGAACAAGCCGAAGCGAGACCGCATCTACGCAGTTTCTCAAAGTCATGTCGTGTTAAGCGCACCTACCCATGAAGAGGTGTAGGACAACAACGTCCTACCGGACGAACCAAGAGAGGAACACATAACCCCAGCTCACAGCATGCGGAGGGCCAACCAGCCACGACCCTGAACCCGCTCCCCCACAACTTCACAGGCGACCCGCGGCGCCAGGCACACCCCGCGGCCAGTGTCAGAGGGACCTGACCACCCAGAATGTCCACACGTTAAAGCAAAAACCCCCTCTGACGAGGGGGTATGCCGTGCCCGAGGTGGGACTCGAACGGGATTTCCGGGCCTTGCAAACACTGGGAAGTGGCGGGAACATGCGAAAACCGGGCCAGTCCGGCGGCTGTACGAGGCAGTCCGAATCGAAAAGTGTGGACAGTGTCCACACTTCTTTTTTGCTCGGTCGGGCACCGAAAGAGAAGATCCAGCTCATCCCTGCAGTCGTATCCAGCACCTGAAAATCGGAGCCGACTGTTCTGCAGATTGCCTGCTCCTTGGCACCCTTTCCGACCCTGTCGAACAACCCAAAACCGACTGCACTCCGCCCCCCGGAACAAAGAAATATCCAACTCAATGGCTGCACCTCCTTCATTAAGAGCATGGCGGAAACTATATCGAGCATCATGACAAGACGTTTGGGCCGGTCCGACGGCAGATGTCCATTATCGGCAGTCGGCTACGTACCTGACAAAAGTGCTGCCTTCGGAAATCCGCGCTTCAGAGTGCGCGGATCCAAATGAGATCGTAGACCAGGGCGGAGCTCGGCGCAGGCCCACGTTGACATCGGGCCGTCCAAGCGGCACTGGCGCCCCTTAACGAGCAAGAGTAGCGTCCATAGCAGAAATGGCGCCTCTGAAGCTGCTCACTTCCCGGGCGCCCGTGCTCACCAGAGTCAGTCTCATAAAGGGGACGGGATGGCTGGATGGAATGCTGACACGGCTGCTGGTCCCCTTGGGGCCGGAACGGTCACTTTGGTGGAAGGATCCTCCTTCTGCATTTCTGACCCGAACGGGGATATCCGCCCCGAACATCCGCACGGCGTCTTTTTCAGGACACTCGCATCCTCTCCCACTGGATGACGACCATCGATGGCCAGCCCATTGAACCACTGGCCGCGGAGACGAAGGAACCGTATCGGGCGCTGTTTGCCGGCCGGGTGCCTCGTTTGGACGGCCACACGGACAGTCCGCTGATCGTCGAGCGCCTGCGCGAAGTGGGCGCAGGCATTCAAGAGCAGGTCACTCATCGCAATTTCTCGAACGAGCCTGCCGAATGTGTGGTCTCCCTGAAAGTCGAAGCCGACTTCGCCGACCTTTTCGAAGTCAAGGACGCCCGAATTCAGCGGCGTTGGGACCAAACGTGCCACGTAAACGGCGACACCCTGACAATCAGGGCTGCCTGGCAGGACGTTCGGAAGGGCATCCTCATCCAGGCACCAGGAGCCGACATCACGCCGGAGGGCCTAGGCTATCGAGTCACGGTTGCCCCGCATAGCCAGTGGAGTTCCGTCATCACTGCGGTGCCGAGCAGTGAGGCGACAAGTCCGCCGCGCCGCCGTCGTTCATTCATCTTGATGCAGAAGGCATGTCCGCAAGTGACCGCCGCCGACAGGGATGGGTGGCGAAAATTCCCGTGGTCCGCGTGGGAAACCGCTCGATTGAACGGACGCTGCGACGGAGCTATGACGACCTCGGTGCCCTTCGCATCGAAGATCCAAACCATCCGGACCGTGTAGTGGTGGCGGCAGGGGCGCCCTGGTTCATGACCCTGTTCGGCCGGGACTCCCTGCTGGCCTCGCACATGGCCGCGCCGTGGATCCCTCCCTGGCATTGGTACACTTCAGACGCTGGCCGACCGCCAAGGTACGGTAGTGGACGCGGTGAGCGAGGAGGAACCGGGCAAGATCCTGCATGAAGTAAGGCTCGATGTCTCCAGTGGGCTTTCCCTGGGCGGCAAGTCCGTCTACTACGGGAGCGTCGACGCCACCCCCCTTTTCGTTTGCGTCTTGGGCACAGTCAGCCGGTGGGGTTTCGCCAAGGAGACCATCGCCGCCCTGCTACCGCACGCGGACCGGGCAATGAACTGGATCCGCGACTCGGAGACAAAAGACGGCGACGGGTTCGTCGAGTACAACCGCCTCAACCCCGAGGGCTCATCAATCAGGGCTGGAAAGACTCCTGGGACGGCATCAACTTCGCCGGCGGCACACTGACCGAGCCGCCAATCGCGCTCTGCGAAGTACAGGCCTACGTCTACCAGGCACATATGTCCCGGGCATGGATGGCGTACGACGACGGCGATATGGCCTTGGGAGACGAACTCGCCGACCGCGGGGCAAAGTTCAAGAAACAGTTCAACGAGCAGTTCTGGATGCCTGACCGCGGATACTACGCCATCGCCCTGGATGGGAAGAAGCGGCAGGTCGACGCCTGCGCCTCCAACATGGGCCACTGCCTATGGGTCGGTCTCGTGGATGAGGACAAGGCACCCCTGGTGGCCGAACGGCTGATGTCCCCCGAAATGTTCAGCGGCTGGGGTGTGCGCACCCTCGCCACCAACATGGGCGCCTATAACCCGGCCAGCTATCACAACGGCTCGGTCTGGCCCCATGACAACGCAATCATCGCCCAAGGACTCATGCGCTACGGCTTTGTGACCGAGGCGCAACGAATCTCCACCGCGCTGCTGGAGGCAGCGGAATTCTCCGATGGCCGATTGCCGGAATTGTTCTGTGGTTCAGGCCGTGAGCAATTCAAGGCACCGGTCCCCTACCTAAAGGCATGCTCACCGCAAGCCTGGGCGGCCACAGCGCCGATCCTGCTCGTAACGAGCCTGATGCAGTATGACGCTCACGTTTCCCTTGGCGGCGTCTGGATAGATCCCGCGCTGCCCAAGTCCTACGGGGACCTGCACATCCTCAATGCACCCATGGCAGGCGGCCGAATCTCCATAGACGTGACCAAAAACAAACCGTCAATCCGAGGACTGCCCAAAGGAATAGTCTTTCACCGCGGGCACCGGCCCTCAATGACGGAGCTCGTGGAACAAGTGGGCCCCATTGCTATGGCTTAGTTCGCAGCCACGTCGGTCCGAACCGTGTCGGCAGCCCAGCCCAAATGGCCGTTGAGGAACTGACTTTCAGGCGTCTTGATCTTTCCCGCTCAGGCCCCCTACTTGTATCCGGCCACCTCGCGTCGACCTGACACGATGCACAACCCAGCCATCGCCAAACCCTAAATTTCACGCACGGTGACCGGCTGCGTTCGCCCCTGTTGCCTGTTGGAAAGCGGGTTACTAGTGTGGCGGGCAACCCAGGCCCCCAGCTGTTTCATTACGTGCCTGCCGTGGCAGACCCAGTTCCACAAGGAGTTGTTCAATGAAGATCATCGTTCTGATTAAGCAGGTGCCAGATACGTCCGAGGACAGGCGCCTTGATTCTGCAACCGGCCTTCTTGACAGAAGCTCAACCGAAGGCGTGATCGACGAAGTCAACGAGCGCGGCCTGGAAGTGGCTCTCCAGTACAAGGATTCCCACAAAGGAACTGAAGTCGTGGCCTTGTCCATGGGGCCACAGGGCGCCAGTCAAGCTCTTCGAAAGGCCTTGTCCATGGGAGCTGACTCAGCCATTCATGTGCTGGACGATGACCTTTCAGGCGCGGACGCTGTTTGGACATCGAAGGCGCTTTCGGCCGCTCTGAAAACAACTGCCTTTGACCTCGTCGTGGCCGGAAACGAGTCGACCGATGGGCGCTCTGGATCCGTTCCGGCCATGGTGGCTGAACGCCTTGCACTTCCCCTTCTCGGTTCGATCAGGGCAGTGGACATTCACGGCACCTCGGTCACGGGCCAGCGTGAAGTTGAATCAGGCACGCTCAGCGTCCGCGCTTCCTTGCCGGCAGTTATCACGGTTACTGAGCGTTCAGCAGAGGCGCGCTTTCCCAACTTCAAAGGCATATTGACGGCGAAGCGAAAACCCGTGAAGACCTTGTCCCTGGCGGACCTGAATCTGGATCCCTCCGAATGTTCAGCCGCAGCACGCTCAGTGGTCGTTTCCGTTGCAGCACGCCCGGCCCGTCAATCAGGCAAGAAGATCATCGACAGTGGTACCGCCGGTGTTGAGCTTGCGGAATACCTTGGCGCCCGCCAGCTGCTCTAAAGGAGGACAAAAATGTCAAACGTACTAGTGCTCGTTGAACTTTCCACCGAAGGGAAGATCTCCCAAAGTGCCGGCGAATTGCTCGGCCTGGCTTCAACACTGGGCACCCCTGTCGCCGTTCTGGCCACACCCCGTGTGGCAGCTGAGATAGTGGCGGAGCTGGGCTCCCTCGGAGCCCAGCACATTTTCCTTGGCCAAACCGAACCGGAACCGACGCTGCTCCTGACACCCCAGGTTGAAGCTCTCTGGCATGCTGTTCAACAGTTCGAGCCCTCCGCTGTGCTGGCCTCAAGCTCAATTGACGGTCGTGAAGCAGCCGCTCGACTGGCCGCACGCACGAATGGAGCCCTGCTTACCAACGCTGTCGCGGTTCGACTCGAAGGTGAACGCATTCTGGCCACTCATTCAGTCTTCGGCGGCTCATATTTTGTGGAATCCACTGCCGAAGACGGGTTGCCCATCATCACAGTCCACCGCGGCGCCCTGGAAGGCAGGGCACCTGAAGCGGTCCCTGGAGTCACCATCCATCACTTGACCCTCAGCGTGGAGGCATCCGGGGTCATCGAAGGAACCACACCCGTCCTCGCCTCGTCCCGTCCCGATCTGCGCACGGCTGAGAAGGTTGTGTCCGGCGGTCGGGGCATGGGTTCCAAGGAAAACTTCGCCTTGGTTGAAGAACTCGCCGACGTGCTCGACGCGGCGGTGGGCGCCTCTCGTGCCGCCGTAGACGCCGGCTACGTTGCTCAAAGCTCCCAAGTCGGGCAGACCGGAGTCACTGTAACGCCGCAACTTTACGTCGCCCTCGGAATTTCTGGAGCTATTCAGCACAGGGCGGGGATGCAGGGGGCAAAAACAATCGTGGCCATCAACTCCGACAAGGACGCACCAATTTTCGATGTGGCTGACTTTGGAATCGTTGGGGACGTTTTCAACGTAGTACCGCAGCTGATGGACGCCATCCGGTCACGGTCACAGGGGCGCAGCTAGGCCATGGCAACCTCAGTGAAAAGTCGGCAAACGACGAAGACAAAATGGACACGACTGGTCGTGACCGCGGCATCGGCTCTGCTGCTGCTCGTTGCGGCCGTCCTGGCAGCGAAATGGTTCACGGCCCTTGACAGTACAGCTTCGTTCCTCCAAGAATTCCCCGGGCACATGCAGCCTCCGGAAGGATCGCAGACCGGCTTTCCCGCCTGGCTCGGTTGGCAGCATTTTCTCAATATGTTTTTTCTAGTGCTGATCATCAGGAGCGGCTGGCAAATTCGGACTGACACCCGCCCAAAGGGGAATTGGACTCGGAACAACAGAGGCTTTATCCGAACCAAAAGGGCACCAACCAAAATCAGTCTCAACTTGTGGCTTCACATGAGCCTGGATGTATTTTGGATTCTGAACGGGATCATCTTCATCGTCCTGTTGTTCTCGACAGGGCGTTGGCAGCGAATCGTTCCCACAAGTTGGGATATTGTTCCCAACGCACTGTCAGCGGGGCTGCAGTACCTTGCCCTGGATTGGCCGACGGAGGACGGCTGGGTCAGCTACAACGCGCTGCAGTTACTCGCCTATTTCGTCACCGTCTTCATCGCGGCCCCGCTGGCTTTTCTCACCGGACTGCGGATGTCCCCGCTGTGGCCAAAACAACTTGGCAACCTCAACCGGATATACCCCATGGAAGTCGCCCGGGCTCTCCACTTTCCGGTGATGATCTACTTCGTCGGGTTCGTCGTCGTTCATGTGGCCCTGGTGCTCGCCACAGGCGCCTTGCGCAACCTTAATCACATGTACGCATCAAGCAACGAGGACAACTGGACCGGATTCTGGATCTTCGGCGCTTCGCTGATCGTTATGGTCGCCGCTTGGTTCCTGACCAAGCCCCTATTCCTGCGTCCCGTGGCCGCACTGACAGGCTCAGTCACCCGCTAAGAACATCCATTGACAACCCCCGACGGCGACAGAGCCGTCGGGGGTTGTCTTCTCCAGCGCAACAATGCGGGCTCCCCGCTTCCGGTTAACTGGAGAAGCGAAGGGCCCCCGTAACTCGACGAGGGCCCTGCCTACTTCATGAGATTTGCCCTGATGAGGGTTGCATGGGCGTGCTTAAGGATCGGCCCGTCAACCATCTTTCCGTTGAAGCTGAAGACGCCGTTGCCTGCCTTCGCTGCTGCCCCAAGGAGCTTGGATGCGGCTAAGACTTCATCAGGAGTGGGTGCGTAGGCGCCACGTACGATACTTACCTGGTTTGGGTGGATACATGCCTTCGATCCGAACCCGGAGGCGACAGCGTCGGCGGCCTCTAAGGCCAAACCACGAAGGTCCGCGATGTCAACAAAGACGGAATCAATGACTTCTTTGCCGGCCGCACCAGCGGCAAGAAGCACCGCTGACCGTGCGTGCATTGCGACAGCACGATATCGGCCCCGACCAGTCCTGCTTGACTTTCCGCCCAGCGATGCAACCAGATCTTCGGCGCCCCACATCAGGGCAACGACGTTGGGCTCAGCTGCAATCTGGGATGCATTGACGATGCCGGCAGCTGTCTCGCAAAGGGCGATGACGGCGTAGCCATGCAGACTTCGGCACTGGGAAGCCTGTTCAGCCTTAGCCAGCATGATGGTGCGGTACGGCGTCTGAGCCAGACACTCGAGGTCCTTGGTGAGTTCTTCCGTTCCGGCTGGATTTATCCGGACAATCGTACGGCGTGGGTCGAGCGCGGAGCCGGGTGCCTGCCTCAGGATAGCCAGGCGGGCGAGTTCTTTATCTCCCGGCGCCACGGCGTCCTCCAAATCCAGGATCACGGCGTCTGCCCGTTCGGCTGCCTTCTGGTAGCGTTCGGGCCTGTCAGCTGGGCAAAACAATAAAGCCGGACCCGGTACGAGATTCGTCGTCATGTTACTCCCCCTGCTGCAAAATGTGCGCTCTTCTGGTCCACATCAGGCTGCTCCTCGTCGCGACGGCAACCACCTTCCCGTCCTGGTTGCGGCCCACGTGTTTCATCGTCACGATTCCCTGTCCGGGTCGGGACGCAGAGAGGCGCTTTTCACTGATAACCGTCTCCGTGTAGAGCGTGTCACCGTGGTGGAGCGGATGAGGGAAAGCGATGTCCGTCAGTCCGAGTTGGGCGATGATGGTGCCTTGCGTCAGCTGGGGCACGGACTGACCGACGACCACAGCCAGGGTAAACATAGAATTCATCAGTCGCTGACCAAACGGCTGCCCAGCGCTCCATGCCGCATCCAGATGAAGGGCCTGGGTGTTCATGGTCATGGTCGTGAACAGTACGTTATCCGTTTCCGTTACTGTCCTGCCGGGCCGGTGCGCGTAGACGACGCCTTCTTCGAGTTCATCGAAATACAGCCCCCGCTGTTCAATGATGCGCTTGCTGGGGCAAGGGGCAGTGGCGGGGTTTTTGATCTTTTCATCCATGAGTGTGGCTACTCTCAGCTACAAGCCGAGTTCGCGGGCGATCAGCATCAGCTGGACTTCCGTGGTGCCCTCCCCCACTTCAAGGATCTTGGAGTCGCGGTAGTGGCGTGCCACGGTGAATTCGTTGATGAAGCCATAGCCGCCGAATACCTGGGTGGCATCCCGCGCGTTGTCCATGGCTGCCTCGCCTGCGACCATCTTGGCGATGGCCGCCTCCGTCTTGAACGGCTTACCGGCCAGCATCCTGGCGGCCGCGTCGTAGTACGCCAGCCGGGCGGTGTGGGCCCTGGCCTGCATCCGGGCGATCTTGAAAGAGATGGCCTGGTACTTGCCGATATGGTGCCCAAAGGCGCTGCGTTCCTTGGCATATTTGACCGACAGGTCAACGCAGCCCTGCGCCGCCCCCGTGGCCAGCGCAGCGATCGCGATTCGGCCCTCGTCCAGGATGGATAGGAAGTTCGCGTAGCCGCGGCCCTCCTCACCGAGGAGGTTCTCCTCCGGGACGCGGACATCCTTCAGGGTCAGCGGGTGGGTGTCCGAGGCGTTCCAGCCCACCTTGTTGTACGCCTTCTCGGCTTTGAATCCCGGCGTGTCCGTGGGCACCAGGATGGTGGAGATCTCCTTCTTGACGCTCCCGTCCTTGCGCTCCTTCTGGCCCGTCACCGCCGTGACGGTCACCAGCCGGGTGATGTCCGTCCCGGAATTGGTGATGAACTCCTTGTTCCCGTTAATCACCCAGTTCCCCGCCTCACGCCGTGCGTGGGTCTTGGTGCCGCCCGCGTCGGACCCGGCTTCCGGTTCCGTCAGCCCGAAGCCGGCGAGGGCCTGCCCCGAGGCCAGCAGTGGTAGCCATTCCTCCTTCTGGGCGTCAGTACCGAAGCGGTAGACCGGCATGGCGCCAAGGGAGACCCCGGCCTCCAGGGTGATGGCCACCGACTGGTCCACCCGGGCCAACTGCTCCAACGCCAGTGCCAGCGCAAAGTAATCCCCACCCATTCCGCCGAACTCCTCCGGGAACGGCAACCCGAAGAGGCCCATCTCGGCCATCTGGGACACCACTTCGTAGGGGAAGCTGTGTTCCTCATCGTGCTTGGCGGCGGCCGGGGCAACGACCTCGTCCGCGAACTCTCGGACTGTCTTGCTGAGTTCCTGGTACTCCTCGCTGAGGTCAAAATCAGCCATGGTGTTGCTCCATTTCATTATTGGGATCTGTTCTTTGTGTCTGGTTCGCTGGCAGATGCGATGGTTGGTCCTCGGCCGGAACGGAATCGTGGGGATGAATTGTTGCCACCACTTCCTCGGCTTTTACGAGGTCACCGGTGCGGATCGTGAGGTGGACGGTGCCAGCCAGCGGTGCCAGGAGTTGGTGCTCCATCTTCATGGCTTCGACGGCCAGCAGCAGCTGGCCTTCGGCGACGATTGCTCCGTTGCTGACGGCTACCGAAACCACAGTTCCGGGCATGGGCGCGCGGACCTGCGGATCTGCTCTGCCTTCGTCCCTCTCAATGGCGGCAAGCACGTATGCGAGCCGAGATTCCCGGCTGAGGATCTCCAAACGGCATCCCCACCCCCCGTTACCAAGGAACATTTCGCCAGGAAGCGCTGAGCTTGTTTCCCAGGAGCGGGCCCTGCCCGATGAGGTACTTTGGGGCTCGCCGGGACCGGATCCGGGAACCATCGCGTAGATGGAGGCGTCGCCATCCAGGGTGAGCTGAAGCCTGGCATCTGCCAGTGCCGCCAACGAGGCCGTCCGTTCGGGGCCATCGTTGACGCGCACCAGGACCGAAGCCGACGGCCGGATACCGGTTATCTGTACGGATGCTAATTCGCCGGAGGGTGTCTTCATGGTCACCCGCCATGGCGCCTGTCTGCCCAGCCTCCAGCCGTCAGTTTTGCCCCACGCACTGTTCCTGTCCCGTTCCGATCCGGAAACTGCTTGGGTGAAAGCCCAGATGTAGACGGCAGCGGCCGCCAACTCAGCGTCGTCGACGTGCCTGAAGGTGAAACCGGGCATTTTCCGTTCGATCAGACCTGTGTCGAGGCGCCCTGCGTAGACGTCGTGGTCATTCATCAGCAGTCTCAGGTATTCGACGTTGGTGTCTACGCCCAGCAAGGTGTAATCCGCTAAGGCCTCATTCAAGGTTTGGATCGCCGCTTTGCGGTCCTCGCCCCAGGCGATGACCTTTGACACCATGGGATCGTAGTTGGAGGAAATTTCGAGTCCTTGCAGCAGCGCAGAGTCCACGCGGACGCGTTTGCCTGCCTCTCCAGTAGGTTTTTCGTCAAGCAGCAGGACCGTACCGGTGGCGGGAAGGAAGTTCTTTTCGGGGGTTTCGGCGTAGACGCGTGCTTCGACAGCGTGGCCGGTTAGTTCGACGTCGGCCTGGGCCACGGTGAGTACCTCACCGGCGGCGATCCGGACCTGCCATTCGACGAGGTCGACGCCGGTGACCATTTCGGTGACGGGGTGTTCGACCTGGAGGCGGGTGTTCATTTCCATAAAGAAGAACTCGTCGGGGGCGTCGTCGGAGACGAGGAATTCCACGGTTCCCGCGCCGCTGTAGTGGACGCTGCGGGCTGCCTGGCACGCGGCTTTGCCGATCCGTTCCCGCACCGCGTCGCCGTCGGGAAGGGATTCCAGTAGCGGAGAGGGTGCCTCCTCGATGACCTTTTGGTGCCGGCGCTGCAGGGAACACTCACGCTCGCCCAGATGGATGACGTTGCCGTGGTTGTCCGCAAGGACCTGGACCTCGATGTGCCGCGGCGTGCGGATCAGCCGCTCCAGGAACAGCGTGTCGTCCCCGAACGCGCTGGAGGCGACCCGCCGTGCGGTGACCAGGGTGGCTGCCAGGTCCAAGGGACGTTCCACGATGTGCATCCCTTTCCCTCCGCCGCCGGCGGAGGGTTTGATCAGGAGCGGGAACCCGACGGCGTCCGCGGCCTCGACCAGTTCGGCGTCGGTCATGCCCGGCTCGGCGATGCCCGGCACGACGGGGACTCCGTAGCCGGCCACGTGGTTTTTGGAACGGATCTTGTCACCCATAACGTTCAGGGACTCCACCCCCGGGCCAATGAAAGTGATTCCCGCGGCTTCGAGGGCACGCGCGAAGCCGACGTTCTCACTCAGGAACCCGTAGCCGGGGTGGACAGCCTGGGCGCCGGTCTCCAGGCACGCCCGGATGATCGCCTCGATCTTCAGGTAGCTCTCTGCCGCCGCGGCGGGACCGATCCGGATGGCCGCGTCGGCTTCGCGTACGTGCCGGGCATCGGCGTCGGCATCGCTGTACACGGCGACCGACCGGATGCCCAGGGCACGCAGGGTCCGGATCACCCGGCAGGCGATCTCGCCCCGGTTCGCTACCAGGACGGTACCGAACAGTGCCGGCTTCACGGTCGGCTGAGTCAGTTGGGGTGCTTCAGTCATTGCTGGGCTCACATCCTGAAGAGGCCGAAGGAGGTTTTCGGCAGCGGGGTGCGGGAGACGACGTCGAGCGCCAGCCCCAGCACGGTACGGGTATCTGCCGGGTCAATCACACCGTCGTCCCAGAGGCGGGCGGTGGAGTAGTACGGGCTGCCCTGGTCCTCGTACTGCTGCCGGATCGGGGCCTTAAACGCTTCCTCGTCCGCGGCGGACCATTCCTCGCCTGCGGCTTCGTACTGGTCCCGCTTGACAGTGGCCAGCACACTGGAGGCCTGGTTGCCGCCCATGACCGAAATCCGGCTGGCAGGCCACATCCAGAGGAAGCGCGGTGAGTAGGCCCGGCCGCACATGGAGTAGTTTCCTGCTCCAAAGGACCCGCCAATGAGCACGGTCAGCTTCGGCACCCGCGCCGTCGCGACCGCCGTGACCATCTTTGCGCCGTTCTTGGCGATCCCGCCCTGCTCCGAATCCCGGCCCACCATAAAACCGGAGATGTTCTGCAAAAAGACCAACGGGATCCCGCGCTGGTCACACAGCTCAATGAAATGCGCGCCCTTCAACGAAGACTCACTGAAAAGCACCCCGTTATTGGCCACAATCCCCACCGGATGTCCGTGCAGTCTCGCAAAGCCCGTCACCAGGGTTGTCCCGTACTCCTTCTTGAACTCGTGGAACCTGCTGCCATCTACCAGCCGGGCAATCACCTCACGCACGTCATACTGGGCGTTTACATCCGTAGGGACGGCCCCGTACAGCCCGGCGGGATCGGCCACGGGTTCGACGGCGGTTTCCACATCCCAGGCGGGGGCCTCCGGCCCGGGCAGGGTGGCCACAATGTCGCGGATGATCTGCAGGGCGTGCTCATCGTTTTCGGCCAAGTGGTCCGTGACGCCGGAAATCCTCGAGTGGACTTCGCCGCCACCGAGTTCCTCCGCGGTGACTACTTCGCCGATCGCAGCCTTCACCAGCGGCGGACCGCCCAGGAAGATGGTTCCCTGGTTCCGGACGATCACCGTCTCATCACTCATCGCCGGGACGTAGGCGCCGCCGGCGGTGCACGAGCCCATCACGGACGCGATCTGAGGGACCTTCGCTGCCGACAACCGCGCCTGGTTAAAGAAGATCCGCCCGAAATGCTCTTTATCCGGAAAGACCTCATCCTGCT
This sequence comes from Paenarthrobacter sp. 10L420, assembly GCF_056395385.1. NCBI lineage: Bacteria > Bacillati > Actinomycetota > Actinomycetes > Micrococcales > Micrococcaceae > Paenarthrobacter > Paenarthrobacter sp. 10L420. The sequence continues at coordinate 37,012 of NZ_JBFTJK010000021.1, read as the reverse complement.
TCGGCAAAAACGCCCCGCCCGAGTCCACCAGGTAGATGCAGGGCAACCGGTTCTCCAGGGCGATCTCTTGGGCGCGAAGGTGCTTCTTGATCGTCATGGGATAGTAGGTGCCGCCCTTGACCGTGGCGTCATTGGAGATCACCAGCACATGCCGGCCATGGATCAGGCCGATGCCGGCAATCACTCCCGCACCCGGACAATCACCGCCATACATACCGTTGGCTGCCAGCGCAGCGATCTCCAGGAACGGACTGCCCTCATCCAGCAACTGGTCGATCCGCTCACGCGGCAACAGCTTGCCCCGGCCTACGTGGCGTTCACGCGACTTCTCCGGTCCACCCAACGCCGTTTGGGCCAGACGTTTTTGAAGCTCTCCTGCCAGCACCCGTTGGGCGATGTTGTTGGCTTCAAAGACCTCGCTGGTAGTGTCCACCAGGCTCTTTATCGTGTGCATAGGCTTTCCATTTCAACGTGCGTGGGTGTTCCTGCCCTGTGAGTAGCAGGTGCGGAGATGGTCGCGGGATCCAGCGCAATCAGTGGCGGCGGCAGTTCAGAACGGGGCGGGTTAGACCATCGTGATGAGCACTGCCGGATTGGACATGATGGCTCCGACGTCGGAAAGGAATCGTGAGCCCTGTTCGCCATCAACCAGCCGGTGGTCAAAGGAGAGGCTGAGGGTCATGAAACTCCGAATTGCGACAGCGCCGGCGTGCTCCCACGGTCGGCGCCTGACGGAGCCGATAGCCAAAATAGCCGCCTCTCCGGGGTTCAGAATGGGTGTCCCGGCGTCGATGCCGAAGACGCCTATGTTTGTGATGGAGATCGTGCCGCCCGACAGCTCGGCCTGCGCCGTCTTGCCTGACCGGGCCGTCTGGGCGAGTTGATTCAAGGCGGCGGAGAGTTCCAAAAGTCCCATGCGGTCCGCGTCCTTGATGTTCGGCACAGTGAGCCCACGTGGTGTTGCGGCGGCGATGCCCAGGTTGACGTAATTGAACTGGACGATCTCCTGGCGAGCTTCGTCCCATCGGGAGTTCAACGAGGGATTGCGGCCCAACGCGACGAGCACGGCTTTCGCCACAAGCGTCAACGGTGTGAGCTTGTAGCCGGCGAACTCACGGCTGGACTTCAACGTCTCAAGCAACTCCATGCTCGTCGTGACATCAATAGTCAGGAACTCAGTTACATGCGGCGCGGTAAATGCGCTCGACACCATCGCAGAGGCAGTGTGCTTGCGTACGCCTTTGATGGGCGTTCTGGTTTCCCGTTCCTTTTCCCCAGATGCCTCGATATCGGCCGTTTGACTGTCCGCTGCTTGCCGGGCGGCGTATCCCGCCGCGGCATCGATGTCAGCCCGGGTGATCAGGCCCTGTGGCCCGGTGCCAACCATTGATGCCAGATCCACGCCTAAATCTCGTGCGAGCTTGCGGACCGGCGGTGTGGAGCGGGGTCGATCTGCTGGGCTGTCCGAACCCCAGGAAGTCGGAGCTGGAGTTTCGGGGGTAATAGGAGCGGTCTGGGCATTCGAGTGTGGGTGAAAAGCCTTGCGGGGTTTGCGTGCTGGCCGCCCGGCACTGTCAATTTCGGCCCCGTAACCAACGAGAGTCGGGATCCGTTTTGCTGGCCCGTCGTTGGCGATATCTGAGGGCGGGCCGCCGTCAGAATCTCCCGGGAGCGTGAATGACACGATGGGGGTACCAACTTGAACAACGGTGCCCGGTTGCTCATGGAGTACGGCGATGATTCCGGCGTAGGGCGAAGGGAGTTCAACTACCGCCTTTGCTGTCTCGACCTCGGCGATCACCTGATTCAGTTCGACGGCGTCGCCGACGGCGACCTTCCAGTGGAGGATCTCCGATTCGGTCAGCCCTTCACCCAGGTCCGGGAGCCTAAATTCCCTTGTGGTCATCTCTTTCGTCCTCCCAGTCCAGTCAGAGAGTTCGGTCGGTCAAGGGCCCGGTCTACGCCGTCAAGAATCCTGTCCAGATCGGGCAGGTGGTGTGATTCCAGCTTTGACGGCGGGTAGGGGATGTCGAAGCCTGTTATCCGGACCGGCGCTGACTCAAGGTGGTTGAAGCAACGTTCGGTGATGGTCGCGGCGATCTCGGCTCCCAGGCCGCCCGACCGCGAGGCTTCGTGAGTAATAACCAGCCGGCCGGTCTTCCGTACCGAAGCCTCAACGTGTGCGAAATCGATCGGTGCAAGTGAGCGGAGGTCTATGACTTCAACTGAAATTCCGTCGTCGGCTGCAGCTAATGCTGCGTCCATAGCCGTTTTTACGAGGGGACCATACGTGACCAAGGTGACGTCGCTGCCGGCGTTGCGCACGCTGGCGCTGCCAAGTGGAAATGCTTCTCCAAGGTCAATGTTTTGTTCGACTTCGCCTTTGACGTGATACCGGCGTTTGGGCTCGAAATAGAGTACCGGGTCTTCCGATGCAATGGCCTGCCGAAGCATTGTATAGGCGTCCTGGGGGTTGGACACGCTGACCACCCGCAGGCCGGAGGTATGAGTGAAGTAGGCCTCCGGGGATTCGGAATGATGTTCCGGCGAGCCTATCCCTCCGCCGAAGGGCACCCGGATGGTGATCGGCATCCTGACTTTGCCCTGCGTCCGATAGTGCAGCTTGGCTACCTGGCACACGATCTGGTCAAATGCTGGGTAAATGAACCCGTCAAATTGAATTTCAACAACGGGTCGGTAACCCCGGTAGGCGAGGCCGACGGCGCTGCCCACGATTCCAGCTTCCGCAAGTGGGGTATCGATGACCCGATGAGGTCCGAAGTCTTTCTGCAAACCGTCGGTGACTCGAAAGACGCCGCCCAGTTTGCCGATGTCCTCTCCCATGAGTACAACCTTTGGGTCGTCCTCCATTGCCTTGCGCAGTCCGGCGTTGATGGCTCGGCCAAAGGTCATGGTGCTCATCGGCTTATCCCCTCACTCCGCTCACCCGCGAACGTGTCGAGGTAACGGAGGTAGTGTTCCTTTTGCGTTTCCAATGTGGTGTTCGGCGTGCTGTACACGTGGGCAAAAACGTCCATGGGTGATGGGTCCGGCATGTTGATGCACGCCTCTCGCATTTCCTTGGCGACGGCGTCTGTCTTGGCGGCCACTGAAGCCTCAAGCTCCGGGGTGAAAATCCCCTTGTTCTCCAAAAGTGCTCTCACGCGGGCAAGAGGGTCTTTGGCCGCCCAGATCTCGAGTTCGTTTGCGTCCCGGTAGCGGCTTGGGTCATCTGCTGTGGTGTGGGGGCCCATTCGATATGTGACTGCCTCGATAAATGTCGGACCGCCGCCGTTTCGAGCACGGTGCAGAGCGAGACGTGTGGCGGCCATAACTGCCAGGACGTCGTTGCCGTCAACCCGGAGTGATGGGATACCGAACCCCTTTGCGCGGGACGCTATGGGAATCTGGGACTGAAGCCCCACCGGTTCCGAAATGGCCCACTGGTTGTTCTGGCAGAAGAAGATCACAGGCACTTGGAAACTGGCAGCGAACACCAGTGCCTCGTTGACATCACCCTCGCTTGTCGCGCCGTCGCCGAAGTAGGTGACGGCGACAGAAGTGCCGCCGTCGTTCTTGATGCCCATGGCGTAGCCGGTGGCATGCAGGGTTTGGGCGCCGATGATGACCTGGGGTGTTGCCATATTCAGCTCATAGGGATCCCACCCTGAGTGGGCGTTCCCACGCCACACCCGGACGATGTCCCCGTAATCAACTCCCCTGCAGTATGCGACGCCATTCTCCCGGTAGCTGGAGAAGACGAAATCGTCGCTGCGCAGTGCCCGCGCTGATCCAATCTGTGCAGCTTCCTGCCCGAGAAGAGGTGGCCACAAGGCGAGTTCTCCTTGCCGCTGGAGGTAGGTGGCTTCAGTGTCGATCCTGCGGATGACAACCATGTCTTCGTACAGCGAAGACAGCTGCTCGTCAGAGACGTCTTCAACCCACGGGTCAAAGTCCAGATCGCCTACCAGATCACCTTCAGGACTAACCAACTGAATAACGCCGCCGTCCCCTCTTAATCCGGAGTCCTGCTGATCTGCGGAATGGCTTGCCTCATCTGTACGCAACGTTCACACCCTTTTCTTCTGCCCAGCGCGACCTGAATCTGCGGCGGGTCCTGCTGCACGGGGCTGCCTTGCCCTGCAGCTGTGACGCTACTCACGCGGTCATGCGCGAGACAACACGGTTCTGCGGCACTGAACACCGTGTCTGAAGGGGACGCTCTGTCTCGCACGACATTGGTCATGGTGTCCGATCCCTATGCACAGAGAACGGACAGTCCTGAACACCGCGGGTTCCCTCTATGACAACCGCCAGCCCCAATTCCGGACCGGGAGGCGGGCGGACCCGTCGGTGTGGGAGGGTAGTTGAAACTGAAGTGTCAATTGCTAAACTGGTCCTAAATCATAAACGGGCATGAATTAGTCCTTCACGGTTCAGTCAGTTTCGTCCGGGGAGCTCCACAGGGTTTTGAGAGCATGGTGAGTTTCGGTGTTCCATTGCAGGCCGCCGCGCCAGAGGGTTGGCCCGCTAGACAGCAAACCCGACGGAGCTGCCCTGCCCCGGAGCTTAGCTATGGGTAGTGCCCGGTCCGCCCCGCTTGAAGGACCCATTTGTGCGTAGCGATACCCGAAGAAACAAGCAGCGGCTCTTGCGAGCCGTGGCCGAAGAGGTCAGTGAGAACCCTGGGCCCTTGTCTTTGCAAAGCATTGCAGCGAGGGCCGAAGTAGCCGTCACTAGTGCTTACCGCTACTATGCGTCTTTAGATCAACTCCTCTCCGCTTATCTTCATCAGCTCATGGAGGAACTCGCCGAATTCTCGGCGACTTCTCCATTATCGGGTCGCAGACTGTTCGAAGCCGTGCTATCCCGTTGGGTCGAACTGGTCTTTGAACATGGGAAAGTTCTCGTCCGGCTTCGCTCCCGTTCGGGCTATTTGGAGCGACTGGACCGACAAGACCCGGTCATCCAGACCTCACTAGAGATCTGGGAGCGTCCGTTGGCCAACCTGCTAGACGATCAGGAACTGGCCGACGTGTCGATGCGGCGCGCGCTTTTCCTATGTAATGTGCTTACGGATCCTCGCGAGATCCTTGACCTCCATGAGACCGACGGAATGTCAGCCAGTCAGGTCACTACTCTCGTGGCAGCCGCCGTCAGCGGTTCCCTCCGCCCCCACCAAAGGGCCGCTCACCCCCAGTAAGCCTTGCTTACGTGCCCGAGGCCAAAATGCGTCGGGACGGACACGCGGAACCTCGGTACTCCGCGTCAAGGGACTTGCTTCAATCATCGTTGATCCTCTCCTCCTCCAGCGACAACGGGATCAGCCAGTTAATGCAGCCTGGCAAATCCATGAGGAGCGAAAATGGCGTTCGGCAACGCCAGAAACTGAGAGTCGCGAGGGGCCTCGCGCGATTCCTTATTCAATCGGCTTCTCCGACGCAAGGGCCGTCTCCGCTGAGAGGCGCACACGGCTATCAGCTCCAAGGCCTGGTGCTTCAGCCGCAAAATCCGATCCGAGGCCATGTGCCGGCTGGAACCCGTGGGCCCCATGGGATCCGGAGCCAACTTGCCTTTAGCTATTGCTTGGAGCTCGACTACGGTGCAAAATAAGAAGTAATTACCAATTGGTACAATAATTTCACTGGGATGAGTCTACGAGAGGGATCTATGTTTATCGACGCCCCTACCAGCTCCTTGACCGTGGGTCCGCGCCCGGCCACCGGCCCCTTGGAGGTTGTCCGAACTTTCATGCAGTATCCAACAGCTAACGTCGGCGATGCCATGAACCGCCTCAACCTCATGGACACCGGAATCGCAGCGCAGTGGACCAGCGGCCGTTGCGTGGGACCCGCACTGACCGTACTCACCCGTGAAGGTGACAACCTTGCTATCCACCGAGCCCTCGACGACGCTGAGCCCGGCGATATTCTGGTGATCAATGCCTTGGGTGGAACAACACGGGCAGTATTCGGCGATCTCCTCGCTGAAATCTGCCTAGCTGCAGGCATCGCAGCTGTCATCATCGACGGACTAATCAGGGACCGGGCTGACATTGAGGAGATGGCTCTGCCCGTATGGGCCCGAGGCGTGTCGCCGGCGGGTCCAACCAAGTACGGGCCAGGGGCGGTCAATGTCCCGATAGCCTGCGGAGGCGTCGTAGTCAATCCGGGCGATCTTGTCTCTGCAGACGGTGACGGAGTTGCAGTAGTCCCTTCCGACATCTCCGCGGCCGTCCTCGACAAGCTCCGGGACATCAACATTTTTGAACGCGAGCTCCGCGCAAAGATCCGAAACTCCGTCAAAAACCCTGCCGCTGCGCTGTAAGAACCTGGAGGCAACGCAAACAGAACCAAGACGGAACATCAATCAACGGCCCCCCGGGACGGCTTCGCCACCCTCTGCAACCAGTCCGGCTGGGCACATGTCCACCGAGCCCCACCACCGCGTCCGAGCTCGAGCACGGCAGATGTAAAGATCCGCCCGACTATTCAATACCGCCCTTCAGCACACCGCCAATGGGCGTTCTTGGCCTCGCATAGAAAAACACACCGAAGATGAAAAGCAGAGCTCTCGTTCAAACCAGGAATGCTGACCGACATATCGGTTCGCAACGTCAAAGCAGTTCGGGCCCGGCGCTTGCCTTCGCCGTCAAAGCCACGGGAAATACAGCCACGGATCAGTGGACGAACCGACCTTCACCTCAAAAGCATGTTCCTCCGTACAAGCCAGAAGGACTGCCTGTGACAAGGGAGTGAACTGGCCCAGGCGGACCAGGGATCAGGGCACTACGTCGCTCTAGATCCTTTGGGATTCCGCATCAATCTTCCCCATTACGCCGTCGCCATCCGTGGAAATGAAAATGACCAACTACCGACACGACCAGTGGCATCTGCTCATCGGTGCCATCGTAGAAACCTACAAAAATGGAGATCTGATCAGGTCAGGCAGAGTCGATGACGCCATGTCTGACTCCTCATTGATATGGCTGGCGGCTGACGGGCCGGACACCAGAGCTCTCTTTGATGCCGCTGAAGGCGTTGAAGTCTGGGTTGAACCCCGCCAACTGGATGGGAAGATGTCCTACCGAATGACCAGGGCGGCCCTGAAATGGAAAGACGACGCAAACGCGCCAGATCGTTGAATGGTCCCTTCCACTTCTCTCCGTTCGGCTGGCGCAGCACGATGTCTGTAATCCAAAGACTGCAGGCTGCATGGGCCGGCAATAAGACATAGTGATCGGACGCGGTCGCTCAGCGACCACTGCGGCTGGCAGCGATAAGGCCTGATTCTTCTAACCGCGTTCAGAGCTCGCACCTTCTACTTGGGCCCCTGACACTATGTTTCCGGATGGCCATTGGTCGTTACCCCACTGTCCGCCTGATCACTAATGGAGCGGTATGCACGCATTTGATGGCACTGACAAGGCCATGTTCCTCGCCCTTGATGATGACCCTCGCGTTCCTATGCTTTTTCTCGCCAGAAGACTGGGACTGGCTCGGGGCACGGTGCAGAGCCGCCTCGAGCGGAGGCTTACGGATGATTGCCTTCTCCCTAACAGCATTAGGATCACGCCTGAAGCGCTGGGGTTACCGATGATGGCCCTTGTGACGGCCGAAGTCGAACAGTCATCGCTGGATGTCGCAGTACAGGCGCTGCATGGAATCCCAGAAGTCATAGAGGTTCACGCGATGGCCGGCGACGCTGACCTTCTTCTCCGCGTAGTAGCCCAGAACGCGGAAGATCTATTTCGGGTGGGCCAGGAGATCAGCAACTGCCCAGGAATCCGTCGGACCATGACTTCACTTTTATTGAAGAAACTCGTTCCCTACCGGATCGGCCAACTACTTAAGAAGTGATCCTGTGACAGTTCCCGTTAGTCCCGCGGTTCTAGCCAGAGGTCGTACCAGAAACTCGATCGATGCGGCGAAGCTCTCGATATCGCCGCTGAAATAGGCAGACACATCAGCCACGGCCGCGTCGAGCGACCCAGCAGGCGAGCTGGGTTCCTGGCTCCGTGGCCGCGGCGGGACAAATCGGAGATCCACCTCCCTTTGGGGGCCATTAACTTCAACAACAACAGAAAAGGCGCATATGCCCCTCTTTGACCTCCCGTTGGCCCAGCTACGCAGCTACACCTCCGATGTGACCATGCCGGAAGACCTTCGCGAATTCTGGGACGCCACGATCGGGGAGGCCAGAACTTATCCATTAGACGCCCGGTTTGAGCCGGTGGAGAACTACCTTTCCGTCATTGACAGTTTTGACGTGACGTTCGCAGGATTCGGCGGGGACGCCATCAAGGGCTGGCTGCATCTGCCCGCCACCAGGGAGCCAGGTTCCAGGCTGCCTGTCGTGATCCAGTATGTCGGCTACTCCGGCGGGCGGGGTCTGGTGAACCAGGAAACAAGGTGGGCCCAGGCGGGGTATGCGCATTTCATCATGGATACCCGCGGCCAGGGCTACGGCTTTGCTCTCGGTGACACGGCCGATCCCCATCCGTCCGCCGGCAGTGTGGGCTATGCCGGTCTCATGACCCGGGGCGTGGGGAGCCGCGCAGACTACTACTACCGGCGGGTGTATACGGATGCCTTCCGGGCAGTGGAGGCAGCGCAATCCCACCCAGAGGTGGACCCAGCACGGGTGATCCTTGCCGGCCTCAGCCAAGGAGGCGGCATAGTTGTGGCCGTCGCCGGGCTCGTGTCCGGCCGGCTCAACGGCGTCGTGGCCGCGTTGCCCGACGTCCCGTTCTTGCAGGATTTTCCTCGAGCCATTGACATCACTCCGCGTGGTCCATACCCGGAAATCGCTGCCTTCCTGGCCCGCCACCGGGACCGGTATGAGCCCGTACTTGAAGTCCTCCGCTATTTCGACGGTGTCAACCTTGGACGGTGGGCAATGGCGCCGGCGCTCTATTCGGCAGCGCAAACTGACGATATCTGCCCGCCGTCCACTGTCTTTGCCAGCTTCAATTACTACGGCTCAGCCACTCCGGATGAGTCCAGCGCCGGCCCAACGAAGGAGATTGAGGTGTACAGGTTTAACAACCATGAAGGGGGTCAGGAACACCACTGGATAAGGCAGTTGCTGTTTCTCCGTAAGCTCCTGGGATAAGTCACCGCTGTATCACCGGCTGTAAGCGCCCAAGAACTCAACCTGCCACTGAACTACGCGTGCATCATTTGTGAGCGCATCTCTTCTACTGCAAAAATCGAAACGCGCTCTGAGTAGGGGCTACAGCAGGGCATTCAGGATTGTGGTCGGCGAGAAACGTCGCGGCGCGCGATTTGCGCGCCGGTTGAAATCGTGCCGCCACTCCGCAACCGATGCAGACGAGGCCGGAACGCAACCAGATGGAACGCGAATATGGTACCGCTTCCAGAGCGGAGGCTTCCCATTCCCGCCCGTCAACTGAGCAGAAGGCTACATTCAAGGGTCATTTTGCTTCCTACGGCGAGAGTACTACCGAGAAGGCCGTGAATCTCGATCCGGTAGCCATTTTCCTAAAGATAACATATTCTTACTTGAGATGTAATTACCGATTGATTCTCAAGATCCTTGAGAGAGCATCCGTAGCCCAAGCCAAGGCTCGGGCCAGCGTTCATGTCGGTATCTGGTCCCACGCCTACTCCATGGTCCGCATGGGAGGCAAAGCACGAGTGCACCACACAAGAGAGTCCCGGTGGATGGAGGAACATGGCTTCAACTAAAGACGTTCAATCTTCTTCGGTGACTGTGTCTGTCACGAGAAAAGTAGACCCTTTACGCGCCGATGACGTGACGGCTTGGATTCAGTCTGGGGTAAATCTGGCCAGCCGCTGGCCAGGCTTCCTTGGATCCGGATGGATCCGGTCTTCAACCCGCGGCGACGAGTGGTACATGCTTTACCGGTTTGCAGACTCCTCCTGCCTCAGCGAGTGGGAGAGTTCCAGCTCCCGCAAAGGATGGCTTGATCAAGGAGTCGGGCTAATCGAGGAACGGAGCGTGGAGAAACTTACTGGAATCGAGGGTTGGTTTGATTCCATCCCTCAGTCCGACAAAGGTCTTCCCTCTCCCCCACCCCGACCTGCCCGCTGGAAGCAAGCGGTGAGTGTCTGGCTTGCTTTCTTCCCTGTCAGCCTGATTTTTGCTCTTCTGGTTGAAGCCTTGTACCCCGCGTGGAGCGGATTGTGGACAACTGCAAGGGTTTTGGTAACTACAACCATACTTACGCCGATCATGACAGTTTCGGTGCTGCCCGTCGTGACCCGGCTTCTCCAGTCATGGCTGAGATCTGACACGGTTCCTCGTGTTGGGCAAGCCAACACGCACTCGACATGAAAGAGAAAGCTGCATGTTAGTCTGCAGCACGTTTCCAGGCGCCGAAGACCCAGGGGAATCGCTGCGCGGAAGTGACGCGGGTACAGTTTCTTTAGACCGGGCGTCCTCGAACGTTTCCCTGGAGAATTGCCGGCGGTACGGCCGAGAACCGAAGGAAAGGCGGCGGTCAGTTGCGAAGTGACACACGTCGAAATATGAAAAGTCTCATGCGCGCCGTGGGTGAAGAGATCGATCAGAATCCAGCCGGTGTGACCATGCAAAGCGCTGCGGCTCGTGCGGGCATCGGGACCGCCACCGCTTACCGCTATTTCTCGTCGCTGGACGAGCTGCTCGAGGCGTACACCATCAACACGACTGAGGAACTCCGCCAATTCGCCCACGAATGCCCCCTGACGGGGAGCGAACTGTACAACGCCGTACTGTCACGTTGGATCACCTTGGTGCTGGAACACGGCAAAGTCATGGTCCAGCTACGCTCTCGCTTTGGATACCTCGATCGACTGGATCGAGGCGACCCGGTCATCGCCGCCTCCCGAGCCATCTGGGAACAGCCCCTGAGGGGACTTCTCCAAGATCTCGGCCTGCCGGACACGCTGCTTCGGCAGGCACTGTTCCTGAACAACGCTCTCTCGGACCCCCGCGAAATCCTCGACCTCAGTGAAACGGAGAAGTTGGAGCCGGAGCAAATTGCGAACCAGCTTCTGGAAGCACTTTCCGGGTCTCTCCAAGGATGGGCGAACGCCATGGGTGAAGGACCGGGTGGAGATCTGCTCAGTAACGATGCCCAGGGTCTTCGGTAAGCCGGAGTGCGCCTTGGATTCCGATCCTTTGAATCAGGCCACAGCCAGCCGTCGCGTGCCTCGGCTAGAAGCGCCCAAACCCGCTTCTGGGAACCTCCGCTAAGCCTCTGACGCAAGCGAGACCTTTCCTACCGCGGCAAACGCGCCCGGGAACTCTTCCGGAATTATTTTCCTAAAGAACCGCAACGCTGGTAGGCCGGCGTGCTCATTCCCGCAAGTCCACGGAATACCGCAAGTGCCCGTGGACCTGAGTCACGGAAGCCCTCAGCAATGCTAATGATGCAGGCCTCCGGGAGCTTATCCAGCGCAAGAAATAGCGGCAAGCGGTTCCCGTACGGACTTCCGCCCCAGCCAACCCCCTCCATCGACAAGTTGCGTTGAACTTCGTGGACTTCCCAGTACGGTCCGTAGGGCCGTACAGGTTTGGTGGTGGGAGGTTGAAAGCCGGGCAGTTCCTCTCACATGAAGTTCCGCGCGGCGTCCACGAACCGGTCCAAGCCGAGTTCAAGGTTTTCAGGGTCGGTGGCGAATGAGAGGCGAACGTGTCCTTCCCCGGATGGCCCGAACTCGCTGCCGGAACGGACGATTACTCCGGCCGCTGCGAATCGGGCGGTCATTTCATCGGAGGTGAGAACTGAATCGATTTTGACGAAGGCATAGAACGCACCTTGGGGCGGGAGCATGCTGAGTCCCGGGATACCGGAAAGCTTGGCGACGACTATGTCGCGGCGTGCCTGGTATGACTCAGCCATTGCGCGGAGGTGTTCAGCAGGTGTTTCCAAAGCGATGAGGGCGGCGTCCTGCACGAAGGTATTGATGGAACCGTTAATTGTTCGGTGGAGAAGATTGATCTTCTCCGACAGTCTGCGTGAAGCGACTACGTAGCCCAGCCGCCATCCTGTCATGGCGTAGGTTTTGGAGAATGTGCTGCAGCAGATGACCTGATCTGCAACGGCAGGGAGTTCCAAGGCAGATAGGAACTTCATGCCGTCAAAGACGATGTCGGCATAGGCCTCATCGGAAAGAAGCAGAAGATGAGGATGTGCCTCCAAAATTACTGCCAGTTCCCGCAGTTCCGCCATGCTGTAGACCCGGCCTGTTGGGTTACCTGGATTGCACAGAATAATCATGCGCGTATCAGCCGCTTCGCGAGCCAGCCGTTCAAGATCCAGCGTTCCGTCGGCACGGTTGGAAACCCAGATTGCCTCGGCACCGACCATGGCCAGATGGTCCGCATACAACGAGTACGTAGGTTCCGGAATCAAAACCTTATCTCCCGGGTTGATCAGGGCAAGTATCGAAGCTGCCAGGCCCGCGCTTCCTCCATGGGTGACCACAATCTGCTCCGGCGAGACATTCTGACCGGACCTAACTGTCAGCCTTTCAGCCAGGGAGCGGCGGAGTTCGGGGGCTCCACTGAGATTTGTGTAGCGTGTCCTGCCGTTACGCAAGGCCCTAACCGCTGCCTCAACGATGGGACTTGGTGTCCCTGCGTCAGGCTCTCCCATCGACAAGGCAATGGCGCCAGCAGGTGTCGATCCCAAGGACGCCGGTCGCCGGGAGGCCAAGAGTATGCGCTGGGCAGAGTCTGAGCTGTTCGAGCCGTAGTTGACAAAGGTCTTCTCGGAAGTCATGTCGTCATCCTGATTCCTGCTGAGTCGCAGATCGATAGTGTGGGTGCGGAAAGTAGGAATAGTTTACCAATTAGTACAATATTTCCACAGCAAAGTCCAGCATGAGTTCACTTCCAGGGCTGGTGCCAGGGCCGGGCTTCGAGGCTGCGCGCTTTCAGGGACTCGCACACGGACGTTGCGAGGCCCGAAGACCCTTCGGGGCCCTCGTCCATAACCGAGAGATTGAGACCGCAGAGACGCGGACTTGAGGAGAGCCGTCATTGCTGCGGGAGGGCCTCGGCGGACTCCTTGCCGTCGTTTCCGCGGCCAATATTGCTGTTCGCCAGGCGCGGCGTGGCGATAGGCCACGTCGCGAGCGGGGTTCCTTTTTCGTGAAACAAGCCCAGGGCGCCTGACGCTAGCAATCACAACCTCGGAGCGGCCTAAAGGCATTGACAAGGCATTCCCGGAGTGAGATAGTTTTCCCAATTACGAGATTCATCTCACAATTAATGGCCGTGATGAAGTCAGTACCTTGTAGCGGTCGACAGCTTCATACTCGTCTTAATGAGAGACAGGTTTTGGATCTCAACTCGTTCCGGCTCCCAACCTCTGGGACCGCCCCCGGCGGCCAGAACCTGACCGCCGACCGGGTGGCCACGAAGCGAAACCACGACCCAGATGCTATCGAACGGCTGATTAGGGGCCGCCAGGCACCAGATCCGGGCAAGCGCTGCTACACGAATAACTCACCAATCCCACAGGGGACATAGATAGTAGGAGTTTCAATGGCACCACGTTGGTACACATGCGCGGCGGCAGCCGTTGCCATTTTGACTGCAACCGCTCTAACGGGCTGTTCAAGCAGCTCTAGCCCGGCCGAGACTGGCCCTGCCGGTGAACCAGTGACCATCGAGTACTGGGGGGCGGCGATTGGCCAGGAGAAGTCAGTCGCGATCTTCAACGCTGCACACAAAGATGTCCAGATCAAGTACACCCAGATTTCCGCGGGTTCGGCCGGCGGCTACTCAAAGATGCTGAACGCTGTCCAAGCCGGCAACGCTCCGTGCCTTGGCCAGATCAGCTTCGACACCATTCCCAGCTTTGCGGCGTCGGGTTCGCTTGAGGACATCACCAAGTATGCCGAAGGCAGCAAAGACCAGTACTCACCTGTGGCATGGCAGCTTTCCAGCCTCGGCGGAAACGTCTACGGCATTCCCGTGGGTCTGGGACCCATGGCACTCTACTACCGGGCAGATTTGTTCCAGCAGTACGGTATTGAAGTTCCGAAAACCTGGGACGAATTCCAAGCTGATGCCGAAAAGGTGAAGGCGAAGGATCCTGCTGCCTACTTGGCCACCTTCCCGCTGAACACCTACGACCTCGGCGCGCTTTCTCAACAGGCCGGGGCCCAATGGTTCAGTACAGCAGATGATGCCTGGAAGGTGTCCCTCAACGATGACCCGTCAAAGAAGGTGGCAAAGTACTGGCAGGGTTTGGCTGACAAGAAGCTCGTTGTCCCCGAGCCAGCCTTCGACCAGGCCTGGTACACCAACCTCCAGAGCGGACGGATACTTTCCTACGTCAGTGCTGCATGGACCGGCGCCCTCTTGGAGAAGAACGCTCCAGGACTCAAAGGCAAGATGGCAGTAGCCCCCATGCCTCAGTGGAAGGAAGGCGAAAAGGTTTCCGGCAACCGCGGCGGCGGGTCAGTCTCTGTTTTGAAGGGGTGCAAGAACCCGAAAGAAGCCACTGAGGCCGCGGTATGGATGACGACCAACGCGGAGAGCGTGACAAGCCTGATCAATGATACGGGCATCTACCCGGCAGCCATCAGTGGCCAGAAATTGCCTGCGCTAACAGCAGGGTCGGACTTCTTCATTAATTCTGACAAGACCGCTGAAATTTTCTCCACAGCCGCGAGCAACATACCGGAGCAGTGGGTGTGGGGTCCGAACATGACCAGCCTTCAACCCAAGTTGAATGACGGTCTGAAAGTCATCGGCTCGGGACAGGGAACCATCTCTGAGTTGCTTGACACACTCCAGAAATCCACGATCGCTGACCTGAAAAGCCAGGGTTTGAGCGTCAAGGAGTAAAGCCCCAACCCGCGGCGCCCAGTTGTGAAGCCAGCTGGGTGCCGCGGGCTCCATTCATCACCAAAAGGATTAGCCATGAAGGCACCCACCCTCTCCGCACAGCGGCCCGTGCAACCAGGAACGACAACAGCTAAGCCCCGCAAATCACGGTTGAGCCGGAAGACCACGGTGTCTGCGCTGCTCTTCCTGGTACCGTTCGCGATCATGTTCTTATCCATGAAGGTTGCTCCCATCTTCTACGCGATTTACCAGAGCTTCTTCAAAACGGAACGCAGCGGCCTTGGCGTCGGGAGTTCCAAGAGCATCTTCGCGGGCTTCGGGAACTATCTGGTCGCGCTGCAGAACGGCGACTTCATAGCCTCCTTCGGACGCGTATTTTTGATCGGGATCGTGCAGGTCCCTCTCATGCTGACCATTGCGTTATTCCTGGCGCTTCTTTTGGACTCTGCCTTCTCACCCTTCCGGCGCGGATTCCGACTGATTTACTTCCTGCCGTACGCTTTCCCCGGCGTCATCGCGGCGATCATGTGGTCGTTCCTGTATCAGCCGGATCTCGGGCCTCTCAGCGGATGGCTGAGGGCCATCGGCATCGACGTCAACTTCCTTGCCAACAACATGGTCTTCTTCTCGATCGGGAACATGATGACCTGGGGCTTTACAGGCTTCCAGATGCTGATCATCTACTCGGCGCTACGGGCAGTTCCTGAAGACCTGACCGAAGCCGCGAGCCTGGACGGGGCCGGATGGTGGGCCACCGCATGGCACATCAAAATCCCCGCAGTGCGGCCAGCCATCATCCTCACCGCCGTTTTCTCGATCATTGGCACTGTCCAGCTGTACAACGATCCCGCGATCCTGTCCAAAGTGGCACCAGGAATCTCCTCGACGTTCACGCCGATCATGGCGGCGCAACAACAGGCCGCATCCAACAACTACAACCTGGCAGCCGCTCAATCGGTCATCCTGGCCCTAGTTGCTTTGGTCCTGTCGTTCGGATTCCTCAAATTCACTCAGCGAAAGGAAGCTGACTCATGACCACCGCTCCCCCGCGCACGACAGTCCGGCGCCCAACGCAGTCCCGCGGAACCAGTCGAATGCCATGGCGCCAACAACGCGTCCCGTTCTCGGCGCGCACGTTCTCCTTCGTCGTGATGGCCGCATTCGCGGTCTACAGCCTGGTGCCCCTCTGGTGGCTTA
Organism: Paenarthrobacter sp. 10L420; assembly: GCF_056395385.1. Classification (NCBI taxonomy): domain Bacteria; kingdom Bacillati; phylum Actinomycetota; class Actinomycetes; order Micrococcales; family Micrococcaceae; genus Paenarthrobacter; species Paenarthrobacter sp. 10L420. The sequence continues at coordinate 20,983 of NZ_JBFTJK010000021.1, read as the reverse complement.
TCGTCAGCGCAACGAAAAGCAGGGGAGACATGTTCACGACCAATCCCATGCTGTTCTCCGACTTCAATTTATGGGAAAACATCGCTGACGTTTTCGCGCAGCAAAACGGTATCTTCGCCGTCTGGACGGGAAATACGGTGCTCTACTGCGTCGGAGGTGCCGCCATCGCCACCGTGTTCGCAGCTATGGCCGGCTATGCTCTGGGCAAGTATGAGTTCCCCGGCCGAAAGCTGGTCTTCAACATCATCCTGGCCGCCGTTCTCGTGCCCGCGATCCTCTTCGCGCTCCCCCTGTATCTGATGTTCAGCGAAATCCAGTTGGTCAACACCTACTGGTCAGTTCTCCTGCCCAGTCTCGTAAGCCCTTTCGGAGTATTCCTCGCTGCCACGTACGCAAAACAAGCCATCCCCAACGAACTCCTCGAAGCAGCCCGTATCGACGGTGCCAATGAAGCCCGGATTTTTTGGCGGATCGGTCTGCCCATCATGTCGCCCGCCCTGGTGACTGTTTTCCTGTACCAGTTCGTCGCAATCTGGAGCAACTACCTCCTGCCCGTGCTCATGCTCAACAACGACACCCTTCAGCCCCTGTCAGTTGGCCTTGTCAATTGGCGTGAGCGTCTGAACGAGGGAATCTCTTACCACATCACGATCACAGGATCCCTCCTGGCCGTGATTCCACTGCTCATCGCTTTCTCCATCCTTCAGCGCTACTGGCGCTCCGACCTCGCCGCAGGCGGAGTGAAATAAGTGCCGTCTGAACAAAGACGGCAAACCATGAAATGAAGGAACAGTAGATGAAACGCATCCCGTTCAACCGAGAGTGGCAGTTTGGCCCTCTAGTTTCAGTCCATGAAGCGATTCGGGTAGCCCCGCCAAGTGACAATCTCGTCGACCTCCCGCACGATGCAATGCTCGCCAGCGGCCGAACGGCGGATGGGACAGGCGGAGCACCAACCGGCTACTTCGACGGCGGCTCCTGGACATACGAGAAGCTATTCGATGTCCCTTCCGACTGGGCGACCAAACGCATCACTTTTGAATTCGAGGGCGTTCACCGGGACGCCATGGTCTACCTCAACGGAGCTTTTGCTGGCCAGTGGAGCAACGGATACTCCTCGTTCCACATCGAGGCAGACCCCTTCCTGAACTACGGAGAGACCAACACCATCCGTGTTGACGCACGTTCCCATGAAGATTCACGCTGGTATCCAGGCGGAGGGCTCTACCGCCCGGTGCATCTTCTTATCGGTGAACTTGTCCATATCATCCCCACCGGATTGCGGGTGTCCACCCCCGACGTTGATGAAGAGCTTGCCACTGTCGTGGTGAGATCAACAATCGCCAATAAAGGGGCAACTACTCGTACCGTCGATGTTGTGCTCGAACTTTGTGACGACACAGGTGCGGAAGTGGTCTCAGAAAAATCCCGTGTCACGCTCCTGCCATACGAAACATTGACTTCCCATCAGCGGACGTATGTGCGGCATCCGTCCCTGTGGAGCCCGGATAATCCCGCTCTTTACCGCGCAACCGTTACCCTCCAGGACGAGAACGGACCCATCGACCGTGAATCAACGACGTTTGGCATCCGGAGCCTCGCAGTTGACCCCATCCGCGGGCTCCGCCTGAACGGAGAGACCATCAAACTCCGAGGCGCGGCGGTCCACCACGATCATGGGGTGCTCGGAGCAGCGGAATTCGCCGACGCCGCTGTGCGGCGGGTTCAGCGGATGAAGGATGCGGGCTTCAACGCGATACGCTCGGCACACAATCCGATCAGTGTGGCGATGCTCGACGCCTGTGATCGGCTGGGCATGCTGGTGTTCGACGAGGCGTTCGACATGTGGGCGGTGTCCAAATCCACAGATGACTACTCCCGATCATTCCCCCAGTGGTGGGAGCGTGATATCGACGCCATGGTGGCGAAGGATTTCAATCATCCGAGCGTCATCATGTACTCCATCGGAAACGAAATTATTGAGGCGGGAACCCGGCATGGCGCCCGGTGGGGGCGGTTGCTTGCAGAGCGTACCCGTGAGCAGGACCCAACCCGGATCGTGACCCATGCTTTGCAGGGCATGTACATGGCCAGGGACAAAGTCCCGGAACTCCGCGCCGAGGTAGACCAGGACAGCTCCACGATTCGCGGGCTCAACGACTACCTGGGCCAGGTAACACACCTCATGAACAGGGTCATGGCCTCGGAACTTCTCGGAGAGCGGCTGCTGGAGCCGGCATCCGTGCTCGATATCGTTGGTCTGAATTATGGAGACGCGCGCTATGAAGTCGACCAAGACGAATTCCCCCGTCGCATTTACTTCAACTCAGAATCATTTCCGACACACATTGATCGGCTATGGAAGATGATTCTCGCCAGAAACAACGTAGTCGGTGATTTCACCTGGACCGGGTGGGACTTCCTGGGTGAGGTCGGTACGGGTAGGCACGTGTACCCCGAAGATTTCCAGGAACATCGCGCCCCCTACCCATGGATCGCCGCCGTGTGCGGAGACATCGACCTCATAGGCCACCGCAAGCCCATCTCCTACTACCGAGAAATCGTCTTTGGACTGACCGATGTCCCCTACATTGCCGTACGAAAACCCCGCGATGACGGATATGTGATCGAACCCAAAGCCTGGACCTGGTCAGATGTTGTACCGTCCTGGACCTGGGATGTCACTCCAGGAACTCCCATCCACGTCGAAGCCTACGCCTCCGGTGATGAAGTACAGTTCGTCCTGAACGGAGCAGTTGTGGCCACCGAAAAGGTTGGAGTGAACCGCGACTACCTTGTACAGGCGGCTATCCCATTCGAACCCGGGCGCCTGGAAGTCGTTTCGTACCGCGACGGCGCCGAACTGGGCCGCCGGGAGCTAAGAACGGCTAACAGGCCAGCCAAACTGAGGCTTTCAGCCGACCGGTCCGCGGTCACCGCCAACACTGTCGACCTCGTGCACTTAGAGATCACGCTGGTGGACGAGGAAAACCGCCCCAATCCGAATACAGATGTGGAAGTAGCCGTCACCGTGCAAGGGCCTGCGACACTGCAGGGATTAGGATCGGCCAATCCTGAAGCCCCCTGCGACTACCTTGGAAATGTCGCGTTCACCTATCACGGCCAAGCCCTCGCGGTCGTTCGTGCCGGAGCCCAGCCAGGCCCCGTGACGATCACAGTCAGAGCTGACGGCTATCCGGACGCGACATTAGTAATCCCACAGGAGACATAGACGGTACGAGCTTTTAAGAAGCGGAATGCAAAGGTGAAATTATATGACTCAAGCTAGCTCGACGGCGCGCACTCCCAATGTAGTCCTCATCTGTACCGATCAATGGAGGGGAGACTGCCTCTCCATCAACGGTCATCCAATTGTCAGGACACCTTATCTGGACGCAGTCGCCGCAGAAGGCGCAAATTTCTCGAATGCTTATTCATCCACGCCAACCTGTGTTCCTGCCCGCATGGCCCTGATGACGGGACTTGCCGCCCGTTCCCACAGAAGGGTTGGCTATACCGACGGCGTTGATTTCGACCTTTCCGTAACACTCCCGGGAGAGTTCACGAAGGCTGGATATCAAACACAGGCGATCGGGAAAATGCATTACTACCCTGAACGCGGACGCATTGGGTTTAACAACGTTATTCTTCATGACGGATACCTAAATTTTGCCAGGAAACGCGGTCGCGAAGTCGATTGGTACGACGACTATCTGGTTTGGCTGCGCAGCCAAGCGGGAGAAAGCGCAGTTTCGGACTATTTTGACGACGGCATAAATTGCAACTCAGTTGTCGCACGTCCCTGGTCCCGCTCGGAATCCCTTCACCCCACCAACTGGGTCGTGACAGAAGCAATCTCGTGGTTATACCGCCGAGACCCAACCGTTCCATTCTTCCTATACCTCTCCTTCCACCGCCCGCACCCGCCATATAATCCGCCAGCATGGGCGTTTGAACAGTATTTGAACCTTCCAGATCATGAACCCCCAATGGGCGACTGGGTTGCTGACCTTGAGTGGTATAGGACGGATAATCGGCCAGACGCCCACGTAGCGGCATACGATCAGCAGACTTTGAACCGGGCCCGTGCCGGTTATTACGGCAACATCACGCATATCGATCATCAGGTTGCCCGCTTCATGGAGGTACTTCGAGAGTTCGGGTTGAAGGAAGACACGTACATCGTATTTACGTCCGACCACGGTGAGATGCTGGGTGATCACGACCTCTGGCGTAAAGGATATCCGTACGAGGGGTCATCTCGCGTGCCGTTGCTAATATCCGGCCCGGGAATACGTGGCGGACAGCGGGTCGATGCCGTCGTTGAACTTCGTGACTTGATGCCTACTCTGCTCGACGCGGCACATCTTCCAGTGCCCGGAAGCATCGACGGCATTAGCCTCTTCGGCCTTACGCAAGCTGACCAGCAGGGCAACAATGCTGAATTGCGGCCCTACCTACATGGTGAGCACGTACTCCTAGGCCAGTCCATCCAGTGGGTGCGAGCAGGCAGATGGAAATACATCTGGTTCTCGAAGAATGGAAACGAGCAACTTTTCGACCTCCACAATGACCCCGCGGAAACCCGGAATCTCAGTGAAGACCCCGGTTGCCACACGGAGCTCCTTAAACTTCGAGCCAGCCTCATCGCCGAACTCTCTGGTCGTCCGGAGGAGTTTGTGCAGTCGGGCCAGCTAGTACCTGGACAGGCCGTCGTTACGCTGCTTCCAAAACAATCGTAGGCTGGGAGGCGAAGTGAGGGGAGAACGTTTATAGCCGCAGCGCCCCCGCGGTAATCAGACAGGTTGCGGACTTCCTGATAGCCCAGGCAGCCACAAGCAATCTTCGTGGACGTTGCCGCCCTCAGTCCGGGCACAGATACGACCGGCTGAAATCTCTCTCGCCGCAGCATGTGAGCCGGTGCCCACTGGTTCGACCGCTGCCGCCGACGGACTGCGAATGGAGCAGGCCACATGGCTGGCAAGACTTCCCTGGATGAGATGCCCCGGCTTTCTGTTGCAAGCTGGTGTTCACCGAAATGATCGTATCGCCGTAAAATAGCTTGGAACGAAGTGGTTTGAACAGCCGACGCATTTCTGCTTCACCACCATCCCCGGATCGATACCGCGGTGTCTTTGGTGCGGCAGCACTATTGAGCGCGCCTCGAGCCAGCCTCTTTGGTCACGGTCATGGTCGGCGATGGTGCGCCAAGGGCACCGACATCAAAATCGCCGACAGACTCTCCCTGCCGGTCCCTGCCCGCCCATGCTCGGGGCCTTCGTCCGCTTCAGTAGAGACAAGAGCTTCGCTGTCCTGGGCCAGAACAAGCCCTTCTTGGTCACGATGACATTAGGCTCCATCACGAGGACCATCGTCGGTGGGGACTCGTTCCCTGTCTCGTTCTTATGCCGCTGCTGGTTCTCCTACTGCTTTTATCCTCCATCAAGGTCTGGAATCATGACCAGTCCCCACAAATGACAGGATGTGTCATGCCCAATTGCCAAGTCCGTGTTGTTGTTCGCACTCGCTGCTATGGCTGAAATCGGGGGCGCGTGGCTGCTGTGGCAAGCGGTGCGGGAAGGCAAAGCCTGGTGGTCCGGTCTCGGCATCATAGCCTCGGGGATCTATGGTTTCGTCGCCACCCTGCAGCCCGACGCGCACCTTGGCAGGATCCTAGCCGCTTATGGTGGCTTTCTCGTCGCAGAATCACTCGCATGTGGCATGATCTTGGACGGTTTTCCGTCACGATCGTTGGGACATCATTGGTTCCCTGGTCTGCCTGCTGGGCGTTGCCGTGATCATGTTCTCGCCCGCCCTAGGAGAGGCCCACTGGCAGGGGATTTGGGCACGGGTTGCTCTGTAGACGCGCTTACGGCCAGGGCCAACCGTCCGCTGCAGAGTCCCTGTCCTCAAACCCAATCATGTCGTCGTGATTGCGACCATCAATGAAGCTGTGTGAGTAAAAAATCCGAAGCATACCTGCCCGCCCAAAAAGCAGATTTAAGTGTGGACAATGTCCACACCTCCTTTGGCCTGACAAAGCGTTCGCTTGCCCGGCCTTCTCGCTCTAGGAACGAGCCTAAGCCAAGCGATCGAGACGCAGGATCTTGAAGTCATGTTGCGCCCAGTCCTTCTACCCATGAAGAGGTGTAGGCCAACCACGGCCGACCAGACGGATCGATAAAGGAACCTATAGCCCCAGTTCAGAGCAAGCGGAGGGCCCACCAGCCAAGACCCTGAACCCGCTCCCCACAACTTCACAGGCGACTCGCGGCGCCAGGCACACCCCGCGGCCAGTGTCAGAGGGACCTGACCAACCAGAATGTACACACGTTAAAGCAAATACCCCCTCTGACGAGGGGGTATGCCGTGCCCGAGGTGGGACTCGAACGGGATTCCCGGCCTTGGTAGCACTGGGAAGTGGCGGAAACGTAAGGAATCCGGGCCAGTCCGACGGCTGTACGGGCCAGCCCGGGGCGAGAAGTGTGGACATTGTCCACACTTCTTTTTTAGCCTCCTTCGAGCACCCAAGGACGGCAGCAGGGTTGACGCACGACGCCGAAATGACTTTGCCTGTGGCCGGCAAGAGAAACACGCAGGCCTACCACGCCAACACTAGTTGCGCAGGGACCTATAGTTAGATCCCGAACGGGCAACCTTTCCCTGCCTCGATTCCACGGCGAGCTGGCCTTACTTCGGGCCTTCCTCTGGCATGAAACAATCGAATTAATTAGATGGGGCTGGTATTTGGGTTTGGGCAAGAGAGAGCGCTTCTTTCAGATTGGCGGTCTGATTCTAAGTCTGGGAGGCAGCGCAGCTTTTCCTTTCTGGATCTACATTCTGGAGTCCCCTGGCGATGACTCATTGTGGCCTTGGCCGGGGATTGCCTTCGTCATCGTCCTTGTTCTCGGGGTTGCCATGATGATTCCCAGCTTCACTGGCAGGGACCCGGAATCGCCAAGGAGACCTACGGCTTCCCAGTCCATTACTGCTGGCGATAGCTCGCGCATCTACCAAGCCGGCAGGGATATCAGATTGGGTGGTGAAGATGATACCCCGTAACCAAGAACTTACTACCGGTGATGGTGCAACGGTTTATCAGGCCGGGGGCAACATCAACAATTATGGGTTGTCCTACCCCGAGGTGCGTCAAATCGCACTCGACGTCTACTACGCCAACGCTCCCCAGCTTCGGGAACTTGCCAAAGAAGTTGCCAACGCCAGAGCAGAACACATCACCACCGAATATTTAGCGCAGCTAACGGCAAAGAACCCCAGTGCCCTAGGCAATCTCGCTGATCCAGATGTTCAAAGCGTTATGTTCGAGGCTCAAAAGTCCTACGCACGCTCGGGCGATGAGGATTTGGAAACGGTCCTCATAGACCTGCTAGTGGACAGAACCGTGCAAATTGATCGTTCGCTGAAAACACTTGTATTGAACGAGGCAATTGCATCCGCACCCAAACTCACCGCTTCACAGCGCCGGTCGATCGCCCTGGTATTCCTCCTTCGGTATACCCGGACGACATCGAACACGGTCGACGACTTCATGAAAACCTACGTCGATGAAATTGTTGCCATCGGTGGCGAAATCCCGCAACTGCGGCAGGACGTATTGCACATAGAGTACGTAGGTGCGGGTTCAAGTTCTTTAGCCGAGTACCCATTCGCGAATGGACTGATTAACGGCTCCGGGGGGCTATTCACACGCGGCTTCCCGCACGAAATCATCCCCGAAGCGCTGAAGAATTCTCCTCACTTCAACACCATCTTTGTGCCCTCTCTTCGCGAGCCCACCAACTTCCAGATCGCTGGCATCTGCGCGGACGACATCGTCGAGATGACCGAGAAGCTGGGCATAACAGAGCTTCAAGAGGAGTTGAAATCACTTGCAAAAAACGGCCGCATGCAGGGTCATGAGGTGATGGCTGAAGCAGCCGCTCATAACCCCGGCATCCAAGATGTGGCTAAGTCGTGGGACCTGTTGAAGGGATTGACCCTAACTTCTGTTGGGCTAGCTATCGGGCACTCCTATTGGAAGCGAGTCACCGGGGCTGACGAAGACCTCGGCACCTGGCTATTATGATCCTCCTTGGGTTCATAGCCCGGTGTGTTTGGGCGGGAGGACCCCGGAACGGCAGCACCCACAGGCCGTGGGCTTGAGCCGGCGATACCCCATGCACTACGTTCCGTTCCTCCTACGGGCACAGCGGCGGTTGCGGCGAAAACGCGCCTTCAGGATCCTTTCTCTGCTCCCTTTGCATGCAAGTTCCGGGCCTCCTATGGGCCCCAAGAGTTCGTGTTCGTGATGCGCATTTCTTTGGACCGCTTGATCACGCACCCTGCTGCGTCGATGGCACTGACCGGCGCTCGGGGTTTTGAGTGTCTGCAAAGACGATCTGACGCGTTGGGAACTGGAGGAGATCAAAGGGCTCAGGGCCGAATCGCGTGATCTGAAGAATTCAGAGAAATCCTGAACCACACTTTGTTATTCATCGCGAGAGCTCGACCCACGCGGCCGCTGACCGGCCGCCTCATTGACGAGAAGTGGTGAAAGGCCCATACGATCGTGTTGATCCTGCCATCCTGCGGATAGGGCGCGTAGGACCCCGTGCCCCAAACGGCACGTACAGGGACACAAAAACGCTCATACTCATCCAGTTCTTGGAAGGTGTTTGGCAGCTACCGATAACGGCGCATATGTCTGCGTGCACAGAACCAGCACACCACTCACCCAGGTACACCGCCTTGGCGCGTCCCATCGGCAAATCTACGACGCCCGATAAGCACCACGGCTTGAAAATGATCCTCAGCGGCGGCCTGACATTTCGATGCCAGGCGCACAACGCTGACGTAGATGCACCTGCAACTTGCGCCCTGGCCAACCCCCACTCCCGTGGCTTCCGTGCCCAAGATAGTAGCGCTGACGTCATGGCGTGGAGGGCACGTCCGCCCATGAAAGGCCAGAAGCAACACCGCTGTTTGTCATTCTGATATTCCGATCATCGCTGGGCGGGTCCTCCGCGCAACCAGGGCGCTACCGCGCCGGAACCGAACCGGAAACTTCGCTCGGCGCTCCTGCGTCGCTCCCCTCCTCCCCAACTTTCCGCCCTGCCCCGGTCCCCCAAGCTGCACTCCAGCCCCGTTCCCAGCGCACAGGTCCCCTATCAGAACGGCCAGCAAGACCAACGACCACAGGCACAAACTCACAAGGCAAAGGAACAGGACAATGAATGAGCTCACCATCAAAGACCCCGCCGACCTGCTCAGCTTCATCGGACACACCCTAGGTTTTTGGCCCACGGAAAGCCTGGTCTGCATCACCCTGGACAACAACAAAATCGGCGCTACCCTCCGCATCGACCTCCCCTGCCAACCCGGAAACGAACTCCCCTACGCCCGAACCGTCAGCAGCTACCTGACCAGCGACACCACCGCATCGAGCATCATTTTCGCCGTCTACACCTCGAGTTACTGCGAGCCCGGGCAACTGAAGCCGCATGCTGCCACCATCGCCGCTCTTACCGGAGTACTCGCCGAAAAAGGCATCACCATCCGCGACGGAATCTTCGTCAGCGACGACGCCTACTCCCCCTATGACAGCGAGCCCGGGTAGGACATCAGCCTCCCCATCAGTTCCACTGAGTACAGCCAGGTCAACGCCGAATTCATCTACCGCGGCAGCACCATCGAACCCACCAACAAAATCATGCTCCCAACCGCGACACAAGAAACAGCAAAATCAACCGCCGTCGAAGAACGCATGCACACCATCCGCACACAACCCCCTGATGATGCCGCACGAGAAGCGAGCCTGCTCTGGACAAGAATGCTCGAGTCAAAGGACTTCCCCACCGACGAAAACTGCGTCAGCCTCATCGCGTACTTCCAGTTCCCTCACATCCGCGACCGACTCATGGCCGACATCCCCGGCATCAACGAACCACCCCAACACATCCTCTTCGCCCAAACCAACACCCCACCAAAATGGTCACGCATCGAATGGGCTCAACAACTCCTCCTCCACGCCTACACCAGAACCAGCCCCCAACACGCAGCACCCATCCTCACCACCATCGGCTACATCAACTGGTGGCAAGGCCGAGGCTCCAAAGCACACCAATACCTCCAACTCGCCCTCGACACCGACCCCGGCTACCGCTTCGCCCGACTCACCGACCAAATGCTCGGAGCCGGCATCATCGCCGGCTGGAACACCAACAGAGACACCGCCTACAAAACCCAACTCGACATGCCCTAAGCCACATTTGTCCGAGTCTGAGCAGGTTAACCGAACGGCAAATATCGGCGCATGCCCTGATTCAAGGCACAGAACTTGCTAGTTCGGGGCGATATTTCGCCGGACACGACCGGATATGTCGGTCCCGTTTGGTAGCTTGCATCCATCAGCAAACGTCTGGGGGTGATTACATGGCTGAACGAAATTCCTACCACGTAGTTCCGGGTGAAGACGGCTGGAAGGCCGAGCGCGAAGGCTCGTCCCGCGCTTCTTCTGTTCACGAAACCCAGGCTGCGGCTATCGATGCTGCTCGGGGTTATCTGTACCGTTCCGGGGGCGGCGAATTGAACATCCACGGTACGGACAACAAGATCAGGGCAAAAGACACGATCGCTCCTGGTAACGATCCGCGGAATACGCCTGGATAAGAGGGTCCGGGTCCCGGGTTCCACCGGGACCCCGACCTTACGGCCGCGACGGCTGAGCATGAAGAGCCATCGAAACTAGATCCGTCATCTATACCGTGCTCAGATTTGGTTGACGGAATCTTCGTTGTCGGCTTTTAAAGCACGGGAGTAGGAGTAGCTGGGAGAACTCCCGTTCCTTCACGAAATATGATTTCCTAGCAGGACTGCGTTCCGGTGAGAAGCCGATTAGCCTGGAGACGTTACGCTCGTATAGCAATGCCGTGGTGATGTTCTGCGACTATCTGACGCATTCTGGCTATAGGTGGGTGATGAACGCCGACCGTCGCTTCAAGGTTTCGGACCAGCTCAGTCTGCGGCTAACATCAGCCGGTCAAGATACGTTCCGAGCGATCATCGCCTGCCCTGCTGTGGTCCGACAGAGACTCTTGGCCCGTCTGCCGTAGGTCAGGTCGACATCGCCAATTGGCTCGAACAGGGGCTCTGTCCGGTTCAGCGTTGTAGGCGCGCCATGTTCCAGCAAGCCGGACCCAAGCCGATCGGCGGTCTTGCCACCAGCAGGTGGGCGGTGTGCGCAGGTACATCAGCGTGCAGGCACTGACAACAGGGGCCGAAGCGAACGGCCTCGGCCCCTGTTGATTGATTCTCGTTGCCGGAAGTCTGGCGACAGGTTTCACGGTGTCAGAGTGTGTTCTCGACGCAATCGAAGCTGGCGGCATCATTCGTGTCGAGGAGCTGGGCGCCGAAGCTTTATGAAGTAGGTGTTCCTGCGGCCAATCCAAGTTCGGTAACGTCGAAGACGCTGCAGCAACCAGCGACAGCCAAACTTCCCCCTTAACTGCTCAAAGAAGAGAGACCATCATGACCAACTTCGTTCCCACCCCTTCAGTCCTGGCACCGGACATCGTCCGCTGAGCATACATGGACATCGTGGTGACCGACCTCGCCAGGTCGCGCGAGTTTTATGTGGACGTCCTTGGCCTGCACGTCACCGAAGAAGACGAGAACGCTATCTACCTGCGCTCCCTCGAAGAGTTCATCCATCACAACCTGGTGCTCCGCAAGCGACCCATCGCCGCCGTCGCCGCCTTCGCCTACCGGGTGAAGTCCACCGCCGAAGTGGACGCCGCCGAGGCCTACTAACCGCGAGCTCGGCTGCCGCTGCCGGGTTGAGCGCTGCAAGGAAGGTTTTACCAAGGGCGTCGGCCACTCTGTCCGCGCAACAGGGCCCGTCGGCATCGTCGCCGAGCCCCAGGGAGCGGTTATCGGCCCGATCGCGACCAGCCCCGCACCGACGAAGCGCTTGTCGCCGATGGGCAAGAGACAACGAGACTGCGCCGGATGCGGAGCACCGGTCGGGTTCATCGCCCGGGAGTACTGCTGTGAGCGCATACGTCGGATCCGCGAGCAGGCAGCGAGGGCGCCATGCCCGCGCTGCGGCAAGGACCGCGTCTTAGATACAAAAATCGGGCACGTTGTGCTCTCGATGCTGCTCGCGGTGCACACACAAGGCGAACGATGGCCGAAGGCACGGTCCGCTTACCCGAGCCGATTACCCGCCAGTCCATCCCGAGCGATCAACTGCGTTCTCTGAGCCTTACTGTCGCATCGACATCAACCGTGAGACCTTCAGGGTCAGTCTCGGGATCTCCGACCACGACGACGCCGTAGTCACGCGCCGCCCCGACGATGCTCACATACTCGTTGCGCACGTCGGCGAGAACCCGTTCTTCTTCACGAGTGAAGGGGTCGCCCCATCCGCCGCCCCCGTTTGTCATGCTGCGGAGCACGGATCCGGCTGGCAGGTCCCACGTCGGTCGGGTACCGAAGTAGAAGTACTTGCCGTCTTTCCCATCCTGCAGTTTGGTTTCCGGGTCGAGGACACCGGCGATCGGATCGGAGGACGTTAGAGTTTCGGCGCTATGCGAGAGCAGTTGCTGTCGCTCCGCGATAGCGGCGACTGTCGGCGCGAAGGTCCAGGCTGCTCCGGTTATTCCGGCCTTTCCGCCGTTAACACCGAAACCGCCTGACCCCGTCAACGTCACCGGACACGGAAAATGCGTGCTGTCCGTGAGCCACAGCGAGTCGCGCGACATCGCCATGCCCCCGCGGTGATATCCAGGACCGCCGGAATCGATGACAGCTTGGTTAAACAGCGCTACGACCGGCACACTCGCCTCGATGGGCTCAAACCCCAGGGACGAAATGTTGGCGAGTATCGAGATGATGTAGTTCTCTCCATCGCCTACCTCCGACGCCCCCCAGGGGCCCTGTTCTCCCCCGAATGCCCCGACGGTCGACCACTGGCTCCCATCGGGCCGCACGCCGACGGTGTTATGGACATTCCGGCCGAGATCTCCGCCCACCGCCCGAGGACCGAGCGCATCCGCTAGCGCGTTGCTCACAGCACTCAGAAGCGAGGCAGTTGCATAGAAGTACATTGTTACTGCCCCGTCGGGCGGCATTGCAGAAACGATCGATCCAGGAGGGCAAACCACGTCGATGTTGCGCCAATTGCCCGAGGTGAATGCGATGCCCGGGGAGAGGAGCATGCTGAGTCCACACCCGATCGCATTCTTAGCGTCGATAAACGTGCAGTTAATTCCCGTGCGTGCCTGCCGAGAGGTTCCTGACAGGTCCGCCTCAATTTTTGAACCCCGCACGCGCAGCGCTACCTTGATCGCATACGTTTCCGTTTCATCGACGCCGTCCGCGTCGACAACAGACGATCCCGTGTAGTCGCCGTCGGGAAGTTCGGCAATGGCTTCGGCCATCCTCTCTGCGGAAGCATCAGTCGCATATCGAATGGATCCCAGGTACGGTTCGAGACCATAACGGTCGATAATTTCCAGGATCATCCTCTCTCCGAACCCTAACTGCGTTTGTGTCGCAAATAAGTCGGGAAGGATTAATTCTGCCCACCTGGTGTTGTCGAACAGCAGCGAGAACGTCTGCCGAACCGCCTTACCTTGCGACCACATCAGCATCGGCGGAAGGACAAGCCCATCTTCGTAAGTGCTTCGCTTTGAAGCGCTGAATCCCCCGGGCGTGACGCCGCCGAAATCGAGCTGGTGCACCTTCATCGCGACGAACGAAACAATCGTGTCGTCAACGAAGATCGGCTTGATGAAGCACAGGTCATTGACGTGCCCGCCGATCCGGTACGGGTCATTACCGACGAGGATGTCACCTTCGCGCAGGTCGTCGTATCCATATTCTTCGACGGTGTTGCGTACAGACTCCGTCATTGCACCGATGAAGGTAGGCAAACCGTCACTAATGGCACCCATCGCATAGTCGACTTCGCGAGGCCCAACAATGACACAGGAGAAGTCGTATACGAGCGAAACTATCGGGGAGAAGGCCTGCCGCCGGAAAGCCGTCGCCATATTTTGCACGGCATACGTAGATTTTGTGTTCAGAAGGGAGGTAGTGAACCTGTCAGCTCCGTACCTCTGAACGAATTCCTCGTTGGTCAGAGCGCGGAGGAATGTCTCGTGCACGGTCCCAGACGGCTGCTCATTGGTGATGGTCACTTCTGTTCTCCTCTCGACGCCGCGGATGTGATGACGAGCTCACCGTGGAGCCCGACATCCACGCGCTGACCAGCCGTGATATGGGTAGTGGATAGCTTTTCGGACACGATCGCCGGACCCTCAATGCGGTCCCCAGCGCACAGATCGAGCCGGTTGTACACAGGCACCTGTACAGGCGTGTCCACAATGAGCTGGATTGTGGTACTCCGCACGGGGCTCAAAGGCTGGGCACCACGAGCCGGAAGCTGGGGGTACTCGACCTTCTCGGATGCCACCGTTGCCTGGATCCGATACGTCACACCTTCAACAGCGAAAGCTTCGAACCTGCTGCCGGTCCGGGCGAAATAGGTATCGTGAAAGTTTCGAATAATCGCTGCTATCGCATCTGCGTCGACCAACCCGTCCGGAACCTCGATGAACGGCATGTCGAACTCTTGGCCCGCTAGTCGTGCATCGAGCGACCGGACGATGGTGACCTCGCGATCGGTGTCGAGGGATTCCAGAAGAGCCTGCTCCATATCGGCGTAGATGGCATCGATCTTAGCGGCGTTCTCAGGCACGAGGAACGTGTAAGCGCCACGGTTGCTCGTGTAGACCTGCTCTGCTGCCAGGAGCCCGAGCGCGGAGAACAATCCGGGGTGCGGGGGCACGATCACGGACTTGGCGTGCACGAGGTCCAGTGTTGCCGGAAGCAGCATCGGACCAGCCGCGCCGTACGCCATAAGAGAGTACTCGCGGGGGTCGATGCCGTTCTTGATGGCAACGTTCGTCATCGCCTCCGCGAGGTTATGGAGACCGAGTTCGTACGCGTAGCGAACTCGCTCCTGATACGTGAAGTCAGTGTCCAGTGCCTCGAACGCTTCCCGCGACTTGTCGATATCGAGAGCAATCCTGCCGTCGGCAAACCCAGCGGGTTCGATGATGCCGGCCAATAGGCATGTGTCCGTCGTTGTCGGCTGAGTTCCCCCCTTGCCATAGCATGCGGGGCCAGGCGTTGAACCAGCGCTATCCGGCCCGACCTGCAGCTCGCCTGACGATCCAATCTGAACGATGCTGCCGCCGCCGGCGCCGACGGAGGTGACATCGTTGGCCAAGGCACTGACGACGAGATCATGCTCCAACTCAAACGTCGTGCTCAAGTACGGGGCGCCGTTTGTCACCAGCGAAATGTCGCATGACGTACCGCCGACATCGGAACACAGCAGATCCTGCTCACCAATCATTCGGCCAAAATCGGCACTCGCGACTGTCCCTGCAGCTGGACCAGCGAAGACGATCCGGAACGGTTGGATCAGAGCTCTGTCCGCTGGAACAAGTGTCGCCGCGCAATCGGCGAAATTGAGCGCGCCGTTAAATCCCGCGTTACTCAGGCCACCCTGTAGCTTTTCGATGTAGTCCGAAAAAAGAATCTTCATACAAGCATCGATCGTCGTCGTCGAAGCCCGCGCGTATTCATGCGCGATAGGCGAGACCTCGCTCGAGATGGACACAGGAATGTCACCCAGAATTTCACGCACGAGCTCACGGAGCCGTAGCTCATTCGTGTCATTCACGTAGGAGTTCATCAGGGTGATAGCCACGCCTTCAACATTGCATTTGGCGAGCACATTGATCTCGGCACGCGCCTGATCTTCGTCCAGCGTGAACAACACCGAGCCGTCTGCTTTGATCCGCTCGTGAATGGTCCGGCGCAGGTAACGCTCAACCAGAGGACGGCGCGCATCTCCGAACTCACGACGCCAGTTCGGGTCCAGCAGCGCCTTCATGGGGCGGAAGACCGAGCCGTGGTCGAGTGTGTCGCGGTGTCCTACGGTTGCTAGCACGCCGATCTTCGGTAGCTTGCGGGTGATAACAGCATTCAGCCCATGCGTACTCGCATGATTGAATATCGTGCCATTCTCCAGCCCGAGCTCTTTTGCGCCGCCCACTACCGCGTCGTAGATAGCCGAGTAATCGGTCGACACTTTCACGGTCCGAATAACCGACCCCGAAACAGCAACCACATCTGTAAACGTCCCGCCGACGTCCACTGAGAACATCACCGAAGGGCCTCCACTCGGTCAGCGAAAAATTCAAGTGGCCCAAACATGGTCCACCTCTCACGATCGACCTCGGCCAAGCACTCCTGGCACCGGATTGTGAGGAACCACCCGCCCTCCGAAGTCACCGGATAGCGACGGATATCTGTGCTTTGACAGTGTGAACAAACCGCCGCGACAGGTTCACGAGCTTGCTCCACAGTCAAACTCGACGGCCTCGGATAATGCACCATTGCACGGCTCCTCTCTATTCAGTGCTTCTTTTGAAGCTTGGCAAATGCTCTTGTCAGGCGAAAACCGGTGAACTTCAGACGCCAATCGATGGATTCCTTCACGGTGCGTTGAAGGTCCGGGGCGTGAGCCGTCCGTGGACGGACGCAACGCGCGCGAGTTAGAAGGAGTGATTGTCAATTACCGACCACCCTCCACGCCGACAATGACACACGCCATCACCGCCGGCGCGGTGGAGACGTTCCGCCATGCGTGGCGGGTTCCGCGTTGGACCAGACAGTCGCCGCGGGTGAGCAACTCGCGCCTTCCGCCGTCGAGCTCCAGCTCAATCTCTCCGTCAACGACGAAGATGTAGTCGATGGTGTTCGACGTATGGAATGCCGCATCACCCGCTGTCTCGTGCGTAGCCGCAACCCCTAAAGCGTCGCCAGACGACTCGTCCGGGCGGTCGACTACATCAGTAACCGACAAATCAGGAGGAATGGAAAAGACCGAGAAACGCGTTCCCCCTGGACCCGGAAAATTAGTGCCGGCCACTGGTTCTGCTGGGTCCTGGAAGACCGGGACGCCGTCCGATGTACCCCAGACCTGCCACGAGATTCCCGTCCGTTCCTTGCTCCCATCCCCTACGGGAGTTCGTACGAATGCGGGCTCTATGAGGTCGGTCGATCGAAAGCGGGAGATACCCGCATCGTCTACCTCGGTCACCACTGCCTTGACTTTTCGAATTACGTCAGCGTTTTCCACGAGAATTCTCTTTCTTCGTACTTCGTGCGGTGGGATCTTGAAACAGAGCCTATTTATTGACTTTCTCGGCGATGCTATTGTCAATGCCGTCAGCGGCAGACTTGAGCGTTAGCTCGGACTCCATGAGATTTACTCTGCTTCTCATCAGTGTCTTCATCCCCGTTGATCAGACTCACAAGGGGCCTTACTGGCCGAGTAGCTTCTTCCATCGCTGCTGGAATGCTTTGGCCTCGGCGGTCGTGATCTGCGGGATCTCTTCCAGCGTGGCTCCATTGGTTTGAATCAGCCCGGGCACACCCTCGCGAACGGGGTACATGCCTTTGGCAATAATCGTCTGACCGGCCTCGCCCAGGAGCCAGTTCACGTACACCTGCGCTGCATTCGGGTGCTTGCCCGCCTTCAACACCACCACCTCGTTGCGAATACTCCCGGCGTTCGGGTAGATCTTGTAGTCGACCGGCGCACCGGTGGCCTTGACCGACGCCACGTTCCCCGCGGGCACGGGCATCGTCGCGGAGATCTCCCCTGCGGCCATCGCCGCGATTTGTGGGTTTGAGCCAGGATAGCTGCGCGGCGCGCCCTTTGAGGTCAGCTTGTCAAGGAACGCCGAACCACCGGTCTGGGGCTTTTCCGTCGTTTGGAGTACCGAGGCCACGGTCGGACTGATCGAGGGGTCTGTCACCCCCAGATGCGACGGGTCCACGTTCAAGAGGTCCTGCCAGGAGTTGATGCCCTTCGGCATCAACTTCGTGTTCCACGCCCACGCATAGACGGCGCTGCCCATCGTTACCACGTACGGGGTGCGCTGATTGTTCGCTCGATCGACCTTTGGATCACCCAGCGCCGGAACGGTGAGCGGCAGCAAAGCCCCCTTGTTCGCGTATCCATCGAAAGTCGGATGATCCAGGATGTCGACAACGTCCGCACCCACGTTCCCAGCGGCGAGCTCGGCGTCGACTCGCGCTGTGATATCTGCCGGGGTCGAGCGAACATAGGTTAACTTGATATTCGGGTAATCCTTCTGGAATGCCGCCGGGAGCGGATCGGACATACTCGGGCTGAGAAGCCCGTAGATGGTCAGCTCGCCCTCCTTGTTGGCGGCGTCCACTACCTTCGACCATTCCGATGGGTCCATGATCTTGTTCGACGCGTCAGCCGGGTTCGCGCCCGAATTGCTCGTTGAAGAACCGGCCCCTGCTGATGCGCATCCTGTCAGCGCGAGCAGCCCTCCCGCGACAAGTAGGCATCCATGCACCATTACGGCCCTGGTCTTTTTCACAGCTATGTCCTCCATCCACAATGGATTCGAATCCACGTCTTCGGGAATCCGGCCTCCCCCATTCGGCAAAATCAACGTATAGGAGGGTTGGATACGATTGCAAGGAAACTTAATTTCTTTCTGAAAAAAGTTAACAACGATGCCGGGCAGATCCTTCGGAGGCCGGTGGAACTTGTGCAAGAGGCAGCCGCGAGCGATCCTCGCCTGCTGGCCCTCCTATCGGTTCGGTGTTCGTCGCGGCCTACCTGCTGGTGCACGGAATGATTTGCTAGGAAATCCTGAAGCAGATCAACACCGCCCACCACGCTTGGGTCAAACGTGTCAGGGGCACATAGCACCCCCGCTACCCAGTTGTCCACCGATCGAACTCGTTGCGGCAGGTCTGCTCGTGCGCGGCCTAGACGATACGGCTAGGAGGAACTCGGCCGCCCGTGGGCTCGGGTGCGGTTCCTTCTGAAGGCCATTTTCGCCGGGCCGGACACCGGTGCGCCCCGTTTGATCGGGCAGGGTTACGGTCGAGGGTGGGGGCGCGCCGGGTCCGCGCCGGGGCGGTGATGGCCACTATCAGAAGGACCCGGGAAGTGTGTTCAAGGTGGGCTGGAACCTCCTTTCAAAGCAAGACGTGGGTTGCCTGCCACACTTGGCGGACAAGTAGAGCCACATTTGAAGTTTGGAGGTTCCAGCTATGTTCGAGCGTACAAGCGTTGGACTGGATGTCCATGCCAGGAGTGTCGTAGCCTGCGCGTTGGATGGCCTGAGCGGGGAAGTTTTCCGGCACCGTCTGACGCCGGACCGGGATGAGATTCTCGCCTGAATCATCTCGCTGCCTCCGCCGGTCAAGGTCGTTTACGAGGCGGGTCCGATCGGTTTCGGCTTGGCCAGGTTCCTCCTCTCTTCCGGCATCGATACCGTTGTCGCGGCCCCGTCTAAGCTCCAGCGCCCCTCGGGTGATCGGGTCAAAACCGACGCGAAGGATGCCCTGCACCTGGCCCGGTTGCTCAAACTCGGTGAAGTCACGGCAGTCCAGATTCCCTCGGTAGAGCCGGGAGCAGCTCGCGATTTGGTCCGCTCCCGTGAAGATGTCCGCGGTGATCTGATGCGATGCTGGCATCGGATCTCCAAGCTCCTGTTACCCCAAGGCATGTTCCCGAACTTGATGACATCGACGTGGAGCATCTCGCCTGGGGCTGTGTGTTCGTAGCGGCGGATCGGTTCTCCAGTGATCCGGTCGATGTAGCGCAGCCGGGCCAGGAGACGATGAAGAGCTTTGCTGCTTCGCTGACCGTCCAATGGTGGTCACCGACCAATGGGGCAAGCTTCAAACGGGCTTATGGGGTCAGCATTGCGTTAGCGTGGGACACGAAGGCCTCCTAGGTGTGCAGCGGTTTCTTAGACAGCTCCACTCCACACCGGGAGCCCTTCGTCATCCCGGAAATCTCACGCCGTGTCCTCACACGGCCTCAACCAACCTCCCTGGGCAGTACAACTAGATTGACGAACTGCCCCGAGTGGCATCGACGACCCTCAGTAGGTAGCGCGGCCGCCAGAAAGGTCGTAGGTGAATCCCGTGGAGAAGCTAGCCCGGTCGGAGCAGAGGAACGCGATCAGCTCGGCGGCCTCCTCAGGCCGTCCCATCCGGTTCATCGGGATCTTTTGGCTCACGGCTTTCAGCGTGTCCGGATCGGCTCCTTTGAGGATTGGAGTCTCGAACACGGCGGGCGCCACGGCGTTGACGAGGACTCCCGTGGTTGCCAGTTCTTTTGCGATCGATTTCGTCAGTGCGATCACCGCAGCCTTGCTGGCTGAATAGGCACCGTTATACGGATTGCCTTCTTTCCCAGCCATGCTGGCGATGTTGACGACCCGACCCCAACCCTTGTCGATCATCCCGGGGATGAAAGCACGGCAGGCGTAGAACGTACCCGCGGCGTTCACGCGGAGCATGAGATCCCAGTCCTCGTCGGAGGTTTCCAGTACCGAAGGTCCGGAGCGCTCCTTCCCTGCGCTGTTCACTAGAATGTCAACGGGTCCGATTTGTCGAGCGGCATCCGCGACGGCGGAGGAATCGGAGATATCGAGGCTGTAGTCCGCTTCCGGGACCAGGTCGATCGTGTAGACGGTGATTCCGTCCTGACGCAGGCGAGCGGTGAAGGCCTCACCGAGCCCACTCATCCCGCCGGTGACGACAGCTATTCGTCCATTGTGTCCAGTCATCGAGCTTCCAATCATTGTTGTTGCGAGGAATGCCTCAGGAGACAGATTTGCGTCCGCAATGCCCTCAACAAGGGGAACACGCGGCCTCCCCCGAGGCAGTAGGCATCCTCGGGGCCTGCTTTCTCTCCCTCTAGAGGCCTTTCAGGGCGCCCCGGCCGCCTAGCAGGAAGGCAAGACCGAGCCCGACTAGCGAAACGGCGGCCATTATCAGGGCAAGCACCGCAACCGCGGAATACGAGCCGAATTCGAGTAGGTCGTAGAGGGTCGTTCCC
>NZ_JBFTJK010000020.1:0-71230 GCF_056395385.1 Paenarthrobacter sp. 10L420 | reverse complement strand
GAACCTACTCCGTGAACAACGGACCCCCACTGCCCATCAACGGAACCCTGGACCTCACCACACCACCCAAAACCATCCAGGTCTGGAAAACAGAAAAAGCACTCGTCGCCGACACCTGCCAGGAAAACCCCAAATCCTGGGGCTGCCCCGACGCTCCAGGACTTTAGAGTGACTCCTGCAGAATGGCAGGTAGGAAGTCCCTTCTGTCCAGTTCCCTCACCAAGAGCGGTGTCAATTCACTGGGCGCTAGGCGAAGCCGGTAGCTTCGCCTTCCGTCACCAATCGGTTCGATGACTCCTCGCTCCAAGAGTCTCCGGATTCCTTGGCTCCGGGATGCCGCAGAACCAGGGAACGCGGGTTGGAGGTCCGCCGCCTTCACCTCAGTCTTCTGGGCAATGATGATGAGAGCATCTGTTTCCGCCTTAGTAAAACGCGCCACTTCCAGCCCGCGCTGGATGGCCGGAATCAATAGAGAGTTCGTTACATACTCTTTGTTCCCCAGCTTTGACAGTCTGGTGAGGTCGTTCAGCAGGCCCTCGAGAACGTATGTAGCCCATCGAATCAATGAATCGGGCAGAAGGGAATCAGCGTCCTCCAGCCGCTCGTAGTAGAGTTCCCGGTTCTCTCCGAACACGGCTGTCGGGTTCAGGGTCCGGTAACCCGCGCTTTCCGAAAAGCCTTGCCTACGCATCGCGGCATAGGTCAAAAGCCTGCCTACACGACCATTTCCGTTTCCGAAGGGATGTATCCAAACGAAGCGATGATGGGCCAAAGCAATCTTCAACAACTCATAGTTCTGGTCCACGTCGGCGTTAATGAAGTCGAGAAGGGCGGTCATGTCACTGTGGACATCTCCCGGGGAAGGAGGACGATGAGCCGAGCCACTAATGGTCACATCCGACACACGGTACATTCCCGGCGTCCTGTCTCCCTCGCGCTCCAATCCTTCGACTGAGATTCTGTGCAGTTCCCTCACAAAGCCATGGGTCAGATTGGTCCCGCGCTCCACGACTGAATCGACGAAAGTGGTTGCCTCCTGCAGCTGCACGATCTCCTGAACATCATCGACTTGCTTGATGTTTTCGCGACCAGCCCGTTGGACCCCTGAGACGGCATCAACAATTGAAGTCCTGTTCCCTTCGATCCGGGCACTCATGATGCTCGAGAGTAACTGGAACAACTTCCGGAGCTGAGAGTAAAGCTCCGGCGGTGTGGTTCCTTCGCCCAGATCGGCTCGTACTCGCTCAAGCTGAATGATGGACTTAGCCAGGGGAGAGTTGAACGGAAACTCTGGAAACTCGATCGGCTTCACGACTCAGAACTTTCGATAACGGTTTGTAACAATTAATTCCGTACCCAATCCTAGCCCTGTACTGCGGGGGTTTTGCCGCTGGTTCGCGCTGAAAGATTTAATGTTGCACTGATCTGGAATTAAGTTCCTGCTTCGAAAGGGCTGCCTTTCACTGTCCTGTCCAGCAACGGTCTCTGGTGGGGAGGAAGGAAGGGCGATCGTTTGGAAGCGAGCGCTCAAATCCATCACGAACCCTGAGCGGCAGGACTGGATTCCGATCGGCGGACCAATGTGCTTCCACGGCCGAGAATCCTAAACGCTTTCAAAAGCAGCGATGGGAAGCATGTCCAATATGCTTCCCATCGCTTGTAAAGCTTGGTCGCCGAAGAGCGGGTGCAAAGAAGGTCAGGAAGCCACAGAGCGAAGCTGGATCAGGAGAACCAGGTATCCGGCGGGCCCATGAACAGGAGGAAGCTGAACACGCCAGCCACGCCCACCAAGACAATCGCAATGGCCAGGATCGGGTTTCCCAGGATCCAAGCCTGCCCTTTCTCCAGCCCGCCTTGAGGTTCCTCTCCCCCAGGGGCAAAGCGCCAACCGCCGGCAAGGAGACCCCGACGGTCGAGCGACTTTTCCACGGGAATAGTGACGTACGGGATCACGGCAGAGACGATGGCAAGCAGACCCGTTCGGGCCGGCCATTTCTGGTTGATCCAAGTGAAAGCGGCTGTTGCTGCATAGCAAAGGAAGACAAAGCCATGAATGCCTCCGGCTATGCTGACGCCTACCTCCGTGGTGTGGGTGACGTACTTAAGGAACAGCCCAATCATCAGCAGCGTCCACGTCACAGCTTCGGCAAAAGCAACGGTACGAAACAGGGTGCGGGGCTGCATGGAAGTCCTTGGCTGGGAAACGGGAGTCCCGTCCAATTTACCGTGACAGGACAAACACGTTCACCCCGGGAGAGGAAGCGAGTCCCGGTGCCGGATCTGCGAATCCCCGAATTCAACGGGCACTGGAGCAATCTCCATGGGCGGCTCATGGCGGGTCCGGGCCTTGCCGACGGCGATATGGGGCAACCAGCGGGGTGACCTGTAGCCAAGGGCGGGTGAGCTCAGGATGAAGTCGTCGATGTTATCCAGGCCTAGGTCATCCAAGAGCACATGGAGCCCCTGAACGAGAAGAGCCTGATAGTCGTGAACCTCTTGAGGAACGTCCACTTCCAGTCCCATAAGACGGCCACCGCCCAGAGGGATCAGTTTGTCCGATTTCCCCAGAAAACCCTGCAATACAGGCAACTCTGTCAACCAACCCACAAGCTCGGGAAGTACATTCTCTGACCGGAACATTCCTTTGGTCCAGGCTTCAATGTCCTGGACCAGATCATCGAGGATACCCACGTGCAGCAGCGTCATGTGGAGTCCTTGCGGCTTCCGGAGGAAGTCGACGTAGCGGTTGAGTCCCTCGTAGTCGGTTTGCCCGGCGCCGATGCGGAGGACAGGCACCTCGACGGTGATGCGGGATCCATGCGGTTTGCTTCCAGCGGGGTTACTGGCCGTCATGCATGACATTATGCGCCGCTCGCGGCTCCCATGGCAGGCCCCCAACAGAAGCCCGCTGCCGCCGTCGTGCCTAACGCCCTATTTCTTGGAGCGGGCTTGAACCAGATTTGCAAACGGTAGGCGGCCATAGGTGGCAACGAAATCAGCATGGTAGGCAGCCTCGGCTGCATTCACCTCGGAAGGAGGGAGTTCCTTCCACGCGATGATCAGGTCCAGAGCATCCCGGAGCTGCCAGATGAGCCGGGCGTCCCAGACGACGGTGGGTCGCCCGCGACCGTAATCCATGAACTCCTGGATCTGCTTCCGCAGCCCCCGATTTCCCTGGCTTCCGGCACTGGCTTTGCCCAGGTACAACAGGGAAGCGTCGGAAACCCACTCCGCCTCCAGAGCTTCCCGTTTGAGGGACGGGTCCTTTTTCTTGAAGGTGCCCGCGGTGCTCTGGTTGAGGAAGACGGGCTCGAAATCAGCGGGGCAAAGCAGGGCAAAGACCCCGGGACCCTGGGGGACGCGCATGACGTCGAGTTCGTCCAAGGCTCGAAAGCCCGTGAAACCTTCGGCGGTGAGAGACTTTTTGGTGAAGAGCATGATCCATTGTGTCAACGGCCGCACCGTTGCGGTGCCCTGCGAGCTCCCCTTCCGGGTCCGTGGGTGGCGCGCAGGGGGGGTACTGTCGCCGTACGGCAACAAATGCTAAAGTCGTCGTACGGCGACATTCTCCAATGTTGCCGTACGACGACAGGAGTTGCAGAATGCGCACAGTCAGGGAGGCTGGGCCCTTGGTACGTGAGCTTCGTGAGGAGCGCGGCTGGTCTCAGGCGGAGCTGGCCAGCCGGGCGAACGTTTCGCGAACCTTCGTGATAGATCTTGAATCCGGCAAGGCAACAGTGGAGACCTCAAAATTTATGGACGTCTTCCAAGCTTTGGGGTTCGAGCTTGCCATACGCAACAGCGAGACTGGCCACGTCCGATGGTAAATACCCGTGCACTCGACGTGTTCATGGATGGGACACCCTGCGGCCGGGTCGAGCAGTCGCCGTCAGGAAATCTGACATTCCGCTATAAACCGGAATATCAGGCAATCCCCGACGCGACACCATTATCGCTTTCCATGCCACTGGCCGCCGCTTCACACAAGAAGCGCGCAGTCCTGCCCTTCCTGCAAGGCTTGCTCCCGGACAGCGACGGAGCCTTGCGGACCATAGCGAGGAGGTTTGGGGTCTCCCCATCAAACCCTTTCGCCATCCTTGAGTACATCGGTGCAGATGTCGCTGGCGCACTCCAATTCATGCGTCCGGGAACAGAATCCCCGGACGGCGGGCTCGCCAGGAACTCGGTCACCCCGGTCTCGGAATCCGATGTTGCCACCATGCTGGATCATGTCGTGGCTGAATATGAGGATGGCACGCCATACGACGATGCAGCAGGACGTTTCAGTCTTGCAGGAGCACAACCGAAAATCGCCCTTCATCAACTCCCCGATGGGACGTGGGGAGTCCCGGCAGATGCGACACCAACAACTCACATCTTGAAGCCGACAGCAGGGAACTTCAGCAGGCTCGACGTCGTCGAGCAGCTGACCATGAGGGCGGCAGCCTTGCTCGGCCTTGAGGTGGCGAGCTCCGAACTTGCACGCATCGGTTCTTGGGACGTATTCGTGACACGGCGCTATGACCGTCAACTGACCGATAGCGTCTGGCGCCGCATTCACCAAGAGGACCTCTGCCAGTCTCTGAGCGTTTCGCCGGCAAAGAAGTACCAGCATCGCGACGGGGGTCCTGGGGCCGGCGACATGGCTTCACTTGCGCGGTCGTTTCCCCTCGAAAGAGACCGCCGCAAAGCTGGAGAAGCACTTTACCGGGCCTTCGTGTTCAACACTGTGGCCGGTTGCACGGATGCTCACGCCAAGAACTACTCGATCCTGCTCCGGGGCAGTGAAGTGCAAATAGCACCGCTTTATGACCTCGCTACATATGCTCCCTACTGGGATGGAGAGTCAAGCATCGATCTCGCCATGAGCGTGAAGGGCGAATACCGTCTACAGAAAATCAGCAGGCAAATGCTGGTCTCCACGGGTAGGCAGTTCGGCGTCACGCCCGACGTAGCGGAAGAGATTGTTGGAAACTACTGTGGGCAGCTGGTGGAAGCGTTTGATGCCGCCAAAGACGAACTGCAAAACCACATGGGGCGGCTGCCGAAAGTCGCCGACGATACAGTGGCCAACGTACGCAAGCTGCCATTGGTCCAGTGAGCCAGCCGATCGCCAAGACCCCCAAAGCCTGAAACAAGCCTTTCAGCGTTGACACAGCCTTGTGACCCGTGCCATATTCGATAACGTGAACCTGTCAGACAGCCGGACAGCCGGACAGCCCGCACCGGGCAAGCCCGCTGGGCCCACCCCGATCTCGCGCATTTCCGCGGCTGAGGCTGTCTTCGCGGCGCTCAGAAGGGCTATCGAGGGCGGACAGTTCGATATCGGCACCAAGCTGAGCTCTGAAGCAACGCTGGCAGCCCAGTACGGCGTAAGCCGCTCGGTCATCCGCGAAGCCCTGCGCTCGTGCAACACACTGGGTTTGACCGTGACCAAGACCGGCAAGGGCACGTTCATTGTGGCCAACAAGGTCGCCAATGACCTTACCTTGGGCCAGTACAGTGCACGTGATCTGAACGAGGCACGTCCGCACATTGAGATTCCCGCAGCCGGCCTGGCAGCCCAGCGCCGCACCGAAGAAGAACTTGAGCATCTGAAGGACATCGTCCAGGAAATGCTCCATGAGAACGACCCCGAATCTTGGGTAAACCTGGACGCCAGCTTCCATTCCGCCGTCGCCCGGGCCAGTGGCAACCGGGTGTTCGCCAGCGTCGTCTCCGATATCCGCGAGGCCTTGGCCCACCAGTCTGAAACCCTCAACCTCGTCGCCGACCGGCAACACCGCTCGGACGAGGAACATGTTGCCGTGCTGAACGCAATCGAAGCAGGCGACGCCGAAGCAGCGAGCAAAGCGATGGCCGATCACCTTCAGGCCGTCAGCGTCGCACTGGACACGATCCTCAGCAAATGAACCACCCAAAGGACACCATGCCCCAAGTGACCGCGGCAGCAGCGGCCCAAACAGCACAGAGAACACCCAACCACGTCCCGCTCGTCGAACAGACCCGCGACGGCTTGGTGGAGAGCATCCACTATGGATCGCTGATCGCCCTGAACGCCGATGGCAGCAGTGCCATCGAAGCCGGCGAGCCGGACGCGCCGATGTATCCGCGTTCCTCCCTTAAGCCGCTGCAGGCCGTAGCCCTCCTCCGTGCAGGCTTGGACATCCCCCAGAACCTCCTCGCCCTGACGGCGGCCAGCCACTCGGGCAGCAAAGCGCATCGCGACGGCGCCGCCGAAATCCTGGCGCTTCACGGCCTGACCGAAGCGGCGCTGGGCAACAGCACTGACCTGCCGTACGGCGTCGTTGAGCGCGAAGAGTGGCTCCGCGCCGGCAACGGCCCCACCCAACTTGCGCAGAACTGCTCCGGCAAGCACGCCTCCATGACCGCTGTGTGCGTCATCAACGGTTGGCCCGTGGAGGGCTACCTGAACCCGGAACACCCGCTTCAGGTCCTGGTTCGTGACACCATCACCGAACTCACTGGCGAGGATGCAGCCGCAGTGAGCACGGATGGCTGTGGCACTCCGCTTTTTGCGCACACACTTCACGGCATGGCCCGCGCTTACGGCCGCATCGCCGCCGCTGACCAAAGCACCGACGAGGGCAAGGTTGCCCACGCCATGCGCCGCTTCCCCGAGATGGTCGCAGGCGAAGGCCGCGACGTCACCGCGCTGATGCGCGCCGTCCCGGGGCTGCTGGCCAAGGACGGTTTTGAAGGCCTCCAGCTGGTGGGCTTGCCGGACGGCCGTGGCGCGGCCGTGAAGATTTCCGACGGCGGTGACCGCGCACGCATGCCCGTCACCGTTGAGGTTCTCCGCCAGTTGGGCGTCGACGGCGGCAGCCTGGACACGCTTCAAAGCCCACCGGTGCTGGGCGGCGGCCATCCGGTCGGCGAGCTCCGCGCAGCGCAATTTTTCAGCAAGAACTAAACCAAGGACAGCTATGACCACCGTCGATCAGGCGATCCCCATCCGTTCCGAACACGACCTCCTGGGGGACCGCGACATTCCCGGGAACGCCTACTGGGGCGTCCACACCCTGCGGGCTATCGAGAACTTCCCCATCACCGGACAGCCCCTGTCCACCAACCGTCACTTGGTCCGCGGCCTCGCCGCGGTAAAAATGGCGGCAGCACGCACCAACCACGAGCTCGGCCTCCTGGATGCTGAACGTGCCGGAGCCATCGAGCAGGCCTGCCAGGACGTCATGGATGGCATGCTCCAGGAGCAGTTCATGGTGGACGTGATCCAGGGCGGCGCGGGAACCAGTTCCAACATGAACGCCAACGAGGTCATCGCCAACCGCGCGCTGGAAATCCTTGGCCACCCCAAGGGCGATTACTCCAAGCTGCACCCGAACGACCATGTAAACCTGAGCCAGTCCACCAACGACGTCTACCCGACGGCGGTAAACCTGGCCACGATCTTCTCGGTGAAGGAACTTCTCCTCGCCCTGGAAGAACTGGAGTTGGCGTTTGCCGAGAAGGGCCGAGAATTCCGTACGGTAGTGAAGATGGGGCGCACCCAACTTCAGGACGCCGTTCCCATGACCCTGGGCCAGGAATTCGGCGGATACGCCGTGACCATTGCCGAGGACCGGGCGCGCCTGGACGAATCCCACATGCTGATCCACGAGATCAACCTTGGCGCCACTGCAATTGGCACGGGCCTGAATGCGCCAGTCGGTTACGCAGACGCTGCGTGCCGTCATCTCGCTGAAATCACTGGCCTTCCGCTCCTTACCTCGGCGGACCTCATTGAGGCCACACAGGATGTTGGCGCCTTTGTTCACCTGTCCGGCGTCCTTAAGCGCGTGGCAGTGAAGCTCTCCAAGATTTGTAACGACCTCCGCCTGCTGTCCTCTGGACCGCGTGCGGGTTTGGGCGAGATCAACCTGCCGGCCGTACAGTCCGGCTCGTCGATCATGCCCGGCAAGATCAATCCGGTGATCCCGGAAGTGGTCAGCCAAGTGGCGTACGAAGTCATCGGCAACGATGTCACAGTCACCATGGCCGCGGAGGCGGGCCAGCTTCAGCTGAACGCCTTCGAACCGATCATTGTGCACAGCCTGCACAAGAGCATCTCCCATCTGGAAGCAGCGTGCCGCACCCTTACGGCACGCTGCGTCCGGGGCATCACCGCAAACACCGAACGGCTACGGCTTACCGTGGAGCAGTCGATCGGTCTCGTCACGGCATTGAACCCCCACATCGGTTATGCCTCCGCCACGGCCATCGCCCAAGAAGCGCTGGCCACCGGCAAGGGTGTTGCAGAACTCGTCCTGGAGCACGGTCTGTTGACCGCTGCCCAGCTTGAGGAACTGCTCAGCCCGGAACGTCTGGCAAACCTGAGCAAGTAAGCCGAAACCGGCCAGTAAGCCCAGCGGCTCAAAAGAGCCGTCCCGCCCGATAAGGCACACCCCCGAGGCCCTGTCCTGCGCTCCGGCCCCCGACCAGACGCGTCCAGGACACCCCCAACAGGACACCCCTAAGGATTCCAATGACCAACCCACCCATTACGGACCACACGGTCCCGGCCCAAGCGCATGCCAGCGAGAAAGCCCTCCACACGGAGGACAAGGGCTACCACAAGGATCTGAAGCCCCGCCAGATCCAGATGATCGCGATCGGCGGTGCAATCGGCACCGGTCTGTTCCTCGGCGCAGGTGGCCGCCTCAACGCTGCCGGCCCTTCGCTCGTCATCGCCTATGCCGTATGTGGCTTCTTCGCGTTCCTGATCCTCCGCGCGCTCGGTGAACTCGTTCTCCACCGCCCGTCGTCGGGATCCTTCGTTTCTTACGCCCGTGAGTTCTTCGGTGAGAAGGCCGCGTTCGTTTCCGGCTGGTTCTACTGGATCAACTGGGCCACCACCACCATCGTGGACATCACAGCAGCGGCGCTGTACATGAACTTCTTCGGCAAATACGTCCCGTGGATCGGCGTGGTTCCACAGTGGGCCTGGGCGCTGATCGCACTGGTCGTAGTCCTGGGCCTGAACCTCGTATCGGTCAAGGTCTTCGGCGAGCTTGAATTCTGGTTCGCCATCATCAAGGTGGCCGCACTGGTGGCGTTCCTGGTGGTGGGCACCTACTTTGTCATCTTCGGCACCCCGGTGGAGGGCCAGGAAGTTGGCTTCAGCCTCCTCTCTGACAATGGCGGCATCTTCCCCAATGGCATCCTTCCCATGATCATCCTCATGCAGGGTGTGCTGTTCGCCTACGCATCGATCGAGCTCATCGGCACCGCCGCCGGTGAAACTCCGAACCCCGAGAAGATCATGCCCAAGGCCATCAACTCCGTGGTCTTCCGAATCGCAGTGTTCTACGTTGGCTCGGTCATCCTGCTCGCGCTGCTGCTCCCGTACACCTCCTACGAGAAGGGCGTCAGCCCGTTCGTGACGTTCTTCGGTTCCATCGGCATCCAGGGCGTGGACGTGATCATGAACCTCGTGGTCCTCACCGCCGCGCTGTCCTCGCTGAACGCCGGCCTGTACTCCACCGGCCGTATCCTGCGCTCGATGTCCGTTGCCGGCTCCGCCCCGAAGTTTGCCCAGCGAATGAACAAGGCCGGTGTCCCCTACGGTGGCATTGCCATCACGGCAGGCGTCTCGCTCCTCGGCGTTCCGCTGAACTACCTCGTCCCATCACAGGCTTTCGAAATCGTCCTGAACGTTGCTTCCGTGGGCATCATCGTCACGTGGGCCACCATCGTCC
Organism: Paenarthrobacter sp. 10L420; assembly: GCF_056395385.1. Classification (NCBI taxonomy): domain Bacteria; kingdom Bacillati; phylum Actinomycetota; class Actinomycetes; order Micrococcales; family Micrococcaceae; genus Paenarthrobacter; species Paenarthrobacter sp. 10L420. The sequence goes on along the minus strand of NZ_JBFTJK010000020.1, from coordinate 61,514 downwards.
TGTGCCAGATGCAACTCAAACGCTGGGCAGACAAGGGCTGGCTCAAGCGCCCGTCCTTCCGGATGTTTGGTGCGCCGTATACCGGTTACCTCTCGCTCCTGTTCCTGGTGGGCGTGCTGGTGATGGTCTTCATCGACTCCCCGCTCACCATGCTTGTCACGGGTATCGCCTGCGCACTGATGGTGGTCGGCTGGTACCTGTGCCGCAAGCAGATCCACGAGCTTGCTGCGACCCGCGACGGCTACACCGGCAGCGCCCCGGTGGTTGCCAACCGCCCCATGCGCGGCGGCGACTCCTAACAAGCCCCAAACAGCGCCCGACGGCGGCACCCGGGTTCCGTAACATCGAAACCTGAGTGCCGCCGTCGTTGGTTAACGGGCCCAAGTAGCCGTGGTTGTTCCCAGGGCTGGGAACAACCACGGCTAGATGCGGGAGAACGCGCCTAAGCCAAACATCCGATGATTCGCGACTACTATGGACCCATGGCTGTCACAGATGAGGCGATTGGCAAGATCAAGGACATGCTGATCCGCGGGGAACTCAAAGCCGGGGATCGGCTTCCACCGGAGAAGGAACTGAGCGAGCGGCTCGGCCTGTCACGCAGTTCACTGCGCGAGGCGGTGAAGGCGCTGGAGTTGATCCGCGTGCTCGATGTCCGCCGCGGCGACGGAACCTACGTCACCAGCCTCGATGCCAAGCTGCTCAACGAAGCCGTGGCTTTTGTGGTTGACCTGCATCAGGACCGCTCCATCCTGGAACTCTTTGAGGTCCGACGAATCCTGGAACCGGCCACGGCCCACCTCGCTGCCGGCAAGATCGGTCCGGCCGAGCTCATGGCACTCCGGGCCACCATGGATGGCATCGACGAAAACACCGACGTCGAGGAACTGGTAGCCCACGACCTCGAATTCCACAGCATCATTACCGAAGCCGCAGGGAACGACTACCTGGGCAGCCTGTTGGAAGCCCTGTCCAGCAGCACCGTTCGTGCGCGGATCTGGCGTGGCCTGACACAGGAAAAGGCCGTTGCGCACACCCTTGCCGAGCACCGTGCGATCGCCGACGCCTTGGAACGCGGCGATGCCGAGCTGGTCCGGGCCCTCGTGACGGTCCACATCAGCGGCGTGGAGAACTGGCTGCGGCAGGCGCTCTAATCCCTCGGAAGCTCTAGTCCTGTGGAATCGGGTTAACCGGCAGCCCGTAGGTACGAATCGCTGTCGCCTCGAGCACGGCATCCTGTTCCGGGACGCTCAGTGAAGAGATGAGTTCCAACAACACATCCAGGGTCCTGCCGTACGGCGCACCGAGCGTGCTGACCGGCCAGTCGCTGCCGATCATCAGGCGGTCGGGGCCGAAGGCTTCCAACGCTTCCTCAAACAGTGGCCGCAACGAATCGGCCGAATACTCCACTCCGGGCAGGTGCAGGCCGGACAACTTAGCCACCGTGTTGGGCAGGCGTCCGAGTTCTCGAAAATCAGAGCGCCAAAGGTCCATCGCAGTCGCGTCCGCTAGGGGTGGCTTCCCGAGATGATCCAGGACCACAGTCAGCGCAGGAACTCCGCGGGCAAGCCGGACAGTGGCTCCCAAGTGACGCGGGAAGGCATCGGGAACATCGAAGGCCAGGCCGCGTGCAGCAACCATGGCCAGGGATTTCCGTACCGAGGGCAGGTCAAGGAAGTCGTCGCGGGGGTCATCGTGCACCAAGTGCCGGACTCCCCTGAACACGGAATGAGCGGTGAACGCCTCCAACTGTTCCGCAGCTTGTGTTGGCGAATCCAGTTGGATCCACCCCACGACGCCGAGCACCCATGGATTGCGCGCGGCCACACCGAGCATGCTCTGGGTATCGGCAACCGTATCGTCGGCCTGGACCAGCACCGCTCCCCTGATCCCCGCTTCGGCCAGGACCTCTCCGGCCTCATCCTCCCCGAAGCTGCGGAACAGCGCGCCGTGCTGCGGGCCCAGCCACGAGTAGGGTCGGACACCGCCCGTTACAAAGGCATGCAGGTTCCACAGGTGCAGATGCGCGTCAATCACGCCCCAGAGCCTCCAACGCGTTCCACAATTCTTCCGGCACGGATTCCTGCATACGGCTGGCGTTCGACGTGACTTGTTCAGGTCTGCTGGCTCCGACTGTCACATTCACCACGGCCGGATGCCGCAACGGGAACTGGAGTGCCGCCGTCGGAAGTTCAACGCCGAAATCCCGGCAGACCGCGGCAAGCGCCCGCGCACGCTCGACCACTTCACGCGGGGCACGGTCGTAGTTGTAATGCGCGTCGTCGGGGACTTCGGGACGTGCCAACAACCCGGAGTTATAGACGCCAACATTCACGACGCCGGTGCGGCGCTCCACACACCGGTCAAGTAGCGGGACGCTGGGCTGCTCAAGCAGTGTGTAGCGGCCTGCGAGCATGACGAGGTCCAGGTCCGCGGCCTCGACACACTCCAAGGCTGCCTCCGCGGAGTTGGTGCCGACGCCGATGGCTTTGACCACCCCTTCTTCGCGCAGTTTCTCCAGCGCTGGAAGGGCCTGGGAGATCCCGGCCTGGAGATCGTGAACATCGGGATCGTGGAGGTACGCGATATCCACATGGTCCAAGCCCAGACGTTCCAGGGAATCCTCGACGCTACGGCGGATGCCGGCTTCGGTGAAATCCCACACCCGCCTGGTGGTGGCGGGGACGTCGAAGCCTTCGTCGTCCTTTACTGAACCGTCCTTTGCCGAACCGCCGCCGGGGTTGGCTTCCAGCAGGCGGCCCACTTTGGTGGAGATGACGAATTCTTCCCGAGGTTTGTCCCGGAGGACAGCACCCAGTCTCTGCTCCGACAAGCCCAGGCCATAGTGCGGTGCGGTATCAAAATAGCGAAAGCCTGCGTCCCAAGCGGCCAGGACGGTGGCCATGGCTTCCCCATCAGGGATGGCCTTGTACAAATTCCCGATGCCGGCCGCACCGAATCCGAGCCTGCCGAGGTTAAGTGGTTCCGGGTTCATGGCAGCTCCCATACTTTCTGGATACCCGAATCGTTCCCGGAGTAATCGTCCTGAACCTCAAGAAGTTCGGCCATCCGGGCCTGCCAGGGCACGTTCGCCGGATGATCTGCGAGCGCATGGCGCATGGCTTGGTAGTCCTCGACGTCCACCACGTGGAAAAGGTCCAGCCCGCTGCGCCAGATCCGCCAATTCCGCACGCCGGCTCCTTTAAGGGCTTCGACCAGTTCGGGTGGGATGTTTGCGTGGGCGTGGGCGTATTCCTCCTCGGTTCCGGGTTTGAGGCGGGTGTGGAGTGCGATGCTTTCAGTCATTGAAGTCCCCCGGCTTCAGGAACAGTTCGAGCACGGGCACAGCGACGTCGGGCCGCTGGACGGGGAGCTTGATGGTCAGCGTCCCGGCCGGCTGGCCGCCGGGGGTGATGTTGATGGCTTGCTGTCCGGGGTCCCCTTCTTGCAGGAAGACTTCGGACGCATCGTTGAGGAGTTGGGCGTACTCCACCTTGCCAGCCAGGTCCGGGAGATGGACGTATTCAAAGGGCCAGGCGAAGAGGTGCACGTACAGCCGGTTCCCGCGCTGGGTGTAGCGGGTATCCGGTGGTGCTGTGAACTGGGATGTTCCTGCACCGTAAATCGAGCGGGAGTGCAGTTGCATCCAGTCGCCGATCCCTTCGAGGGAGGCGAGCGCCCTGGGGTCGATGCTGCCGCGGCCTGTTGGGCCTACGTTGAGCAGAAGGTTTCCGCCCTTGGAGACTCCATCCACCAGCATTCGGATCAGCAGGTCCACGGATTTGTAGTTGAGGTTGTCACGGTCGTAACCCCAGCTCCCGTTCAACGTTTGGCAAGCCTCCCAGCTGACCGGTGCGTCATCCACCATCATGGGACCTGCTGGCTGGTATTGCTCAGGAGTGACAAAGTCTCCGGGGATCCCCAGGCGGTCATTGACCACGATGTCGGGCTGGAGTTCCCGCACCATGGCGAGCAGGGTTTCGGAGTCCCAGTCCTTGGCGCCTTTGGCGCCCCAGAAGCCGGCGTGTGCGTCTTCGTCGTAGGAGAAATCGAAGAACAGGTAGTCGATGGTGCCGTAGTTGCTGAGGAGCTCACGGACCTGGCCATGGAGGTACTCGCGGTAGCGTGCCATATCGCGACCGGCGTTGAGGCTTTCGACGTCGGTGGCGTTGCGTTGCGGGTGCACGCCATCGATGGTGAAGTCGGGGTGGTGCCAGTCGATCAGCGAATGGTAGAAACCGACTTTGAGCCCTTCAGCCCGCAGCGCTTGAACGTAGGGTGCGATCAGGTCACGGCCGGCTGGCGTGTTGGTGGCTTTGTAGTCCGTCAGGGCTGAGTCCCACAGGCAAAAACCGTCGTGATGCTTGGTGGTGAGGACCACGTACTTCATGCCGGCTCTGCGCGCGGCCCGTGCCCACTCGTTTGGATCGTAGAGATCGGGGTCAAAGCGCCGGAAGTATTTGGAGTACTCCTCCACAGTGGTTTCCTCCCGGTTCATCACCCATTCATGCCGGGCCGGCAGGGCGTAGAGGCCCCAATGGACAAACATGCCAAAGCGGGACTCTTCAAACCAAGGTGCGTGCTGGATCAACGGGATACCTTCCGTGTGCCGGGAGTTGGTGGTGCTTTTGGAGGCGTGATTCTATTCGTAGAGGTTGGGCTTAATGGTCTCGGAGTCGATGTTCTTTGCGTCGTACCAGTAGAAGCCCGTGTCGATCTTGCTCGGCAACTTCTCACCCTTGATGGCGGCAACGGCTGCCTTGACGGTTTCGTAGCCGATGCCGACCGGGTTCTGGGTGACGGCGCCGGCCATGAGTCCGGACTTGATGGCGTCGATTTGCGCCTTGCCGGAGTCGAATCCGACGATCGTCAGCTTGCCCTTGAGGCCGAGTTCTTCCACGGCCTTGACGACGCCGATTGCCGAGCCTTCGTTGGTTCCGTACATGCCTTTGAGGTTCGGATTGGCGGTGATGATTGCCTTGGCAGCGTCTGCCGAGAGCAGCTGGTCGCCACCGGCGTACTGGATGGCGACGATCTTGACACCGGGGTTGTTCTTCTCGATGTATTCCTTGAAGCCGTCGCGGCGGTCGGTGCCGGACTTGGACGTCTGGTCGTGGCCGATGATGGCGATCTCGCCTGACCCGCCAATCAGTTCAGCAAGGTGCTTGGCAGCCTCAGCTGCTGCAGCCTTGTTGTCGGTGGAGGCCGTGGTGGCCGGGATGGTGGAGTCGACGCCAGAGTCGAACGCAATGACGGGGATGTTCTTGCTCTTGGCCTGCTCCAGGAGGGGCGTGGCGGCCTGCGAGTCCAGCGCTGCGAAGCCGATAGCTGCAGGCGACTTGCCCAGGGCGGTGGTGAGCATCTGGATCTGCTGGTCCACGTCCTTCTCGGTGTTCGGGCCTTCAAAGGTGATATCGACATTGAATTCCTTGGCAGCCTTGTCCGCGCCTTGCTTAACGGCCTGCCAGAACTGGTGTTGGAAACCTTTGGACACGACAGCGATGTACGGCTTGGCGCCTGCTGCTGCTGCTCCGCTGGCGCCGGCAGATCCGGCCGGTGCCTCGCAGCCGGCGATAGCTACGGCACCGAGGGCGAGGCCGGTGAGGGTAAGGAAGGAACGGCGGTTGTGGATGGACTTGCTCACGATTGAAGACTCCCTTTTTCTGAGGATGCGTTCTGGAGAGGATGCGGGTGGTTGGGGCGGAAGCGCAGAGGCTATTTAGCGGTCTCCTTCCTGCGCAGCATGTCCAGATAGACCGCTACGAGGATCACGACGCCGATTGCCACGTTCTGCCATTCCTGCGGCACGGAGATGATGCGGAGGCCGTTGGTCAGGACGGACATGATGAGGGCGCCGATCACTGTTCCGACGATGGAGCCTTTGCCTCCGGCCAGGGATGTCCCACCGATCACGACGGCGGCAATCGCCTGGAGCTCGTAGCCCATCCCCTGCCCGGGCTGGGCTGAGTTCAGGCGGGCTGCGATGATGACGCCGGCCAGGCCTGTGAAGGCTCCTGCAGCCGTGTATATCCACAACTTCCAGTTCCGGACGTTGATGCCGGAAAGTGCCGTGGCTTCCTCGTTGGAGCCGATGGAAAAGGTGTAGCGGCCCAAGAGCGTCTTGCTCATGACAAGCCCTGCCAGTACGGCCACTGCGAAGAAGATGAATACCGCGTTAGGAACCACCAGGCCCGGGATGGGCTTGCCGAGGGCGAGGTTGGCGAAGCCTTCAGTGCTGGTGAAATAGATGGGCTTGGTTCCGGAAACTACCAGTGCCATGCCCTGTGCCACGAGCATGGTGGCCAGGGTGGCAATGAACGGTGGAATCTTCAGGAAGGAGATCAGGAATCCATTGACCGCACCGATGACGGCTCCCATCAGGATGCCGCCAATCACGCCGGCCCACAGTGGCAGACCGAGATAAGTCAGGACCACTCCTGTCATGACCGAGCACAGGCTCATCCCGGTGCCCACGGAGAGATCAATGCCGCCGGTAATGATCACGAACGTCGCGCCCAAGGCCAATAAACCGATCACCACTGTGGAGAGCAGGATGTCCGAAAGATTGCTCGGCACCAGGAACCGTGAGTTCATTGCGCCGAAAAAGATCACCAGGACAATGAGTGAACCGAAGGCCAGGAGCTGTTGAAGGGATGAACGGAACCGGGTAGCCAGGTCACGTACGGGCTTCTGTTCGGCGGGTCCGGGCTTTGTACCCTGGTTGCGGGACGCGGGGGTCTCTACAAGGCTCATACTGTCATTGCTCCTGGTGTGGCGATGGCGCGGTGGGTGGCCAGCTCCATGATTTGTTCCTGGGTGGCTTCAGCGTTGCTGAGGAAGCCTGTGATCCGGCCTTCGGCCATGACGGCGATCCTGTGGGACATACGCAGGATCTCGGGAAGCTCCGAGGAGATCATGATGATCGATTTCCCACCAGCGGCCAGTTCGTTAAGGAGCCTGTAAATTTCCTCCTTGGCACCAACGTCGATTCCGCGTGTGGGTTCATCAAAGATGAGAATGTCGCAGTCTTTGACCAGCCACTTGGCGATCACGATCTTCTGCTGGTTGCCGCCTGAGAGATTGCGCGCCAGCTGGTGGATGGATGGCGTTTTGATCCGAAGCTTCCTGCTGTATTCCTCAGCGGTCCGGCGCAACGCCGAATCCTTGATGAACCCGCCAGGGGCATTCGCGGCCAGCGAAGAGAGCATGATGTTCTCCTTCACGTCCCGCTCGAGCATGAGGCCAAGATGCTTGCGGTCTTCGGACAGGTAGCCGATGCCCAGTTTCGCGGCAGCAGCAGGGTTGGCGATGGCAGCGTCAGCGCCGCGTACCTGTAGCCGGTTGAACGTGGCACGATCGGCGCCCACCAGGGCACGCGCCACTTCCGTCCGACCTGCTCCCATGAGTCCGGCGAAGCCAAGGATTTCGCCGCGTCGGAGGTCGAAGCCGACATCCCGCAGCAGGGCTCGCGTCGATAACCCCTCAACCGAAAGCACGACGTCGTTAGGCACCTCGGCGGGGACCGCCGTCGGACGCTGTTCTCCCGAAATCTGGCGCCCCACCATCAAGGAAATGACTTCCTTCATGGTGGTCTCAGCCGTGCTGACTGTGTCTACGTACTCGCCGTCGCGAATCACGGTGATGCGCTGTGAGATCTGCTTGAGTTCGTCCATGCGGTGCGAGATGTAAATGACGCCTGTGCCCGGCGAGATAAACCCACGGATGATCTGGTGCAGGGCGGCCACCTCGGCGTCATTCAGGGCTGCCGTTGGCTCGTCCATGATGATCACTTTGGAATCGTGGCTGAGTGCTTTCGCGATCTCCACCATCTGCTGCTTGGCGACCGTCAGCTGCCCCACTTTCTGGCGGGGATTCAGCTGCAGCCCGATCCTGTCCAGCAGGTCCTGCGTCTGGTGATTAAGGGCCCGCTCGTTCAGCACTCCGAAGCGCCGGGGTTCGCGGCCGATGAAAATGTTCTGGGCCACAGTGAGGTCCGGCATCAGGTTGAATTCCTGGTGGATGATGCTGATGCCCAGTTCCTGCGCGTGCTTGGGACTGTCCGGCACAAAGGCCGTTCCGTTCAGCTCGAAGGTGCCGCTGTCCGGTGTGTAGATGCCGGAAAGAAGCTTCATCAGCGTGGATTTTCCGGCACCGTTCTCTCCCACGAGCGCAAGGACTTCACCGTGGCGAAGCTCCAGCCCCATGTTGTTCAGGGCCCGGACTCCGGGGAAACTCTTGCTGACTCCATGGAGGGAGAGCAGCGGTGGCGCTTGCTGGGTCATGCGATCACTTCCTTGTGAGCGTGCACGTGTGCTGTCGCGGTACGTTATCGGGCCCAGACGGGGCCGTCGGGGAAGGCGTATTCGGCCAGTGTTTCACGCACCATTTCGTTGCCCGCACCAGGAGCCGACGGCGGCCAGTAGACGCCGCTTCGGACGTCCACGGGTGTGATGAAGTGCTGGTGCAGATGGTCCACGAACTCGATCATCCTGCCTTCCTTTGTGCCTGAAACGGCAACGAAGTCGAACATGGACAGGTGCTGAACGGCCTCGCACAGCCCTACGCCGCCGGCATGAGGGCAAACAGGCACACCGAACTTGGCTGCCAGCAGGAGGATGGCGATGTTCTCGTTGACTCCTGCTACCCGGGCTGCATCAATCTGCAGGACCTGGAGAGAGCCAGCCTGGAGCATTTGCTTGAACATCACCCGGTTCTGAACGTGCTCCCCGGTAGCCACAGGGACAGGGTCAACCCCGCGGGCGATGGCCGCGTGCCCCAGGATGTCATCGGGGCTGGTGGGTTCCTCGATCCAGGCGATGTCATAAGGCGCCAGATGGGCCATCCAATCGATGGCTTCCTGGACATCCCAGCGCTGGTTGGCATCCACCGCGATCCTGATGTCCGGCCCCACCGCCGCACGGGCAATTCCCACGCGCCGGATATCGTCCTCCAAGGAGGCGCCCACCTTGAGCTTGATCTGCGCAAACCCATCGGCCACGGCTTCCTTGGCCAGGCGCGTCAGCTTCTCGTCGCTGTAACCCAGCCAGCCCGGCGTCGTGGTGTAAGCGGGGTAGCCTTCAGCGCGAAGAGCCACTTTGCGTACTTCCCTGCCCGGCTCCGCAGCCCGGAAGATCGCCAGTGCTTCATCCGGCGTGAGGGCGTCGGTGAGGTATCGGAAGTCCACCAATGCCACGAGTTCCTCCGGACTCATGTCTGCCAGCAGTTCCCAAAGCGGCAGGCCCGCCCGCTTGGCCTTCAGATCCCAGAGAGCGTTTACCACCGCGCCGATCGCCATGTGCATGACGCCCTTCTCCGGACCAAGCCAGCGGAGTTGGGAATCGTGGACCATCAATTTCCAGGTGGCCCCCATGTCTCCCAGGAGATCCTCCACATTGCGGCCCAGGATGTGGTCCCGAAGAGCGTCGAGGGCTGCCGTCTCTACCTCATTTCCGCGCCCGATCGTGAACACAAAGCCGTGGCCTTCGTGACCGTCACCGGCATCGGTGCGAATGATCAGGTATGCGGCCGAATAGTCGGGGTCCGGGTTCATGGCGTCGGAGCCGTCGAGGTCCTGTGAGGTGGGAAAGCGGATATCGAAAGTGTCCACTGCGATGATGACGCTCATTGCGCTCCTTGCTTGGCAGCCGGTTGATCTAGGTAGAGCTAAACATCGGATGTCTACCTTGTCAATGGGTCACATTTCCGTATTATGTAGTGAAACAGCACACTAGAGCTCGGATGTTAGTCCCAAACGCACGGAGGAAGCCATGACCTTGAAATTCGCCAGGCTGGGTACGGCGGGAAACGAACAACCGGCCGTCATCGCCCAGGACGCCGACGGCACAGAGAAGTACTTCGATCTCTCGCCGCTGACCAAAGACATCGACGGCGTTTTCCTCGCCTCGGACGGTTTCGCCCGCACCCGCGCAGCCCTGGAATCCGCGGAACTCCCTGAAATTTCCGCGGACGGGGTGCGCATCGGAGCGCCTGTGGCCCGTCCGGGCTCGGTCATCTGCATCGGGCTGAACTACACCGCACACGCCGCCGAATCCGGTGCCGCGGTGCCCGAGGTACCAGTGGTTTTCCTGAAGCCGTCCAACACCATCAGCGGTCCTTTCGACGCTGCCCCCATCCCACCGTCGTCGGAAAAGTATGACTGGGAAGTGGAATTGGCAATAGTGATCGGCAAGGAAGCGTCCTACCTTTCCTCCCTGGACGAGGCCGAAGCATGCATCGCCGGCTACGCAGTGGCCAACGACCTCTCCGAGCGCGACTACCAGATCCCCGGAGCCGCGGGACAATGGACCAAGGGCAAGTCACTCCCCGCCTCCACTCCTCTTGGCCCGTGGCTGGTTCCCGCAACTGAGGTGGATCCCAGCAACCTCCGGCTGAGGACCTCGGTCAATGGCGAAGCCCGCCAAGACTCGAACACCTCGGACATGATTTTCGATCCCGCCACGATCGTTCACCACCTCAGCCAGTACATGGTCCTGGAGCCTGGCGACGTCATCATCACTGGCACACCCGAGGGTGTGGCCCTGTCTGGTCGTTTCCCGTACATCCAGCCCGGCGACGTAGTGGAACTGGAGATCGACGGCCTGGGATGCCAGCGGCAGGAATACTACCGCGCGAAGGCCGGGACCGTTTCCGCCGCCCCCGCCCACGTCAACGCCTGATGGCATCCCCAGTGGGCCAGGAATTCGAAGGCCTGGCAGCACTCGTGACCGGCGGAGCCTCCGGAATTGGTGCGGCCATCGCGGACCGGCTCGCCGCCGGCGGCGCGCAAGTTGCGGTCCTGGATCTGACACCGGAAACCAGCCCGCACTTCGGCGTGGAATGCAACGTGGCCGATGACGCCTCGGTGCGAACCGCCGTCGAAACCGTTGCCAAGCAGTTTGGCCGCCTGGACATCGTGGTCAATAACGCCGGCATTGGCGCCCAAGGTGACATCGCCGCGAACGACGACGACGAGTGGCTCCGGGTCCTGAACATCAACGTCGTAGGAATTGCACGGGTCAGCCGGGCTGCCCTGCCGTACCTGCGCGAGTCGCCGGCCGCTTCGATCGTGAATACCTGCTCAATCGCCGCGACCGCCGGGCTTCCCCAGCGGGCGCTGTACTCGGCGTCCAAGGGCGCAGTGCTGTCGTTAACGCTTGCCATGGCTGCCGACCACGTTCGCGAGGGCATCCGCGTGAATTGCGTAAATCCAGGCACTGTGGACACGCCCTGGGTGGGCCGCCTCCTGGATTCCGCCGCTGACCCGGCAGCTGAGCGCGCCGCACTCAATGCCCGTCAACCGCATGGGCGGATGGTGGACCCGGCTGAGGTTGCGGGCGCGGTGGCTTACCTCGCGAGCCCCCTGTCCGGTTCGACGTCGGGAACCTCCCTGGCCGTCGACGGCGGCATGCAGGGATTGCGGCTAAGGCCGGTTCAGTAGGGGCTGGTTTGGTTGGGGCTGGTTTGCCAGCGTCGGATGGGTAGGAAGATGCTTTCGCTGCGTCTTGGCCTATGACTCGGCTACTGCTCGCAGAAGCTTTCGTAACCCACCAGGCTGACTGAACGCCCTGCTGAAACAGATTCAGGGCCTCGGTACTGTCGACCGCGACCAGGACAGCCTGGAGGGCGAGGGCTACGAAGGTCATGAGGATGACCGTCGTGACGCAATGGTCGTAAGTATGGCAAAAGCGTACCGAAAACGGTACGCTTTTGCCATGAGATCGACTAGCTCGTACCGGCAAATCCTTAGGGAACTTGCTTACGACACCCATGGCGTCATCACAGTTGCCGATGCGGGCGAAGCAGGAGTACCGCCCGTGGAGCTCCGGAAACTGACTGCGCGCGGAGCCCTGCGACGCATCGGGCACGGTGTGTACCGAATGCTCGAAGTCCCTTCGAAGAACCTCGACGAGTTTGCTGAAGCTGTCGCGCTCGGAGGACAGGAAGCGGTACTCGCTGACGAATCGGTGCTCGCAGCCTACGGATTGGGCCAGGTCAACCTCCGCAAAATCAGGGTAGCCACTCCTCGGCGCGTACGCAGCCGACTCCCGGACACGGTCGAAATTGAACAGCGGAAAGTGCCCCTTTGGGACCGCGGTTACATTGAAGGCATCCCGGCAATGAGTGTGGAAAGTGCGCTGTTAGGTTCTCGAGGACGAATCATGACTGAACGCCTGGCGGATGCGACCCGCAAAGCGGAGCAGCGTGGTTTACTCGACTCAGCAGCTGCAGCCCGTGTCATCAGAGAATTGGAGACATCTTGAGCGAACCACTCGACGAAGATCAGCGGGAGGAAATCACTCCGCCCAAGAATGTCCGGTACCTGGAGAGCAGGATTGCGGAGCGCGCAAAGGCCGAGAACTCGACCGTCGCCAAGCTCAAGTCCCTGGTAGCCAATCTGGCCGTGTGCCAGATGCTGCCCCCATCAGCCGTGAAGGGTGGCACAGGTCTGAAGCTGCGGCTTGGCGAGAACCTTACGCGTCAAACCCCTGATCTGGACACCGCCTTTCGCGGGGACATGCAGAATTTTGAAGAGCAGTTGCGAAAGAACCTTGAAGCTGGGTGGGGAGGATTCACCGGTGCAGTTGTGTCAGGAACTCCACGCGGACCAGCGAGCGTGCCGTCCGCGTACGTCATGCAGCCTTTCGCCGTGAAGCTGCAGTACCGAAACAAATCCTTCACCACCGTGGAGCTTGAAGTCGGCTTCGACGAACTTGGAGCAACCGAAGATCTCACGGAGACAGCACTCTCGGCGGAATTGATCGACACCTTCATGGCCCTGGGGCTCCCCCGACCGGATCCCGTGCCCGTCCTACCACTTCACCACCAGGTATCACAGAAGCTGCATGCATGCACCGAACCGGGCAGCCAGCGGGCCCACGATCTGGTCGACTTGCAACTGATGGCAGGACTTGCCGACGATGTCTTGGTAGCTGAGACGGTGGAACGGCTCTTCCGATTCCGGCGCCAACACGCCTGGCCAGCTGTGGCAGCCTCCACTAAGGAGTGGAACACCCTGTACTCCGATGCAGCAACCGGCCTGGAAGAAGTAGTACTTCCCACTGTCGGCGATGCCGTCCAATGGCTGAATAGTGAATACATTCCACGGATCGTGGCAGCGGGAAAAAGTTCCTAACCCTGCAAGAGGGAAGCATGTCTTCATGCTGAAGAACAGTTTCGATGGCATGCCTGATGCACGGACGGGTGACTTGCGAGACCGAGTTCGAGATCCTCGCATCGGAAACTCTCGGAGAAGGAAGCTTGCCTTTCGAATACGCGAAAGTGAGGGGACGAAAGCGGGTGCCGACAGGCCGCCGTCGTGGGTTGCTCCGTAACGCAACGGGCCCGCAACGTTCCGGGCGGGTGGTTCGCCTATGCTCAACTCCAAGGAATCAACGGCGATCCACCAAGCACACCCAGGAGAAACCCCATGACCAACTGGCGTATCAGGGACTTCCACTCGTCCGATCTTGACGGCATTCTGCACCTCTGGGAGTCACTCAAGGCTGACGGTGTAGAGCCCGTGTACGCACTCTCCGAGGTCCTGGCCTCGTGCGAAAAGGACCATGCAGTGGTGGCGGTCCAGGGCGACCAAGTAGTTGGCGCCGCCGTTGGGCGTGCGGCCCATGACCAAGGCTGGGTCGTTTTCCTCGCGACACTGACGGAGTTCCGCGGCAGGGGCATTGGCACTTCTCTGCTGTCCGCCGTCGAGAATCGCATGGCTCCGCACGGACTCAACAAGCTCTCTGCGCTCATGCCGGAAACCGAGACGCGCGTGGAAGCGTTCCTGGGCCGTGGCTTTGTGGTGAAGAAGAACCTGCGCTACTTCGAGAGGACCATCCCCGTGCAACGCCAGGAGCTGGAACCGCTAAGCCTGTTGGGTGGCCGGATCCTGGCCCGTGACCTGTGGGAAAACGTGGCGGGCATGAAGCGCGAGAAGGAACTGTTGGAACGCCGTCTGGTTCTCCCCCTGGCTGAGGCCGACCTCGCCGACGAGTACGGCGTGGTGCCGCCGCGCGCCGTCGTGCTTTTCGGTCCTCCGGGCACCGGCAAGACCACGTTCGCCAAGGCAATCGCGTCGCGGCTCGAGTGGCCGTTCGTGGAGGTGTTCCCGTCCCGCCTGGCGTCTGATCCCAAGGGCCTGGCCGGGGCGCTGCGGGAGACATTCCTGGAAATCGCCGAGCTGGAACACGCAGTGGTGTTCATCGACGAAGTGGAAGAGATCGCCTCGCAGCGGGCGGGCGATCCGCCGTCGCCGCTGCAGGGCGTCACCAACGAACTCCTCAAGATCATCCCGGCATTCCGCGAACAGCCCGGCCGTCTCCTGGTCTGCGCCACCAACTTCATTCGCGCCCTGGACACAGCCTTCCTGCGCCACGGCCGGTTCGATTACGTCATCCCCATCGGCCTGCCGGACGTCCACGCCCGCGAGGCAATGTGGCAGCGGTTCATCCCCGCCACCGTGGTGGACGACGTCGACATTGCCCAGTTGGTGGAACGCACCCAGGGCTTCTCGCCGGCGGACATCGAGTTCGCGGCACGCAGCGCCTCACAGCGTGCCTTGGAAAAAGCAGTGTACGACGACGCACCTACTTCGGGTGCGTCGTCCACGGTTTCGTCGAACGGACGGAAGGGCCCGGTCACACAGGACTACCTCGACGCCATCGCCGATACCCGCACGACCGTGAGTGACGAGGTGTACCAGGAGTTCCTCGAAGACATCGATGTGCTGGGCCGCGTGTAAGGGTTCCATCCGCGGGAACAGGTGCACCGGTAATCTTTGACCCATGTCCACAAATCCCCTGCGCCACGCGCTGTCCCGCATGGGCGGCCGCGATCCGCACGAAAAGCACCGCACGGCCACTCCGCTGGAGCTGTTCTTCGACTTGACGTTTGTTATTGCCTTCGGAGTTGCCGGCAGCCAATTCGCCCATGCTGTGGCGGAGGCGCATTTCTGGCCAGGGCTCCTTGCGTTCGCGTTCGCCATGTTCGCAACTATCTGGGCCTGGATCAACTTCACGTGGTTCGCCAGCGCCTACGACACCGATGACTGGGTGTTCCGCGTCGTAACCATGGTCCAAATGGTGGGTGTGCTCATCCTGGCCATGGGCATAGAGCCGATGTTCCACTCGATCATCGAAGGCAAACACGTGGACAACGTGGCCATGGTGCTGGGCTACATCATCATGCGCGTGGCCCTGATCTTCCAATGGCTGCGCGCTGCCCGCCAGGACCCAGCACGCCGTGAAACGTGCTTGCGGTATGCAAAGTACGTTGCAGTGGTGCAAGTCGGCTGGGTGGGGGTCCTTTTGATCGATGCGAGCGTGGCCACCACCTTCCTCATGGCAGCCCCGTTGTTCATCCTGGAGATGGCGGCGCCGTACTTCGCGGAACGGAACATCCGCACCCCGTGGCACGCCCATCACATCGCAGAACGGTACGGACTCCTGGCCATCATTGCGTTGGGCGAATGTTTGATCGGCGCGATTGAAACGCTGCGCGCGATCGTTGCCCTCCACGGCTGGACGTTGGATGCTGCGCTGGTTGGTTTGAGCGGGACAGGGCTGGCCTTTGCCCTGTGGTGGATTTACTTCATCCTGCCCTCGGGCCCGGCCCTCCACGTGCAACGGCACCGCTCATGGATATTCGGATACGGGCACCTTCCCCTTTTCGCAGCCATTGCCGCCACTGGCGCCGGACTTCACGTTGCCGCGTACTTCATTGATCATGAGGCACACATTCCGGCGGCGGGCGCGGTCGCCTCGATCGCCATCCCGGTCATTCTGTTCAAGGTCTCGCTCAGCACCCTCTACAGCATCATGCTGGGCTGGGACCGCGAGCTTCTCTGGAGCTCAACGCTGGTGGTGATAGGCCTGGCTGGCAGTATCGCCATGGCCGCGGCGGGCGCATCCGTGCCTGTGTGCATGCTGGAAATGATGGTGGTGCTCGGCCTCTCGATCATTTTCGATGAGCGCCGGGGACACAAGGGCCGGGCAGCAGCGTTGCGTCGACTGGAGGCGGCCGCGGGCTAAGGTCCGCACACTTAGGCGGTACGTTCGTGCCGGTTTTTCGTTGGAACGCCTTGTTTCTGCCTGCTGACGGGTGCAAACTGAGGTAATCGGCACGTTCGTACCGATTGCACTGGGCGGGGAGGATCTCATGCCAGCGAACAACCTCATGACAACTTTGGGCTCTGAAGTACGCGCCCGCCGTGCCTCGTTGAGCCTGAGCCAACAGGACCTCGCCGATCTCGCGGGAGTCTCCGAACGGTTCGTCCGATTCGTGGAAACAGGCAAGAGCACAGTCCAGCTTGAGCCCCTTTTGGCGGTGCTCGACACCCTCGGCCTGGAACTTTCCCTCCGCCAGGCCGGCAGGTCTACCGCTTCTGAGACAGCTTCTGAGACAGCACAATGACCTTCCACCGTATCGCGGACGTCTACAAGCAGGGCATCCTCGCGGCGCGCCTCGAGCGGCATGAGGGCGGCACCAAGTTCAGCTACCTCCCGAAGTACCTCGACGCCGGCCTACCCGCCGTGGCAACGACTCTCCCCGTGAGGGCCGAGCCTGTTTTCACGCCCAGCGGTGCAGTCCCGCCCTACTTCACCGGCCTGCTGCCTGAGGGTCGGCGCCTCAACTCGCTGCGACGCAGCGTCAAGGCGAGCGCGGACGACGAACTCGCCCTTCTCATGGCTGCGGGCGGCGACGCAGTGGGCGATGTCCAGACGGTCCCCCACGGCGAGGCACTGGCGGAAGGGGGCGCCGCCGTCGTGCTTGATTCAAAACTGCCGCTGGACTTTGATGCGTTGCTGGGCGATTCCGGATTGATCGATCCCGTAGCGCTGGCGGGTGTGCAGGACAAGTTGTCTGCCGGGATGATTTCACTCCCCGTGGCGCAGGCAGGCAAGCGATACATCCTTAAGCTCAACGCCCCGGAGTTCCCCTCCGTGGTGGAAAACGAGTTCCTGATGTTCCGTTATGCGCGTCGGCTGCGGATTCCTGTGAGCAACGTGCAGTTGGTGCACGACGTCGGTGGCCGGGCGGGGCTTCTGGTGGAGCGATTCGATCGGGTCACCGCCCCCGACGGTTCGCCTCTTCGGCTGGCTGTGGAGGACGGCGCCCAGATCCTGGGGCTGTACCCGGCTGACAAGTACAGTGTTCCGTTCAGTGAAGTCTGTTCGGCGCTGGCCGGGCATTGCCCCGCACGCCTTCCAGCACTCCGAAATCTGGTCATCCAACTCGCGTTTGCCTGGCTGACAGGGAACGGGGACCTGCACGCCAAGAACGTTTCGATGGTGGAGGCGCCTGGGGTTCTTGGCGTCCGCGAATTCACCATCGCCCCGGTCTACGACATTCCGTCCACAGTGGTCTACGGCGACAAGACGCTGGCGTTGGCCGTCGGTGGGAAGAAGACCGGCATCTCACGCAAGCACTTCCTCGCCTGGGCCGCGAAGCTTGGACTGACTGAACGGGCGGCACAGCATTCAATGAACATTGCCCTGAAGGCAACCGGCTCCTTGATCAGCGACCTCGACGGCGGCGCCTCTCCCTTCGCGGCGAGGCAAACGAAGGAATGGACCAAGGAGCTGAAGCATCGTCGGCGCCTGCTGGAGGGCTGACGCGCCGTGGCTACTCAGGGCCGGCTTAGTCAGGAACGATGTCGTCGAGCTCCGGAAGTAGATACGGGTTTACCCTCTGCAGGATCAACTCCACTTCTTCCCGCGGCACGGCGTTGTAAAGCACTGGACGGGCGTCGGCGTAGCGGGTCATGGGCGGCTTGTCGGGCCATTTCTCCGCCAGCGCCTGTACGCGTTCGGGCAAGGAATTGTGGGCATTATCGGCGATTTTGACCAAGGTGGCGTCATGGTCTTCGGCCACAAACCGGATCCCTGCTTCATAGTCGTCGGGGTCATCGTGGAAGCGGCGCGTGACACGTTCGATGATGGCAAGGGCGCGCTCGGATACCCCCATATCCAACAAGGCTTGCCGTGTGATGGGAGTGTCCTCGGCGATGTCGTGAAGGTAGCCCGCAATCTGGATGTCCTCGTCAAAGTCGGCTAGCGCGTCCCCCACCGCCAGGACATGCTCCCGATAAGGACGCTTGAGCTTGTCCTTTTGGCGGTTGTGGGCCACCTCGGCGAGTATCTTCGCGGTCTCAACGGTGAAGCGTGGTTCGGTCATGCTGGCCTCCGGATTGATGTAGGCCCCGAACAGGGATCGGACCTTTCTTCAGGCTATCCGCAAAGTCGTGCGCGCCGCCTATGCGGGCACCGTAACCACTCCTGCACAGGCGCTATTCCTGCCCTGGTACTACTCAACTCCTGAACAGCGACTACTCCTGAACAGCACGGGCGGCGATGCCCACAGCGAGCGCCCTCGGCACTCGCTGCGCAAGACCTGCTGCGATCCGGTTGGCCCAGCCGGACACAACACTTGCCGGCGTTCCGGTGCGGTCCAGCGCCTTGAGCGCTGTTTGCACAACCTGCGCTGAGGTTTGCATCCGCCCGACTGCCGCGGATTCGCTGCCGAGGACATCGAAGAACTCGGTGCGGGTGGCGCCCGGGCAGAGGGCAAGCACACGCAGTCCCGAGCTCTTGGCTTCGTGGGCAACGGCTTCGGTAAAGCTGAGGACGAACGCCTTGGTTGCCCCATAGACGGCCATGCCGGGAATGGGCTGGAACGCTGCGGTGCTGGCGACGTTCACCAGGGCACCCTTGCCCGAGGAGAGCATGCCCGGCATGAAGGCCCGGGTGATGTCCACCAAGGCAGCCACATTGAGTGCGATCTCGGAAGCGATGACCTCCGGGTCTTCCTCCACCAAGGCGGCGCGGGTTCCGAAGCCTGCATTGTTGATGAGGGTGTCCACGGTGATTCCGCGCTTGGCCATTTCGTCCACGAGTTCCTTGCCAACACCAGGACGGCCCAAGTCCATGGGAAGCACGGTGACGGCTACGCCGTGCTCGGCGCGCAATTTCCCGGCCAGTTCTTCAAGGCGATCTGCGCGGCGGGCCACGAGGATCAAGTTGGAACCTCGGGCGGCGAAGCGGCTTGCGAATTCAGCGCCAAGCCCGGAGCTTGCGCCTGTGATCAATGCAGTAGTACCCGAATAGGTCATGGTCATGGCAATTCCAATCTGTAAACGCCGACGCCGGATGAATCCCGTCGACTCGATGTAGTCAATGCCAACATCGTAGGCACTGTCTACATTGTTGTCAATGACTACTTTCAGTTAGACTTGAGGTATGACGGACCAGCCCTATCACCATGGCAAGCTGCGAGAGGCTCTACTGGAGCGCGCTATGGAAACCATTGAGCAAGCCGGCGTCGACGGACTCTCCCTGAGGCAATTGGCCCGGGACCTTAATGTCAGCCACGGTGCGCCGGCCAAACATTTCCGCGACAAGCAAGCCCTCATCGACGCCTTGGCGTTGGCTGGCTTTGAGCTGATGAACCAGCGCATACTCGCGGCTGCCCATGCCGGAGATGACCTTCGTCAGCGCTTTGCCAGCGTGGCCAACGCCTATGTGGACTTCGCGGTCTCCCACCCGGCGCTTTTGACCGTCATGTACTCCACCAAGCATCACCCCGGGTCCAGCACGGAGTTGCGGAACATCGGCGAGCAAGGGATCCACGTGGCCCGCGCCCTCATTGCAGAGGCACAGGATGACGGAGCCTTGGCCCCGGGCGACACAGAAACCCTGGCCATGGTGTGCTTCGTGAGCTTGCATGGCGCCGCGCTCCTGGCGGCAGGCAAGCAGTTGGACGGCAACAGTGTTGAGGACGTCGTTGCTGCCACCACTGACACCCTGTGGGCGGGCATGGCAGCGGGAGTTCCAGCCGCGCAGCTCTCACAGACAGCGGACTCCTAACCAGAAGCCAAGGCACTCGCGGGACTACGCCGAGAGCCCTGCAACCGCCTCTCGCACGGCTGAACTGAGCAGGAGATTGTGGCAACCAATTCCTCCGGGCTCGGCCTGTTGCGGAACGTATCCAAAGCCAAGTTCATACACCGGGTCCGCGAACCCCAAAGACGCGCTGGCGCCGTCGTGCCCGAACGCGCGGTAGCTGCCGAACGGCATCCGGCTGTGCGACTTCATGAAAACCGTGCCAAAGCAGCCGGTCTCGCCGAAGACGCGATCGATCCCAAACACCTGCTCAGCGGAAACCCTGCGGATGGTCTCCTCCGTCAGGAGGGGTGCGACGGCGGCCTGGCCGCCGGTCGCCAACCCTGTCGCCGCTGCAGCGTAGATCCTGGCCATGCCCTCAGCGCTGGAAACGCCCGCTACCGAGCTCATACCGGCGGCGCGGACCTCGCGGATGTTCGGAAGATCGAGGATGTCGCCCTCTGCAGCGTTGGCCGACAAGCCGAAATGGCTGGCGGGGTCCACCCAGGGCCACGTGGGATCTGCCGCCCAGCGGAAAGGCGCGAAGCGTTCTTCCTCAGCATCCGGTAGGCCAAGGTAGAAGTGGGCACCCGTCACGGATCGGATGCGATGTTCGAAGACCTCCTGGACCGTGGAACCCGTGACTCGCCGGCACAGCTCCTCCATGAAAATGCCGATCGTCAGGGCGTGATAACCGAACGCCGCACCCGGCTTCCACAGCGGGGGAAGTTTGGCGAGCTTCGCGGCCGCGAGTTCGGAATTGTTGACTTCCTCAAGGCTCACGCCTCCCTCGACGCCCAACAGTCCGGCCTGGTGCGAAAGGAGTTGGGAAACAGTGATGGAGGCCTTTCCTTCGGCACCGAACTCCGGCCAATATTTGACCACTTCCGCGTCGAGATCCAGTTCGCCGTCTTGAACCAGCAGAGCTATGACAAGGCCGGCCATGCCCTTGGAGCACGAGAAAACACCCGTGACTGAATCAGGACGGATGTGAGGCCCGCCGCTGAGATCCAGCACTTTGACGCCCCGATGGTACGCCGCCACTTGGGCGGAATATTCAGGGTCTCGTTCGAGGAACCTACTGAACAGCTCGGCTACGGATTCGAAACCTGGGGCGATCACCTGTGAATGCATCCAGACAGCCTACTTGGCCCGCACTCACCCCCTCGGAGTTTTCCACACCCAAGGCTCCCTCGGCAGCCTTCTAGGGTCGAATTCCGACACTGCATCCTGCAAGGGTCCTGCCGGTAATCCCAACGATTCAAGGAGGAAGTCGCGTACACGCTCCGCTGAAACTCCGACGGCGGCGAGGTCGCCCAGCGTTACTGCACCGTCCCGCTTTGCCAGCCTCACGCCGTCGTGGTTTACCACCAGCGGAACGTGGGCATATTCCGGGACTGGCAAGCCCAACAGGGTGGCCAAGTACGCCTGCCGAGGAGTGGACGGAAGGAGGTCGTCGCCCCTGACCACTTGGTCGATTCCCTGGGCGGCATCGTCTACTACAACTGCCAGGTTGTAGGCCGTGACCCCATCGTTGCGGCGCAGCACAAAGTCGTCCACCACACCCACGTAGGGGCCGTGCAACTGGTCCTCAACAGCCCACTCAGCGGCGTCCGATCGGAGGCGGATTGATGCCGGACGCGACGCCCGGCGGATCTCGCGCTCGGCCTCGGACAGCCTCCGGCACGTACCTGGATAGGCGCCTTGTGGAGAGTGCGGGGCCGAGGGCGCTTCCTGGATTTCGCGGCGGGTACAGAAGCACTCGTAAGTGCGGCCCTCGGCAGCCAGGCGGCCGATCGCTTCCTCATACAGCGCTCCGCGTTCAGTCTGACGTACGACGGCGGCGTCCCAACTGACGCCGACGGCCTTCAGGTCGCGGAGCTGCTCCGCTTCTGCGCCGGACCGCGCCCGGTCCAGGTCCTCAACGCGCAGCAGGAAGTCGCGCCCAGTGTATTTGGCGAAGAGCCACGCGAGGATCGCCGTACGGAGATTGCCTACATGCAGTTCCCCGGAAGGGCTCGGGGCGAAGCGGCCTGCAGACGTCATGGTCCAAGCCTATGCGTCGGCACACAACACAAGAGCCCCTCAGCTACCGCAACGATCCGGTGGCTCAGGGGCTCTTGCTGTGCTGCCCGTCAGGACGGGCGGGTGCAGAATGACAATGCTGTGAACAAGAGTCAATCAGCGGCTGCTTCCTTGCGGGAAACCTGTACAGGGGTCCGGGTGGTGTTCCAGGTGCCTGCTGCCTGCGGGATCCGGCGGTAGCCTCGCCCTGCTTCGTTGTCACCATTTCAGCAGTACGCATACAGTTGGTGCAACAGACGTGGCATTGAGTGGTCGATCTGACTAATCAGAGTTGAAATTGCAGACAGGAAGTGGTCATTTTGCAGGAACTCGACACGACGGACCGCAGGATCATCGCCGCACTTGATGAGGATCCCCGCGTTCCCATCATGGTCCTTGCCCAGAAACTGCACCTGGCTCGCGGCACGGTCCAGTCGCGCCTGGAGCGGATGACGGCGTCGGGAGCATTGCGCCCCAACAGCAGCCGCGTGCTGCCCTCGGCACTTGGGCGAGGTGTGGCCGCTGCTGTGAGCGCCGAACTCGACCAAAGCCACCTCAATGAAGCCATCGCCGCGCTCCGGGAGATCCCTGAGGTGCTCGAATGCCACGCCCCTGCCGGCGATACCGACCTCATCATCAGGGTGGTAGCCAAGAGCCCGGATGACCTCTACCGGGTCTCCGAGGAAATCAGACTGTGCCCGGGAATCGTGCGTACGTCCACTAGCATGTTCCTACGCGAAGTGATTCCCTACCGGACTACCGGGCTGCTCAAGGAATAGTCCCTGGAAGGAATAGTCCTCAGACCGGCGGCCCTATGTTGGTCTTCAGGTTCTTCATCACCAACGTGGAAGTGAGACGTTCGACCGCCGGCAGGGCTGCCAGTTCGTCGTCATAGAAGCGCTGATAGGCAGGTAGGTCAGCCGCGATGACCTTCAACAAATAGTCGGGAGAGCCGAACAGCCGCTGCGCCTCAACGATGTTCGGGCTTGCGGTCACACGTTCCTCGAACTCCGCCATGATGGTGCGCTCCACCTGTCGAAGGGTGACGAATACGATTGCCTCGAATCCGAGTCCTACGGCAGCTGGATCGACGTCCGCGCGATAGCCCCGGATTACCCCTGAAGACTCCAGATCCCGGAGTCTTCGATGGCACGGCGCCACCGTCAATCCCACCTTCGATGCCAAGGCAGTAGCGGTCATTCGACCATCTTCCTGGAGGTGGCGCAAAATACTTCTATCAATGTGGTCAATCACGCAATGATCTTACCCAAATAGCCGGTTTCAGGGATAAATCAGGGAACACTTATCGGGCGATTTTCCCTAGAGTTTTCCTACCCACTACATTCCTGGAGAGATCGTGAACCCACAGCTGTTCCTCGCCTTCATGCTCGTCGCAGTCTCGTTGGCCTGCACACCCGGCGTGGATTGGGCGTATTCGATTTCGGCCGGACTTCGTCAGCGCAGCTTCGTGCCTGCTGTCGCGGGATTGTGCAGCGGCTATGTGATTCACACCGTGCTGATGACGGCAGGACTGGCAGCCTTGTTGGCGGGAGTTCCGGGCCTGCTTGGCTGGCTCACGATTGCCGGCGCCGCCTACCTGTTGTGGCTCGGCTTCGTGACCATCCGCTCATGGCGAGGGGCAAGCTTTAGTGCGGAAGGCGCCGTCGTGCAGTCCGGAAACCAGCTCCGTACGTTCTTCCAAGGCATGGGCACCAGCGGGATCAACCCCAAAGGCCTGCTGTTCTTTGTGGCTCTGGTACCTCAGTTCGTCAGCTCTGAGGCTGCGCTTCCTGTCGCTGTTCAATCCGGGTTGCTGGGGCTAACGTTCGTGATCCTCGCCGGCCTGGTGTACACCGGGGTGGCGTTGACTTCACGGAAGCTGCTCGCTTCACGTCCGGGCGCCGCGCGCGTGGTGACGCTGGCCAGCGGGATCATCATGGTTGGGCTGGGAGCAGTGCTGTTGACAGAGCAAATCCTTCCTGTCGTGGTGCGGGGCTAAGCGGCAAGAACCTCGTCAAGTCGCTCGTAGCCTTCGACTACGCCATGATTCATGCCTGTGGCAAGCGCCATGTCACGCGCTTCCACTGAAGGGTAGACCTCGCGGACGACGATTCTGGTGCGCCCGTCGATTTCCTCGAACCTGGTGGTGCTGATGCCCACCTGCCCCGGTGCGCCGTCGAATTCGAAGGTCATGATGATCAGCTCGTCGGTGTCTACTGTGTGGAAGACCCCGCGGAATCCGTACATTGCGTCCTCGTGGCCACTTTCGTAGTGCCAGCTGCCGCCCGTGGTCGCGTTGTATTCGGTGACGTTGAGCTTGGCGTCCCGCGGACCAAGCCATTTGGCCAGGAGATCGGGGTCCACGTGCGCCTTGAACACCGCGCTGACCGGTGCATCGAATTCGCGGACGGTATCTACGAACGGAACGCCGTCATCAGCAGTGATTGCCGTTGGATTGCTCATTTCAATTCCTCTTCTTCTTTTTGTTGTGACCTCTGGGGGACCCCGGGGCCGGATTCGATCAGGAGCTCGTCGAGTAGCCGGTAGCGACGCTCGGCGATCAGTCGATATTGGTCTATCCATGCCGTCAGCTCTTCGAGGGCGGCTGCGTCCAGGTGCACTGGCCTGCGTTGGGCGTCGCGGGAGCGGGTCACCAACCCTGCATGCTCCAGGACTTGGATGTGTTTTGAAACGGCCTGCTTGGTGATCGCGAAGGGCTCTGCCAGTTCGTTGACCGTTGCCTCTCCCCGTGCCAGCCGGGCAACGATTCCCCGTCTGACGGGATCGGCAAGGGCCATGAACGCCTTGTCCAGAGCGTCTGGATCCATAACCCTGCGCAACCTTTCTTTGTCAACCAAATCCTTTATCAATCACTTGGTTGATTACAAGATTACGCTTGCATCAGCGTCTGCACAATGACTTATTCCCCGCTGAGCTGCCTGAAGTCGTTCTCCCACAAACGACGCATCTCTGCGTCCTTCCGGATCACTTCCAGGGTCTCCAGCTCTGCCGGCGGGGCGGGTCGCTTGGAACGGGGAGTTAGCGTCCGCCGTCCCTGGTCCAGGGCTAGAAGGGCACGATCCGTGAGGGCATCATTGCGCAATGCCAGGCTGGTCTTCCTCCTGCGAAGGACCTCTTTCAGCGCTGCCTGGGCCGATTCAAAATCGCCACGCGCCCGTTGCGATCGAGCCCGGATCAGAAGCAAGGCTGCCGAGAGGTCATCCGTATTCAACAAACCCTCTGTGCACATCACCACGTCGCGGTGCCGGCCCAGCGCAAACGCCGCGGTGCAGCGGGCCAGGGCTGAAGGCAACGACGGCGGCAAACCCACCACTGCTTCCAACGCGGCCTCGATCATTCCCATCTCCCGAAGGCAATGTGCCAAGGCCAGGAACACGGACTCCTCGCTGAACAAAACCGGGACTTCAATACGTTCGGCCACCTCAACCCTGGTGACCACCTGCCCAAGGTAGATAGCCGAGAACTGGCTCGCGTCGTCGTCGATCCTTGTTGTTAAGCCGCGCCGCAGCAACTCCGACGCCCGCAGATAGCCGCCCTGTTTGTACGCCAGCAATCCCGCCATCACGTAACACAAGCCAGCCCACCCTGGGTAGAGGCGACCCAGGGAGATAAGCCGATCAGGCTCGGTCGAGGTGAAAACGGCCTCATGCATTGCCTTAGCTTGCTTGGTGGACAGGCGCTTCAACCGGGGGACATCGCCCAGCACAGAAAGTCGGGCAGGATCGCGGCCACTCAGGACGCCCGACAGCACTTCACCCACGCCATCGGCCAATCCGCGGACCGTTGTGCGCACGTATCCTTCGCGGAAGGGAGTGAGATCCCGGGTGTCATGGAAGACCGATTGGAAGTCGCCGTTGGGAGCCTGGCTCATGAACCCATGCTAACTGGCACCTGAGCGGCCTTTCCCCTGCATTTGGAGGCATTTCAGGAGTATTATGGCGGCGTCGGCAAGGTTTTCCGACACCCCTTGCCGCGGGACGGTTCTCCATGAGAAGAGCCGTGTAACAGCGTGAAAGGGAGGACTTCATGACCACCGCTTCGCACCCCACCGAACACCATCATGCGATGGGGTTGTCGCTTCACAACACCGCCATGGGCGTTGGCATTGTTTTTCTGCTGGTAGGCGTCCTGGGCTTTATCCCGGGTATCACCACCAATTACGGCGCCATGACCTTCGCGGGACATGAATCCGGCGCCATGCTGCTTGGAGTGTTCCAAGTATCCATTCTCCACAACATCGTCCACCTGCTGTTTGGCGTGGCCGGTTTGGCCATGGCCAGGACAGGACGCATGGCTCGCCTCTTCCTCATTGGTGGCGGCGCCGTATATCTCGTTCTTTGGATCTACGGCCTAATCATCAACCAGGAAACGGGCGCCAACTTTGTTCCGTTCAACACCGCTGACAACTGGCTGCACTTTGTTCTTGGCGTGGCCATGATCGGTCTGGGTGCTTGGCTGGGCAGGGATGCCATGGACGAGACAACGACGGCACGGCGGAGGATGTAACGTCGCGGACGTCGGCTCAACGAACGACGGCGGTCGGCCCCTTAGTGGGGACGGTCGCCGTTATTTTTGTCTCGCCATTCCGCGCCGAGTTGGCATTTGACCCCAATGTTTGGGCCTGCGATTGGTCTTAAGTGCCATCTCGGTGATCCTGCAGCTCAGCGTGGGGCGCGGCCACCAAGGCGTGTGGTGACCTTGGCCGCGGCGTCGGCACAAGCTTCGCCGAGACTGGTCAGCGTGTCCTGCGAGACCCGGAACTTTGGTGCGGGGATGAGCACGGCCGCCACAATGTTTCCCCTGTGGTCGTAGACGGGCGAGGCCACGCCCACTTCTTCGATTGACGTCTCGCCAAAGTTCACTGCCCAGCGGCGTTTCGTGGAATCCTCCAGCCGCTGCAAGTACGCCTCCATGGCTTCCTCATCGAGGCCAGGAAGAGTGACCGCACCGCTCCGGAGTAGATTCCGGACGCGGTCCTTGTCCTCCGCGGCAAGGAAGACCTGAACGGATGAGCTGAGTGCCTCGTTGTAACGGACTCCCAAAGGGGCCAGGTGCTTGACCTGGTGCCGGCTGGGGATCTGCTCCACACTCATGGATTCGGTGCCGTTCCAGACCATGAGCGCGCTGGTCTCCCCCGTGCGCTCGGTCAGTTCCCGTAGTACCGGATACGCCACGCGCCGCTCTTCGAGTTCCGCCAGGAGTGGGCCCGCCATGGCGATCATTCCCAACCCCAAGCGGAACCTGCGCGAATCGACGTCGCGCTCCACCAAATGCTCTTGCTCCAAGGTCGCCAGGATGCGGGAAACTGTGCTCTTGTGCAGGCCAATGCGCCCTGCGATTTCAGTGACCCCCAATAGCGGCTCTTCTGCACTGAAACTCCGCAGGACCGCGATGGCGTTGACAATGACCGAGGTACCTTTGGCTTCGCCGTTGCCTGAAACGTCGTTGGATTCCGTGGGAGTCATGGGTTCACTATATTTGGCTGAGGCTTGCGGACAGTGACCGGGCTTGGCCGGTGGACGCCGTGCACTGCGCCCACCGGCCCGGTCACCTAGGCTCCGATGATGTTGTACTCAGGGCCGAACGGGAACTTGGTGATGTTCTCCGCACCGTCTTCGCCCACCACGAGGATGTCGTGCTCGCGGTAGCCGCCGGCACCTGGTTGGCCGTCCAGGACTGTGATCATCGGTTCCATGGAAACCACCATGCCCGGTTCCAGCACGGTGTCGATGTCTTCGCGCAGTTCAAGGCCTGCTTCGCGTCCGTAGTAGTGACTCAAGACGCCGAACGAGTGGCCATAGCCGAACGTGCGATTCGCCAGGAGCCCGTGACCGACGTAGATCTCGTTGAGCTCGGCGGCGATGTCCTTGCAGACTGCGCCGGGCTTGATGAGTTCCAGGCCGCGCTTGTGAACCTCCACGTTGATGTTCCACAGTTCCAAGGAGCGCGCGTCCGGTTCGCCGTAGAACAGGGTGCGTTCCAGAGCCGTGTAGTAACCGCTGGTCATCGGGAAGCAGTTCAGGGACAGGATGTCGTGTTCCTGGATCTTGCGGGTGGTTGCCCAGTTGTGCGCGCCGTCGGTGTTGATTCCGGACTGGAACCAGACCCACGTGTCGCGGATTTCAGAGTCCGGGAAGGTGCGGGCGATCTCGTGGACCATGGCCTCGGTGCCGATCAAGGCGACCTCGTACTCAGTGATTCCAGCGGTGATCGCGCTGCGGATGGCCTCTCCGCCAAGATCGCCGATGCGGGCGCCGTGCTTGATGACTGCAATTTCCTCGTCCGACTTGATCATGCGCTGACGCATCGCAGCCTGGGCAACATCCACCAGCGTGGCTCCCGAGAATGCGGCCTGGATCTTGTTGCGGTTGTCCAGCGGCAGGGAGTCATCTTCGACGCCGATGCGGCGCGGGTTGATGCCGCGGGTGCGCAGGACTTCCTGGATAGCGTGGATGTAGTTGTCCCGGCGCCAGTCCGTGTACACCAGGTTGTCGCCGTAGCTGCTGCGCCAAGGCATACCGGCGTCGATATTTGCCGTAATGGTGACAGTGTCATCCTTGGTGACCACCATGCCGTAGGAGCGGCCGAAATAGGTGAAGAGGAAATCGGAGTAGTACTTGATGGAGTGGTAGCTGGTGAGGATGACGGCGTCGAGGTCCTTATCGGCCATGATGCTGCGAAGGCCGGTCAGGCGACGCTCAAACTCTGCATCCGAGAAAGTCAGGGGGACTTTCTCGCCGTTGTTGAGGACCTTGAGTCGATCGAGCTTGGCCACATCGTTGATGGCCTCGTTCTCGGTGATGGTCATGGTGGTTCCTTTCAATGGGTTGGTTGGTTTCAGACCTGCTGCAGTGGCTTCTTGGAAGTCTCGGCGGCGAACAGGACTGCGATGAGGGAAACAAGGGCGGCAGCCACGAGGTACCAGCCGGGGGCCAGCTGATTGTGGGTCATGCCGATAAGGAGCGTTGCCATGAACGGCGCGGTGCCGCCGAACAACGCGTTGGAGAGGTTGAAACTGACAGCGAAGCCGGTGTAGCGGACCTTCGTCGGGAAGAGTTCGGCCAGGAAGCTGGGTAGCGTGCCGTCGTTGAGGGTGAGCATTCCGCCCAGCAGGATCTGGACCAGCACGATCACCAGGAAGTTGCGGGTATCCAGGAGCATGAACGCAGGGACGGTCAGCACCACGAACAGGACAGACGCGGTGATGAGCATCCGTTTACGGCCGAACTTGTCCGACGCAATGCCGGTCAGGAAGATGAAGCCGATGTAACTGGCCAGGGCGATCGTGGTAGCCAGGAACGATTCCGCCGCTCCGAAGCCCAGTTCCACTGACAGGTATGTGGGCATGTAGCTGAGGATCACATAGAAGCCGACGGCGTTCAGCAGCACTGCGCCGGTGGCGATGATGAGTTGCTTACGGTACGTCTTGAACATCGCCAGGGCGGGAGCCTTGACTGCGGGCTCCTTCTCGGACAGCTCACGGAACGCAGGCGTGTCCTCGAGCTTGGTGCGGATGTACCTGCCGATCAAGCCCATGGGCGCAGCCAACAGGAACGGCAGACGCCAACCCCATTCGTTCAGCTGTTCCGGCGTCAGGACTGAACTCAGCAGGGCGGCCAGCAAGGAGCCCAGCAGGAGACCCGCTGCCGTACTGGCAGGCACGACGGCGGCGTAGAGTCCGCGGCGATTCGACGGCGCATACTCCACCAGGAAGGCGGACGCGCCGGCGTACTCCCCTGCAGCGGAGAAGCCCTGGACCACCCTTACGAGCAGCAGCAGGATGGGGGCCATCACGCCGATAGTGGCGTATCCGGGGATCAAGGCGATGCAGAACGTGGCCACTGACATCAGGACGATGGAGAGCGACAACGCTTGCTTTCGGCCCAGTCTGTCTCCGATGTGGCCCCAGATGAATCCGCCAAGCGGTCTTACGAAGAAGCTGACTGCAAAGACACCGAACGTCGCGAGCAGGGCCGTTTGACGATCGGATTCCGGGAAGAAAACGGTCGAGATAATGCCGGCCAGGTAACCATAGACGGCGTAGTCGAACCACTCCACGAAGTTGCCGATGAAGCTTGCAATGACAACGCGTCGGCGCGTGTCCTTGCTGACTGTGTGATTGGGGCCGGGCTTGGGAGAAGTGCTGTGTCCGTCATTGGACCGATCTCCCGGCGCGGCTGCCACAGAGGAAAGTTCATTACTCATGTGTCCACCAAGAATATTTGGGGTTGCATTAGAAGCAACGCTGTTGCACCAGACTACGTGTGGGCCGCGTCACGGTCAAGAGCGTTTCCAAAAGTCATTCAAGGCTCTCCGGGCCGCTCCAGACGTATCCAGCGACGGAGAGCCAGATCTCATCGATGTTGCAGTCAGGAAGACCGAGTTGCATCAACCGCCCCAAACCCCCGGATGTTCTCTCACATTGTGCGGCCTATTTCGGAACGTTCTCTCACTTCCACGAAGAAAGCCCGACGCCGGGCACCCCAGGTGAGCACCGACGTCGGGCTTTAGCGCGAAGCAGCTATTCAACCGCCGCCGCAGGACATGAGAGAACGTCCTCCAAAAAACGGCAGGACGTGAGAGACCGTCGGGGGGTACCGGGCAGGGCGCGGGGGTATCGGGCAGGGCGCGTCTAATCGACGGCGACCCAGATGTTCTCTCACATCGTGCTGCCTATTTCGGAACGTTCTCTCACTTCCACGAAGAAAGCCCGACGCCGGGCACCCGCGGTGGGTGCCGACGTCGGGCTTTAGCGCGTGACAGCTATTCAACCGCCGGCGCAGGACGTGAGAGAGCATCGGGGGGCAGGGTTAATCCGGCAACGCGCGTCTAAGCGACGAAGGAGCGGAGACCTGGAGGACCCCACTGATCACCTCTCACACACAACCCTTCCGCAGATGTTCTCTCACATCCTGCAGCCTATTTCGGAACGTTCTCTCACTTCCACGAAGAAAGCCCGACGTCGGCCACCCCAGGCGAGTGCCGACGTCGGGCTTTAGCACGTGACAGCTATTCAACCGCCGCCGCAGGACGTGAGAGAAGGACCGCCAGAAGACGGCAGGACGTGAGAGAACGACCGCAAAAAGACCGCAGGATGTGAGAGAGCATCGGGAGGGGGCGGGGTTATCCGGCAGCGCGCGTCTAAGCGAGGTACGAGCGAGCGCGCAGAGGATGACCCCGCCGCCGGAGGCAGCAAGGCCGAGCAGATGAGACCCTAGAGGACCTTGCGGATCGTCTCTTCGAAGCTGACCACGTGGTGCAGGGCGAGCTCGGCGGCGCGATCTTCGTCGCCGTCGGCTATGGCGGTCAGCAGTTCCGCGTGCTCGGAGATGTGGCCTGAGACGGAGGGCATCCTTTCCAGCATGTAGCACCAGATGCGGGTGGCGAGGTTGTCATACCGGATCAGGACGTCTTCCAGGTGTGCGTTCGCCGAGGCCTTGTAGATCAGGCGGTGAACCTGGATGTCGTAGCGCATGAGTTCCTGGGAGGAGTTGTCCTGGCCTTCAAGGTCACGGATTGCACCAGCGACAGCGCGGAGCTCTGAACGCATGGCAGGGCTGGCCATGCGGGCAGCCTTCCTGGAGGCGAGTGGCTCCAGGAGCTCGCGGATCTCGGAGACCTCAGCGAGCTGGGTGATGTCCACTCCAGTGGCGAACGTCCCACGCCGCGGATAGGAGACCACCAGGTGGTCGCTTTCGAGACGCTTAATGGCCTCGCGGACGGGCGTGCGTCCGATGCCCAGTTCTGCAGCAATCTGGCCATCGTTGATGGGGTCGCCGGGTTTGATGTCCAGCATGATGAGCCTGTCGCGCAGAAGCAGATAGGCGTTCTCCGCCAGGGACGAACCCTGCGGAGTTGATTCCAGTGCTTCCAATGCGGCGCTCATTGCTCTCTCCCGTTGCTCGTACTTCAGTCTGCTGGATGAGTTACCGCAGTCCTGTTGACGACCATGTGATCTTCAACATACTATGGCAATAGTTCTAATATATCAGTTGCCTAACAGTCGGCCACTAGACAAGCTTTTGAAGGAGAACACCATGGTTGAACCGCTGATCCGCCCGCTCGCACAGGCGGACCCGGAGGTCGATCAGGCGATCGCCCTGGAACTCATCCGCCAGCAGTCCACGCTGGAAATGATCGCCTCTGAGAACTTCGCCCCCACGGCCGTCATGGAAGCACAGGGCTCGGTCCTTACCAACAAGTACGCCGAGGGTTACCCGGGCAAGCGCTACTACGGCGGCTGCGAACACGTTGATGTGATCGAGCAGCTGGCCATCGACCGCCTGAAGTCCCTGTTTGGCGCAGAGTTCGCCAACGTCCAGCCCCACTCCGGCGCCCAGGCAAACGCCTCGGCCATGCACGCACTGATCACCCCTGGCGACACCATCATGGGCCTGAACTTGGCCCACGGCGGCCACCTGACCCACGGTATGCGCATCAACTTCTCCGGCAAGCTCTACAACGTGGTCCCGTACGGCGTCCGCGAGGACACCCACACCGTAGACATGGCTGAAGTTGAGCGCCTCGCCCTCGAGAGCAAGCCGCAACTGATCGTCGCTGGCTGGTCCGCTTACTCCCGCCAGTTGGACTTCGCGGAGTTCCGCCGCATCGCGGACCTGGTGGGCGCCTACTTGATGGTGGACATGGCTCACTTCGCTGGCCTGGTCGCAGCTGGACTGCACCCGAGCCCGGTCCCGCACGCCCACATTGTCACCAGCACCACGCACAAGACCCTGGGCGGTCCCCGCGGTGGCGTCATCCTGACGAACGACGCCGACATCGCCAAGAAGGTTAACTCCGCCGTCTTCCCGGGACAGCAGGGTGGTCCGCTGGAGCACGTTATCGCAGCAAAGGCTGTGGCCTTCAAGATGGCTGCCGAGCCGGAGTTCCAGGAACGCCAGGTCCGCGTACTCGAGGGTTCCAAGATCCTGGCCGATCGCCTCCTCCAGGACGACGTAGCCGCAGCTGGCATTTCCGTGGTCAGCGGTGGGACCGACGTCCACCTGGTGCTCGCCGATCTCCGCCACTCCGTCCTTAACGGACAGCAGGCCGAGGACACGCTGCACCGCATCGGCATCACGGTCAACCGCAACGCCGTCCCCTTCGACCCCCGCCCGCCGATGGTTTCCTCGGGCCTGCGCATCGGTACCCCCGCCCTCGCCGCCCGCGGCTTCGGCGCTGAGGACTTCACCGAAGTCTCGGACATCATTGCGACGGCGTTGATCGCCGCAGCGAACAGCGGCACCGAGGCAAGCGGCACCGAGGCAAGCGGCACCGAAGGTGACGTCACCCTGGACGAAGCCACCGCCGTAGAACTCCGCCGCCGCGTAACCGCACTGGCGGACAAATTCCCGCTTTACCCACACCTCAGTAACGGCAACGACGCCGCAACTGAACTCGAAGAAATGATTGGAGCAGCCCAGTGAGCGCGGACCACCTCCCCGAACACCCCGACTTCCTCTGGCGCAACCCGGACCCAAAGAAGAGCTACGACGCCGTTATTGTTGGCGGCGGCGGGCACGGCCTGGCAACGGCCTACTTCCTGGCCAAGAACCACGGCATGACCAACATCGCCATCCTCGAAAAGGGCTGGCTGGCCGGTGGCAACATGGCCCGCAACACCACCATCATCCGGTCCAACTACCTCTGGGACGAGAGTGCTGCGATTTACGAGCACGCGCTCAAACTGTGGGAAATCCTGCCGGAAGAGCTGGAGTACGACTTCCTGTTCAGCCAGCGGGGCGTGATGAACCTCGCCCACACCCTGGGCGACGTCCGCGAAAGCATGCGCCGCGTGGGTGCCAACCGCCTCAATGGCGTGGACGCCGAGTGGCTGGACCCTGACCAGGTCAAGGAACTTTGCCCCATCCTGAACACCAGCGACAACATCCGTTATCCGGTCATGGGCGCTACCTACCAGCCACGTGCCGGCATCGCCAAGCACGACCACGTGGCCTGGGCCTTCGCCCGCAAGTGCGATGAACTCGGCGTGGATATCATCCAGAACTGCGAAGTCACTGGCTTCATCAAGGACGGAAACCGGGTTACCGGCGTCAAGACAAGCCGTGGCACCATCAACACCGAAAAGGTAGGCCTTTGCGCCGCCGGTCACAGCTCGGTCCTCGCAGAGATGGCCGGCTTCCGCCTCCCCATCCAGTCCCACCCGCTCCAGGCGCTCGTGTCTGAACTGCACGAGCCGGTCCACCCCACGGTGGTCATGTCCAACCACGTCCACGTTTATGTGTCCCAGGCACACAAGGGTGAACTGGTGATGGGCGCTGGCGTGGACTCCTATAACGGCTACGGCCAGCGCGGATCGTTCCACGTGATCGAGGAGCAGATGGCGGCCGCCGTGGAGCTCTTCCCGATCTTCGCCCGTGCACACGTGCTCCGGACCTGGGGCGGCATCGTGGACACCACTCTCGACGCCTCGCCGATTGTTGGCCTCACCCCCGTAGAGAACATGTTCGTCAACTGCGGTTGGGGAACGGGTGGCTTCAAGGGCACTCCTGCGGCTGGCCTGACCTTCGCGCACACCATCGCAACCGGTGCCCCGCACAAGCTCAACAAGCCCTTCGCCCTGGAACGCTTCGAGACCGGCGCCCTGATCGACGAACACGGCGCCGCAGCCGTGGCCCACTAGGAAGGACGGGAAAGACATGCTACTCATTTCATGCCCCAACTGCGGGCCACGCGACGAAACAGAATTCCACTACGGCGGCCAGGCACACGTTGCCTACCCGGAGAACCCGAACGACCTCACGGACCGCGAGTGGGCTGAATACTTGTTCTACCGCGAGAACACCAAGGGTTCTTTCGCTGAACGCTGGGTCCACAGCACGGGTTGCCGCCAGTGGTTCAACATGCTGCGGGACACCGTGACCTACGACATCCAGTCCATCTACGCGATGGGCCAGCCGCGCCCGGATACTCAACCAGGCCTCGCTCCCGGCGCCGCAACAACAGGCGCCACAGCCCCCACCTCCTCGGAAGGAGTCTAGAAGTGACCAGCAAGAACGCACGCCTCGCCACCGGCGGACGCATTGACCGCAGCATCGCTTGGCGCTTCACCGTGGACGGCCAGGAATTCACCGGCCACCCCGGCGACACCATCGCCTCGGCTCTGCTGGCTAACGGCCACATCAACGCAGGCAACTCCCTTTACGAGGACCGCCACCGCGGCATCATGGCAGCCGGTGTGGAAGAGTCCAACGCCTTGGTCAAGATTGCCGCCCGCTTCCCGGGCCATGTCGCCGAATCCATGCTCCCCGCCACTGCCGTTTCACTCGTGGACGGAATGAACGTCGAACTGCTCTCCGGTTTGGGCAAGCTTGACCCTGCCGAGGACAAGGCTGAGTACGACAAGAAGTACGTCCACACGGACGTCCTGGTGGTCGGTGGCGGTGTTGCCGGCCTGGCAGCTGCCCGCGAAGCAGTCCGCACCGGCGCCCGCGTCATCCTGATCGACGACCAGCCGGAACTGGGCGGTTCGCTCCTCTCCGGCTCCACGGCCGAAGGCCTGCAGGAAACCATCGAGGGCAAGCCTGCCCTGGAATGGGTTGCAGACGTTGAAGCCGAGTTGGTCTCCGCCGAAGAATGCACCGTGCTGAACCGCACCACCGCCTTCGGTTCCTACGATTCCAACTACTTCATCGCAGCCCAGAACCGCACGGATCACCTGACCGTTCCCGCCGCTCCTGGCGTTTCGCGCCAGCGTATCTGGCACATCCGCGCACAGCAGGTTGTCCTGGCACCGGGTGCCCACGAGCGTCCGTTGGTCTTTGAGAACAACGACCGCCCGGGCATCATGCTCGCCTCGGCTGTCCGCACGTACCTCAACCGCTACGCGGTCGCCGCCGGATCACGCGTCGTCATCAGCACCACCAACGACTCCGCTTACCTGCTCGCCGCGGACCTGAAGGCAGCAGGCGTGGCGATTGCCGCCGTCGTCGATGCCCGTCCGCAGATCAGCGCGAAGGCCGCTGCCGCCGTCGAGTCCGGTATCCGGGTCCTCATTGGCAGCGCGGTTGCCGACACGAGCGCCGATGACGAGGGCCGCCTTAGCGGCGTCACCGTCCGCAGTATTAACGACGACGGCGAACTCACCTCGGGCGTCGAGCACATCGCCGCCGATCTGCTTGCTGTTTCCGGTGGCTGGAGCCCTGTGGTGCACCTCCACAGCCAGCGCCAGGGCAAACTGCGTTGGGATGACGAGCTGGCTGCCTTCATTCCGGCGTCAACCGTAAGGGACCAGCAGGTTGTTGGCGCAGGCCGCGGCAGCTACGAACTCCAGGACTGCCTGGCAGAGGGCATCTCGGCCGGAGCGGCAGCATCCATCGCTGCTGGCTTTGAGTCCGCAACCACCCCGGTGGACCTGCAGGCACCCATCGCGAGCGCCCCGACCCGCCAGCTGTGGCTTGTCCCCGGTCAGACCGGTGAGCCGGGCGAGTGGCACCACCACTTCGTCGACTTCCAGCGCGACCAGTCCGTGGCTGACGTCCTCCGCTCCACCGGGGCCGGCATGCGCTCGGTGGAACACGTCAAGCGGTACACCTCCATCAGCACCGCCAACGATCAAGGCAAGACCTCCGGCGTCAACGCGATCGGCGTCATCGCCGCCGCGCTGAAGTTCGGCGGCGCGGAAAGCGTTCCGGGCGTCGGCGAGATCGGCACCACCGCCTACCGCGCACCGTTCACCCCGGTCGCATTCGCCGCTTTGGCTGGTCGCCAGCGCGGTGAGCTGTTCGATCCCGCCCGAGTGACCTCCATCCACCCGTGGCACGTTGCCCAGGGTGCTCTGTTCGAAGACGTTGGACAGTGGAAGCGCCCTTGGTACTACCCGCAGTCCGGCGAGGACATGGACACGGCAGTCCTGCGTGAGTGCGCAGCGGTCCGCGATTCCGTGGGCTTCATGGACGCAACCACGCTCGGCAAGATCGAGATCCGTGGCAAGGACGCCGGCGAATTCCTGAACCGCGTGTACACCAACGCGTTCAAGAAGCTCGCACTGGGATCCGCCCGCTACGGCGTCATGTGCACCCCGGACGGCATGATCTTCGACGACGGCGTGACCCTCCGCCTGGACGACGACCGCTTCTTCATGACCACCACCACCGGCGGCGCTGCCAAGGTGCTGGACTGGTTGGAAGAGTGGCACCAGACGGAGTGGCCGGAACTCGATGTAGTCTGCACTTCCGTGACGGAGCAGTGGAGCACCATCGCCGTCGTCGGTCCCAAGTCGCGTGCAGTGATCGCGAAGGTTGCTCCCCAGCTCGCCGAAAACGGTGGCCTGGACGCAGAAGCCTTCCCGTTCATGACGTTCCGCGAGACCACCCTGGCCTCCGGAGTGCAGGCACGCGTTTGCCGTATCTCCTTCTCCGGCGAACTGGCCTACGAAATCAACATCCCGTCGTGGTACGGGCTCAACACCTGGGAAGCCGTTGCTGCCGCAGGTGCCGAGTTCAACATCACCCCTTACGGCACCGAAACAATGCACGTCCTTCGCGCTGAGAAGGGTTACCCGATCGTCGGGCAGGACACCGATGGCACGGTCACCCCGCAGGACGCCGGCATGGACTGGATTGTTTCCAAGGCCAAGGACTTCATCGGCAAGCGCTCCTACCTCCGCAAGGACGCAAGCCGCGAGGACCGCAAGCACCTGGTGAGCGTCCTTCCCGTGGATCACTCGCTGAGGCTGCCGGAAGGCACGCAGCTTGTGGAGAAGGGCATCCCCGTCAACCCGGCGTACGGACCCGTCCCCATGGAAGGCTTCGTAACCTCGAGCTACCACAGTGCCGCATTGGGCCGTTCCTTCGGCCTGGCCCTGATCCAAAACGGCCGCAACCGCATCGGCGAGACCCTCGTGGCCTCGGTGGGAGACCAATTGGTGGACGTGGTTGTCGGCGAAACCGTACTTTTCGATGCTGAAGGGACCCGCAAAGATGGCTGAAACAGCAACACCAGCAGAAACCGCACACGTCGACCGCGTACGGGGTGCCCGCCGCAGCCCGGCCGAGCACCTGGCTGACGCCTTCACCTCCGGCTCAGTGCCGGGCACGGTGACGCTCAAGGAAATCCCGTACCAGGCCATGGTGGGTATCCGGGTTGAGCGAACGTCCGACGCCGGAACCCGCGTTGCGTCCATCACCGGCGGCTTGCCGGCCGCTTGCGGTGAAGTGACGGGCTCTGGAGCAGTCAACGCACTCTGGCTTGGCCCTACCGAGTTCCTGGTGGTCGCTCCGGAGGAGTCCCACGACTCGCTGGGCGGCTCCTTGGTCAGTGACCTGACCACGGCACTGGGCAGCGATGAAGGTCAGGTGGTGGACTTGTCCGCCAACCGCACCACGTTCGAGCTCTCCGGCAGCCACGCCCGCGCTGTGCTCGAAAAGACGTGCTCGTTGGACCTTCACCCCCGCGTCTTCAAGGCCGGCACAGCTGTCTCAACGGAGCTCGCACACATCCCCGTGATGCTGTGGAAGACCTCGGACGAGAACTACCGGATCTTTCCCCGGGCCTCGTTTGCCGATTTCCTGGGACGCTGGCTCCTCGACGCCATGCGGGAGTACGCCTCCCCCGAGGTCCCCTAATGGCACTGAGTGTGCTTGATCTGTTTTCTGTTGGCATCGGGCCGTCGTCTTCACACACGGTCGGCCCGATGCGGGCGGCAAAGCAGTTCACGGACGGTCTTGAATCGTCCGGCCAGCTTCCGGCCACGGTGCGCGTCCAGGCTGAGCTCTTCGGCTCGCTGGGCGCCACCGGGCGGGGCCACGGCTCCGACAAAGCCGTGGTGCTGGGGCTGCAGGGCCACTCACCCGAAACCGTCGACACCAAAACCGCTGACGACCAAGTGGCAGCAGCAGCCCTCGACGCCGAACTGCGCTTGGGCGGCGATCACCGGGTGGACTTCAATTGGGACGAGGACGTGGTCCTCCACCGCCGCAAGTCCCTTCCGGCACACCCCAACGGCATGACGTTCCGGGCCCTTGACCACACCGGCGCAGTACTGCGTGAGCGCAGCTACTACTCGATCGGTGGCGGCTTTGTGGTGGATGGGGACGCCACAGGCACGGACAAAGTAGTAGCCGATGACACCGTCCTCCCCTACCCGTTCACCACTGCCGACGAGTTGCTTGCCATTTGCTCACGCGAGGGCATGTCAATTTCCGATGTCATGTTGGCCAACGAACTCGTCTGGCGGTCCGAGGAGGAGCTCCGGGAGCGCCTTCTGGGCATCTGGGCTGTCATGCGTGAATGCGTGGACAACGGCTGTTCGGCCGAGGGAATCCTCCCCGGAGGTTTGAAAGTCAGGCGACGGGCGCCGTCGTTGTTTAAGAAGCTTTCCGAAACGGACGCGGACCTGAACGGGGCCAGCTCGGCGGACCCGCTCCTCGCCATGGAATGGGTGAACCTGTTCGCGTTGGCGGTCAACGAGGAGAACGCGGCTGGCGGCAGGATCGTCACTGCACCGACCAATGGTGCCGCGGGAATTGTCCCTGCAGTGCTGCACTATTACACAAAGTTTGTTCCAGGAGCCAACGACGACGGCGTCGTGCGGTTCCTGCTCGCGGCGGCCGCCGTCGGGATTCTCTTCAAGATCAACGCCTCCATTTCAGGTGCCGAAGTGGGCTGCCAGGGCGAGGTGGGTTCCGCTTGCTCCATGGCCGCTGCAGGCCTTTGCGAAGTCCTGGGCGGAACGCCGGAGCAGGTGGAGAACGCCGCCGAGGTGGGCATCGAGCACAACCTGGGCCTCACCTGCGATCCCGTGGGCGGACTGGTGCAGATCCCGTGCATCGAACGCAATGCCATCGCCAGCGTCAAGGCGATCAACGCTGCCCGCCTTGCCCTGCACGGAGATGGCAGCCACAAAGTGTCCCTGGACAAGGCCATCAAGACCATGCGCGAAACAGGCGCCGACATGAAATCCAAATACAAGGAGACCTCCCGCGGAGGACTCGCCGTCAACGTAGTGGAGTGCTAGCCATGACTGCCATCCAAACCGAATCTTCTACCGATTCCTCCACCGGGACCACCGTGGAGCACGTCCTTACCTTGGACTGCCCTGAAGGTCCCGGAATCGTGCACGCTGTGTCCGGCTTCCTGCTGGAGCATGGCTGCGACATCATCGACAACAAGCAGTACGGTGACCGCGCCGAGGGCCACTTCTTCATGCGGGTTCACTTCGCGTCCTCCGGTGACGAGACCACTGTGGATGCATTGCGTGCTGCGTTTTCCCCTGTGGGCGAGAAGTACGCGATGAACTGGCAGCTGGAACGCCAAGGGTCCAAGCGTCGCGTGTTGATCATGGTGTCGAAGTTTGGGCACTGCCTGAACGACCTGCTGTTCCGTGCGCGGATCGGTGAGCTTCCGATCGATGTGGTGGGCGTCGTGTCCAACCACACCGATCACCAGGGCTTGGCTGAGTGGCACGGGATTCCCTTCTTCCACGTCCCCGTTACGGCTGCCACCAAGCCTGCGGCGGAAGCACGTTTGCTGGACATCATCGACGAACTGGACGTGGAACTCATTGTGCTGGCCCGGTACATGCAGGTGCTCAGCGACGATCTCGCCCGCAAGCTCGACGGGCGCGCCATCAACATCCACCACTCATTCCTGCCGAGCTTCAAGGGTGCCAAGCCGTACCACCAGGCCTACGCCCGCGGAGTGAAGACCGTGGGTGCCACCGCCCACTACGTCAACGGCGAGCTGGACGAGGGCCCGATCATCTCCCAGCAGGTGGTTGAGGTGGATCACACGTTCGGACCGGACGATCTCGTAGCCGCCGGTCGGGACACGGAGTGCAAGGCCCTCAGCAACGCCGTTCGTTGGCACTGCGAGGGGCGGATCATCCTGAATGGGAACAGGACGATTGTGCTGAAGTAAGGCCTTGCGCGCCCCATTTCGATGGTTCCCTGCACAGACGCTGTTGCGAACGGCGGTGTGTGCAGGGAACCATCGAATTGGCGTTTAAAGGAGCTGCAAACGGGCCAGCCGCGCCGCCAAATGCAGGGCGGCGAGCCTGCCCGTTCCCCTTGGGTCTCCCCCGCACAGCTCGAAGATCCGCTGCAGCCGGTGGTGCATGGACTGCCGTTCCAGGTGCAGTTCGCGCGCAGCCTGGGCTGTGTTGCAGCCAGTGTCCAGCCAGACGGTCAGCGTCCGCAGAAGCTGGGATCGCCGCAGCCGGTCATGCTCGACGACGGCACCCAACTGCCGCTGCACGAACCCTTCCCGGGTGGCTGGGTCGAGATGTTCCTCAGCGAGGCGTTCCACGGCGAAGGCTTCAGCATCCACCACTCCACCACCCACTAAATCCAGGTCCAGCGTCCGTCGCGCCTCGGCCAGCGACCAGGGAGCCTCATCGATCCCCTTGCCCACGGGGCCAAGCGCTATCGCAGATCCGGCTGGCGTCTCCAAGGCCCGGAGAGCATCCATCAGGGCTGCCCGGGTTGCTGCGCCATCCCCAAGGGAAGCGAGCGCGATCAGCTCCGCATTATCCGCATAGCTGGCACTGTGCGGCACGTGTATACGCAGCAGTGCATCAAGGGCCGAGCGAAGATGCCCTGCACCGGTGGAGCGGATCACCAGCGCAGCAACCTGGCCGTTCACGGGAAAGCCCGACGCCGGCCCAAGCTGCTGGAGCTGCCACGATTGGCTCCCGGAATTGATGGCACGCATCAGTTCAATGCCCGCCAACTCCTTCAATCCTGGCGGCATCCGCTGCAACAGGGCCAGGCCAAGGATGTCCACGGACCGCTCTCCCGCCACGCGCGCGAGGCCACTATCGCCGTCGTCGGGCACGTGCAGCTCCAAGCGGGCGGCGAGGACGCCACGCACCGGCACATCAACCGTGATGAGCCCACTGTCCTCCGCCAGCGAATCCGAGCCGGCCGCTGGACCCGCTGCAGACCCTGCTGCCGAGCTCGCCGCGGAACCCAGGGTGAGGCCCGACGGCGATACCAACCGCGCGCTGGAACCTGTCCTTTCTGCCAAAACAGCCAGAAGTTGGTCAAGTCCGCCGCCATGGGCGAGTTCGGCGGCCATCGCGTGGCTGGTTTGATCGCCGCGTTGAAGCTGTTCGACGGACTCGCTGACCAGGAGCGAGTTGATCTCCTGCATGACGGCAACGAAAGGAACAACGTGACGCAATTCAATAACGGGCAGGCCTGCGGCTTCGGCAGCCTCCAGCATGGGACCGGGAACTTCGGGCAGTGTCGATCCGGTTTCGAGTGCCAGTGCAGCTATGCCACGGGCCGCTAGCGCCCGGACGTATTGGGCTTGCCGTTCGGCGCTCTCAAGGGCAAGCGCCTGGCCGCCGCTGAGGAGCAGTTCGCCACCGCTGAGGAGCGGAGCGATGTCCAAAACCTCGCTGGAGTGCACCCAACGGACGGGCCGGGTCAGGGCATCCGCCACTGAGTTAAGGAGACGGGGCTCGGCGGCTTTGAGGCTTTCACGTTCCAAGGCTTGGCCCAGAAGGATTGACATGACACTCCGTAAGGTGGAATACAGTTTCTTTAGACACATCGTATCTTGTTGCTGTGATGTGTGGCACATACGCTGAAGGAGTCCCTTTCACACACGGAGGATCTCCCTCATGCAAGACAACCTCTCCCCTGCGTCATCGCAGCCTGCGTCACAGCAGCCTGCTTCAGCGCGGCCAGGCTCAGCGCAGTCAGGTCCGGCAACGGCGCCGGCCCATGACAGCGAAGCCTGGCTGCAGCCCATCCCCGAGTCAGACCGTACGCGCAAGGTCTCAGGCCAGTTCTGGATCTGGGCCGGCGCCAACCTCGCTCCCATCAACTGGGTGCTGGGCGCACTCGGAATCCACCTCGGCCTCGGCTTTGCCGACACCGTCTTTGTCCTCGTCCTGGGCAACCTGATCGGCATGCTGCTGTTTGGCTGCTTCGTCCTCCTTGGCCAAAAGACCGGCGCCACAGGCATGGTCCTGGCCCGGGCCGCCTTCGGCCGGCGCGGCAACTACCTCCCCGCCGCAATCCAGGCACTCCTGGTCATCGGGTGGTGCGCGGTCAATACGTGGATCATTCTGGACCTTGTCATGGCTCTCTTCGGAACGCTGGGCTGGGTGGATCCCACCGCAAAGAACTACGTCTGGAAGATCGGCGTCGCCACCGTCATCATGGCCGCCCAGGTTGCCATTGCCTGGTTCGGCTACAAGGCGATCGCTGCTTTCGAAAAGTGGACTGTTCCGCCCACCATCATCATCCTGGCCGTCATGTCCGCCGTTGCATGGATCGGCATGAAGATCGATTGGGGTTACGCCGGTCCAGCTGGCCACATCCTTGAGGGATCCGAGCGGATCGCTGCAATGAGCGCCGTAATGACCGCCATTGGCATCGGCTGGGGCATCACCTGGTTCACGTACGCCGCGGACTACTCGCGCTTCGTCAGCACCTCCGTTCCCAAGCGCAAGGTCTACCTGGCTTCGGTCCTTGGCCAGTTCATTCCCGTGGTTTGGCTCGGCGTCCTCGGCGCGAGCCTTGCGACCAACAGCGGCGAGATCGACCCCGGCAAACTGATCGTTCAGAACTTCGGAGTCCTTGCCCTTCCTGTCCTCCTCATGGTGTTGCACGGCCCCATTGCCACCAACATCCTGAACATCTACACCTTCTCAGTGGCCACACAGGCCCTGGACATCAATATCAATCGTCGCAAGCTCAACCTGTTCGTCGGCGTCTTCTCGCTGCTCGCCGTGGTGTTCTTCATCTTCCAGGAGGACTTCGCCTCGGTGCTCGACGCCTGGCTGATCGGCCTCGTTGCGTGGGTAGCTGCATGGGGCGGCGTCATGTTGGTGCACTACTTCTGGCTGGAGAAGCGCTGGCCCGGAAAGGTTGAACGGCTCTTCGACGGGGTCGGCACCAAGCGCCTCCCTGTGATCAACTGGGCCGGTATCGTCTCCCTGCTGGTTGGCATCTTCTGCACCTGGCTGTTCATGTACGGGCTGATACCAGTGATGCAAGGCCCCATCGCGGTGGCACTTGGCGGCTGGGATCTCTCATGGCTGGCCGGCGGACTTACCAGCGCCGCAGCCTACGCAATCCTCGGGCCGCGGGCACACCGAAAGTTTGTCCTTGCTGATTCGAATCACGTCTCCGTCACTCAAGCTGCCCCGGGCGCTCCGGCAGTTCCCGTAGCTTCCGAAAGGACCACAGCATGAGCCAGCCCGCCTTCGCGGACTCCCTCCACCCGATCACCTGGCCAGAGGGCTTCAAAGCCGCAGCGTCCTTCACCTTCGACGTCGACGCCGAGTCCTGCACCATCGCCCACGATCCCTCCAGCACCCGGCGCATGTCCCTCATGAGCCACCAGTCGTATGGTCCCAAAATCGCCGTCCCGCGGCTCCTGCAGATCCTGGATCGCCAGGACATCAAGGGAACGTTCTTCATCCCTGGATTTACTGCGGAGAGCTACCCGGATGTAGTGCGCAGGATCGCTGACGGTGGGCACGAAATAGCCCACCATGGCTACCTTCACGAGCCAATGCAGGCCATCGACGCCGCAACCGAGGCCAGTTACCTGGACCGGGGTTTGGAAGCACTGGCCAACGTTGCCGGTGTTCGGCCAGTGGGCTACCGGGCTCCGTGGTGGGAGT
This sequence comes from Paenarthrobacter sp. 10L420, assembly GCF_056395385.1. Classification (NCBI taxonomy): domain Bacteria; kingdom Bacillati; phylum Actinomycetota; class Actinomycetes; order Micrococcales; family Micrococcaceae; genus Paenarthrobacter; species Paenarthrobacter sp. 10L420. Next base: position 16,949 of record NZ_JBFTJK010000020.1, on the reverse strand, counting down.
TGAACTGGCAGTCGCCCGCGCTGCTCGCGGACCGAGGCTTCCTTTACGACTCAAGCCTGCTCGACGGCGATGCCCCCTACCGTATGTCAGTGGCCGAGGACGACCCCCGGGACATCGTGGAGATTCCCGTTGACTGGGCCTTGGATGACTGGGAGCAGTACGCGTTCTACCCCGGCATCACGGGCAGCGGCGTCATCGAAAGCCCGGCCAAGGCCTTGGAAATGTGGACTCTTGACGCCCAGGCGCACCATGCCCAGGGCAGCTGCTTCGTCCTGACCAACCACCCGTTCATCTCCGGTCGGCCGTCCAGGGCCGTCGCCTTGGAGCAGCTGATCGAACGGGTCAAGGGACTTGAGGGCATGTGGGTCACCACTCTTGCCGAGATCGCACAGCACACGAAGGATACGGTTCAGGAAATCCACACCCACGCCCGGATCGACGTCCCCTTGTTCCCAGGAGCCGGTGCTTCCTTCCGCCCGGCCCAGGTACGGGTACCCACCCTCAGCTAACACTTCGCCGAGATGGCAGCACGCCCCCATGTTCTGGCTGCACATGGGGGTCTGCTGCCATCTCGGCGGAGGTCCTTAAGCGCTTACGGCGTTGATCCAAACCCCAATGATCCAGGTGCTCGCGGCGGCACAAGCAAGACCGAACTCCACGAGAATCCCGATGCCGGTCGCCTTGAGCGCGGCGCCGCTCGTACGGACAGCGGTGCGGAAGTCACGGGTCCGCTGGACCTCGCTCAGCAGGAGCCCGACGGCGAACCCCACCACGAGTCCGACCACCGGAATCACGAACATTCCCACCACGCCGAGAACTATCCCAATCACAACGGACCTGTTGGGAATCCCGTGCTGTTTCAGCTTTCGCCCTGTGAGCACAGCACTGGCAGCCATTCCGGCCACTACGAACACCACGCCGATGGCGAAGATCACCCAGCCGAGCGTTCCGGCGCCGCCCCAAATTGCCCACGCGAGGAGGCTCGCACCAATGAGGATGCTTCCCGGAAGGACAGGGATGATGGTCCCGGCAACCCCAACCGCAATGGCCAGGCCGCACAGGATAGTCACGACGAGTTCGGCATTCATGGCCCCAAGTCTATGGGCCAGCAACCCGGGGTCACTTCTGGCCCCTTTGGGAGGCCAACATGGGCCACAAGTGACCCCGCGTTGCTCCTTAACGAACAACGACGGCGACGCTCCCCAGCATGGGAGGCGTCGCCGTCGTCGGTTGGTTAGTCGTAACCGCTATTCGGTCACTGCTGCGGCAACAGCCGCGGTGACTGCCGGTGCCACTCGGGCGTCCAGCGGGCTCGGCACGATGTAGTCAGCGGAGAGGTCTTCCTCGGCCAGCTCAGCGATTGCGCGTGCAGCGGCGATCTTCATTGCGGGCGTGATGCGGCGGGCCTTGGCGTCCAGTGCGCCACGGAAGATGCCTGGGAAGGCCAGCACGTTGTTGATCTGGTTCGGGAAGTCGCTGCGGCCCGTGGCAACTACGGCCGCGTACTTCTGGGCAACCTCGGGGAGAACTTCAGGGTCCGGGTTGGACAGGGCGAACACGATCGACTGATCGTTCATGAGCTTCAGGTGTTCTTCATCCAGCTTGGAGGAGGAAACGCCTACGAACACATCGGCTCCGGTCAGGCCCTCGCCCGGACCACCTGTGATGCCGCGGGGGTTGGTGCGCTGAGTCATGCGGGCCTTGACGCTGCCGGGATCGGCCACAAGATCGGCACGCTCAGCGTTGACTACGCCCTTGGAGTCGAGCAGGATGACGTCCTTGATGCCAACAGCCAGAAGAATCTCGGCAATCGCAATACCGGCGGCACCTGCGCCGGAGACAACGACTTTGAGCCCCGAAAGTTCGCGCTTGGTCACCTTGGCAGCGTTGGTCAGGGCAGCGAGAACCACGACGGCGGTGCCGTGCTGGTCGTCGTGCATGACGGGGCAGTCGAGTGCTTCGATGAGGCGCTCTTCGAGTTCGAAGCAACGTGGAGCGGAGATGTCCTCAAGGTTCACTGCACCGAAGCTCGGGCGGAGGCGGACCAAGGTCTCGATGATCTCGTCCACGTTGGTGGTGTTGAGAACCAGCGGGATGGAGTCGAGGTCGCCGAAGGACTTGAAGAGGGCAGACTTTCCTTCCATGACCGGGAGGGAAGCGCTGGGGCCGATGTTGCCCAGGCCCAGTACGGCGGTGCCGTCGCTGACAACAACAACCAGGCGCTCAGCCCAGGTGTGGGTGCGGGCGAGCTCGGGGTTGGCGTGGATCGCGCGGCTGACCTGGGCGACGCCCGGGGTGTACGCGATGGAAAGGTCACGCTTGTTGTTCAGGGGAACGGTGCTGGAAATCGTGAGCTTGCCGCCCTCGTGTGCTGCGAAGATCTCTTCTTCGCTCAGTACCAAGGCGTCATTGTCAGTAGCGATTGTCTCAATGGACACGTCTTTGTCTCCTCAGGCTAGCCGTGGACCCACGGCATGATTCGGGCAGGAACAGAACTGCTGGTTCGGACCAAGGGTGGCTGGCCCGGAAGGTGCATCTGCAGGTATGGGCTGCTAGCCGCTTCGGTACTTCCAGCGTAGGGAAGCATGGAGGGTACAAGATTCAATACCAAGAGAGACGATTCGAGAGTAAAACGTTTGGGCAGATTCAAAAGTGATCCAGCTCACGCGAAAAAACGCATTCTTAAGAGCCGGTGGTCTAGACCGGAAGACCTATATCGTCATTCTCCGGTCAGCAGGCTGCACGCCTTCTTGAGGTCTTTTTCGGCTTCAAAGAGCGACAAGCGACGACACCGGACGGCCTGGACCAGACCACTGACCAGATGCAACAGAATCCTGGCCTTCGGGGCGTCATTTCCGGGCTCTTTACTCAAGGAACCCACAACTTCTTCGGACAAGAGATCAATCTCGCGCAGCAGCTGGGCGGTATCGCTATCTTTCCCGGCAGGCCGGATGAGGCAGTGCTCCACGCCGGGCTGCATGACCCTCAGGTGGAAGATCTCCATCATCAGACCTGACAAAGCATGGCCCTTGCCCTTCCTCTGGCGCACGCCGTCGCGAAGCTCGCGCAACTGCTGCCGGTAGACGGCCAACATCAGGTGCGCTGTGGAGGGGAAGTAGCGGTAAAGCGTGCCCAGCGGGACGTCCGCTTTGGCGGCAACGTCCGACAAACTCAAGGTGTCGAACTGACGTTGGGCAAAGCCCGCCGCTGTCTTCAGGATGCGGGCATAGCGCAGCTGCTGCCGCGGCGTGGTCGGTGCGGCAGCCATACGGGGCAACCCCGTCGTCAGATCAAGGGAGTACGGTTCCAGGGAAAACGGTTCGGGCATTTCCGGCGATCTCTTGGCAGGCTGGCAAGGAAACGGCCGGCTTGGGTCACAAGACCCGCGGCAGGCCGATCGCATCAATGATACGTGAGCAAAATGACCGTTTCCTGAGAGCGCCCCGCTTTGAACGCATCCCATGCCGCTCCCGGGAAAGGGCGGGTGCCACACATACACTGCAGGAAGATTACGGACAAACAACTGAGTCGCAGATCAGCTCGTTCTGGGCGCTCAAAACGGCATCAACGGCGACTCAGTTGGGTTGGCACGCGCGGGAGGAAGACCACTATGGGGAATTTTCGACGTCGGATGGCAGCAGCGCTGCTGACCGCCGCTGTGGCGGCGGTGGCACTGAGCCCCCTGCCGGCGTCGGGCGCATCCAGCAACGGACCGGACCCCGTAGTCATCGGCGATGCGTTTGTTGGAAAGACGCTAACAACGGAAATCGGCCCGTACACCTTCTATGGCTGCGGCGGCGGAAAGGGCCCGGACTTCACCGTTTACTGGACAAGGGACGGCTTCCTTGTGGCGGGCGAAACCGGGCGCAGCTACCTCCTGCAGCAGGATGACACGGGCGCGCGGATGGCCGTGCACCTGACCGCCAGCAAAACCGCCTGCGGAGGCGAAACCCTCCACAGCGACGAGACCGGACCCGTCGCTGCACCCAACCGGGCCAACGGATTCACGGGCCGCAGCTTCGAACTCCTGACGCGTGGAAGCGACGGCTCGTTGATGCTGTACGGGAGGACGGGCGCCGCGTGGGATGCCGCCCGCACCGTGGGCTGGGGGTGGAACGTCTTCAACCTTGTCCTTTCCCCCGGAGACTTCAACGGTGACGGCAAGGGCGACGTGATCGCACGGGATTCAGCAGGCACTCTTTATCTCTATGCCGGTGACGGAACCGGGGGTTGGAAGCCGGCCCAGACCATCGGCAAGGGCTGGAACATTTTCGACTCAATCGTCAGTCCCGGCGACTTCAATGGGGACGGCAACAACGACATCCTGGCCAGGGAACCCGGCGGCGCCCTCTATTTGTACCCGGGCAATGGTTCCGGAGGCTGGCTGGCGAGGACCGCCGTCGGGCAGGGCTGGCAAGTGATGGACACCCTGCTGACGCCCGGCGATTTCAACGGCGATGGCAAGGTGGACGTGTTGGCGCGTGACCGCAACGGCTACCTGTACTTCTACGGCGGGAACGGGGCGGGCGGCTGGACGCGGTCGTGGCTGGTCGGCGTCGGCTGGAATGTCCTCAAAGCCGCTGGTGCTGCCGGTGATTTCGACAATGATGGCTTCCCGGACGTTTACGGCGTGGACCAGCAGGGCCGCCTGGTGATCTATTACAGCGATGGTCGGACGGGATGGCGCACATCCCAGGTCGTCGGCAATGGCTGGGGCGGTTTCACAGCAATCTTCTAGCGGAGTCCCAGCCGCGGTAAGATTAGGCGCATAAGTCTGGGGAGGACACAATGAACGCTCTATCATGCCGTGCATCAGGCGTGCGCCGAGCGGTAGCCGGGATTGCGGCCGCGCTTATTGCCGCCGTCGCTTTCGCCCCGGCACCTGCCATGGCAACCATGGACCCCACAGATCCCGTGGTTCACGGTGCGCCGTTTGTTGGCTCCACGCTCAGCGTGGAGATCGATCCTGCTTCCTACCGGGGCTGCGGCCAGGCCGCTGGCCCCGACTACCACATCTACTGGACCCGTGACGGCGAGCACGCTGACGACCACACGGAGTGGTGGAACTACAGGCTCACCGAAGAGGACCGCGGCAAGACCATCGCCGCTTACGTCGCCTCGAACTATCCTTGTGACCCCATGGAAGTTGGCAGCGCCGAGACTGTAGAGATCTCCGCCTCCAACCGGGCCAACGGCTTTACCGGGCGTGGCACCTTCGAATTGCTTGCCCGCCGCGCAGACGGCACCCTCATGCTGTATCCCCGCGTTGGCGGCGCCTGGGAATCCGCCCGAACCGTGGGTCCGGGCTGGAATGGTTTCGGGACCGTCCTCTCCCCCGGCGACTTCACTGGGGACGGCAACAACGACATTCTCGCCAAGGACTCGGCCGGGAACCTCTTCCTCTACGCAGGAACCGGAGATGGCCGGTTCTCCGCAGGCCGCCAAATAGGCTCGGGATGGAATGGCTTTAACTCGATAGTCTCCCCTGGCGACTTCAATGGGGACGGCAACAACGACATCCTCGCCCGCGACTCCGGCGGCCTGCTCTACCTCTACCCCGGAAACGGCGACGGCGGCTGGCTCAGCCGATCTCTTGTTGGCAGCGGCTGGAACGTGGTCAACAAGATCGTCACGCCCGGCGACTTTGACGGCGACCACAACGTGGACATCCTGGCTCGCGACACCTCAGGTGCCCTGCGCCTGTACAAGGGCAACGGAGCTGGCGGCTGGGCAGGCATGGCCGTGATCGGGCAAGGTTGGAACGGCATGGCGGCTATTGGCGCCGCCGGTGACATCGACGGTAACGGCAATGTAGACGTCTATGCAGTGGACGGATCCGGCCAGCTGCTGGCCTACTACGGCGACGGCGACGGCGGCTGGAACGGCGCCCAAACCATTGGCTGGGGTTGGGGCGGGTTTAACGCCTTGTTCTAGGGATTGGGGGATACCATGACGACTTTTTCATCTGTGCGGCCAGGGGCTTTTGTGCATTCAGCTTTTGTGCATTCAGTACGGACGGGTTTTCACATCCTTCTAGCCATCCTCCTGTGCTCTGCGCTGGCAATTGCAGTCCCGCCTCCCAGCGCTACGGCTGCGGGACCAAACGTGCCTCTTCCCACAGTGGTCACCCGTACTTCGCCAGCCACGGTGGGTCCCGGGAGTGTTATCTCTTTGTCCTTCACCCTGAGCGGTCCCGCGAAGGAAGTAGGTTTCACCTACGTCAATGAGGACACCTTGGAGCAGGCCACCCTCTACGGACCTACCAGCCAGCTGTCCGGGCCCTACAGTGCGCAAGCCAAAGTGCCCGTGGACGGGAGCGCCTTCCAGCGAACCGGGCGCTACAAACTCCTCAGCGTCAACATCCTGCTCCCCGTGGGCCAGGGGGTTGTCCGCTACGGCCGCGACGGCAACATCCTCTTCCTTTCGCAGGGGCTGGAAGCACCAACCCAGCGGCCGGGGGCCTTGGACGGCGTCGACTTCGCCGTCAACAATCCCAATTTCCCGCTGGTGGACAATCCAAATACCAAGCCGCCAACCATCACCGGCGTAGCCCGCTACGACCAAGTGTTGACGACGGACAACGGCTCTTGGACCCAAACGCCCACCGGCTTCGCCTACCAGTGGCTGCGCAATGGCCAGCCGATCCCTGGAGCCACGCTCAACACTTACCGCATTGCAGAAGCAGACCTGGACCAGACGCTGTCAGTACGGGTCACGGCCACGCGGGCAGGCTACCGGGCTGTGTCGGCATCCTCGCTCCCACTGACTCCCACGTCACCCATCACAGCAACCGCTCCTACCCTCCAGGGCAAGCTGATCGTGGGCGAGAAGCTCACCGGCGTCTTCAACGAAGGCAGTGTTTCCAGTGGGACAGCCGGCGGGCCCGTAAGCGTCAGGTATGAATGGGTGCGCAACGGTACGTTGATCAGCGGTGCGACGACGAAGACTTACACGCTACAGGCAGCGGATCGTGGCGCCGTCGTTGGTTTCCGGGCAGTAGTCCAGGCGGGTAATCCAGTGACGGCCACCCGCCCGTTTACGGTTTTCGGCCGCACCGTGATTCGGAACAAGCCGCACACAGCAGGTTTCGACGCCGGGGCCTCCATGGACCTGTTCGCGCGGAATGCTGCGGCGAACCTGCTCCTCTACCCCACTGACGGCGCTGGCCACTGGCAAACTCCCCGGACTATCGGCTTTGGTTGGGACGTGTTCGATATCGTCTTCAACGCGGGCGACTTTGACGGAGACGGTTTCAATGACGTCATCGCCAGGGACCACGACGGGGCCTTGTTCCTGTACCCGGGCAACGGGACTGGCGGCTGGCTTCCACGCAAGCAAATCGGCTGGGGCTGGGACGTCTTCGATTCCATCATCGCCGCAGGCGACTTCTCCGGCGACGGCAACAACGATGTCCTCGCCCGCACTCCCTTGGGCGCCTTGGTGCTGTACCCAGGCAACGGGACGGGCGGCTTCAAAGCCCCCGGCGCCGTGGGCCAAGGGTGGGACGCCCTCAGCCAGGTCTTCTCGCCCGGGGACTTCGACGGCGACGGCAACCCTGACGTCCTGGGCCGCGACAGCACCGGAAACCTGCGGCTCTACGGTGGCAACGGCAACGGCGGATGGACAACCGCCCGGTCCATTGGCACAGGCTGGAACGTCATGTCCCGCATTGGTGGGGCCGGCGATTTCAACGGAGATGGCTTCAACGACGTCTGGGCCATCGACACCGCCGGCCAACTGAACATGTACTACGGCAGCGGCATCGGAGGATGGAAAGGCGCCGGCGTTGTTGGCTGGGGCTGGGGCGGGTTCACGGCGGTTTTCTAAGCCGATTTTGGTTGCGTTTTGGGTTTGACTTGTCTTTTGCTTGAATTTTTGCCAGCAAATTCCCAGACTGTCCGCGTCTCCATGTACTCTCAAGTCACTTACACGCGCTGGCCATCTGCGACCGGTCTGATTTGGGGGAAACATGGGGAGCACTCCTCTGCGCCGCGTGCGCAGTTGGCTGGCCGCATTTATGGGCAGCGTTATTTTGGTCGGCGGTCTGGGTTTGGCACCCGCAGCCCATGCCGATGACACGTTCGCACCGGTACCTGTAGCGGTCTCCACGACGCCAGACGCGATCAGCACTGGAGGGCAGGCAACATCACACGTTACCTTCCAGGCATCCGGTCCGATTACCGACGTGTACGTCCTGTTCCGGAATACAGCAACGGGTAAACTCCACACGACGATGACGCAGGGCTCGTACAGCTCCGCTGATTCGACGTACTCGTTCGACGTCTTCTTTGCACAGGGGACACCGCCGGGAACATACCTTGCCCAGTACATGCAGATTCAAACCGCCGCTGGTCAGGAAGTTGGCTACTGGCGCGACGGTTCCTTGATCCACAACCCCGGCAACCTCCCCTCGTCCGGAACTGCGGCTGTGGCCTTGGATGCCTTGGACTTCAACTACGTGACTCCCGTAGACATCGATCGTCCCCACACGTCTGGCTTCTACCGCGCAGAGTATTGGGATTCGTACACGATGAGCCTGTTCGTCCGGGACTCCTGGGGCCGCCTCGGCTTGTTCCCCACCGGTGGAAATGGCACGTGGCAGCAGGCATATGAAGTCGGCTCGGGGTGGAATATCTTCAACACGATGTTCGCTGCCGGCGACTTCAACAACGACGGCGAGAATGACGTGATCGCCCGTGACAGCGCCGGCTCGCTCTTCCTCTATCCAGCCGGCTGGCACGGCGGTTGGTACCCGAGACAACAGATCGGTTGGGGTTGGGGAATCTTCAGCACCATCTTCGCGGCAGGCGACTTTAGTGGGGACGGCAACAACGACCTCCTTGCCCGCAAGTCTTCCGGTGAGCTCGTGCTGTACCCGGGCAACGGCCAAGGCGGATTCCTGGCTGCTTCGACGATTGGCTGGGGCTGGGGCGGCATGACTTCGCTGTTCTCCCCGGGTGATTTCGACGGCGACCACAAGCCTGATGTGCTGGCCCGTGACGGCGCCGGAAACCTCGTCTTCTACGGTGGCAATGGTCATGGCGGCTGGACCACCAGCCGTGTGATCGGCCAGGGCTGGAACGCCATCACCAAGCTCGGCGGCGCCGGCGACTTCGACGGCGATGGCGCCAACGACGTCTGGGGCATCGACACTTCGGGTCAGATGCGCATGTACTACGGCAACGGCTCAGGCGGCTGGAAGGGCTCCGCTGTAGTTGGCTGGGGCTGGGGCGGCTTCAACGCTGTCTTCTAGGGCTTTATCTCGTTGGAAGGGGCCCCGACCGGATTGATTGGGCGGGGTCCCTGCTTTAGCACTGCATGACCCTTACTACCGCCGGTTGGATCTCGCCCAACCCTTCCCTTGGAGGATCCCTTGGAGCCCTGTACTCCTTCACCCAGCGTCGCGCCACGGCTGCGCCGTTTACTGTCAATCCTGACCGCGTCCCTGGTGGCGGGTCTTCTTGTGGCTCCGGCCCTGCCTGCACATGGTTCCGTACCGGCGCTTGGAGTGCCTTCCCGCTTGGTATATATCAACGGCACACCCCAACTGGGCGGCGATCCAACCGTCGGCGGTTTGCTAAAGGTGGACATCTCGCAGACGTTTGCCCATGTTTCACCTGAGGGAGGAGCTCCGTCCGTTTCTTACTCCTGGACCAGGGATGGAGTGGAGATTCCGGGCGCAAGTGGCCTAACGTATCGCGCAACATCAGCTGACTTGGGACGCGTAATAGCTGCGAGCGTTACCATCGTCTACGACGCCGACTCGCAACTCACGGTCCAGGCGGCCAACCCGTTGCGGGTTGCAGCAGCGGCGCGCGCCCGCGGATTCAATGGCGACGGCACACTTGATATCTTCGCCCGTGACTCCTCCGGCCGTTTGTTGCTCTACCCCACGGACGGGCACGGCAATTGGCAGGCAACCCAAGTGATCGGTTGGGGTTGGAACAACTTCGACCTGTTGGTCTCTCCCGGTGATTTCGACGGCGACGGCACAGTCGACGTCATAGCCCGGGACCCCCAGGGACGTCTCTTCCTCTACCAAGGAAATGGTTCTGGAGGGTGGAAGAAGGCCTTCCAGATCGGCCAGGGATGGCAGGGATTCAAGGACCTTGTGGCGCCCGGCGACTTCAACGGTGACGGTACAAACGACATCCTGGCAAAGGACAACGCGGGCAATCTGTTCCTCTATCCAGGGAACGGCCGGGGTGGATGGCTCTCCCCATACAAGATCGGGCCGGGGTGGGAAAGCTACTATGTCGTCGGTGCCGGACATTTCCTTGGCACTTCGGACCTTGTTGTTCTCACCCGCCCTTTCTGGGGAAACCTGGAAGTGCGAACCACGCAACGAAACGGGTGGTTCGAAGAATATGGCCTGCCTGGAGGTTTTGCCGGCTCCATCGGGTGGGGCTGGGAATCACTGGCACGCATCGGCGTAGCCGGCGACTTCAACGGGGACGGAGACTCCGATGTCTACGGAATCGACAACGCCGGCCGCCTGACAATGTATCTGGGCGATACCTCGGGCATACGCCACTCCGGCATCTACGGCTATCGGTGGAAGGGTTCACCCGTCGTCGGTTGGGGCTGGGGTAGCTTCACCGCCGTCTTCTAGGCGCATTCTTCCGCCCTTTGGCAACGCAGCTTCTCTTTAGGAGACTTGGACATGACGAATTGTTCGACCCGATTCTCAGGCCGCCATCTGCGTATCCTGGCACTAGTGTCAACGGTCATGCTGGCGAGTCTTCTTCTGCACACCCCAACTGCTGAGGCAGCGCCAATAGGCGCTCGTTCGTCAGCCGTGAAGTCCTACGTATGGCCGCCGGATCCGGCGTTCTTGAGCATCAGCGCAGCAAGCACGGCAACCGTTCCCGTGGGTGGTGAGCTCCGATTGAATTTCACGGTTGCACGACCTGCAACCTCGGTAGATTTTGTAATGCTGGATGAATCCGGGGCAACGGAGAGCTTCATGTTCTGGAAACTCTCTCCTGATGCCCAGCCACAACTTAACGGGACAGCAGTTCGCACCGTGCAGGCAAGCGAGGCAACCGGAAAATACACACTCAGACAGGCCAGGGTTCGCTTTGCTGACGGTTCATCCGCGACAATAGACCCCCGAAAATACAGCGGGGCTTCGTCTGTGACGGATGACTTTCCGCAGGCTACGTTCACCGTCAGTAACCCGGCTATAAAACTTCAGCCAAACGTTAACCTGACGCCTGCCTACATTGAGGGGCCGCCTGAAACCGGGATTTGGGCGAGAACCAACCTTGGAACGTGGAAAGGCGGAGTATCCCATGCTGACTACCAGTGGATGCTTGACGGGGTGGACCTCGAGTACAAGTCCTATGACTATTACCTGTCCTCTTTTGCCGTAGGCTCGATGGTTTCCTTCAGAGCGAAGGTCTATTCACCTGGATTTCTGCCCACGATGGTCGTCTCGAAATCGGCAGGCCCCGTTATTCAGCCTCGTCGCCCCAAGGTATTGGGTGAAGGAGCTGTTGGCTCCATTCTGCGAACTGACTTCAGCCTTTCCGAGGTATCCATTCCGCCCGGGGCAAGCCCAATTGTCAAGTACCGCTGGGTCGGACCTCCCTATGCGGAGCGACCGAGCGGTGCAACCTATCGTCCGACTCCGCAGGACCAGGCTCATGCCTACTCCGAGCACTTTGTCGCGGCTGAGGTCACCGTTTCGTCCGGCTGGGACACTTTGCGGGTTGTGACCAGCGAATGGAAGGAAAATATCAAGGATTCCCACTGGTCCAGTGGATTCGATGGCGATGGAACAACGGATTTCCTGGCCCGCGACCGGTCCGGCATCCTTAGCATGTATCCCACGTCAGCACAGGGCGGGTGGCAGGCGCCCCGCGCTGTCGGGCAGGGATGGTCTGGGATGACGTCCATCTTCAAGACAGGCGATCTTGACCGCGATGCCAAGAACGATGTCGTGGCCCGGGATACCGAGGGCCGCCTCTTCCTCTATCCGGGAGACGGCCAAGGCGGATGGCTCCAACCGCGGCAAATCGGCACAGGCTGGAATGTCTTCAACACCATCTTTTCAGCAACCAGTACGAACATCGACGGTGGCCATAGCGCCATTTACGGCCGCGACGCCAACGGAACCTTGTGGCAATTCGCCAGCTACAGCGGTGGTGGCCTGACCTACGGTGGATACCCGATCGGAACTGGTTGGAACATGTTCAACACGGTCTTCCCAGCCGGCGACTTCAACGGCGACGGCGTCGAGGACTTGATGGGCCGAACTCCCTCCGGGCTGCTCTATAGCTACCAAGTCGATGGCTCCACCATCGATCAACGCCAGGTCATAGGGGTTGGGTGGCAGGTGATGGCCAGAGTTGGAGCGGCCGGCGATTTCAACGCAGACGGTCATCAGGATGTTTATGGGATCGACTATTCCGGTCGAATGCACATGTACTACGGAAACGGCGCGGGTGGATGGAGTGGGTCCTCCGTCGTCGGTTGGGGCTGGGGCAACTTCACCGCCGTCTTCTAGACAACGCTCTTAATCTTCACCACGAACACGGCGCCCAGCAATCCGATGACTGCGGCGGCTACGTACAGCGAGACGTAGCCGCCCCAGTACGTGACAAACGGGAAAGCAATCAGCGGGGCAACCACCTGCGGCAGCGAGTTCGCCACATTGATCACACCCAGGTCCCTGCCACGGTCCAGCGCCGTTGGCACGACCTGAGTGATCAGTGCGAAATCAACGGCCAGATAGGCACCAAAACCGATGCCCAGGACAATGGCGCCCGTAATGGCGCCGGCCCACGTCGGTGCAAACCCGAGGATCAATGACGCTATAGCGATGATCACGGACGACGCGATCACCAAAGGCTTCCGCTTGCCCATCCGGTCGCTCAATGTTCCCCCGATCACGCTGGTGATAATCACCATGACCGCATACAGACCGGTCAGGATAAGCACTCCGAATGCAGGTTCGATGCCCTCGGTTTCCTTCACGTGCACGGCATCGCTGAGGAAGAACAGCAGATAGAGCGTGACCATGTGGTTGCCAATATTCACCAGCAAGCGCGTGAGCCATGCCCAGGCGAAATCCGGGTAGCGTTTCGGGGAGACCCAGAAGCCTTGGAAAAAACGCACAAGACTGAACGGTGGACGCGCCTGGGCTGGAAGCGGCTGGTCGTCATTCTTGAACAGATAAAGCACGACGCCGGCCAGCAGCGCCGCTGCACACACCAGGTAGCCTGCGGCAAAGTTTCCAGCCACGACGGCGGCAATCACCGCGCCTGCCAGGATGCCAACTGTTTGTCCCATGGCTGCCAAACCACCGACAGTGCCGCGTTGGGGCACTGGAACGCGGTCTGGAATCGCTGCCGTGATGGCAGCGTAAGCGCCGTTGCACCCGGTCTGCACCAAGCACCACAGCACCGTCATGACTGCGACGTTCGGCGCTCCCGCCAGTCCTACGAGTGCCACTGCCCCTAGGATCGCTCCCACGAGGACCCACGGAACGCGGCGTCCGAAGCGGGACACAGTCCTGTCACTGAAAGCGCCGAACAAGGGGTTGGCCACCAAGGAGACGGCTGCGCCGCAGCCCGTGACCAGAGCGAGGATCGCTTCTTTTTGGGCTTCGTCAAAGTGCGCCGCCTGCTGCCCAAGGAGCACCTGGATGGGGCCGAAGAATGCGGCATTGATGCCCACGTTGATGAGCACGACGCCAGTAATCCACAGGGTGCGGACCCGGTCCACTGGTTCGGCGAGAGCTGTGGCCGTGCCGCCCCGGACTATGGCGGGGTCCGGTACAGGACCGGGCAGGTCGGACAGGCTCATGGCAGGTTCCCCCTAGATTGAACGTCTGGATTCAGATTAGCGCGGGTGAAGGGCATGGAACCGAAGTTCACCTCAGTTATCCACATAGCCCACGACGTGCCCGTGCCGCTCACGTGGCGCACGCGTTAGTGTGGCCTCAAACGTATGGAGGAGAAGGACATGAGCGAGCAGATTAATACGGCTGATCTCTATGACGATCGAGGCGAGGAATTGGAGTCGGTTGCAGTCCAGTTCCAGAACCTGGGCGGTCACACGCACTTCAGCGGACAGGTACGCACCATCAGGTGCTTCGAGGACAACGCGCTGGTGAAGACCGTCCTTGGGACGCCCGGCGAAGGAGCCGTTCTGGTGGTTGATGGACAGGGATCATTGAGGACTGCCCTCATGGGAGACATGATCGCTGAAAGTGCTGTGGCCAATGGCTGGTCAGGCGTGATTATTAACGGAGCCGTCAGGGATCGCGAAGCCCTTGCCCGCCTGCCGCTGGGCATCAAGGCGCTGGGCAGCAACCCGAAGAAGAGCGCTAAGACGGGCGTAGGTGAGGTTGATGTCCAGCTGGTGATTGACCGTGTGAGGATCCAACCCGGTGTCATGATCTACAGCGATCCGGATGGCATTCTTGTGGAGCGCTGACCCCGGGGACTGGCCGACTTACGAAGGTTGTTCAAGAAACATTCTTCTTCCGGGAATCAAACAGGCATTAGGATAGTTACTGAAAGCAACTATCCTGCTTAAATCCACTTTTCTGCCACCTCTGGAGAAGATATGTCCAAATCTGCGCCCGTCCGGGCCGCCGGCGAGGTCCTGACCCATCGTCAGACGCTCACCGTCATGGTGGGACTCATGCTCGGCATGTTCCTGTCCTCACTGGACCAGACCATTGTGTCGACGTCCATCTACACCATCGCCAACGACCTCGACGGCTTGTCACTCCAGGCCTGGGCCACCACCGCGTACCTCATCACTTCTACTGTGAGTACGCCGCTCTACGGCAAGCTCAGCGACATCTTCGGGCGCCGTCCGCTGTACTTGGCAGCCATCCTGATCTTCCTGGCCGGATCCCTCTATGCCGGGTCGGTCCATTCCATGACGGAGCTTGCAATCGCCCGTGGCGTTCAGGGCCTTGGCGCAGGTGGCCTTTTGGCGCTGGCACTGACCATCATCGGCGACATCGTTGCTTTGAAGGACCGGGCCAAGTACCAGGGCTACTTCATGTCCGTATTCGGCATCTCCTCCGTCCTTGGCCCTGTCATCGGCGGCGCCTTCGCGGGAACATCGACCATCCTGGGCTTCGACGGCTGGCGCTGGGTATTCTTCATCAACCTTCCCATTGGCCTGGCCGCACTCACCGTGGTCTTTATGTTCCTTCACCTCCCTGCACGGCACGTGAAACAAAAGATCGACTATTGGGGCGCGGCAGCCATCACCCTGGCAATCGTTCCGCTCCTTCTTGTCGCCGAGCAAGGCCGGTCCTGGGGCTGGGCATCGGGTTCATCCTGGATCTGCTACGGCCTTGGCGTCGTTGGCATCGTGGCCTTCTTGTTCGCCGAGATGCGGGCCGGGGACTACGCGCTGATCCCCTTGCGTCTCTTTAAGAACGCAACCTTCGGTTTGTCATCCCTGCTGAACTTCATCATCGGCATCGGCATGTTCGGCGCCATCGCCATGCTCCCCATGTACTTGCAGCTGGTGAAGGGGCTCACCCCCACCGAAGCCGGGCTCATGATGATCACGTTCACCGTGGGCATCCTGTTCGGTTCGATCAGCGCCGGGCGCACCATCTCCTCGTCGGGCGTTTACCGGATCTTCCCCATCCTGGGTACGGCAACCCTGACTGGAGCCGCACTCGTCATGGGCCTGGTGCTCGGCGTGGACACGGGTCTCTGGGTTCCCGGACTCATTGCCGTGTTCTTCGGTGTCGGCCTGGGCTTCTGCATGCAGCCGCTGACACTCGCCATGCAGGTATCGGTGCCCCCGAAGGACATGGGCGTCGGAACCTCCACGGCGGCATTCTTCCGTTCCATGGGTGGAGCTGTGGGCACGGCTGTGTTCATCTCCATGCTGTTCAGCCTGGCCGCGGACAAGATCGCCGATGGCATGAAGACCGCTGCTTCCAGCCCGGACTACCAAGCGGTGATGAAGGATCCGGCCGTGGCGGCAGATCCCGCGAATGCCAAGCTCTTCGATTTCTTCAAGAATGGCGCCAACAACGATTCCCTGAACGACACCAGCTGGCTTCACGCAGCCAACAGCACCCTCACCAGGCCCATCACCGAGGGCTTCGCGCAGTCAATTGACACTGTGATGCTCACGGCAGCTGGCCTGATGCTCGTCGCCTTCCTCATCAGCTTCGCGTTGCCTAACAAGAAGCTCATGGACCCGAAGGCAGCAGCCAAGGAATCTGTCCCGGCCCACTAAGTCCTGAGGAACTGCTGGACTTTTAGACGGTTCAGTCGTTCGACAGGGGAATGGCAGGTAGTCCGTGGACCACCTGCCATTCCTTTTGTGGTTCTTGCCTACTTGCCTTCATTCATGGGGATGCGGACGCCGCGTTCGTTGGCGACTTCGACGGCGCGGTCGTAGCCGGCGTCGACGTGGCGGATGACGCCCATGCCGGGGTCGTTGGTCAGGAGCCGTTCGAGCTTCTCGGCTGCGAGGTCAGTGCCATCAGCCACGGAGACCTGCCCGGCGTGCAGGGACCGGCCGATACCGACACCGCCGCCGTGATGGATCGACACCCAGGTAGCGCCCGAGGAGGTGTTCAGCAGGGCGTTCAGCAACGGCCAGTCAGCAATAGCGTCGGAGCCGTCGGCCATGGCCTCGGTCTCCCGGTACGGGGACGCAACCGAACCCGAGTCCAGGTGATCACGGCCGATCACGATCGGGGCCTTGACCTTGCCCTCCTTCACCAGCTGGTTGAACAACAGCCCGGCCTTGGCGCGTTCGCCGTACCCGAGCCAGCAAATACGGGCCGGCAGGCCCTCGAATTCCACCCGCTCCGCCGCGGCGTCCAGCCACTTGTGCAGGTGCGTGTTCTCCGGGAAGAGCTCCTTGATGGCCTTGTCCGTCACGGCGATATCTTCCGGATCCCCCGACAGGGCAACCCAGCGGAACGGGCCCAGGCCCTCGCAGAACAA
>NZ_JBFTJK010000019.1:0-79451 GCF_056395385.1 Paenarthrobacter sp. 10L420 | reverse complement strand
GAACTGTCCCTCGCCCTGAAACAAACCCTCACCGAAGACGGCCCCTGGTTCATCCACACCCGCACCGAACCCGGCAACGAACCAGGCACCAAACTCCTCCTCATCGACCCCGTCACCCACGGCAACCGCTTCCAAAACTGGCTCACCCCGAGGCTGGGCTGAATCATGATTCAGATTGCGCTCAATAGCGATGTAGCTGAAGGGTTCGGCGCGTGGAGCTTTGGAGACGATGACGGGATCTTGGAGCACGTCACGGCAGCGAACGTTGCGTGCGGGTTTCATGCTGGGGACCCCAGCACTATTAGAAGCGTCTGCTCTAAAGCAGTCGAACGATCCGTCTCAATCGGTGCCCAGGTGTCCTACCGCGACCTGGTCGGCTTCGGTCGGCGCTTTATGGGAATTTCCCGTGTCGACTTAGTCAATGACCTGATCTACCAAATCGGGGCTCTGAGGGTCTTCGCGGAGATTGCCGGCAGCACCATTAGCTACGTCAAAGCGCATGGAGCGCTCTACAACGTGGCTGCCCGCAATGAGGAGCACGCCAAGGCAATCATTGAAGCCGTGGCCACTGCATCAGCTGGATTACCTGTGCTTTGCCAGCCTGAGACCGAGACCTGGGAGGCCGCTGTCGCGGCAGGCATCATCCCACTGGCAGAGGCTTTCGCCGATCGTGCCTACACGGCAGAGGGATTGCTGGTCGACAGGTCGCAACACGGCGCAGTCGTCACGGACCCGGAAGAAGTTGCCGACCGGTGTTTGCAAATGGTTTCGCAGCGCACCGTCCGGGCCATTACGGGGGAGATTGTCGAATTTGAACAGCCACCGGCAGCCATCTGCATTCACAGCGACACCCCCGGCGCTTCGGTGATCGCGGCCCGTGTGGCTGAGACGTTGCAGGCCCACGGTGTGGAGCTTGTTGGAATTGGAGCACGCTCATGACTCGCCAGGCGATTCATCCTGCAGGCGACAAGAGCCTGCTCGTCGATGTGGGTGACGGTTCTGCCGCGGCCCTGGCTGCCGTTCTAAGGCGGGGGCGGTGGGAGTCGCGGCTGGAAGCTGTCGTGCCGACGTCTTCGTCCGTCCTTGTATCGGCGCGTTCCGCGCGGGATTTGCGCGACGTGGAAGCTGACTTAACAGCTCTGCTCGAAGAAGATCTGCTGGCTATTCAACAGGACTTGGCGGGCCGGATTGTCACGATCCAGGTGGTTTATGACGGTCCTGACCTCGAATTCGTTGCACAGCAATGCGGCCTCACTTTAGAGGACGTGGTCCGGGAGCACACTGGAACCCAGCATCAGGTTGGTTTCTTCGGGTTTGCGCCGGGGTTTGCCTACATTGATGGGTTGTCGTCGAAGCTGCATCTTCCGCGACGGGAGAGCCCGCGGACGGACATTCCTGCAGGATCGGTTGCTATTGCCGCGAATCAAAGCGTCGTCTATCCAGGCAGCACACCAGGTGGCTGGCATCTGATCGGTAGAACCACCACCAAGCTTTGGGATCTACAGGAGGAACCCCCAGCCAAACTTGCCGCGGGTGACAGGATCATTTTCGAATCGGTGGGAGGCACTCCGTGACACTGCTCTCAGATGTCGACATGCAGAACTCCCGAGTGACCGCAGACACATCTTTACGTCTAATCAACGCAGGGCCGCTGACTACAATCCAGGATCTTGGCCGAACGGGGTACGCCCACTATGGCGTAACAACCTCGGGAGCCTTGGATCTTGAAAGCTTCACCGTGGCTAATCGGCTCGTCGGAAACAGTGTTGACCGTCCCGCTCTGGAGCTGACTCTGGGAGGTCTTACCGGAAGCCTCAGCCACGGTCGATGGGCATCGGTCACCGGCGCGCCGGCCCCGGTGACCGTAGCCGGACGCAGTGTCCCTGATCCCTATTTGTTTTGGATTCCCGCTGATGCGGTCCTCAAGATAGGCGCGCCAGCAGTAGGCCTCCGAAGCTACCTGGCCATAAGCGGCGGCATAGTTGTCGAACCTGTACTTGGTTCGTGTTCAACGGACACGCTCTCAGGAATTGGCCCATCAGTGGTTCAGGATGGGTCCCATCTACGAATCGGCCCGGCGGAGACCCCGACCTGGGACACAGATTCGGTATTCAGCCGAGTCCCCATTGGAACCGCAAGGATCCGTTTCCGTTGGGGCCCGCGTGACGAACTGTTCACTGCAGAGGACAAGAAGACTCTGGTTAGCTCGCCGTGGACCGTGTCGTCAGAGACGAACCGGGTGGGCACCCGCCTGACAGGTCATCGAATCCTTACCCAGCTCGGATCTCTTCCGAGCGAAGGTACTGCGTTGGGTTCCATACAGATACCACCTTCCGGTGAGCCCATCGTGTTCATGGCTGACCGTCCAGTGACTGGCGGTTATCCCGTCATAGGTGTCGTGACTGAAGCCGATCTCGGCGTCATCGCGCAAGCAAGACCGGGCAGCAAGTTGGCCCTCATCCCGGCCTAAGATCCCGGAAAATCCCAACGAAACAACAACAGGGAAAGCCGCCGCTAGGCGTTGTTCACGCCAATGAAATCCCGCCTTGGCGGCGGCTTCCCATCCGCACTCATTTTTCGCAGCGTTCAGCTGCCTCAACCCCTTTGAGGTTTCCATGAGTACACATACAAGCATGACAGCCCCCAAGACCCATTCGACACCACGGCGGGCAGCCATTGCCGCAATGGTTGGAACGGCTATCGAGTACTACGAATTTGGCGTTTACGGTTACCTTGCCGTAATCATCAGTCCCTTGTTCTTCCCAAGCGAGGATCCGGCAACAGCGTTGCTCTCTACCTTGGCAGTCTTCGGCAGCGCCTTTGTTATCCGGCCGTTGGGAGGCATCATCCTCGGCCGGCTCGGGGACCTATTCGGCCGCCGTATCGTGCTTCTGATCACCGTGATCGGGATGGGGTCGGCGACGGCCGCGACCGGCCTGTTGCCCACGCACGAAACGGCGGGTTTGTGGGCGCCCGTATTGCTCCTCATCATCCGCTTGTTCCAAGGCTTCTTCGCTGGTGGTGAAGTTACCGGCGCTGCGACCTATGTTGCGGAGTCTGCTCCTAACGGCCGACGCGGCTTCTGGGGTGGCTTCACACCCATGGGTGTCGCAATTGGGGGTGCCGCTGCGGCGACCGTGGCAGGAATCTGCTCCGGTTTACTGGGTAACGAACAAATGAGCGAGTTCGGTTGGCGCATTCCCTTCCTGATGTCCATACCCCTGGTGATCCTTTCAGTTGTGATCCGCCGCAAGATCACCGAGGCACATGCATTCGAGCAGTTGCAGGAAAAGAACGAACTGCCCAAATCTCCCCTCAAGACAGTGGTCACCAAACACTGGAAGAACGTACTTCGCGTCATACTGGTTTCGTTTGGCCAGAACGTGGGCTACTGGGTCGGGTTCATCTTCATGAACATCTACATGACGCAGTACCTGAAGCTGGACCGAACCACGGTGTACTGGACGATGGCCTGCATCGGAATAGCAGTCGCGGTCATGATGCCGTTCTGGGGTGGTCTCTCTGACCGCATCGGTCGTCGGAAAGTCCTCGCTATCGGTTTCTTTGGATATCTGATTCTCGTTGTACCGATGATGCTGATCATGGGTTCAGGGAATGTACCCTTGGCAATCGCCGCAATGGTCGTTCTTGCCCTTCCGATGCCGATCGTGCAATCCGTTGGCTATCCAACCTACACGGAGCAATTCCCCACCCAGGTCCGCTACACCGGTATCTCCCTTAGCTTCAACATCGGAACGATTCTCGGCGGCGGACTCACCCCGCTCCTGGCAACCTCCTTGATCGCGTCAACGGGCAATCTCCTTGCACCAGGATTTATCCTGATCGGCGCATGCGCCGTCGCCCTTATCACCCTGATCTGGATCCGCGAGACGTCCAAGGACGACCTCTAAGATGATCACGTCCCCGGCCCAACTTCGAGACGAGATCAGGGCTGCAAACTGGACAGGACCTACGGCAGGAATGCTCAGGGGTTACCAGCAGGCAAACTTTGTGGCCGTGCCTGAAGCCCATGCCTTCGATTTTCTCCTCTTCTGTGTCCGTAATCCTCAAGTATGTCCGGTCATCGCCGTGACCGCCCCGGGAAACCCCTGGGTCAACTTGGACAGTGGAACAGCGGATGTGCGCACGGACCTACCACGCTACCGGGTATGGAAAAGCGGAGAACTTGTCGAGGAGCCGGTTGAAGTTTCGAAGTACTGGACCGGGGACATGGTGGGATTCCTGCTGGGATGTTCACATACCTTCGAAGGCCCTATAGCCGATGCCGGATACACCGTTCGCCGGCACGCCAGCCCGGCACCCCCTGTCTACATAACGAACCGGCAGACTGTATCGGCGGGAAAGATTCACGGACCTTTGGCTGTAAGCATGCGATCGTTCCCTGCCGGCCAAGTGGCCGGGATCGTGCAACTCACCGCCCGCTATCCCACCGGTCATGGGTCACCAATCCACATTGGTGACCCATCCGGCCTCGGGATCACGGACCTTTTGGCGCCCGATTTTGGTCCCACGCCCGAAATTCCCGACGGCGAAGTCCCGATGTTCTGGGCATGTGGTGTCACTCCCCAACTCGTGTTGCCGAGGCTGGGAATGCACACACTGATAACCCACTACCCAGGGCATATGTTCGTCTTCGATAACAAGCCCGTACCTCAGCACTAGGAAACAGTCATGAAGAGAATCAGCAACGTCACCGGCAAGAGACAGCACACAAAAAAGCCATCCAATAGCCGTTGCTCAACCGGGTCGCATTGCCCGGTTACCGGTGTATGGGAGGACCGCTTCGGAATCCTTCGATTCATCGCGGAGGGCGCTATCTTCCCTTCAACCGATTCAGGACCTTCGGTGTGGACGTTGCGCGCTGATCGCACTTCGCAAGACTGAACCGAAACGACGGGGACTGCTCCGCCGTTTCCGCGCCCGCCAAGAGCGGTGGAAACGGCGGGGCCGCCCCTGTGCGCTATTTACAGTGCGGTGAATTTCAACAGCACTGCGTGTTCAGGGTTGAGGACGGGCATGGGCAGTCCCACCTCGGCCAGGAAACGGCCGCCCGCAACGGCGCAGTCCGTCAGCCAGGCCGGGGGCTTGACCTGGGCGAACGTGTGCGAATAATCGGCGTCACCCGGAGCCGGGAAGACGGCTTCCACACGGTACACCCGGTCCGGCTCCAGACCGGGAATGGAAATCCGTCCGGGCTGTTCAGCGAACGCGGTGCGGGTTCTGACCAAGGCAAACAGCGCCGCCGTCGAACCTTCGCCCATGTCTGCACCGCCGTCGGCCACCACGCCGTGGAGCATAAGCGAGTCATCAGCGACGTCGGCGCGGATCATCCGGCCACTATGGATCAGGCCGCGGTGTTGCTTGTAGAGGCCGATGAAGCGTTTGACTTCCTCACGCTCGGCGCCCTGGACCCCGCGGACGTCCCATTCCATGCCGAAGTGGCCAAACAGGGCCGTGATGGCCCGGAACGACACGTCGTGTGTGCGGGCCGTGGTGTGCGCGGTGGTGGGGCCGACGTGCGCGCCCACGAGTTCGGGCGGGACCACCAGCCCGGTCCAACGCTGGATGGTCTGCCGTTCCAGGGCATCGTTGCAGTCCGAGGCCCAGATGCGGTCCGTGCGTTCCAGGATGCCCAGGTCCACACGGGCCCCGCCGGAGGAGCAGCTCTCAATCTCGACGCCTGGGTGGGCCTTCTTGAGCTCGTCAAAGAGCCGGTAAGCAGCCAGGGTCTGTTCGTGGACCGAGGAGCGGCCGGCGTGCCCGTGCTCCAGGTGGTCTCTGTTCTGGTCCCACTTGAGGTAGCTGATGTTGTTCTCGCGCAGCAGGGCGTCGACGCGATCGAAAATGTACTGCCACGCGTCCGGGTTGACGAGGTCGATGACGTGCTGGTTCCGCCATTCGATGGGCAGGCGGCCGCCGTCCTTGTAGCTCTGGACCGAAGGACCAACAATCCACTCCGGGTGTGCCCGGGCAATATCCGAGTCGAGGTTCACCATTTCGGCTTCCACCCAGAGCCCGAATTCCATTCCGCGGGAGGTGACGGCATCGATCAGCGGTGTCAGCCCGTCCGGCCAAAGTGATTCGTCGACGTACCAGTCACCCAGACCGGCATGGTCGCCGCGCCGCCCACGGAACCACCCGTCGTCGAGCACAAATCGTTCCACGCCAAGGTCCGCAGCGGAATCGGCCAGTTCGATCAGGGTGGACAGGTTGTGGTCGAAGTAGACCGCTTCCCAGGTGTTGAGCACCACGGGACGGGGCTTGCCGGCCGGGGCTCCACTGGACATGGCGGGCAGCACGTGGTGGGGGCGGGACCGGAACCAGCTGTAGAACGCCTCGCTGATGCCGTCCAGGCCGCGGTCCGAGTACGCGGCGAAGAGCGCCGGCGTGGTGTAGCTGGCACCGGGTGCGAGGGTGACTTCGGCGGGGCCGAGGAGCTCCGAGCCGCCGATCATGGTGCGGCCGTCGCCGATGCTGTCCGCGAACTGTTCGTGGTTGCCGCTCCAGGCCAGGTGGGTGGCCCAGACCTTTCCGTGGCGGTTGCCGAATCCGGCGGTGCCGGCTGCGAAGAGCAGCGAGGAGTCGTGACCGGTTCGGCCGTGTCGGCCGGTACGGACCCACGTGCCCTGCTGGATGGGGCGGCGCTGCGGGTGGCGTTCCCGGCACCAGCGCCCGGTCAGGTCAAGGAGTTCGACGGCGTCCGGCGCCACCGGCAGGACGGTCGCCAGTTCGTCGAGCTGGTAAGGCGTGCTGCCGTCGTTGGTGACGGTGTGCCGGAGTTCCAGCAGGCCGCCGTCGTGCAGCGCCATGGCGGTGGATACGGTGAGGCCGGCGTCGGGATCGGACTGCACGATCACCGCGGAGGTCCCCTCGGCACTGGCGCTCACGATGCGGAGGTGGGCCGAGAAGTCGAGCCCGGGGACGCCGTCGGAGATGCGGTGACCGCGGAGGGCGGGGCGGCCGCGCCAGCTGGAGGATGCCTGCGGCAGGAGGCCGGCGGGCACGGTGGTGTCGGCGGACGACGGCGGGATGGCCGCCGTGAGGATGGCGAGGTTTGGCAGCGTACTGCCGAGGTCCGCGCCCCAGTGGATGACTTCGGCCTCTCCGCTGTCGAAGCTGATCACCAGGCTGGTGCCGGCGGAACGGAGGTGGAGGGGTTCCATTGAATGCTGTCCTTCTGAGTGGGAGTGAACGGGTAAGACTGCGCGCTGGGGGAAGACGACTCCCGCTGCCGCAGTAGGTAGGGGGTCGTTATTTGGAGAGGACGTTGACTTGTTGATTGGCTTGGGTGATGTCTGATTCGGCTGCGAATTCGTCGATGGCCGCGAGTTCTGCGTCGGTAAATGCGAGGTTTTTTATGGCGCATAGCGTGTCTTCCAGTTGCTTGACGCTGGATGCACCCACGAGGGCGGAGGTGACGGGCGACCCCTTGGGCTGGTCGCGGAGGATCCAGGCGATGGCCATCTGCGCCAGTGATTGCCCGCGGCCAGCGGCGATCCTGTTGAGCGCGCGGACACGGTCCAGTTTGTCCTCGGTCAGGGCAGATTTAGACAGGAACCGTTGTTTGGCCGCCCGCGAATCGGCCGGGATGCCGACAAGGTAGCGGTCCGTCAGCATGCCCTGTGCCAGGGGGGAGAACGCGATGGAACCGGCGCCCACCTCTTCCAGCGCCTCGTGTAGGTTGGGTGCACCGTTCTCGGTCCAGCGGTTCAGCATGGAGTAGCTGGGCTGGTGGATGAGCAGCGGTGTTCCGAGTTCCTTCAGGATGCGGGCGGCTTCGAGGGTCTGTTCCGGGGTGTAGGAGGAGATGCCTGCGTATAGCGCCTTGCCGGAGCGGACTGCGTAGTCCAATGCGCCCATGGTTTCTTCCAAGGGCGTCTCGGGGTCGGGACGGTGGCTGTAGAAGATGTCCACGTAGTCCAGGCCCATGCGCTCCAGTGACTGGTCCAGGCTGGAGATCAGGTACTTGCGGGATCCCCACTCGCCGTAGGGGCCGGGCCACATGTAGTAGCCGGCCTTGGTGGAGATGACCAGTTCGTCCCGGTAGGGCTTGAAGTCGTCCTGCAGGTGGCGGCCGAAGTTGGTTTCGGCGGCGCCGTCCGGGGGTCCGTAGTTGTTGGCGAGGTCGAAGTGGGTGACGCCGAGGTCGAAGGCGCGGCGGAGGATGGCGCGCTGTTCGTCGAAGCGCTTGTCGTCGCCGAAGTTGTGCCACAGGCCCAGGGAGATGGCGGGAAGTTTCAGGCCGCTGCGTCCGACGCGGCGGTAGGGCATGGATTCATAGCGGTTGGTTGCAGCCGAATAAGTCATCGGTGCCTTTCTGCCTGCCGCTGGAAGAAGTGGGCCGGCGCACGGGTCAGGGAAGTTTGAAGGCAGGAATGAACCGGCCGGAAAGGGTCAACTCAGGAGGTCAGCAGGTACGTAATGCCGCAACAAAGCCAGGGTGGTACTGACTCCTTGGTGCAGAGAGTACTGAGATGCTTCGAGCGAAGCCCAAGCTGCTGTGTTTCGCGGCGGGTGTGCAGCCTCCCGCCATCCGACGCTGCACACCCCCGCTTTTTTCGTACGTTATTCAGCCTCGACGCTTAGCGTGGCCCGGTAGGCTGCCCAGTGCTGCGCTGTGGCGTGCAGGGACGCGGGCGGGATGGGTTGTTCGCTGGGGTCGGGTACGTCGAGGCGGTCGGTGTAGTAGAGGCTGGGAACCCCGAGTCCAGATTGCGCCGACGTCCAGCTCTGGTAGGCGGCTTGGCTGGGCAGGGCCCATCCGTCGGTGTCGATCAGCAGTTCCGGGCATGCAGAGGTGGCGACGCGGGCCCGGTGCGTCATGGTGTCGACGACGCCGGTGCCGGGGGTGGTGTTGGGTGGTTCGGTGTGGCCGCCTGGCTGGTCGAGCATGAGCACGTCGTTGAGGCGGAGCATGTCGGTCACGTCGCGGAAGCCGGGGTCTGGTGTGTGGGTGACCACGAGGGCGTCGGGGTTGATGTCCTTGATGGCCTGGTAGAGGACTGCGAGCAGTTCGTGGAGCAGGTCGATGCCCCATGAGGGCCCGGCATGGGTGAGGGCGGAGCCGGCGGGGGTGGAGGCGGTGAAGTCTATTTTGATCCCGTCGGCACCGAGCTCGGCGATCATGGACCGTGCTGCTTGCTGGATCAGTTTGCGCCCGGCCGGTGATTCGGGGTCGATGGCGACGGGCTGACCGGTGTGGTCACGGACGCAGGCTTCCGGTGGTGCGCCTTCGGTGTCCCAGGCCTTGTACCAGAGCAGGACTCGCTGCCCGGCATCTTGCCGTTTCCGTATCCATCCGGCCATGTCCGGCCATTTTTCTGTGTCGGGCCGGCAGGTGGCGTAGTCCTGTTGCCATTTGTCGTCGATGACGATGGTTCCGGGCACGATTCCGTGCGAGGCGAGCGTGTTGAGATAGCGGTCGTAGTCTGCCTGTCGTGCCCGGTCCACTGCTGGGCGCTGACCGCCGACGGAGGCCATTGCGTCGGCGTTTTGGGCGCCCCAGCCGCAGAACATCGGTTCCAGCCACGCTGGTGAGGGCGGGCCCTGGGTGCGTACGGGCAGCAGACCTCGTGCGTCAAGCAGCTCGCGGTAGCGATTGAGTCCGTCGTAGGGGTTATCCGCGAGGAAGAGCAGGAGTGTGGGTGTGCTGAAGTGGCCTTCGACTGAGGTGTGTCCGTCGTAGTCGTATCGGAGGGAGAAGCCCGGGGTGAGGGCGTCGTAGGTGAGTTGTGTGAAGGGGCGCTGCTTGGCTGCGACACCGATCATCAGGCAGGGCCCGTGGGATGCAGGGGAGGCGTCGGGGGCGTTGGGGGAGAGAGCCAGGCACAGTGGGGGCGGGGTGAAGAGCCATCTTCCGACGCCGGGCTGACCACCGTCTCCCACTACGCCCAAGGCTGCGGATTCCCCCGCCGGGCGGAGGACCTGCCATGGCCGGTCCGGGTTGGGGGAGAAAACGGTGCTGTGCAGCAGGTCGCTGGGCAGCAGGCCGGAGCCGGCCACGTGGGCGCCAAGCTGGCGGATAGAGGTGATGCGGCCTGTGCCCTGGACGGTGGTGGTCAGTTCCAGGGCGTCGACGCCGGCGTTCAGTTGGGTGTGGTGGTGATGCCACAGTGAACTTGTTGCCGTGATTCCGATCTGGGTGAGGTTCCCATCGGGGGCGTTGACGTTGACCTCCGTGACACGCGTTTCATCACTGCCGGCGGTCGTATTGATGCTGGCAAGCAGGCGAAGGCGCGCCAGGGATTCGCCGTCGGGGGTGGCCAGGGTGAGGACCTGACGCTCAGGGTCGATCGAGATCGCCATCCCGGCGGCCAGGAAGGGACGCGTGCTGTTCGCGTGCAGGTCCAGGGTCAGGGGGTTCTCCGGGGGTTGAGTTGGGGTTTCCATCTGCTTTTCGTCCCGTGGGATGAGGAATTCCTGGCCGTGGTTTCCATGGGGGACCGTTCCCATCGCGTTCACCATTCCTGCCTTTCCTGGATGGTTCCATACGGGATATCGGGGTGGAGTTGGAGCGTGAAGTCCCGGGGGGAGTGCCTGGCAACGAGGATCCCTTGGCGGCCGCAGAGCGGGGACCGGGCTGCGAGGATGTCCACTGCTTTGTCCAGTTGTTCCTCTAATTGGCTGCGGTTGTGGACGCGAACGTGGAGGAGGTCTTCATTTGATGCATGGGTGTACATGGTCGTCCTGTAATGGGAATCGTCTCGCGCTGGCGGAGGGGTGGAATAGAAAAAGTCCGCCCCTCCCACCGGCGTCGAGTGGCCTACTTGAAGAGGGCGTTGACCTTTTCGTTGATCTCGCTCAGGCTGCTGGCGTCCTTCTTGCCCGACAGCACAGCGTCCATTGCCGGCGCCATGAGGCCATCGACCTTTGTGGCGTTTTCGGTGATGGTGAAGAGGAAGGTCGTGCCGTCCTTGACGTGGGTGGTGAAGGCGTTGACGTTGACGCCCTTGGCCTCGAAGGCCGCGGCGGCCTTTTCGGAGGAGCTCTTGATAGCGGGGAAAACTACGCCCTTGGACGCTACGACGTCCTGGCAATTGGTGGAGGCGAGGTATTCGACCCACTTGACGGAAGCAGCCGGGTTCTTGGTGCCGGCCCAGATCGAGTCGGCCAGGCCGTTCAACATGGACGCGCGCTTGCCGTTGGGTCCCTTGGGTGTCGGGGCGATGCCGGCTTTGATGCCCTTGTAGCTGGTGTACTGGCCGATCATCCAAGAGCCGTTGACGTTGATGGCGGCCTTCCCGGCCCCGAAGATGTCGGACATGCTGGCGCCGACGGTGGTTTCAAGCCTGGGCATGTAGCCCTTGTCGACCAGGCCGGCCCACCACTTGATGGTTTCCTGGAACTTGGGGTCGTCGTAGTTGAACTTGGTGCCCCAGGGGTTTTTGTCGGTGTGGGTCCAGCCGGTGGTGCCGGTGAGGTAGCTCCATTCGGCCTGGCCCTGGCCGGAGCCCGCGCCGGCGAGGCCCATGCCGTAGACGGCGACGTTGTCCTTGTCGAAGCCGGCTTCGTCGCCGCGTTTGCCGTTTTTGTCCACGGTGAGGTGGGCGATGGCCTTTTCGTAGCTGCCGCCGTCCTGCGGGTTCCAGTCCAGGTTGGCCATCTGCTCGGCGGTGAGCCCGGCGGCGTCGGTCATGGCCGTGTTGTAGAACATGCCCACTGTGTCCCAGTCCTTGGGCAGGCCGTAGCGCTTGCCGTCCTGGCCCACCCAAAGGTCGGCGAGGCCCTCGTTGTAGATGTCCATGTCGATGTTGTCGTTCTTGACGGCGTCGTCGAGGGGGAGGAGCTGCTTCTTCGAAGCGATTTCGGGGTACTTGGTGAGGTGGTTCGTGAAGACGTCCGGGGCGTTTCCGGCGACGAATCCGTTGGTCAGGGTGGTCCAGTAGTCGCCATAGCCGCGCTGGGTGATCTTGACTTTGATATCGGGGTTTGCCTTGGTGAAGTCTTCCGCGCACTGCTGGTAGGCGGGGAGCTGGTTGGCGTCCCAGAGCCAGTAGTTGATCTCGCCCTTGGCCTCGGTGGAGGTGGATCCGCCGCTGCAGGCGGAGAGGGAAACGGCGATGGCCGCGGCGGCAGCAACGGCGCCTAGGGATTTCTTCATGATTGACCTTTCGAGGAGGGCTGAGCTTGCCCGGGTGGGGTGTGTGAGGAGAGAAGTGGCTGGAGTCTTCGGCTTATTTGATGCCGGAGAAGCCGATGGAGTTGACCACCTTCTTGCCGAAGGCGATGAACAGGATGATGACCGGCAGTGCGGCAACGATGGTGGCTGCCATCAGGCCGGACCAGTCCGGGGCGCCCTGCGGGGACTGTGATTTGAAGACACCCAGGCCCACGGTGAGGACCCGGGAGTTCTCATCGTTGGCAACCAGCAGTGGCCAGAAGTACTCGTTCCATTGCCCCACAAACGTCAGCAGTGTGAGGGTGGCAAGCGGCGCGGCTGCATTCGGAAGCACGATCTGGAAGAAGATGCGCCAGGGCTTGGCGCCATCGAGCATTGCTGCTTCCTCCACTTCGCGGGACATGCTGAGGAAGAACTGCCGCAGGAAGAAGATGGCGAAAACGGACATGAACAGGAACGGCAGCGTAAGGCCGGCGAATGTGTTCAGCAGGCCCAAGTTCTTGACGAGGAGGAAGTTGGGCAGCGCGGTGAAGATGCCCGGGATCATCATGGTGGCCAGGAACAGGGCGAAGACTTTGTCACGTCCGGGCCAGCGGAGCCGGGCGAAGGCGTAGGCAGCAAGGGCGCTGAAGAAGACCTGGGACGCTGTTGTCACGGTGGAAAAGAGGATCGAGTTGCGCAGGTACACCCAGAAGTCGATGGCTGCGCCGGAACCGCCTTCGGCGAGGGCTTCCTCGGTGGACTGCATTCCAAAGACACGCTTGAACGCGCCCCAGGAGAAGTCTGCGGGCAGCAGGTTCGTGGAGTTGGAGGCCAGCGATCCATTGGTGGAGAACGCAGTACGAATCATCCAGAGGAACGGGAGGATGGTGGCGATGATTGCAAGGAGCACTAGTGCCCAGGCGCCGATACGGCGCCAGTTGGTGGGTTTGCGGGTAAGGGTTTGGGTAGACATGGCTGGGATTCCTTAGTCCAGATCCGATTCATTGCCTTTGAGGAACTTCATCTGGATGAAGGCCACCAGGGCGAGGATCACGAAGAGAACGACGGACAGGGCTGAGGCGTAGCCGAAGTCCGATTCGGCGAAGGCCTTTTGGTAGATGTACATCTGGATGACGCGGGTGGCGTTGACCGGGCCACCCTGGGTAGTGATCGCGACGGTATCGAAGACCTGGAAGGAGCCGATGACGCTGACTACCAGGACCAGTGCAAGGACCGGGCGCAGCAACGGCAGGGTGATGCTCCAGAATGTCCTCGTGGGTGACGCGCCGTCCAGGGAAGCCACTTCGTAGACATGATGGGGGATGGACTGGAGGCCGGCGAAGATCAGCAGGGCGGTATAGCCCATGTGCTTCCATACGTTGACCAAAGCGATAGTGGGAATTGCCCACTGTTCGCTGCCGAAGAAGGCGACGCGGGGAAGACCCATCCAGCTGATGATCTCGTTGACGATGCCGATCTGGTAGTCCAGCATCCAGAACCAGAGCAGGGCCACGACCACATTGGCGACAAAGAACGGCAGCAGCAGCGCGCCGCGGACAAAAGTTGACTTTGCCACACCGTGCATCAACAGTGCCAGGCCCAAGGCGATGGCGAACTGCAGGACCATGTTGATACCCACGTATTGGAGGGTCACGGCCATTCCGTTCCAGAAGAGCTCATCCTTGAAGATCGCCGTGTAGTTGTCGACGCCGATCCATTCGGGCTCACCGAGGATGCTGTACTCGGTGAAACTTAGGTAGATGCCCCGGACGGTAGGGACCAAGCAAAAGGCCACGAGCCCGATCAACGCCGGGAGGATGAACAGCAGCGCGATCTTCAGGTCGCCAAGGCGGCGGACCAGGCTCTGCTTGGGAGCTTTTCCGGCCATGGGCCGGGGGGCCGGACCGGACTTGCCCCGATATTTGGTAACGGTGGTCATCGTCAATCCCTCTCCTGTGAGGTAGGTAACACTTGGCGGCTACTCTACGCGCGTTGCAAAGACAAGCGCAAGCACATCTCCCTATGTGAAGGTTTTTTTACCTATCTCCGAGTTTGAGTTGACGCGCGTAGATTTCTCAATCATTCTGTTTCCATGACTTCTTCAATTGGAATCGTTGGTGCAGGACAGTTCGCAGGCGTATTTGCCAAACTCTTCGCTGCCCACCCCGGAATCTCTGACATCTACTTCACCGACCTCATCACTGAACGTGCAGAGGAACAATGCGGCATCCTCGGCGCGACAGGGACGTTCGACAGCTTTGAGGCAATGCTTGAAAGCGATGTTGACGCCGTAGCGATCTTCACGCAGCGCTGGACCCACGGACCGTTGGTTGTGCAGGCGCTGCGCGCCGGCAAACACGTCTACTCCGCCGTGCCTATGGCCATCTCCGAGGCGGAGATCGCTGAAATCATTGACACAGTTCGGGAAACCGGGTTGACGTACATGATGGGTGAGACAAGCTACTACAACCCGGCAACCGTGCTGGCCCGCAAGAAGAACGCCGAGGGCGCCTTCGGCAGGATCTTCTACGCGGAGGGCGATTACGTCCACGACATGGACCTGGGGTTCTACGATGCCTACCAGTACAGCGGCGGAGAAAACTGGAAGCGCACCGCCAGCTACCCGCCCATGCTCTACCCGACCCATTCCGTAGGTGGAGTGCTTGGAGCGACCGGCTCCCACGCCGTGAGCGTGAGCTGCGTCGGCGTTAAGGATCAGCGTCAGGACGGCGTCTTCGACAAAGACGTCAGCATGTTCGAAAACGACTTCTCCAACGCCACCGCACTCTTCGAAATGAACGACGGCGGCGCCATGCGGATCAACGAGATGCGTCGTGTGGGTTACCCGTCCCACATCCGCGAATCCCGGTTCCGCTACTTCGGCACCGAGGCAAGCATGGAACAGCTCGCCCTTGTCAGCGTCTGGCAGGACAAGCACACCGTGACTGACATCAGTGACCAGCTCGAGACCCAGGCCACCATGGACATGGATGACCCCATGTTGGCCAATGTCGCTCCTGCCTTGCGTGATGCCTTTATTTCCGGCATGGCGTCAGTGCACGACACCGGACGACTGCCGGCAGAATTCCGCGGCCTGCCCAACGGCCACGAGGGCAGTCACCACTTCCTAGTGGACGACTTCGTCACCGCCATCAACACGGGCACGCTGCCTCCGGTCAACGCTTGGGAGGCCGCGCGCTATACGCTTCCCGGCATCGTTGCCCACCAGTCTGCCTTGCGCGGCGGCGAACGCCTTCAAGTGCCCGACTTTGGTGATGCCCCCGCAGAGCTGCCCCGCCCGGCACTCCGCGAGTCTGTAAAGTAAATCCCGCTAGCATGGTTGTCATGCCGCACCCCACCTCACAAGCCAAGCCAACCACCCGCGACGACGTCGCACGGCTGGCAGGGGTCAGCCCCGCCGTCGTCAGCTACGTGGTCAATGGCGGGCCAAGGGCTGTTTCCCCAGCGAACGAGGCCAAGGTGCGGCAGGCAATCAGGGCGCTTGGTTACCGGCCCAACGCGGCCGCCAGGGCACTCGCCCTGGGCTCAAGCGAAATGCTCGGCATGATCGTCTCCGACGCCATGAACCCGTTCTTTGCCTCGCTCGCCCGCGCCGTCGAAAACGCCGCGGCCGAGCGGGGTTACACCCTACTGCTGGCGGACTCACAGGCTTCGCTACGCACAGAGCGCCGCCTTATCAAGAACTTCGCCGCCAGAAGGGTGGACGGCCTGTTTCTCTGCAGCGTGCTGTTCGAGCCCGACCTCATGGACCTCGAACAGGCGGACATCCCGGTGGTGCTCCTGAATCACAGCACCGATCTCGCGACGGCAGGCAGTCCGACCGTGCTGAAACACAGCGCGGGAGACAACATCTCCGACTCCGTCGGAGTAGCCTTCCAAGATGGGGCGCGTGCGGCGGTCGAACACCTCATATTCCACGGCCACAAACACATCGGGTTGGTCATGGGCGGCAACGCCGGCGGCGAACTCGACGCACGCGAAGTCGGATGGCGGCAGGGCATTGAGGACGCCGGTCTCATCCCGGGCCCCATCGTCAGAGCGCCGTTCACCCGCGAAGGCGGGCATCGTGCCGGACAAGAGTTGATCGGCCGTGCAGAGCAGCCCACCGCGGTCTTCGTCAGCTCCGACCAGCAGGCGGTGGGTCTGCTTTGCGCCCTCCATGAAGCCGGCCTGCGAGTCCCGGAAGACCTCGCGGTCTTCGCCTTCGACGGCTCGCCCGAATCCGAGTACACTTGGCCCCGACTTAGCACAGTCGCCCAACCTGTAAAAGACTTGGCCCAGACCGCTCTGGAAGCCCTTTTGACTCCCAAACCCCGACATGAAACGCAGACAAGCATATTCCCCACCCAATTGGTACTGCGCACTTCCTGCGGCTGCCACTGAGAGCCGTTCGGCCGGGCTAAGCGGACAACCCGGCCTCTGGAACGTTCTTCAGTGCGGATTTGATGGCGTCTCCCGCTCTGAGAGGTTGGCGGGCGAAGATCCCCTCGTGCGCCAGCACCGGGCGATTGTCTCCAGCAAGTTCGGTGTACTGTTCTTCGAGTTTTTCCCTTTTCTCGATGCTTCGTTGCCATGCGCGGACAGTGTCCGGGTCTCCGCCGTTGACTTGTTGCCAACTGCGGGGACGGTCCTCTTTTGATGGCCCAGGATCGACTCGGCCACTTAGGCCTACGCGCGGAGGTCTCCTTTTCGCTGGAGAAGAACAGGCGGGGCAAGCGGGATCGTCGGAAAACATCGATGTGAGGCCCGCTTCGAAATCGTGTCCATAGTCGCATCGGAAGTCATAGAGAATCACTCGTAGTGCCCTTGCTGTGCCCAGCGTATCTGACTCGTCTGTTCGGACTCGTGTCCGAAAATCATTTCGGCGTTCGTCCGCTCTTGGATTCGGCGAAGTTTCTCTACTGATTCAAGCCAGAGGAGGTTGTTCCACACAACGGCGGCACCTACGGCTGGTGGGCCGAATGAGTCCCGCAAGTAGACTGCGTCCGAGGTAAAAATCTTAGTTCCGTCCTCCGGGAGGTCGACCTGGAGAGACATTGTTCCCCAAGTGTGGCCAGGGGTGTCTATGACAGAAACCCCGGGAACAATTTCCGTATCGCCCTCGATGGCATCGATCTCAAGACCTTCAAAGTCCGCCTTAAGATGGCCACCCTGGTGCGAGCCCATTATTCCCCGCACGCCCTCCAATTCCTTCCGGTTGGCGACAATCTTGGTCTTGCCGTTGTCGAAAAGTCGCGCGTTGCCCGCGTGGTCAAGATGCAGGTGGGAAAGTATGAGCAGGTCTATGTCGGCGGCCTCGAGACCCACTTGAGCAAGCGAAGAGTCCAGGAATCCGGATGTACTCGAAGATTCAGTCTTGACCGGGAAGAAGTTGTCCATGCCACTCTCTTGCCAGCGGGAACTCCAATCACGGGGAACTCCGGTGTCCCAAAGAATTCGACCCTCGGGATGTTCAATCAGGACTGCATGCGTTGGGATTTCGCCCCACTCACGCTGACGTTCCTTATTGTTGCGGTCCGCGATGATCCTTCCTGGCTTCAACAGGAGCCATGCCATGTCGGCTTCCATGACCCCGGTCTCCAGAACACGGACCTTCAACTGATCTATCGTCATCGCACTCCATTCCCTAACATCAAGGTCGCAGCCGTAGATCGCCATACTGTCAGACGATCATCCGATCATCAAGACTGGCACTTGCACTCAAGAGCTATTGCGCGTGACCTGCCTCATACCTATACTCATGGAACAGCTCGTTATGATTGTCATACATTCTTTCTTCATACAAACGAGTTAGTGCGTATCCGTCGCCGGCTGACGTTTGAAGGCTGTCAGCCAACTTATAAGGAGTTCAGAATGGTCAAGGAAGACCACGATTGCGTTTCTTCTCCCGGCAGCGGGAAGAAACTGGCCAGGCGTGCGGGGTGGGCATTTGCCGTGGCATCGGTCTTGGCGCTCACTGCCTGTGGCGGCGGCGGTAATGACTTTGGTCCGGCGGGTGGTTCTGGGAGTTCAACGTCTTCCGAGTCAGCATTGTCATCCCTTCCGCCTGATGCACAGACCGCTTACCAGAATGCTGACGCGTTGACCGGAAAAACGCCGTACGGTGAATCATGGCAGCCCAAGGGACCTGCACCATGGACCATTGGCTATACAAGTCCCTATGCGGGCAATTCCTGGCAGACAACAGCCATGGACCACCTGATGAAGGATGTGGTTCCGCGGTACCAGAAGGCTGGCCTCATCAAAGAGGTGATCGTCGCCCAATCGGGGGGCGACGACACGGTGCAAAACCAGCAGATCCGGCAACTCGTAGACCAAGGTGCCGACATCCTGATCGCTTGCTGCTCAGCAAAAACCGCCCTGAACCAGTCCATTGAGTACGCTCATGAAAAGGGTGTACCTTTCGTTGCATGGAGTGGGCATGTGGATTCGCCTTACGCCGTCAGCGCCGTGACGAACTACCGCCAGGCTGGAAGCGTCTTTGCGAAGTCAGTCTTCGACAAGATCGGTGGCAAGGGCAACGTCCTGGATGTTCAGGGTGTGCCGGGAGCCACAAATGCCATCGATTTCGAGGCCGGGGTTCAGGATGCGCTGAAGGAATACCCCGAGGTTAAGCTTGTAGGCTCTGTAAACGGGATGTGGTCAGCGCCGGTGACAAAGACCGAGGTGCAGAAGTTTCTAGCGACCCACCCGGGCCAGCTCGACGGCATCGTCGCTCAGCCTGCCTCCGCTACCGGCGCCTTGCAGGCACTGCAGCAGTCTGGCCGTCCCGTGGTTCCGATTAACATCGGTGGCGAAACAGGAGCTGCGTGCTATTGGGTGAACCATCCGGAATTCGCTGACACTGGCTACAACATTTGGCCGCCCAAGGGTGAGATGGAACTTGGCATCGAGACCGCAGTCCGGATCCTTCAGCAGCAGGGGCCGAAAATTCAATCCATCGTTCTCAGCGTGTCTCCCATAAGTTACGACGAAGCCAAGGAGGCCCTCGGGTCCAGCTGTGATCCTAACGCCGATGGCTGGCTGGAGCCCAAGGGTGGGTGGCTTACTGGCACCAAGCTTGACGCTTTCTTCGAAAAGCCAAGTGACCCCTTTGCCTGGAAGAAACAGTAGAAACCGGGCGTACTTCCGGGATACCTGATCACCGGAAGCGCTCACTGCCAAAAAGATTCAACACAAAGGCTGTCAGATGCGCTGACAGACATCAAAGATGATGGATGGAGAATACGAGAAATGTCTGAGTATGATCTGGTCGTAATTGGTAGCGGTTTTGCCGGGGCCTCCGCCGCGCTGAGCTACTGCGAAAAAGCAGCCGACGAAGGTCGGTCCGGCAGAGTGGCCCTGGTCGAAGTTGGAGCAGAAGACGAACGTTCCGGAGGTTCTCGATGGACCATGGCTTGGCTTCGCGTCTACGAAGACGGCCGCCTTGATGAATCCTGGAAGGACCGAGTACAGGAAACGTCCAAGGGGCTTGCTGACCGGGAATACTGCCTGGCACTTGAGCGCGAAGTCCCCGGAACCATCAAGTACCTGGAAGCCCACGGAGTCGAGCTCTATCAGCACTGGGAAAACGACGTTGCTCTTGAATACGAAACGGACAAGAGCATCAAATGGCCGGTCGGAGGCGGTCTTCAAATCGTCAACAACCTCCTCGCGCATTTCAAGAAGTTTGATAATTCCGAGATCCTCTACGAAACCGAAGCCGTAAAGCTCAGCATCTCGGACGAAGGCCGTGTCAACGGCGTGGTGGTCCGCGGTAAGGACGGGCTCCTTCGAACGCTCAGCTCGAAGGCCGTCGTCATTGCATCGGGTGGATTCGAAGGCAACCCCGAAATGTTGACGCAGTACCTTGGCAACAACGCCGTCGACATTAAGCCAATCGTTCCAGGGCTGCACCGCAACAAGGGTGCCGGTATCCGCATGGCCATGGACATTGGGGCCGACACAGCTGGCCAGTTCGACATGTTCCACTCGGAGGTAGTCGACTCGCGCACCAGCCGACCGGACTCAGTCATTTGGGGCCACAACTACGGCATCTGTGTCAACCAACAGGGTAAGCGCTTCTTCGACGAGGGCGAAGACTACCTGTTTGCCCACTTCGAACTGCTGGCATACGAAGTCTGGAAAAACCAGAACCAGAAGGCCTACTTCATCACTGATAAGCCAGTCATGGAACGCATGCGTCCAGGCTGGGTCTACGAGACCACCGATATGGAGCCTGAGGAGGGCGCGACGCTGGCTGAACTGGCGCGCAAGCTGGGTCTCAGCCCGGAAGCACTCGAAGCCACCGTTCAGGAATTCAACGCCGCCACCGCCGGCGGACCATTCCAACCAGAAATCCTTGACGGGTTGAGCACCCAAGGACTCGTCCCGCCAAAGTCCAACTGGGCGAATCGGATCGAATCCGGGCCATACTACGGATACCCGCTTGAGGCGAGGATCACGTTCACCTTTGGTGGGCTCAAGACAGACACCGAGGCGAGGGTCATCTCCGGCGGGGGAGTGCCGATCCCAGGCCTCTACGCAGCGGGCGAAATCACGGGATTGTTCTACCACGAGTACCCGCCGGCGACGTCGTCAATTCGCTCCATGACCTTTGGTCGAGTCGCAGGGGCGAACGCTGTGAGCTACCTGAACGAGCTGGAATCAGGCGACGCTTCCGTTTCGGGACCGGCGACTCCACTCGCCAGCCGTGCTGCTGAGGCGGCAGACAGCCAAGGCTCGGCCATCCCGGCAGTGCCGGAGTCCGAAGCTGCATCGAAGGCTGCTGAGTCAGCCGGAAGCAGGCGGTAGCTGATGCAGGTGAGAGGCCTGCCGCGGGGTTACCTCGCGAAGTCCCCATACGGGGTCAGAACTAGATAACAGGAGTTGGCACGCCTCGGGAACGGGGCGTGCCATTCCCTATTGGAGGAAAGAATGAGTCAACCACGTGTCTTCGACATGCCGCGTATCGAACGAGTCATCGAGGGCGGTGGTGCTATCCAACAAATTCCCGCCGAACTGGAGCGGCGAGGACTTAAACGTGCTCTTCTCGTAGCAGGCAAGTCAATCAGCGCCACCCAACAATTCGAGGATCTCGTCAGCGCGCTGGGAGACAGAGCCGTCGCGGTATACGGCCGGGTCGAGGCCCATAACCCAGTCAAGCGACTAGCTGAGCTTGTGGAGATCGCTCAGAACGCACATGCCGACGTCGTAATAGGCGTAGGCGGAGGCTCCGCCGTTGACGCGGCAAAGCTCACCGCCCTGGGAGTGGGGGAGGGTATTCATTCGGAGCAGGACTTCCTGCGCTACAGCATTTCCCACGGGCTGCCCGAGCTGCAAGGTACCCCGCTTCCTGTCATCGCCGTGCCGACAACCTTATCGGCGGCAGAGTGGAATGGCGTTGCCGCCTTCGTCGACGACACGACCAACACCAAGGAACTGACCAGGTACCTCGCCCTTACGCCCAGGATTGTTGTGCTGGATCCGGAGCTGTGTGCCTTAACTCCCAGGAAATTGTGGATCACAACCGGTGTCAGGGCCATCGATCATGCGGTCGAAATTGCTTATGCCACGAATGCGCACCCGTTCACCACCGCGCTGTGCACTGCGGCCCTCCGCACCCTGGCCGAGGATCTTCCCCTGACGGCGTCTGACCCTCATGACTACGAAGCGGCTCTGCGCTGCCAGCAGGCGGCCTGGATGTCACTGGTCGGAGTTCACAACGTACCAGTGGGGTTATCCCATGCTATAGGCCACCAGTTGGGTGCGGCTGGCGTTCCTCACGGCGTAACGTCCTGCATCACGCTGCCGCACGTTATGCGGTTCTACGCTGAAGCGACCGCAAGCCAACAGGCCATTATGGCCACCGCCATGGCGGCGGCAAGAGGAGCAACGAACGCGATGCCGGCTCCTGAGGAGCTGGAGCTACTCTTCGACAAGCTGGGAGTACCGCGGCAAATCCGTGAATTTGGTCTGAGCCCGGAGGCGTTGGAGAACGTTGTTCGCGCGACGATGGGCGAGGCGGAAGCCGTCATTCGTCAAGCACCGCGGCCGGTATCAGCCGATGATGTAAGAGAGCTCTTACAGAAGGCCTATTAGCGAGCGGCATATAAAGCTGAGAACACGTGGTTCTCATCTGTGCAGCGCAGCATATGCCCAGCCCGCAGCAATCAGCGGTTCCCGTCGGTCGTCGCGACACCCAAATAACAGGTGTCGTGACGACCGACCTTTTAAGGTCGAGGGTGGGTTGTATGAGCCGCATCGTCATGAATCGCGCAAAAGGGGCACGCAAAAGCCCGGCGGGGGTTCCCAGCCGGGCTTGAGCGCACTTTCGAACGCCGGCGATTATGTCATCGTGGGGGCCTAGATAGCCTTGATCTCGTCGGCGTCAGCATCGGCGCCTGTGACTTCGTCGGCGCTGGCGGAGCGGGCAACTTCATTGAGCGTTTCCTGGACGACGCGCATCGCTGCGAGCCCCGCAGGTGCGCCGCAATAGGCGGTGGCCTGGACGATGGACTCTACGATCTCGCTTGGTTTGAGACCGTTCCGCAGGCCACCCCGGACATGGACAGAAAGTTCGTGGTGCTGGTTGAGAGCGACCAGCATGCCGATATTGAGGAGGCTTCGGCTTCGACGGTCAAGGCCAGGTCGCGTCCACACGGCACCCCATACTGTTTCGGTGATGTGGGTCTGAAGGGCTTCACTTTCGGTTCCGGCTGTGCGCTCGAGGGAACCAGTGACGTATGAATCCCCGAGAACCTCCCGGCGTACCTTAATTCCGTCATTCCATAGTTCGCTGTGTTCGTCTGCTTCGTACTGGTTAGTCATGTCGGTCCTTCATGTATTCAGTCGATCCCGGGGAGCGGCGCCACTGCCGGAGTTCCCCGGGGCAGAAAGTTGAGTTGGATGTCGGGCGTTAGATTTGCTGTCTGATGTGGGGATTGCGCGCGTAGAAGCCGACGAGGGGCACGATCAGTAGGCCGAGTACAAATTGTTGCGCGTTGTTGTTCAGGCCGTAGCCCACCAGGAGCGAGGTCAAGGCGATCAGGACGAGCACGCCGACGAGAGTGCTGCCATATCCGCCCCTGCCGCCAAGCAAGGAGGTTCCGCCCACGGCAACTGCGGCCACGGTGAGGAACAGGTAGGGATCGCCCACCCGCACGAACGCTCCACCAGTGAAGCCGAGCAGGAGTATTCCTGTGGCTCCTGAGAAGAGGCCGCTGAGCGCGTAGACAGTGACCCACCTGCGCGGTTCGGAGATGAGCATGAGCCTTGCGGCCGAGCGGTTTCCCCCCAAGGCGTAGGTGCTCCGACCAAACCATGTGGAACGCATGATGAAGATCAGGGCAGCGGCGAGAACAAGCCAAATGAGGATGACGGGAGGTACAGGGAGCCCCAATGTTTCTCCGCTCAGTGAGGAAATGTTGGCGAGCCAATCAGGTACCACTCCGCTCGTGCCCCCGGCATTCGATGCGCCTGCGCTGGTGAGAACCTGTGTTGCCCCCACCGTGGCGAATCCAACACCCAGCGTCACGATGAGAGCTTGATTCTGGAGATGGAGACTTATGAGTCCGTTTATTGTTCCGATAACAATGCCGAGAACAAGAGTTATCACGATCGCCATGCCTGCCGGTACGCCAGAGCTGATCATGTAGAGGGTTCCGATGTTGGCCGAACCAATCAAGTAGGGAATGGAGAGGTCAAGCCCGCCGAGCAACGCGCAGAGAGTCTGCCCAACCGATGCCAGGCCAAGGAATGCGCCGAGCAGCAGCATGGAGCGAACATTCGAGCCGGAGAGGAAACCTTGTACTGTGGCGGCGCCGACGGCAAGTAAAGCCGCCAGCATAATGAGCCCGAGGATGACGTTCTTTTGCCCTGAGGCCTTGGACAGCAGCGGGACCCGGATGGTGCGTTGTTGCGCTTTGACGGTTGTCATGATGCTTTTACCTCCTGGCGCTTGCGCCACAGTGATGGGATTATCACGCTGATCAAGAGTGCTGCAACCAGGATGAGGCCGTACGAGAGCTGCACAACGAATGAAGCCAATGACCCCAGTGAGAACGTGGTCAGAGTGAATGAGATAAGCGTGACGGCGACGGCCCCGGGAATGGAGCCCAATACGCCGCCGCGGCCACCCGCAAGGCTGATACCTCCAAGCACCAGGGCCGTGATCGCTGCGAGTGTGTAGGTGCCTCCTTGGGTGGGGTTTCCCGACGCTATCTGACCGGTGTAGGCCAGGCCACCCGCACC
This sequence comes from Paenarthrobacter sp. 10L420, assembly GCF_056395385.1. Taxonomy (NCBI): domain Bacteria; kingdom Bacillati; phylum Actinomycetota; class Actinomycetes; order Micrococcales; family Micrococcaceae; genus Paenarthrobacter; species Paenarthrobacter sp. 10L420. The sequence continues at coordinate 55,078 of NZ_JBFTJK010000019.1, read as the reverse complement.
AATCAGCAATCCGGAAATACCGTGAGCGACGACACGGATCATTGTTACGGGTACTCCGCTGACAAACGCGGTGCGCTGGTTCGACCCGACGAGCCTTAGGTTCGTGAACAGTTGGGTCCTGGTGAATGCCCACCAACCCAATATCGCCGTGATCAGAACTATCGTCATTGGGGCGAGTATCGACCTGCCGGACCCCCATTCAGCGAGCCACCTCGGAGCTTGTCCGCCAGGCTGTGCCAGAATAACCAGGTTGATCCCGGACAATGCCAGGAATGCACTCAGGGTCACGATCACGGGTTCGATGCGGGCGACCGTAATGACGACGGCCTGGATGATTTGTATCAAGACTCCAATGCCAAGTGCCCACGCGATAACAGCAACGGGTGACCCTATCTGTTGGTCGAAGAGGACTTTGACGAGGGTGACATTGACGAAGATCATCAGCGGACCTGCGGACAGATCGACACCGCTGCCCACCAGGGCTGTGACGGTAATTCCCATCACCACAAGGACCAGTGGTACGGCCGAGACCAGCAGCCCTCCGATTCCGCTGGCGGTGAAGAGGTAAGGCGCGCGTACTGCGCACACGATGAGAAGGACGGCAAGCAAACCCCACGCGGCGAATGCGTAGGCAGATTTGCTGGTGAATCTGCCGAATCGGCTTTGTTGTTTCATTGCTGTTCCACCAGTGCTTTCTCGACGTCGAAGTCTGCTTCAAGGTGACCGAACATTCCGGCAAGAACGCGGTCGGAGGTGATGTTGTCGCCGGTCACCCAGCCAAGGAGTGCGCCATCGCGGAAAACAGCCACACGGTCGCAGAGCCCGATGAGTTCATCGATTTCAGTAGAGAGATAAATGATTCCGGCTCCTTCCAAGGCGAGATGTTCCAACTGGGCATACAGTTCACGCTTTGTGCTGATGTCGACTCCCCGTGCGGGATCGTTGAGGGCAACAACCTGCGGATCTTGAGCCAGTTCCCGACCGATGAGGACCTTTTGTTGATTACCGCCGCTGAGGGAGGTGATGGGATTCGACGATGCGCCTGACCGTAGCTTCAGGGTTTTGGACATGTCATCAAAGCGCGCGGAGATGGCAGTCCTGTCGATGACGCCGGCACGGCGGTGATGACGGTATAACGGCATTCCGAAATTCTCGAAAATGCTGAGATTTGGGAAAATCCCCTCCTTGCGTCGATCGCCTGAAATATAGGAGACGTTCGCTGCTATAGCCTCTGCCAGGTTGTTAATTGGGTGCTCTGCGCCGGTCCTGGCAATGGCGGTAACTTCGCCGTCGATTGCCTGTCGGACGCCCGTGAGGGTTTGGAGGAACTCAGCCTGACCTTGACCGTCCAGCCCGGCAAAGCCGACGATCTCGCCACTATGCAGCACAAAGTCCGAAGGCCGTGCTCCCTGCGTTGCCACGAGACCGGCGGCTTGAAGGACGATATCTGCTGTTCCGCCTTTGGAGAGCCTGCGCGATTGAGGTGCCAGGCCGCTCCGCTCCTTGACTCCGGTCATGAGTTCAATGAGGCGGGATTCGGTGATCTCGCTGCCTCTGAGGATCCCGACGTCGATTCCGTCGCGCAGAACCGTTGCACTGTCGGCGAAAGTCGTGAGCTCAGCGATACGGTGAGTAACAATCACAACGCAGACACCTTCGGAACGGAGCCGCTCCATCTGGGCGTAAAGCCGTGCGGCCCCCGATAGGTCGAGCGCCGCGGTGGACTCATCGAAGATCACTACTCTCGGGGAACGGACAAGGGCGCGCGCAATGGTGACCCACTGCCGGTCTGCCAGACTCAAGGTTTCGACCAATGCCGAGGCGTCGACGGAATGGCCCATAAGTTGCTCCAGCACATCGGTTGCACGTCGGTGCTGCTCGCTCCTGGACATGCGGGAGCGCCATACGCCCTGCGATCCGATGAAAACGTTGTCCGAAATATTGGCGCCTTCTGCGACGAGGACTTCCTGGAATACGGTCGCGACGCCTGTCTTGAGTGCCTCGGCGGGACTCGACACGTGGTGACCATGGATGTCCACGGATCCCTCGTCTGGGAGAACGATGCCGGACATGATTTTTGCCAGCGTGCTTTTCCCGCTGCCGTTCTCACCGACAATCGCGTGGATTTCCCCAGCACGCGCGGAGAAGCTCGCTCCTCGCAGGGCCTGCGTCTCCCCGAAGGACTTCTTCACGTCCTGGATTGCTACTGCTGTCTCGTGATAGTCGGCCACCATTGCACTCGGGGCCGAATCGAGGTTCAGGTCTTCATTGACCATTATTTTGTCCTTACGGTCGGTATCTGCTCCATCCCCTCCTCGGGAAGGAGTGCAGATCACACCAAAAACTGCCCAGTACGATTGTCCCAATGCATTTTTGTCATACAAAACAGCTCTTTGCTTGAGTATAAGAGCGGGATGGTGTTAGGGCAATAGACTCTTGGGGTGCGAGAAGATGAACCAGAAGAACGTGACGCGATGACGTGTCGGACAATCCGATCGCCAGTCATTATGGCCGCTCCGGCCCTGACCGTAGTACCCTAGGTCAAGGCATGTTCACGACGGGAGGGGAGGCTGTCATGGAGTCACCACTGGGTTTGAGGCTGCAGCGCGACGACATGTCGCTGCGGAAACTGGCCGAAAACACACTGCGGGACGCTATCTTGTACGGCGCCTTCACACCCGGGCAAAAACTCATAGAACGGGACCTCTGCGACAGGCTCGGTGTTAGTCGTACCCTCCTAAGGGAAGCTCTGAAGCAATTGGAGGCCGAAGGGCTGATAACCAACGTGGTCCACAAGGGCCCGTCAGTTGCGGTGATCACCGAAGAAGACGCCCGTGAAATTTATGAGGCGAGGGGGCTCATCGAAGGGCACCTCGCGTATTGCTTCACGCTCAAGGCGTCAGACGCCGAAATCGACAAACTCGCAGCCTCTGTTCGAACTCTCCATGAGTCGGACATTGCTGCCAACCAAATAAACGTACTCCAGGCGAAGAACGGGTTCTACGAAGTTCTCTTCGCCGGGTCCGGAAACCACGTACTCGCGCAGATGCTCCAGCAGCTGAACAATCGTGTAACCATGCTGCGTAGGATGACCCTGTCCTCCCCGGGTCGGTTTGACCAGACGGTGGCTGAGTTGGACGAAATCGTTCAGGCGGTCCGTAGCCGAGATGCTGACGAGGCCAGCAGGCTGTGCCGTGCCCACGTCAAGAATGCCGGCGACATTGCGCTTGCCAGTTTCACCACTGATGCCGAAGGTGCGCCCAGCGGGCACTCGGCCGTGGGGGCAAGTTAGTTCGATCCGGGCAGTGTCACTTCCCGCTTCGCTGCAGTCGGGGAGTGGGGGCCTACTCAGCCGCGCACGTCAACACCCGAAAGTCCGTCCGAAATGTCAATCCCCGGTGCGTTCCGTCGTCGTTGACGCGCCCTCCGACGACAGCAGTACCGCATCCAGCAGTCCCGGGAATCTCGCCTGAAGGTCGTTGTTGCGTAGTTTGCTGATACGGGATGTTCCCCGGTAGTGCTGTCGAATGACGCCTGCCTCCCGAAGTACGCGGAAGTGGTGCGTCGACGTGGATTTGCTCACGGGCAGCTCAAATGCGATGCATGCCATGTCATCGTGCCCCATGGCCAGGTCCCCGACAATTTTCAGGCGGATGGGATCCGATAGCGCGTGCAGAACTGCCTCGAGTCGAATCTCTTCAGGCTCGGGGTGATCCAATAGGCGCGCCTCGGATCTAGCTACGGCAGAGCGCATGGTGTCCCTTTCGTCGATCATCATCAAAGGTACGATACTCATCGTAGTTTGACAATATGCATACTACGAGGCTTATCGTACTTAGGTCGGCTTGCGAACAACGCTGGCTGCCGTCCTCCACACAGAACCCAGAAGGAGATTTCCTTGAGTAGCCTTTTCGCTCCCCTTAAGCTGCGGGATCTAACAATTCCGAACCGGGTTTGGATGTCCCCGATGTGCATGTACTCGGCCGCTGCCGATGGCCCGGAAACGGGCGTCCCCACGGATTTCCATTTGACCCACTTGGCCAGTCGTGCGGCAGGCGGTGCCGGCCTGGTCATGGTCGAAGCGACCGGTGTCCGGCCGGACGGGCGCATCAGCCAGTGGGATCTGGGGCTGTGGAATGACAAGCAAGAAGAGTCTTTTGGCCGTATAGCAGCAGCAATCCGGTCTTATGGTTCAGTGCCCGCTATCCAGCTGGCCCACGCGGGGAGAAAGGCTTCCGTTGACAAGCCTTGGATTTCTGACGGCTACTTAGACGAACGCGACGGCGGCTGGACAGCGGTCGGCCCCAGCCAGGAAGCCTTCCAGGGACTGTCTCTGCCAACAGAGTTGTCCGTCGCCGAAATCAAGCAGCTCGTCACCGACTTCGCCGAATCTGCAAAGCGAGCCCTCAAAGCGGGCTTTGAGGTTGTCGAGGTTCACGGTGCTCATGGATACCTGATCCACTCATTCTTATCTCCGGCGTCCAACAAGCGCACGGATGCCTATGGCGGAAGCTTCGAAAACAGGATGCGTTTTGCGCTCGAGGTAGTGGACGCCGTCAGGACAGTTTGGCCCCAGGACCTCCCGGTCTTCTTCCGTACCTCAGCCACCGACTGGCTAAGCGAGAACGACGATGATCCCCGCGAGGGTTGGACCGCAGACGACACCGTCCGTCTGGCCAAAGAACTACAGGCTCACGGGGTCGATTTCCTTGACGTTTCCACCGGAGGCATCGTTCGGGACGCCAAGATTCCTGCCCGCCCCAACTATCAAGTTCCCTTTGCGGGGCAAGCACGCGACCAAGCTGGAATTGCTACAGGTGCTGTGGGACTTATCACCGACGCCCACCAGGCTGAGGACATACTGAAAACCGGACAAGCAGATGCCGTATTCCTTGGCCGCGAGCTGCTCCGCAACCCGTACTGGCCGCAGCAGGCTGCCAGTGAGCTCGGCATCGAACCCCAGTGGCCCGCACAATATGGCTACGCCGTACAACGTCGCAAGAAGTAGGAAGGTCTCTCCATGAATCACTTGCACAACAAGACCATCATCATCACCGGCGCATCATCAGGCATCGGTGCCGCAGCAGCCAAGGCCTTGGCAGCACATGGCGCGAAACTGGTGCTCGCTGCCCGGGACCAGGATCGCCTCGACGCCCTCGTCGGGGAGATTCGTGCTTCTGGGGGAACCGCGGCAGCGCGTGTCGCCGACGTTACGGATTCTGCAGATATGGACGCTCTGGCCCATAATGCTGTCGAGACCTTTGGTGGCGTCGACATCTTGGTCAACAACGCCGGACTCATGTTGTTCTCCGCCTGGAAGGATTTGGCCGTCAACGACTGGGGCCGGATGATCGATACGAACATCCGGGGGTATCTCAACGGTATCCAGGCTGTCCTGCCCATCATGCTGGAGCGTCAATCAGGCTACATCTTGAACATGGCGTCTGTTGCGGGTCATCAGATCGGCGACTCTGCCGGGGTATACAGCGCAACCAAGTTCTTCGTACGAGCCATCACGGAGAGCATGCGCAAGGAACTCGGAGTGCAACACGGTATTAAGGCCAGCACTATCAGCCCCGGAGTCATCGACACCGGGTGGGCCGACAAAGTGAGCGACCCCGCTGGACGCGCAGCAGCCAAAGAGCTCAATGCACTGGCCATTACCCCGGAGGCTGTGGCCGACGCCGTGGTTTATGTCCTTAACCAACCAGCAAATACCACCGTCAACGATTTGGTGATCTCCCCAACTCGCCAGAATTGGTGACATCAGATGCACAGGGAAGGGGCCGTTCCTTGGAACGGCCCCTTCCCTGTGCAGTTAGTCGCGCTGGTGACGTGGGGTACCTGTCCGCCCTGACGTGAGCGTTAAGCCCAGCAATGCTGTGGCACCGGTCGCCGACGCCAATAGATTGAGCGCACTCACAGGACCGGCGAGGTCGTCACCACAAAAAGCCAACGCCAGTAAACCGGATATCACGGCCCCGGTTGCTGCCACAGACAGCGACTCTGCGGCACTGGTACGACGACGGAGAGACGGAACGGACAGGACCACTGAAGCAACACCCGCACCTATCCCCAGGAAAATCATCACCGTCTGCATGGATCAGCCCCACATTCCTGGTGGACCTGAGCGACTTCCATCCGGCTAAAGCTGAATCCCGGTGTATTTGGTTTCTTGGTAGGCCTCGAGGCCTTCGGTTCCGCCCTCGCGTCCCAGTCCGGAGGCGTTTGTTCCGCCGAAGGGTGCGGACGGGTTGGAGACGAGTCCGCGGTTGATGCCGGTCATACCGGCATCTATGGCGTTTGCGACGCGCAGCGCACGGGAGAGGTTTTCGGTGAAGACGTAGGAGGCCAGCCCGTATGGGGTGTTGTTGGCTTCGTGAATAGCTTCGGCTTCTGTAGCGAACTCGTATATTGCTGCGACGGGACCGAAGATTTCCTCGGTGCGGATGTCTGCGTTTGCTGGGATGTTAGTCAGGACCGTGGCAGGGTAGTAAGAACCAGGGCCCCCGGGAATAGTTCCGCCCGTCAGGCAAACGGCGCCCTTGGCGATGGCGTCGGCAACCAATGCAGCCACCGTATTTACTTGTTTTGCATCCACAAGCGGACCCAGATCCGTGTCGGGGCGTGCGCCGTCGCCGAGACGAGCAGCAGCCATCCGCTCGGTGAAACGGGCAGTGAATTCGGCAGCAATGCCACTTTGCACATAGATGCGGTTGGCGCCGACGCAGGATTGGCCGCCGTTGCGGAGTTTGGCGAGCATGGCGCCTTCGACAGCCTGCTCAAGGTCGGCGTCATCGAACACGATCAGTGGAGCGTTGCCCCCGAGCTCCATGGAGGTGTTCATGACGTTCTCGGCTGCTTGGGCCAAGAGCGCACGCCCAACCTGTGTCGATCCGGTAAAGGAGATCTTCCGGACTCGTGAGTCCTTCATAATTGCGGCGATAACGTCGCGGGAATTGGAGGTGGTGATGACGTTGACAACACCGGCAGGGGCGCCAGCTTCTTCGAGAACCCAGGCCAGTAATAGCGAAGTCAAGGGCGTCAGCTCGGCGGGCTTAAGAATCGTTGTACACCCTGCAGCGAGGGCCGGTGCGATCTTCCGTGCGCCCATCGCGAGCGGGAAGTTCCAGGGCGTGATCAGCAGGGACGGTCCCACGGGGCGTTTGGAGACTGCGATCTGGTAGTTGCCTCCGGGTTCGACGCCGAACTGGCCTTCGGTGTGTATCCTGCCGGAGGATTCGGCGAACCAGCGGAAAAACCCGGCACCGTAATCGACTTCAGTCTGGGCCTCCGGGAGGGGCTTACCCATTTCCGCGGTGATCAGTGCCGCGAACTCGTCGCGACGAGCCAGGATTCCCTCGTAGGTGCGAAAGAGAATGTCGGCACGTTCCCGCGCAGGGGTAGCAGCCCAGGCAGGCTGTGCGTCGACCGCGGCATCGACAGCAGACATACCGTCCTGAACCGTTGCAGAGGGAACATCCGCAATGGGTTCTCCAGTGGCCGGGTTGGCGACTGTGAGAGTTGCAGCGTTGCTCGAGGAGATCCACGAGCCGCCGATGGGCATAAGCTTCTCCGGAAATCCAAGCGGGGGAGCGGAGGCAGTGGTGGTAATTTCCATGGAAGTTCTCGTGCTTTCAGCAGATGGGCACTGCCGGGCCCCCTCGGGCCCGGCAAGTGTTTGATTGTTGGCTACTTTGACTCGGCCAGTTGTGGGGTGAGCCAGTTTTGGAAGCGGTTGCCGTGGGTGACGGGGTCGATGAGGAGGAGTTTGGTGCCTGGTTCGTTGCCGGGTTCGGTGCGGGTGTGGATGAACCAGGGCCCGTCCTCGGTGAGGGTTTGTTTCAGCGCCAGGGACAGTTCTTCGGGGGTCTCGGCGCGGAGGACTTTGAGGTCCACGGATTCGGCGAAGCGTCCGAGGTCGATGGTGACGGCTTGGGTGGGGATGGAGGCGGTGGAGGCGTAGACACCGTTATCGAGCAGGATGATCACGAGGTTTTCGGGGGCGAGGTAGCCGGCGGTGATGGCTGAGCCGGGGTTCATCAGGAGGGATCCGTCGCCTTCGATGACGATCGCACGGGTGACGGGGGTGTTTTTGATGGCTTGGGCGATGCCGGTGCCGACGGAGATGGCCAGGCCCATGGCGTCCAGGAGGTAGAGGTGGTTGGGGCGGTCAGCGACGGAGGCCAGTTCGCGGGAGGTCGCGGCGCAGGTCGCGATCACGGGGACCTCGGCGGTCGTGTCAACAATGGCCTGGAGGGCTTCGATGCGTTTCATGCTTTTGCCTTTGCGTCTTTGGGGTCGAAGAATTCCATCAGGACCACGACGGGTCGGAAGGTCATGCGGGCGTGGTTGCCGGCTTCGGCGACGGTCGCGCCCCAGTCCTGGGCGGTGTTGCGCCGGTCGACCTGGAACACGGGGATGTTGGTGGAGGCCAGCAACGCCGGGACGGGTGCGGAGATGGTGTGGATCATGGAGTTGTATTCGCCGAGCCCGCCGCGGGTGTTCGCGACGATGAGCAGGGGCAGGTGGTAGGACACGGCGAAGGTGGTCAACGCGGTCAGGGCGTTGCCGAAGCCGTTGTCCTGCATGATGATGACCCCGAATTTGCCGGCGAGAGGGTAGGCGCCGACGACGCCGATGGCTTCTTCTTCGCGGGAGACGGGGTAGACCAGGGGCAGGTCCCCGTTGGTTTGGGCGGTCAGGACGCCGTTGATGATCGGGGCGATGCTGGCGGAGGGGACGTACGCGACGCCGTCGGGGGCCAGGCGCACGATCGCGTCCACCACTTCGGCGTGGCGGTCCTGGGTAATGGTGGTAGTCATGGGTGGTCAGGCTCCCTTGGTGTGTGGTGTGGTCAGGGTCTGGACGATGCGTCGCAGGCCTTCGGTGAGGTCATCGATGTGGCAGGCGTAGGAGATCCGGATGGAGTGGGTTCCGCCGTCGGGGTCGAACGCGGTGCCTGGGACGACGGCGACGCGTTGTTCCTCGAGGAGCCGTAGTGCCAGTTGTTCGGCTGGTTCGGCGGTCTCGGGTGTGTAGGTGAGATAGAAGTAGAAGGCGCCGTCGGGTTGGCTGACTGTGACGCCGGGAACGCCGGTGAGGATCTTCAGGCCGGCTTTGCGTCGTTCCTGGAATTGGGTCCGCATCGTCTCTGCGGCGGGGCCCGCGTGGCGGAGGGCTGCTGCGGCGCCGGGTTGGAGGAAAGTGGGGGCGCAGACGGTGGTGTATTGGCGGACTCTTAGTGCCGGCGTGATGAGTTCTTTGGGGCCGGCGAGCCAGCCGAGGCGCCATCCGTCCATGGCGAAGGCTTTCGCAAAGCCGCCGATGACCAAGGTCCGTTCGCGAAGGTTCCCTACGGCGGCCGGGGACTGGTGGCGGATCTCGTCGTAGACGAGGTCGGCGTAGATTTCATCGGACATCAGCAGCGCATCGGTCCGTTCCAGGACGCTGGCGAGTCTGTCGATTTCCTCGGCCGTTGCGACACCGCCGGTGGGGTTGTTCGGGGTGCAGAGGATGACCATGCGTGTCACGGGGGTGATTGCGGCGGCGATCGCGTCGATATCGAGACGGTAATCATTGTCCGCGTCGAGCCGGACAGGGACAGGGGTGGCGCCGGCCAGACGGATGCAGGACTCGTAGTGCGCCCAGGCCGGGACGGGGAAGATCACTTCATCGCCGGGGCCGCAGAAAGCCATCAAGGCCAGGAACACCGCTTCGTTCGCGCCGATCGTGACGAGCACTTCGGTGCCCGGGTCATAGCCGGTCCCGCGGCGCTCTTGCAGATACCCGCTGATCGCCTTGCGAAGATCCAACGTCCCCGCGTTAGGGCCGTAATGAACTTCCCCGCGGTCCAACGACGCAGCCGCAGCGTCCTTGGCTACCTGCGGGGTATCAAAATCCGGGCGCCCGATCTCGAAGTGATACACCTTCTCACCTGCAGCTTCCAGCGCCGCAGCCTTATCAAAGATCGCCCGAATAGGCGACGGACCAATATCCCGCAACCGATCAGCAAACCGTCCAAACCGGGTAGTGGTAGCGGTACTCATAGGGATACTCCAATTTCAGGGGATACAGGTGGTGGAATCGAGCCTGCATCGAAAGCAGGCGGTCTTCTTGAATGCAGCATCCCGCGATCCGGACAGGTTCCGAATGGAGTGCTGGGATAGTGTGGAAGACGTGACCAGCAAGCCTCCAACTGCAAGAATGTTAACATTATGAAATCTGACACCACAGCAAATGTCAAGGACGGAACCCTTCGAGCACCCCTGAAACGTCGCGGTATGGCCCAGGATGTCGCGGACCGGATCCGTGACGCAATTCTGGCCGGGGAAATACCTCCCGGGGAGCGGATCAATGAAGTGGAGATGGCTGCGTCATTATCCGTGAGTCGCGGACCAGTGCGCGATGCCATCGTTTTGCTGCGGCAGGAGGGTCTGCTTCAAGGCGACTGGCACCGGGGGTCGCGGGTTACCGTCTTTACGCACAAAGACCTCGAAGAGATCTACTCGCTCCGGTACTCGATAGAGTTGCTCGCCGTTCAGCGACTGATTGCACACCGCACCGAGAAGGATTTGGACCTGCTTCAGGTGCGTGCCGAGGACATTGAGCGGGCGGCCGCCCTGGGGGATAGGGGCGACATGCTCCAGTCGGACATTGCGTTTCATGATGCGATCTACGCCTGTGCCGGTCATGAACGGTTGGAGCAAGTTTGGTTGGGTCTGCGTTCGCAGATCGCGTTGCTTCTCCTTAATCGACAGCAAGGCCATGATGATTACAGGGCCCGCATTGGCCCTGAGCATTGGGAAATGTTTCGCGTCATCCGCGACCAGGATGGTGCGAAGGCTGAAGAGCTGGTGCGTGAGCACATCGAGACTGCGTTCGAAAGAATAAAAGCCGACCTCGACAGCAAGGAACGCCTCCAGGGGCGGGCTAGTCACACGTCCTTCTGAAAGTCCGCCTGTGGACGAAGCCCCAGTGCCGGCTTCGTCCACGTCCGAAGCTCCTGCGGCGGACTTGCCCTCTCCAATTCTTTGCCGTACAAATGTTAACATTCTTACTTTCGTAACTTAGGTCACATGGGAGCTCAGGGTGAGAAGCCTTGCACCGCCCCGACGCGACCGCTGAGACGAAATATCCCCGAACGAATGGCGAACATGGAACTGCAAAAGTTTGTTGACAGCACTTCTGAAGCAGCTGGCGATAAGAAGAAGGCGATGATCTCCATCCGGGGGGTCAACAAGCATTTCGGACCTCTGCACGTCCTCCGTGATGTCAATCTTGAGGTTTCTCAGGGGCAAGTTGTGGTTGTCTTGGGCCCCTCCGGCTCGGGCAAATCGACCCTCTGCCGAACTATCAACAGGTTGGAGACAGTCGAGGCCGGCACAGTCGCCGTGGACGGCAAGCCTCTTCCCAAGGAAGGCAAGGCGCTGACGCGCTACAGGGCCGACGTCGGAATGGTCTTTCAGTCATTCAACCTCTTTGCCCACAAAACCATCCTCGAAAACGTCATGCTTGCGCCCCTCAAGGTGCGACGAATCGGAAAGGCTGAGGCTCAGACCCGGGCAATGGCCCTGCTCGAGCGGGTAGGGATAGCAAACCAGGCACACAAGCTCCCTGCGCAGCTTTCGGGTGGACAGCAGCAGCGCGTTGCCATTGCCCGGGCGTTGGCCATGGAGCCGAAGGTGATGCTCTTCGACGAACCTACCTCGGCTCTTGACCCGGAAATGGTGACCGAAGTACTGGATGTCATGACGTCGCTGGCACAAGGGGGCATGACAATGCTCGTAGTCACGCACGAGATGGGCTTCGCTCGACGCGCCGCCGACAGGGTGGTGTTCATGGCCGATGGCCAGATCCTCGAGGACACAACCCCTGACCGGTTTTTTGACAACCCAACCACGGAGCGGGCCAAAGAGTTCCTCGGCAAGATCCTCAGCCACTGACAAGCCACCCCAATCTAGAAAGCAGCACATCGTGAAGCTCAAGTTCCTGGCCATTCCGGCCGCAGCGCTGTTCCTTGCCAGCTCGATCGCCGGTTGCTCCGGTGCATCCGACAAAGCGAAAACAGTTGAAGCAAGCGCTCAATCGGGCCACCTCACCATCGGCATTTCCTTTGATCGCCCAGGCCTTGGAATCAAGACTCCGGACGGATCATTCAAGGGTTTCGATGTTGACGTTGCCAAGTATGTCGCCAAGAAGCTTGGCGTCGAGGAGTCTTCCATCACCTGGAAGGAAGCGACTCCGGCGCAGCGAGAGAGCCTGATCCAGAACGGGCAGGTGGATTATGTGGTGAATACCTACAGCATCAACGACGCCCGAAAGGAGAAGGTCGCCTTCGCGGGGCCTTACTTCCTGGCTGGCCAGTCGCTACTGGTTCGTTCTGACTCCACGGACATCACGGGCCCGGAGTCCCTGAATGGGGGCAAAAAGTTGTGCTCGGTGACCGGTTCCACACCAGCACAGAACATCAAGAAGAACTACAGCAAGGACGCGCAGCTTCAGGAGTACGACACCCCTTCCGCATGCGTTGAAGCCCTGAAGAGCGGCGCCGTTGACGCGATGACCACGGATGATATTCAACTTGCCGGTTACGCAGCTGCCAACCAGGGAAAGCTGAAGCTTGTTGGCAGTACCTTCAGCAAGGAGAACTACGGCATTGGTCTGAAGAAAGATGACACCGCGGGCCGTGCCAAGATCAACGACGCCATTCAGTCCATGATCGACGACGGATCGTGGGCAAAAGCGTTTGAGAGCAACGTTGGACCGTCCGGTTATGCATTGCCGGCCACACCCGTGGTCGACCGCTACTAGTCGAAGCAGCCAGACAAGAGACTGGATACTTAACATGAACATCCTCAATGAATACGGGGATCAGATCCTGGCGGCCTTCCTCATCACCCTGCAGCTCACGGCGCTGTCTGCACTGGGCTCGTTGGTATTGGGCACTGTACTGACAGCCATGCGGGTTTCACCAATTTGGGCGATGCGGACGCTTGCTACCGGGTACGTGAACATCGTCCGGAATACCCCTTTGACCCTTGTGGTGCTTTTCGCTTCGTTCGGATTGGCGCAGCAACTCGGGATTACCTTGGCAGATCCAAAGTCACCCACATCCATCACAGACAGCTCGTTCAGGCTGGCCGTCCTGGCATTCAGCCTGTACACGTCGACATTCGTATCCGAAGCGTTAAGGGCGGGTATTAATACGGTCCCTCCTGGCCAGTCGGAGGCGGCCCGGTCGTTGGGCCTGAACTTTATGCAGGGATTGGGCCACATCGTCCTGCCGCAGGCCTTCCGGGTGGTCATTGCGCCTTTGGGCAGCATCCTCATTGCGTTGACCAAAAACACAACGGTTGCCTCCGTCATAGGTGTGGCTGAAGCCGCTCTTCTGATGAAGGAAATGATAGAGAACACCTCCGCCCTCATCGTTGTTGGGCTGATCTTCGGGGCCGGCTTCATGTGCCTGACTCTTCCGACCGGCGCGGCTTTCGGATACCTAAGCAGGAAGTTTGAGGTCAAGCGATGAGCAACACTCGAGCGCCCATCAACAATCTGTATGACGTCCCCGGGCCCAAGGGGCAAATTCTGAACGTCGTCATCAGTGCTCTGTGCGTCGTTGGGCTGGCAGCGGCCGGATGGTTCGTGGCGTCAGCCCTGGCAGACAAGGGTCAACTGGCGCCGGAGAAGTGGCAGCCATTTCTCACGCCGGAAATGTGGCAGACGTACCTTCTGCCCGGGATTGTGGGAACGCTCCAGGCTGCGGTGTTTGCCATAATCCTCGCCATAATTCTGGGTATCCTGCTCGGCGTCGGACGTCTCTCCGACAATCGGTTCGTGCGCTACGCGTGCGCCGCCGTGGTGGAGTTCTTCCGGGCAATTCCGCTGCTGATTCTGATGATTTTCTGCTTTCAGCTCTTCGCCGACTACGACTTGTTCCCGTCAACCGATCTGGCAGTTGCGGCAGTGGTTACCGGCCTTGCTCTGAGCAACGGGGCCGTGATTGCAGAGATTGTGCGCGCAGGAATCAAAGCCATTCCGCGAGGCCAAGGGGAAGCTGCTGTGGCTCTTGGGCTGGGCAGTGGACAAACCCTCCGTATGATTCTTCTGCCCCAGGCAATCACGGCAATGCTCCCGGCAATCGTCGCTCAATTGGTTGTGGCGCTGAAGGACACTGCGCTTGGTTACCAAATCACCTACGTGGAAGCAGTGCGGCAAGGAATCCAGGCCGGCTCTGCGTATTCGAATTACATACCGGCGCTGGTAGTGATCGCGCTTGTGATGATTGTCATCAATCTGGGACTATCGCGACTGGCAACGTACATTGAGCTTCGACTCCGAAGCGGCCGCAAGGCCCCTGCCGAGTCAAAGGTTGGCGACGTCCTGGTTCCCCAGACCTAGATGCGGGCGATCATACGTCAGGATGCTCGTTGCCTCAGTCCGGAATTGCGTTCAGCCGCAATGACGACACTCAGCAAGCCTGGAAACAGCGATTCCATAACGCCGGTCCGAAGCGTGTTGAGAATCGCCGTGCCCTGATAGTGCTGTTCTATGATTCCCGCCTCGCGAAGCACGCGGAAGTGATGGGTGGACGTGGACTTGCTCACGGGCAGCTCAAACGCGATGCATGCCTGGTCGTCATGGCCATCGGCCAGTTGAGTTACTATCCGACGCCGGATTGGATCGGCCAGCGCCGACAGCACGCCATCGATGTGAATTCCGTCGGGCGTAGGGTGGTCCAGAGTTCGCATGCTTCGATTATCCAAGAAGTTCGAGGACCTGGCGATTTACAAATCCTATACTTGTCGTACTTTGATGCATATCGAACTTAAAGTGAAGGGAGACGCACATGAAGGTATTCCAAATAGGCGCAGCCGGGGGAGTAGGCCGACGTCTGGCTCAACTGCTGAGTGGCCGCGGTGATACCGTCACGGGAATGTTCAGGAATCCCGCTCAAGCTGACACCGTTGCCTCCAGCGGCGCGACGCCCGTAGAGGGAGACCTGATTAAGGACTCCACTGAGGTGTTGGCCGAAAAATTCAAGGGACACGATGCCGTCGTCTTCTCTGCGGGCGCCCATGGCACCGGGATGGACCAAACCACCCTCATCGACGGCAAGGGGCTGGAGAAGGCTGCCGATGCCACCGCCCTCGCCGGAGTGTCCCGTTTTGTCCTGGTATCTGCCTTCCCGGAGTCAGGGCGGGGTGAATCGGTGAACGAACGCTTTGAGCACTATATGCGCACGAAGAAGACAGCAGACGTCTACCTCACACGCACTGATCTGGATTGGCTGATAGTTCGCCCGGGGCTTCTGACCGACGCCCCAGGAGATGGGCGGGTAACGGCCGGTCCTGCGATTGAGTACGGAGACATTCGACGCGATAACGTCGCGGCGTTCATTGACGCGGCGCTCCATAACCCGCAGTTGAGCCGGACCATTGTCGAGCTAACCGATGGCGATACCGCGGTGGAAGATGCTGTGTCCGGGCTGGTTGGCTAACAAGCAGACGAGCTTTTTGCAAGAACGGAGGGGAGGCATGCGAAGCGCGTGCCTCCCCTCCTCGCGCTTCCCTACAGCTTCACGCATGTCCGGACTTAGGCGTCGACTCCATGGCAATGAGTGCGGCTTCCGCGGCGTTGGATGCATGCACTTCACATGCTCGCCGGGCCGCCTCCGGATCTCTAGTGATGGCAGCTGACGTGGTGATGTCCGTCAGCTCGGACAACATGTGCGGACTCCGCCCAGGGGAACTCGTTGATAGGGCCCGAAGTACTTGAGTGCGGGCATTGATTTGCCGAAGCATGCCCGAGATTTCTTTGTTGCCAGCACCAGCCAGAAGCACTTCGTAATAGCTGTCTTTCGCGGCCAGCAACAGCTGCGCCCCGCCAGCTGACTCTGCTCTACGGATGTCAAAAAGTCTCGCAACGAGTTGCCCACGCTGAGCCTCTGTGGCTCGTGCAGCGAACAGGCTTCCAGCGAGCGATTCCAAAGCGCCGCGAACTTCATAGAGACTTCGGGCTTCGGTGGGTGTGAGGGTTGCAACTTCGGGACCCTTGTTCGGCGTCGTCACTACCAGCCGCTCGGATTCCAGCTGCCGCAGTGCTTCACGAACCACTGTTCGGCTGACGGAGAACCTATCGCAAAGGGCAGTCTCGACCAGCCTCTCTCCAGGACTGTACTCGGAGGTAACGATCGCCCGGCGAAGGGCGGCGACCACCTCTTGGCGCAATGGCGCGGCTGTTCGCTGGATTGTTTCCGAAATCATTCTCGCCCCTCGCGTGCTGAATACCAGTACGAACGAAAAAACCGGGGGAGGCGGTGAGCCTCCCCCGGTTCTGTTCGACTAGGCCTCGTACTGGTGGTAAACCTTGGCGATGATCTTCCAATCGCCGTCCTGCTTCAGCAGGGTGTGGAAGTCGGTGTAGTCAGCTCCAATGGCGTCATTTTCCATGTCAACCTTCACCACGGCAGTTGTCTGGGTGATGCCGATGATGTCCACGCGGGTCTTGACATCAGGAGCCGCGCCGTTGTCGGCGACGAAGTCGTACAAGTTCTTGATGGGGCCGCCCAGAAGCTGGCCGTTGGTAAAGCCGTACATGGTGGCGTCTTCATGGAAGGCTTCTGCAACGCCTTCGGGGCTGCCGACGCGCAGGCCTTCGACATACTTCTGAACGGTGGTGACGATCTGGTCATATTCGTCGGTCGGGACGACTTTGAGGTTCTTGGGCATGGTTTCTCCTTGTGAATGAGCGGGTCCTATTGCGGCACCCTGGGATGGTTTGGCTGAAGAAAAGCCGCTAGCGCTTTCGAATCACGACGGTTTTGTTGTTGGTATGCGAAGCCAGGCCTTCATCACCGTGTTCGACGCTCAGGCCGGACTGTTTGTGGCCGCCGAACGGCGCATGATCCGGGTGGCTCTGGCCTTGATTGACCCAGACGTTGCCGGAGTCGATGCGGTCCGCCACGGCCAGTGCCCGCTCTTCGTCTCGCCCCCAGATGGTGGCACCAAGGCCGAAGATTGTGGCGTTGGCGCGCTCGATGACGTCCTCGACGTCGTCGTACACGAGTACGGGTACGATCGGTCCAAAAGGTTCCTCCTGGACGATGCGGCTGTTTTCGGGAGGGTTGTTGACGATGGTGACTGGAACGAAGTTGCCGTCCAGGGACTCGTCGATGGTGCCTCCGACTGGGACGTCGTACCCATGGCGGCGAGTGTCTTCGAAGAGGTCACGAAGCTTGTCGTACTGCATGCGGTTGTTGATGGGGCCAAGATCGCTGGTGGGATCCATGCCGTCGCCGACCTTTTGCGTTTTGGCATAGTCCACGAGCGCTGTGACGAAGTCTTCATGGAAGGAACGGTGTACGTAGATGCGCTTGGCCGCGATGCACCACTGACCCGAGTTACCAAAGGCGGCGTTGAATACCTGCGGCACGGCGTCCTGCCAGTCCGCGTCCGGGAGTAGGATCGCAGGATCATTTCCACCCAGTTCGAGAGTGACCCGCTTGATGGTGCGGGCGGCTGAAGCCATAATCTTGGTCCCGGTTTCCGTGGATCCCGTGAAGGTGATCATCCCGACGTCGGGGCTCTCGGTGAGGATCTGCCCAAGTTCGTTGCCGCCTGTGACGACGTTGAAGACGCCGGGAGGGAAGACCTGGGCTGCCAGCTCCCCGATCCGCAATGCGCAGAGCGGGGTATAGGGAGAAGGCTTGAGAACTACGGTGTTGCCGGTGATCAGCGCGGGGACGGTCTTCCACAGAACGTGGAGGTAGGGATAGTTCCAGGGGATGATGGCCCCCACGACACCGAGCGGTGAGCGGCGAAGCTCTACGCGCTTCTCATCGTCCTCCACCAGTACCTTGTCCTCCAGCCTCGATTTGGCGGTGTTGGGGATCCAGGGGTTGGCAAGGTTAACTTCGAACGTCGCCTGATTGTGTCGTGGCTTGCCCTGCTCCAGTGAGAGCAAGGTAATGAACTCTTCTTTGTGGGCCTCGAGGGCCTCGAAGAATTCGACGATGATCGCTTCGCGCTCGTCTGCGGTCAGCGCAGCCCACGCGGGGAAAGCCCGCTTGGCGGCACCGATGGCGCGTTCCATGTGTTCCCGTGTGCCCTGAGGTGCGGATGCGAGGACCGAGTTTGTGGCTGGGTTGTAGACGTCAAAATGGTCCTCAGTCTGAACGATGTTGCCATCAATGAGCAGTCCGTAGGGTCCGTTGAAGTTCGGGGGCGTGGTGGTACGCGCGCCCTCTGTGATGGAAACTCCCATGTGATCTCTCCTGTCGTGCGGCGGCTTGCCGTGGAGCGGTGAACAAATCGAATGCTGAAACAGATTCATGTTTCAGTTTAGGGCCAGTGGGTTGGACTCGCAAGACCTTTTGGTAAATTCTGAAATACGATATTGTTTCAGTTTAGGATGTGATGATCGACACGATAGCAGTGCGACCTCCCCTGAAGTCCCTTACCAATGAAGCTCAAGGAGCAGACATGAAACTCGACGGACAGTGCCTTTGTGGTGAAGTCACCTACACGATTGACAGCGAGCCGAAGTTCACGGCCTTGTGTCATTGCACCGATTGCCAGCGTCAGACAGGTGGCGCGTACTCGCTGGTCATCGGTGTTGACGACGAAAAGCTGAAAATCACAGGCGACGCGGTGAAGACGTTTATTACCGTCGGCTCTGAGCACGAGACCAACACCAACCGGTCGTTCTGCGGGGAATGCGGTTCGCCAATTGTTGGGCGCATTGACGCGATGCCTGGATTGGCCTTCGTCAAGGCGGGAACACTCAACGACACGTCATGGCTCAAGCCGACCGTGGAAGTCTGGTGCCGGTCCGCGCAGCCATGGGTCGAGGCTCTCCCGGGTGCCGAGCGGTACGACGGCGACATCCCGGCCTGATTGGGCTTGCGCGCGGGAGGCCGCGCGGAGTTGGGGTTGGGTGGATCGCTTCCTGGAGGTGGTCCACCCGGACCCCTTTCTTTATTTTTCGAAAGGACCAAAGCATGATGACTTCCACCGGGTTTCTCCGCGGCGACAGCACCATCGCTGATCAGCAGGAAGTACCCCTCACAGTCGCTGCTGCCGAGGAGTGGATTCAGCGCACATGCTTCTCGACCGGTCCTGCCGGGCGCATCGGACTTGAACTTGAGTTGCTCATGGGTCGAATCGGAGACCCGTCCCTGCAGCGTCCGTTTGCTGACGACAACTACCGGCGTTTGTTCTCAGAACTGCGTCATCTGGACGTTCGCGGAAGTCTTACGCTCGAACCCGGTGGTCAGCTTGAGCTCAGCTCGCACCCCGAAGCCTCTTTGCAGGAGCTCATTTTGTCAGTGCATGGCAGCCTCAAATTGTTGCGGGCGCAGGCCGCCGATCTGGACGCAATCCTGGTGGGTGCCGGAGTATCACCCCATCTCGAACCCAGGCGGATCACTCAAGCCCCCCGCTACGCTGCCATGGAGCAGTATTTTGAACCGTGGGCGCCGGCGGGCACCACCATGATGTGTTCCACCGCGTCAGTGCAGGTCAACGTCGAAGCGGGCGCGGACGATGTCGAAATCCGTCATCGCTGGAACCTGCTGTATTCAATTGGGCCAGTGCTGGCAGCGACGTTCGCGAATTCCGGCTGGATCGGTGGCCGGCGAAGCGGTTGGAAGGGCACACGGCTCGCAGCGTGGCTCGCTCTGGACCCGGCCAGGACTGGCGTACCGCATTTCAGCGCGGCCCAGGATCCCGGGGTGTCCTACGCTCGGTGGGCCCTGGACGCCCCCCTGATGATGATTCGACGTGTAGCGGGGGAGTGGCATGCCCCCGCCGGTCTGACGTTCCGTGATTGGCTCCGTCTAGGGACAGCGGTGGTACCGGACCGGCCGCCAGCAAACCTTGAAGATTTGCAGCAGCACTTGAGTACACTTTTCCCGCACGTTCGGCCCAAAGGGTATTTCGAAATCAGATACATCGATGCCCAGCCCGGCTGCTGGTGGGCTGTCCCCGCCGCCGTCGTTTCCGCGCTCATCTCCAATCCCGCTGTCTCAGACCAAGCCAGAGGCATCTGCGCGGGCTCCCCGGACTGGGAAGCCGCTGCCCGGATAGGACTCGACGATCCGGGAATCGCATCCCGGGCCGTGCAATTGATGGCGCTGGCTGCGGACCAGCTTCGGCTCGACACTTCCACGAGGGCCATTGCCAGCCAGGTTGAGGAATACGCTGAAAAGTGGACGCTCCGAGGTCTATCGCCTGCGGATGACGATCCGTCCGCTTGGTCGGACCGCGATCAGGGCTGCGCTCTGGATGGTGGCATTTGCTAGATCAGCCCAAGGTCCGTGGCAACGACGACGGCCCGTGTTCTGGTTGTCGAAGAGAGCTTGCCCCTTGCGTTCTCCATGTGCGTAGAAACCGTGCGTGGTGAGAGAAAGAGTTCGCTGGCTATTTGGGTGTCCGTCAGGCCCCATTTTACCATTCGAAGGATCTCCAACTCACGCGGAGTAAGCCCCAGGCTCCGGCTTTGCCTGGCGCGTTCGACCATATCCGCTAGAACCGGTCGCAGAGCCGTCAACATGGGTGCCGTAGGCGCCGGCCAGGCCGCGCGATCCGTACTCAGGTTGCAAGTCCCCACGATCTGTCCCTTAACTGTCAGCGGCATCGTGACTCCGTTGTTGAAACCTTCGGGTCCGAAATGCAGAAGCGCGGGCGCTGAGGCCCGGTAACCTGGCAGGTTATCCCAGTCATAAATGGTGGACTCATCCCGCAGTGCTTGTCTGGCCGCTTTGTCGTGGAGAAGCAGATCCCGGGTGATGTAGTCCACAACGCTGTCCCTGTAGCCTGAGCTGCCGACCGCGATGTGAGTGTGCGCCAGAGGATCCACATACGTCAGAAGGATCGCCCCTGCACCGCTTTCGAAGCGAACGAGGTCGAAGTATGCGTTGCGCCGGCGAATAATGTCTTCGCTTTGTAGGTCCTGCAAGATGAGAACCCGGGAAGCGGAGTCCATGTGGCCTCCGTGGTTCGTAGGGAAAAGCTCACAGTGGTTGTCAGATAAAACCAACGGCGACAATGACCCGGACAGCAAGTCTGTTGGGGTTCGCATGAAGGGCTCGCACTTTGTAAAAGCGATCCGCATCACAAATATACGTGAAATCACCGATGGTAGCCAGAGCGCGGCCTTCCTAGGCTGGATCTACTCCCCAGGAATCACAACCCTGCGGCCCCACAATCCATCCCCCAGGAGGCTCACCACCATGCATCTCAAACCAGCCCTCGTTGCCGGCGTCGCGGCCTTGGCCCTGGCGTCTACGGCCTCGCTTTCGGCCTGCAGCGCACCAACATCCAGTTCGTCCAACGGCGAGTGTTCCAAGACGTACACCGTCGGCTTCAGTCACCCGATCGGGGAAGCCGAGGTGATCAAAGCTTTGAAGTCATTGGCGAAGGAGTACTCCACCAAGGTTGGTTGCGTCGACCTGCTTCTGGACAACACCACGGGAATGAAATTGGAAAGCCAGCGCGCCACGGTCGAAAGCTGGGTGACGCAGCAAGTAGACGCCATCGTCCTTTGGCCGGTCGACTCGACGGCTTTCGCCGGTCTCCAGAAGCAGGCGCAGAGCCAGGGCACCAAGTGGCTCACTTATCTGACCAGCATGGACGGACAAGATGGCAGCGTGGGATTTGACAACAAGCTCCAAGGAGAGCAAATCGCGGCGGATGTCACAGAGTGGATCGAGAAGAACTACCCCGACGGCGGGGCAACAGCCGCGGTCACTACGTTGACCACACTGCCGCCTTCTCGCCCCAGATACGAACTTCCCATCAAGGCCATTGAAGCGGCCGGGCTCAAGGTCGTTTCTGAACAGAACTGCACGGATCAAGCATGTGGTCTGCAAATTGCCGAAGACGCCCTTCGCGAGCACCCCGATTTGCGCATATTCATTGGGCTCAGCGACGAGTCCGCGATAGGCGCAATGAAGGCCTTCAAAAACGCTGGAATCGACCCAAATACCGTCTACATAGCTGGCCAGGACGGCTCACCGGAAGGTCTGGCCGCGGTCAAGGAGGGCGGCATGTACCGGGCAAGCTCCGCGATACCCATGGATGCCCTTGCAGCGTCCATCGTTGACGCTGCCATGGCCGCCGCAACGGGTAAGGGCGAGACCAACCTCGTCACGCCAACGGTTCTGGCCAAGGCTGACAACCCGCAACTGGTGGCCGATCTCATCGGGAATTTTGAGCGTAAGGGCCAATGAGATGCCACGGGACGCTCTGGACCAGGAAAAATCTGTGACTTTCGGCCTGATGCTATCGGGTATCCGCAAATCGTATGGGGCAAATCACGTGCTGCGGGGCATTGACATGAATATTCCTGCGGGCACAGTTCACGCACTTCTGGGCGCCAATGGTGCGGGGAAGTCCACACTGTTGGGCTGCCTCAGCGGAGCTACCAGTCCCGATGATGGTGAAATCGTCATCGGGGGACGCCCATACCGTGGGCTCACGCCGACACAAGCTTTTGAAGCTGGATGCGCCATCATTTACCAGCATTTTCAGCTCATCGCGTCGCTCTCCGTCGCGGACAACATATTTCTCGGCCAAGAGCGTCGTAGCGTCCTCGGGGCCATCGATACCCGCCGGCAGGAGCGTGAAGCACAAAGCATCCTCGAATCTTTGGACGTGGACATAAGCCCCAAATCCTTGGTCGGTTCACTATCAGTGGGGGAGCAGCAGATCGTTGAAATCGCCCGGGCGTTGCGACGGAAACCGGACCTGCTCATTTTGGATGAACCAACGGCAGCCCTCGGCCCTCATGAAGTGACGGCCCTGATCCGGCTCGTGCGCCGGCTGGCCACGACGCAGGGACTCACTGTTATCTACGTGACGCACCTGCTGAACGAGGTGTTGCAGGTCGCCGACGCTGTGACTGTCCTCCGCGACGGCCGGGTGCACTGGACCCGGGATCGCCTGGACCTTGAAATGAAGGACCTGGTTGATGGCATCTCCCCAGGCAGCTCACTGACCGGCCGGGCATCAGACTGCGAACCAGGTGCGCCGATGCTGCAGCTGGAGGCACTACAGTGCTCCTTCACGGGGCCTTTGACGACGACAGTGCACGCCAATGAAATCGTCGGACTGTTCGGGCTGTTGGGCTCGGGACGGACGAACCTTCTGGAGTCTCTGGCAGGAGTAAGGAGGCCCGTGGGAGGCGGCGTAAGCCTGTCGCGGACGTCCCCTGCCTCCACTCGGTCCAAGTCACTGAGGGCAGGCATTTCCCTGGTGGCTTCCGATCGAAAAGAACAGTCACTTTTCGGCAGCATGACGGCTGAAGAAAACGTACTTCTTCCGCACTACCTCCAGCTCTCACGAGGATTTCGTAGCCGTGGCCGCGAACGGGCGGCCTTTCTTGAGACCGCGGGGAGGATCCGGCTGAGTCCGATGTCTCCAGGGAATCCAGCGGATTCGTTCTCGGGGGGAAATGCCCAAAAGCTGGTTGTGGGGCGTTGGGCCGGTGAGCTTGGCGACACATCGGTTCTGCTCCTGGATGAACCAACTCAAGGGGTGGACATCGGATCCCGACACGAGATCTACGAATTACTCCGCGAGTTTGTCTCCGGTCCTGAGCGATGCGTGATCTTCGCGAGCAGCGAACCCGAGGAAATCCTTGCGCTTGCCACCCGTGTCTTCGTTCTGGTGGATGGAGTGCCCAGGGAAATCGCCCCCGAAGACATCACAGAAAATTACCTACTGTCAGCTGCCCAAGGCAGTTCTGGCGAAGCGGAAGGAACATCAAAGTGACTACGTTGGAGTCCACCACCATGAGTCCCCCAAGCAACAGCCCAGGGACCAAACAGCGTGTCCTTGCCGGCAAAAAGCTGGTTCTTCAGGGCATCAACTGGTTTATGCCGGCCGCCACCCTCGGTCTCATGGTGTATTTTTCTCTGGCGACCAAGTCTTTCCTTACCGGCGGCAACCTCCTTGCGGTACTAACCCAGAATGGGCCGACCTTCATAGTGGCCGTGGTGGCTGCAGTGTTGCTGATGGCCGGATTCGTAGATCTGTCCGTCGGTTCGACGTTGGCCTTGGCCGGAGTGTGCTCCGGGCTCACTTTCCTGAGTTCCGGTCTCATCCCCGGGCTCTTAGTAGGAATCGCAGTAGGTACAGCAATCGGCGCCATCAATGGATTGCTGATTGGATGGCTGGAACTGTCTCCCTTGGTAGTAACGCTGGGAATGCTCGCAGCTACTCGGGGTGTTGCTCAGTATCTCGCCCCCGATTCGCTTTACGGCTTTCCGTCTGATGTCAATATCCTGGGCAATGGCTCCATTTTCGGTGTGTCCTATCTGGGCCTCGCAGCCCTGTTGGTCATCGGCGCAGCCCTGCTCACCATGAATCGTCTCCCTGTTGGCCGCAAAATTATCGCAATCGGGGTGAATGCAAGGGCTTCCTACCTTGTAGGCATCCCAGTCAAACGCTTGTCAGTGCTTCTCTACGTTGTAGTAGGACTGGCGGCCGGTATTGCAGGTGTCCTGCAGGTGGCGAGACTGGACAGCGCCCCTTCTGGCACCCTTGGGGTCGGATTCGAAGTGACCGTATTGACCGCCGTGCTCCTTGGCGGTGTGCCGTTCAACGGTGGACGTGGCAGCGTCCTTCGCGTGGTTCTTGGAGTATGGCTCATCGCCATCCTTAAGAACGGGCTAACGCTACTCAACTTGGGGCCGGAAATCGCCGGAATCGTGACGGGCAGTGTTCTGGTCCTGGCCGCCGGCCTTGAGGCAATTCGCTTCTGGGTGCAGCGGTCCAAGTGACGCGCTCAGTGACCAGCCACGACTACACCACAAACCTCAAACTCAAGGAGAGAATCATGGACCACGTCACCACTGAAGACATCCCCTGGATGAGCGCGACACATATAAGCGAAAAGGTACGCCGCCAGGAACTTTCCCCTGTCGATATCGCCACATCGATGACGGACCGCATCAAGGCTGTGAATCCGCAATTGAACGCGTACGTTACCTTCGACGAGGAGCAGGTCAACACGGACGCCGAACGCCTGCAGACACAGGTGGACTCGGGTGCAGAGCTTGGGCCGCTTCACGGGGTCCCTTTCGCAGTCAAGGAACTCACCGCCATGAGTGGACTGCCGGCAACGTACGGCTACTTGCCGCTGAAAGGAACCGTAGCTCAGCACGATGCTGCCGTCGTTAAGCGTCTCAAAGCGGCTGGGGGGTTGTTTCTGGGAAAAACGAATATGCCCGAAGGTGGCTACTACGGGGGGACGGACAACCATTTGTACGGGCCCACTCACAATCCCTGGAAAAGCGGCTACTCGGCCGGCGGGTCCAGCGGGGGATCGGCTGCTGCTGTGGCTGCAGGCCTTGCGCCCATTGCAGAGGGGAGCGATGGAGCGGGGTCGGTTCGGATCCCGGCTTCAATGTGTGGTGTTGTCGGAATGAAACCAACCCATGGGCTCATCCCACAGACAATTCTGGGGGGTCGCTTTTATACCTGGATCTATCATGGGCCGATTGCCCGGACAGTGGCTGACGCTGCGCTCATGCTCAATGTCATGGCTGGCCCGGACGACGAAGACCCAACCAGTCTTCCGGACATGAATATTGACTTCACCGAGGAGATCAAGAAGCCGATCGACGGCCTACGGATCGCCTGGTCCTCAGATCTGGGCCTTGGCTACGTGGACCCGGAAGTCTCGGCGATCTGCAGGTCTGCCATGGACGCTTTCGAGGAACTTGGTGCGGTTGTCGAAGAGGCCACTCCGTCATGGGGCGGAGCCCAGGAAGCGATGTGGAACGGCGTCTGGCTTCCTGGATTTGCCAGCCAGGTTGACCTGCTGGACTGGCAGAGCATGACGGGACAGGTGGATGAAAACCTTCTGGAGATCATGAGTCAATGCAAGACGCTGAATGGAGAAGATAAGGGTCGGGCCGACCTCTACCGCGGTCAGATGTGGCAGACCTTCAGAGAGTTCATGTCAGGTTTCGACCTCTTGATTTCTCCAACCCTGACCTCAGCGGCTTTTCCTCTGGAACAGTTCGCGCCCAGCTGGCTTGAGGGTAAGCCGCTCCGGGAGCAGATCCTCGGATGGTTGCTCACGTATCCATTCAACATGATGACGACGCCATCCATCACGGTGCCCGCCGGATTTACCTCGGGAGGGCTGCCCGTTGGACTGCAAATTGCGGGCGGTTTTCACTCGGATGCGAAGGTTCTGAGGGCCGCCGCAGCATTCGAAGCCGCCAGGCCCTGGTCGCACCTCCGCCCTTTTCATTTGGGGGACCGGGAGCTGACGGCTCCACGTCCCACCTAGATGATTAAGTCCTATTGGATTTAGTGGTCGTAGGCGATGAGCGAGCGCTTGCGGGGCGCGTTGATGCGCCAGTTATGCCAGATGCCTGCGGCGAGGGCGAGGAGTCTGGCTGCCACCCGGGCGTAGACGCCGGCCATGGTCCGTCCGCCGTGTTCTTCGAGGCCGAGTTGGCCCTTGAGGGTGTCGAAGACGGATTCAATCCATTGTCGGATGCCGCCGAGTTTGCCGAAGCGGGGTTTCTCGTCCTTGCGGTCCGGGCGGATCAGGTGCGCGCCGAGGTCCTCGGTGATGAACCGTTCGAAGTCGCGGCCGGCGAAGCCTTTGTCCCCGAGGATGACCTGTCCGGCCCGGATGAGGTGGTGGTCGTGTTCGAGTAGGGCCTGGGTGACCTCGCGTTCACCGATCTTCGGGTTCGCCAGGCCCCAGATTACGGGCATGCCTTCAGGGGTGCTGATCAGGTAGAGACGCAGGCCCCAGAAGAACCGGGAGTGGGAGGCACAGTAGCCGTAGCCGGCGTGCCCGGACAGGTCGGAGCGTTTGACGGTTTCCCGGGACATGCCGCACGGCACGGGGGTGGAATCGACCAGGCGCAGGACCTCGTGCCAGCGCGGTAATGGCTGCCGCGATCACAGGGCCCGCGGCCCGGAGACGCTTGTTATAACCGGATTGGTGCGGGATGCCCGGGAACATGCCGGAGAGATGGATCCGGGAGTAACGGATCCATCTGCTCTCCGAGGAGAAGCCGAGCAGGTGCTGTGCCACGGCCAGGCAGAGCAGCTCAGCGTCGCTCAGCACCGGTTTCCGGCCCGGCCGGCGAGCCCTGGACACACCCAGGTCCGGCAGCACATGGTCATCCAAATAGACGTAAAGTGTGGTCAGGAGAGTGTTTAGTTGCGTGTTCACAAACTCGGCTTAACACTCTCCGCCTTACTTTAAAAGCTCCCGCGCCCGCCACAGCAATAGGACTTACTCATCTAGGGATTCCTCGAGTACTGACGAATTCCTGGGGCGGCTTTCGCGCCCCGGGACCCAACTGAAATTAATACGGCTTTCTGGATCGGCCCGGGCGTTCGCGTCCGGGCCGACGCGTTGACAGCTGTCTTGGCCGGCCGCGGGCGCGGGATCCTACGGCAGATATGTGGACAGATATTCGATGCTGGAGCGTTTCATTTCCTGCAGCAGCGCCTCGTTGCCTCGATCAGGCGACTCTCGGTACGCAAGGTCAAATCCCTTGTCCAGCATGCCGACAAAAATCTGGGTCACAACGCCCAGCGGAACCTGAGGCGCTTCGGGCTTGACGTTGGTAATGGTTCGGGCCAAAAAGGCTGCCAATTCGTCGTCGTGCATACGGTTGGCCCGGATCATGCGGCCGGTGAACTCTGTGGAGAACCAGATAGCACGGAAGGCCGGCGTCTCGTTGAAGAATTCGATATGGGCCTCTACGCCGGCTTCGGCCTTCTGTTTCCAGTCAGGTCCGCCCAGGTCGAAATCAACCTTGTCCAGACGGTTATCCAGGTCCTGCAGGCAAGATACAAGGATTTCCTCAAGCAAGGCCTCCCGGCCATCGAAGAAGTTGTAGAGCCAGCCCACAGATACACCTGCCCGCGCCGCTACGGTAGTAGTAGTGACGGCCTCAGGCCCGCCTTCGACGAGAAGATCGATTGCGGCATTCAGCACTGTCTCCATCTTCGACCGGCTCCGCTTCTGTACGGCCGTCCTATGAGCGCCGACCGTGGCGGATGCTTCGGTCAGCAGCTCGGACAGGGAGTGCGGTGGTCCCGACGTCGCCAAGGGATCGACCCCGTCAGGGCTTGGCAGAAGTCCGTCTACCTCGTGCTGTGCTGCCTGACTCATCTGGCGCCCCCTTCGGCCTGCCCAAATACGTAGATGTTTCACCTTTAACCTCAGCCCAGTCTAAGGCGTTCATTACGGATCATGCGTCGCTGCCGGAAATTGCCTATTGCATGAAGTGTGAGCCATGCCTCATACTTCAAATATGAAAGATGAATGTGTTTCATTCTTTCGGACTCTCGCTGGACGCAGCGATGTCCTGCCTGACTACGACTGATCTGCCACCCCTATGTGCGGTAAACCCTCCACAGGAGGTGGCAGAACGATGCGGTCCAACTCCGTCTCATGACAACGACGGTTCCGCATCCTCCCAATGTTCTTTGTCGTGCTCCCCAACAGTGCGCCAAAATTTGAAGAAGGACCCCCATGGCAACTTCCAGTGCCCTTTCCGCGTCATCTGAACAGACAGAAGTCCATCGCCTCAAGTCCGGTTCCCTTGGACTGGTAGGCATTCTTCTGCTGGCTTTCTCCAGTGCAGCGCCCTTGGTGGGCTGCTTGGGCAACATTCCGCTTGCGGTCGCATTCGGCAACGGGGTTGGAGCTCCAGCCGGATTCATCGTCGCAATGGGCGTACTCCTTTGCTTCGCCGTCGGCTATGTAGCAATGACACGACGTCTCAGTGCGACCGGCGGCTTTTACAGCTTTATCAGCAACGGTCTGAGTAAACCGCTCGGGCTGGCATCAGGGCTATCCCTGATGCTGGGGTACCTGTGCGTCCAGGTGGCAGTGTTGGGGGCGATCGGTTACTTCGGCTCTGCCGCACTGAAGCAGTCCTTCGGGATGGACGTGTCTTGGCTTGTCATCGCAGGTATCGCACTGGTCCTCGCCGCTGTGGCATCGTACTTCGGAGTCGAACTCTCAGCTAAGGTTCTCGGCGTCCTGTTCATCGGGGAAATTATCATTCTTGCCATCGTCAATGGTGCCATCTTCATCAACGGTGGACCGGAGGGCGTAAGCCTTGAACCGATCAACCCCATCAACGCCTTCGGAGGAATCGCCCCAGGCATCGGGATCTTCTTCGCCTTCTGGTCCTGGCTCGGATTCGAAGTGGTACCCAACTACGCTGAAGAATCCAAGAACCCCAAGAAACTTGTGCCGCTGGCAACCTACCTTGCAGTCATTGGCATCGGCCTGATTCTCTTCGTCACGGCTTGGGCAACAATCACGGGCTTCGGAACCGGCAAAGTAGTCGATGAAACAACCGGCCTGTTGGGCCAGTCCTACATCTCTCTCGCACAAACGTATGTTGGCGCCTGGGCAGCCGACTGCATCAACTGGCTTGTGATTACCGGTTGTTTCGCGTCTGTGCTGGCATTCCACCAAACTGTTTCACGCTATATCTACGCGATTGCACGTGAGGGTGTTCTGTTCCCGGGCAAGCTGGGCCACACACACGCGCGCTATGGAAGCCCCCACCACGCTGCCGTTGCGACGTTCTTTGGAGCGGCACTCATTCTGGCACTTTTCACGGCTTTCTACTTTGCGGCTCCTTCGGCCCAGGAATTCGCTGGCAACGACTTCAACACGGCCGCCTACTCCGAGGTCTTTGGTTGGTTCGCCATTGCATGTACTTTCTGGGTCATGCTCAATCAGATTCTGTGTTCCATTGCGACCATCCGGTACCACCGGCTGCCAGCGCACCGCATGCACGCGCACTGGTGGCGGACCATGCTGGCCCCCGGAATCGGAGCACTCGGTTTGGGTGGCGCTCTCTACCTGCTGTGGTCGAATCTCAGCTCCCTCGGGGGCGATATCATCTGGGTCAGTCTCATCCCGTGGTTCTGCATCGGCTGGTTTGTCTTCAGCCTCCTCATCGCATTCTGGCTGAAGGCCAAGCGCCCTGCGGCATACGAAGGACTCGGCCGCGTGCTCTCAACGACGGCGGACGACGCCTAGGATCGACGCCTACTCCCGCATAAGAAAAGTAAGCCGCCCCGGGCTGGGGCGGCTTACTTTTCTTAGTCGTTTGGCGGACTTACGCATCGATGGCTCGCGTCAGCCTCTCATCGTGAGGATCAGTTTCCCACCAACAGCGCGATTCTCTAAACGGTCCAGCGCGACGGCCATTTCATCCCATGGCAGGACTGCGGCAACGTGCGGGTCGAGTGCACCTTGCACCATGAGTTCCAGGAGCTTCGCCAGGTCCCGTCCGAAGGGAAGAGGATCGAAGAACAGTTCGAAACCCAGGATCCTGACCAAGGCCCCGTTGTAAACATCACGGACATTGAACGTACTTGGCTCGTCGGACGAATTACCAAAGGCAACCAGGCGGCCCCGTGGATCCAGCATGGAAAGTGTGCGGCCAAGCACGTGGCCGCCCACCGACTCAATGATCACGTCGAAACGATCGTGGACTTGCTCGATGTTGGATACGACCTGTTTGGCGCCCATGGCCCTGATCGCCTCAGCGTCGGTGCCCTTCGAGACCAGAGCCGTAACCATGGCTCCTGCTCGCGCGGCGAGTTGAACAGCGAACTGGCCAACACCGCCGGAGGCGCCGGTGATCAGGACATGATCGCCGAGGCCCGTCTCGCCCAGCCGCAATGTGCGTAAGGCGGTGAGTGCGGCCGTCGGCAGGGCAGCGGCCTGAGCGAACGTCAGCTCATCAGGAATGGCTGCAATCGAGTCTCGCTGCACGGCGACCATCTCTGCCCAAGCGCCATGTTCCACTATTCCGAGAACCCTCGAACCAGCCGTCAGTTCGTCGCTGGCGTCCTCCATGAGGACACCAGCGAAGTCCCAGCCTGGGATGATGCCTGCGGCCGCAGCGCGAAGTGCACGCATCTCGCCTCGGTTTAGGGAAATGGCATGAACCTCAACCAGGACTTCTTCAGGCTGTACTGAAGGCATGGGGACGTCCTGGATGGCGATTCGGCCGGGCGCCTCAGGGCTGACGGCCAGTGCACGCATTGTTGACGTGGCGGGTGGTGAGTGTTTCACGGTCCTCCGGGGGTGCGTTCTGCGGCGGGTTAATGACTAGGCCGGGGAGACGATGACGCCTTCGCGGTAGTCGAAAGCCCTGCGCTGGTGGGTAGTGTCGGAGAATACCCAGATGACAGTGCAGTCTTCGGTGATCGCGTCTACTGTTGCCCGATACGGCTCGCCAACAGATTCACTTACCAGGACGTTCTGGGTAGGCCGAAGCCCGGACCAGTTCTGACTGGTCCGGGCTTCGGTGGTGGAGGCTGTTTCCATCCGCGTGCCTTCCTAAGGAGCTTCTGCGGGGCTATTGGCAGTGACATAGGTGGAAACGGTCCGCGCTTCCAGCTCGGGGATGATATGTACAGCCCCGATGGTGAGGAAGTGTTGCGTCTGCCGATGCAGATCGAAGTCCTCGGCAGTGTGATAGCTCTCAAGGATGACAATCTTCCGGTCATCCTCAACTCCACGGAAGAATTCGTAGGAGATGTTGCCGGGTTCGTCGCGGGTTTGGGCTGCCATTCTTCCCAGATGCCCAAGAACCTCATCCGTGGTTCCAGGCTTGGTTCTGTATCTGGCAACGACATTGAAAGTGCTGGTCATGATGTCTCCTATTGGTCTTGGTGGGATGCGCCGATGGCCACGCCGGCCCCGGCGGGGAGCTCTTGGCAGGCGCGGAAACGCGTGAGCACGTCTGGATCATGGCCCGCGATGACGGTAAGTCCGCGCTGCCGCACTTCTTCCCGGATGAAGGCAAAGGCCTCGTACATGGCTGGCAGGTCACTGATTGCCGTAAAAGGCATGTCCCGCTCAAGCTCCTCGTAGAAATGGACAGCATCTGAGGCCAGCAGCACTTCGCCCTCCGAGGTGGGGACGTAGACAACTGCCTGCCCCGGCGTGTGGCCGCCGACTTCCACGAGCCTGAGTCCCGGCGCCGGTGATGTTTCGCCCGAGAATAGTTTCAGGCGCCCCTGGGCTTCTGCCAGGCGGAGCTGATCAATCTCGACGTCTTCTGAATAGAAGGAGAACTGGATGTGCCCAGCTGTGGCGGACGTCCAGAACTTGTATTCTGCTTCCGCCATATGTATCCGCGCGTTCGGGAACAGATCCAGGTTGCCAATGTGGTCATAGTGACCGTGGGTCACGATGACGTCATCAACACCGGCCGGGGCGATGCCCAGCAGGTTAAGTGCCTCGGCAGGGTGCAACAGCAGAGTGCGGCCACGTCGGCGGCCGGCATCTTCGCCAAAGCCGGTGTCCACGACAACGGTTCCTTCCGACCCTTGAAGGACCCAGAAGTAGTAGTCCACCGTGGTCGGGCCGTCGTCTTCCCCGTACAAGCGGTAGTTAAGGTAGATGTCGCTGCGTTCTGTGGCCCGGGTCCCGACGCGAACGGCGACAACCCGGTAGCCGCCGTCGTTCTTAGCCGGCGCCATTGCCGCCCTCGTGAACGGCCACGGAGGGTTCGATTCCGTCAGCGCCGACCACTTCGCGCCAAGCCTCGAAACCAGCTTGGAATGCTACGACGCCGGCTTCGGGGAGCGAAATCTCGATCGCTTCGAGGATTTCGGTCGGCGTGAGGCCAAGGTCGAGCGCTACGCGGATGTGGGACTGGATGTGGCCCTTGGAAGCGCGCATGACCGTGAGGCTCACAATGAAGATGAGTTCCTTTGTCTTACGGTCAAGGGTGCGCTCATCCAAGTAGGCGGCGGAAACGACATGGTTCGCCGCCTGAAGTACGGGAAAATCGTGCTTGGCCATGACCTTGTGGTAATCGAGCACGTACCCGCGTTTGCGCGCCATGTCGTCGATGTAGGTCTGGGCCTCGGCGGTCTGGTCGTTGAGGTCAATGGTCATACTGGTGTCCTTTCGGATGGTGCGGCAATCAGCCAGCGCGCAGCGGCGTGCCGTTGAGTTTTTCGTAGTATCGGGCAAATTCGGTGTGGTCGGGGACGTCACTGTCCAGGATTTCCCGCGCTTTCTCGGCGGTTTCTTGCGCAGTGAGCACGATCGGCGCTTCAGCGGACTGCTGGCAAATGAGGTTCCTGGCAATCTTGAGGTCCTTGAGCATAAGGTCCATGGCAAAACCGGAATCAAAACTGCCGGTCAGGATATGGCGGGGGTACTTGAACTCTGATGCCTGGCTCCGACCCGTGGAGCCATTGATGACTTCCAACATCTTTTCCGGCGCAATTCCAGCCGTCGCGGCAACCGTAAGGATTTCGGCGGCGGCGGCGAGGTTGGTGGCCGACAGCAGGTTGTTCAGGGCTTTTGCTGCGTGTCCCGTTCCCGGGGGCCCGACATGAGTGATGGACTCACCAAGGTTACGAAGATGCCGTTTGGCACGTTCGACGGCGGTGCTTTCGCCTCCAACCATGATGGCAAGCTTCCCGGTCAAGGCTTTTGCGACACCACCGGACACCGGTGCATCGACGTAATCGATGCCGAGAGCGGCGGCTTCAGCAGCGAGGGCGGCAGTGCTTTCGGGTTCGGAGGAACTCATGTCGATGATCAACGTTCCAGCTGCCAGTTGCCGAAGTAGTCCCGGACTGGTGCGCAGGACGGACTCAATGATCCGGCTGTTGGGGAGCATGAGGATCACGGTCCCCACGTGTGACGGGATGTTCTCCAGGTCCGGCAGAGCTGTGCCGTTCGTCGCCGCAGCTACCTCCGCGGCGACTGCAGGATTCGTGTCGTATACGAACAGTTCGCGGCCGGGGGAGTAGTTGATGGCCATTGGCCGGCCCATGTTGCCGAGTCCTACAAACAGGGAAGCGTGAGTGTCAGCGATTACCATGTCGACGTTCCTCCATCGATGGTGAGTACAGATCCCGTGGCGAAGCTGGACTCTTTGGCGGCAAGCCAGACAATGGCTTCGGCTACTTCTTCCGGACGGCCCATGCGATGCATGGGCGAACGGCCGTTAAGGGCGTCTACGAGCTTTTGCGGTTCCTCTGACTCGGAGATCATTTTGTCGAAATAGGGCGAGTTGATGGTTCCTGGAGCGACGGCATTGACGCGAATGCCTTGATCCACGTGGTCAAGGGCCATGGCCCGGGTCAAGGCAGAAACCCCGCCCTTCGAGGCCACATATGCGGCGCGATCGCGGATGCCAACGTTCGCGGTGTACGAGGAAGTGTTAACGATCCTGCCGTCACCGGTTTTCGCGAGTTCCGGGATGGCGTACTTTGAGCAGAGGTATACGCCCTTGAGGTTAACGGACATGAGGCGATCCCAGTTGTCCTCGTCAATTTCCAGCACGTTCCCGGGGAAACCGAATCCTGCATTGTTGCAGAGGACATCGATGCCCCCAAAGTTATCGACGACGGTTTTGATCATTGACTGGACGCTTGCTGAGTCGCTGACGTCGACGGTGACTGCAAGCGCCTTGGCGCCTGCCTCGTCGGCAACTTCCCGGGCAGCCGTTTCGTTCTTGTCGGCAATGACCACGTTGGCGCCAAGCTCAGCGAATCGGAGGGCAGCTGCCCTGCCGATACCGCTGCCGGCGCCGGTCACTATGACAGTTTGATCGGTGAAATTCACGAGGCGCTTCCCTTAAGGTCAATGATCTGGCGGATGACTTTGCCTTCGCGGAGTTCATCCATGGCATGGTTGATGTCGTCCAGAGCGATGGTGCCGGAGATGAGCTTTTCTACCGGCAGGACGCCATCCAGGTACATCTGGGCATAGCGGGCAATATCTTCGGAAGGAATACCGGAGCCCATGTAGGAGCCGATCAACTGCCGGGCTTCAACCACCAGGCTCAACGGCGAGATTTCCAGACGTGCTTCAGGGCGTGGAAGTCCGACTGTCACAGTTCGGCCACCTGGCTTGGTCAAGTCGATGGCTCCGGACAGCGCAGCGGGGTTTCCCACGCACTCGATCACGGCGTCGAACTTTAGGCCGGCGGCCGCTGCGTCGGCTGGTGTGTAAGCAGCAGTTGCACCGATTTCCAGCGAAGTTTCCAGCTTGGACGGGAGCATGTCGATTGCAACGACCTCAGCTGCACCTGCGGCTATGGCCACAAGGGCAGCTGCAAGGCCAACGCCGCCCATGCCGACGATCGCAACAGTCTCGCCTGGCCGGACCTTTGCCGCGTTGATGACGGCGCCGCCCCCCGTTAGCACGGCGCACCCAAGTAGGGCACCAACGTCTGCGGGCACGCCTTCGGGCAGTGGCACCACCGAGTGCTTGTCCACGACGGCATACTCGGCAAACGCCGATACCCCGCCGTGGTGGTCAAGGGGCTTGCCGTTAATGCGGAGACGCCGGTCGCCATGAAGCAGCGTTCCTTCCGCGTTGGCCTTGGTGCCCTCAAGGCAGAGTGCCCAACCGCTGGAGGTGCATGCAGCGCATTCACCACAGCGCGGCATGAAAGTCATCGTGACCCGCTGCCCGACCTTCAGATCGTCGCAGTCTTCCCCAAGCTCTTCTATGATGCCCGAGCCTTCGTGACCCAGGACCATCGGTACTGCGCAGACGCGTACACCACTGACGCGCGAGAGGTCTGAGTGGCACACTCCCGCGGCTTCCATTCGAATGAGTACTTCACCGCGGCCCGGGGCATCAAGGGTCAATTCAGCAACGTTGATGGGGGTTGTTTCCTCCCAGGGCGTGGGCGCCCCGATGGTTTCCAGAACCGCTCCTCTGAACTTCATCGTTCTACTCCAGTCCCCGCCGTCGCCGGCGGCATATTTCTCATGAGCTGCACTTCGCGCTAATCCAGTATTACAGTAATACTTGCGAGTGTGTCCAGTCCCACTATCGGCGTTATCGCGTATGATGATGAAACCCTTTAGAAGGAATGCCATGACTATTGACGCTATCCGCAGGACAGCAGCCCCACTCCGTACGGAAGTGGTTAACGCGCTACGCCGCGCCATTGTTGCCCAGGAATTTGCTCCGGGCGACCGACTCGTTGAAACGGTAATGTGCGAGAAATACTCCGTGAGTCGGACCGTGATACGCGAAGCTCTAAGGCAGCTCGAGTCTGAGGGCCTCGTGACAATGGTTCCGAATCGGGGTCCCGAAGTTGCCACGCTCAGCATCCATGACGCGGAAAGTCTGTACGAAGTCCGCCGCGCCCTCGAATCCCTCGCTGGCAGTCTCTTCGCGGAGCGGGCAAGCGATTCGCAGTGCGCGGAGCTGGTCTCCCGATTGGGCGAAGTCAAAGCCGCAGTGGCTTCAGGAGACCCCGAAAAGCGTCTAGCCGCGAAGGATCGCTACTACGACGTTCTTCTGGACGGCACGGGAAATGCTGAGATCGCACGAATGTTGCGAAGCGTCAATGCGCGGACGCAGATGCTCCGAACGCTTTCCTTGGCGTCACCCGGCCGCGACGCCCGCACCATCGCTGAGATCACCCGGATCACGGCTGCGGCGGCCGTCAATCGCGATCCTGATGAAGCCCGTTCGGCGTGCGAAGAGCATGTTCGCAATGCTGCCGAAGCCGCCTTGGGGGAGATGCGTAAACTTCGGGCGAATTGATTCCGGCACCTTTCTGGCCCCGTTCCGTCCGATGGCGGAAGCGGGGCCTTTTTTGTTTCGTCGCGGTTGACGTGGGTCACACAGGGCCTCTAAGCTCATAAGACCGTAATACGGTCTTATGACCTCCAGCTCTAGCTGGTTCTCCAACTCTGCTTCGAAAGGTTGAGCGTAATGCGCGCATCATCCGCGACACTGGCGTCGCCGCCTTCACCGGCCAAGGTCGCCATGGCCAGCTTCATCGGCACCACTATTGAGTGGTATGACTACTACATCTTTGGTGCCGCCACAGTCTTGGTGCTGAACAGCCAGTTTTTCCCAACCTTGGACCCGTTCGCAGGCACGCTTGCCTCCTTTGCCACCTTTGCGGTCGCTTTCATCGCCCGCCCTTTCGGTGGCGCCTTCTTTGGACATTTTGGTGACAAGATCGGCCGGAAGAAGATGCTCGTTTGGTCGGTGCTGGCGATGGGACTTGGCACGTTGGTCGTTGGCTTGCTACCCAACTACGCGACCATCGGTATCTGGGCTCCGATCCTGCTCGTCGTCTGCCGCTTCCTTCAGGGCTTCGCTGTCGGCGGTGAATGGGGAGGCGCCGTACTGATGTCTTTGGAGCACGCCCCAGCCAACAAGCGTGCATTCTTTGCCAGCTTCCCCCAGGCCGGCGTCCCGGCCGGCACGGTTCTCTCCAGCGGCACCTTTGCTCTTATTGCCCTCATGCCTCAGGACCAGCTTCTGTCCTGGGGTTGGCGGATTCCCTTTGTTGCCTCCATCTTGCTGGTCATCATTGGCCTATGGATCCGGCTCAAAGTCACCGAGTCTCCTGAGTTCCTGGAAATCCAGGAAAAGAACGAAGTCCCCAAGGTACCGGCGTTCGAGGTCTTCAAGCACCACAAGCGCTCACTCATGCACGGTATTCTCTGCGGGTTCGCTCCGAACTTTACGTTCTACATCGCAACCGTGTTCCTGGTCAGCTATGGCCCCAAACAGCTCGGCATCCCGTCAAGCACGATCTTCGTTGCGCTGATGATCGCCGCCTCACTTCAGGTATTCACGTTGCCCTTCTTCGCCACCTTCGCGGATAAGTACAGCCAGAAGAAGGTCCTGCTGACCGGCTGCGTCCTGGTGGGATTGGGTGCCTTTCCGGTCTTCGCTCTCTTCAGCACGGGAACCTTTTGGGGGATCCTTTTGGCCCTCGTGATCGCGCTTCCCATCCTTCATGGGGTCTCGTATGGTGTGATCTCAGGTTTCACGGCAGAACTCTTTCCCACGGAAGTGCGTTACACAGGGACGTCCCTCGCATATCAGCTCGGTGGCATCGTCACTTCCGCACCAGTGCCGATCATCGCGACCCTCCTGATTCAGCAGTATCAGTCCAGCAACGCGGTCGCTTGGTACATGGTCATCTCGGCAGCGCTGGGTTTCATCGCCATCGTCACTGCAAAAACAATTCGTGACAGCAGGGCCAACTCCGCCGTCCGCGTGGACGAACTAAGCATCTGAGTCTTATCGCGGTTGCAGGGCCGGGGCTATTGTCCGGGCCTCCCAACCGAGCACTGTGAGTCCGTCCCCGAACGCAGAAAGATATTTCATGACTTCAACTACCGGCACACCCCCTGCCATTTCGGAATTGTGGTTCACCCATCTAGCCAATGCAGTGCACGGTGATCGGGAGCTTCAGGTCATCGGCAGATACAGCAACTTCTGGATTGACGCCGTTTCGCCAGGCCATTGGCGGGTTGCCCTGAACTTCCACGGTTCCAGCCTCATTCCCACGCCCTGGAAAGACTTGCCGCTTGACCACATTGTCATTTCGGCCACACCAGTTGGCTGGGGACAGATCTTCGACCCCCAACCTAAACCGTTGCTGCATGACCTACTTGCGCTCGGAAAGAACAGCCCGGATGTAACGCTAGGCGGTTCCGACGTCGAACTCGTCCGCAACTTGAGGGTCCTCTCACGCCTCGTGGACCTCGGAAAGGCTCTCCATGTCCAGCACTGAGATTTCAGCAGCCCGATTCGAAGATGTCGTTGGCCGCTACGTGAACCTGCGCTCGTCGGGCCGGGAGCAGCGCATTTACTTCGAAGAAGCCGGCACCGGACCTGTCC
Source organism: Paenarthrobacter sp. 10L420 (assembly GCF_056395385.1). NCBI lineage: Bacteria > Bacillati > Actinomycetota > Actinomycetes > Micrococcales > Micrococcaceae > Paenarthrobacter > Paenarthrobacter sp. 10L420. The sequence continues at coordinate 16,414 of NZ_JBFTJK010000019.1, read as the reverse complement.
TGCTTTGCCTGCACACGGCGGGAGCGGATTCCCGACAGTTCCGGCACCTGCTTAATGATCCGGAGATCACCAGCCGATTCCGAGTGGTAGCGTTCGACCTTCCCTGGCACGGCCGGTCACTCCCACCCGAAGGGTGGTGGGAAGAAGAATATCTACTCACCGCCGATGCTTACGTCGCTATTGTCCGCGACTTTGCCGCCGCCCTGAACCTGGATCAACCGACAGTGATTGGTTGTTCCATGGCTGGGTCCCTCGTGCTCGAATTGGCTCGCAGGCACGCTGACGAAATCGGCGGAGTCATTGGCCTGTCAGGAGCGCTCAAGGTCAACGGGCGCTTCCAGGACTGGTCCCTGCGGCCGGATGTTAATGCCCAGCAATCTGTGCCCACCTGGACGTCGAGCCTCATGGCGCCGCAAAGCCCTGAGGTTTCCCGGCGAGAGGTTTGGTGGATCTACAGTCAAGGTGGCCCGGGGATTTACCGGGGTGACACCTACTTCTACTCTCAGGATCTGGACCTGAGGGGAAGGGGCCACGAGATCGACACCGAAGCCTGCCCCGTGTACCTTCTCACGGGCGAATACGATCACGCCTGCACTCCAGCCGACACCGCAGATGCCATCGCCGAAATTCCGGGGGCCAAGGGTGGCGCGATGAAGGACATCGGGCACTTCCCGATGGCCGAGAACTACCCGCTGTTCAAGACTCACCTGCTGCCGATCCTTGATGAGCTCCACCCAGAGGTCGTCAGTGATCTCGACCCATTTGCCTTGGAAGGAACCCCCAATGTCTGAAACGGCCACTGTCACCCCCGAACTCGAGCGCCTTCTGCTCTCGACTGTTCCCACTGGATTGCTGATCAATGGCCAGTGGCGCGATGCCAGCGGTGGCGGTACGTTCGTCGTCGAAGACCCCGCAACCGGAAAGAAGCTTCTGGAGATCGCAGACGCCACCAGCGCCGATGCGATGGCAGCACTGGATGCTGCCGACGCCGTTCAAGCGTCCTGGGCACGGACCGCCCCTCGCGTCCGGGCGGAAATCCTGCGTCGCGGTTTTGAACTTGTCACCGAACGGGCCGAAGACTTTGCGCTGCTGATGACCCTGGAGATGGGTAAGCCTCTGGCTGAGGCACGCGGCGAAGTGACCTATGGCGCCGAGTTCCTGCGCTGGTTCTCAGAGGAGACCGTCCGCGATTACGGCCGGTACCTCACGTCCCCTGAGGGGAAGAACAAGATACTGGTCCAGCGCAAGCCCGTGGGGCCGTGCCTGCTGATCACACCGTGGAACTTCCCGCTGGCCATGGCCACTCGAAAGGTTGCTCCGGCCATTGCGGCCGGCTGCACCATGGTCCTCAAGCCAGCCAAGTTCACACCGCTGACGTCGCTGTTGTTCGCCAAGGTGATGCAGGAAGCAGGCCTGCCTGCCGGTGTGCTGAACGTCGTCGCTTCATCATCCGCGTCAGCGATCTCGGGGCCCCTGATGAAGGACTCGCGCCTTCGGAAGGTCTCGTTCACGGGTTCGACGCCGGTAGGCCGACGGTTACTTGCGGACGCGTCGCACAACGTGCTCCGCACCTCGATGGAGTTGGGCGGCAATGCTCCGTTCATCGTGTTCGAGGACGCCGACGTGGACAAGGCTGTACAAGGCGCGATGGCAGCGAAGATGCGCAACATGGGCGAAGCCTGCACCGCAGCCAACCGTTTCCTGGTGCACGAATCGGTCGCAGATGTCTTCACCTTGAAGTTTGCTGCGGCCATGGGTTCACTGACGCTGGGCCGAGGCACTGACCCGGGTACCGCCGTCGGGCCCATCATCGATGGTGGTGCCCGCAAGGACATCCACGCCCTGGTCACCGAAGCAGTAGAGCAAGGGGCCACTGTGGCAACCGGCGGCGCACCGCGCGACGGCGCGGGCTACTTCTATCCGCCCACCGTTCTGGCCAACGTCCCGCACGATGCAACGATTCTGGCCAGCGAAATTTTTGGCCCCGTTGCTCCGGTCACCACCTTCCGCACTGAGGAAGAAGCCATCCGCCTGGCAAATTCCTCCGAGTACGGACTGGCTTCCTACCTCTTCAGCCGCGACCACGCCCGAATGCTACGGGTCGCCGAGCAGATCGAGTTCGGCATGGTCGGATTCAACAGCGGCATGATCTCCAACGCTGCGGCTCCGTTCGGTGGCGTCAAGCAGTCCGGACTCGGCCGGGAAGGTGGCGCCGAAGGCCTCGCCGAATACACCACTGCGCAGTACATCGCCATCCCCGACCCGTACGCAGTCTAAACGCGATGTCCTCGCGCTGATAAGCGCTGATCGTCGCCCTCACGCTGGCCCCCGCCCTTTGCTCGCAACAGGGGCGGGGGCCATTCCATGCCTAAGAAAGTCGTCGGGAAGGCTTTGTTGGTGTCAGTGGCAGCCACAGGATGTGCGCAGTACGAGTTCGCTGGGGAAGATCTTGGTTTGGGTTTCGCTTCCAGCCGGGGGGGGGGGGGGGCAGGAGGGCTTCCAGGGCGGTTTGTCCGAGGTCCTTCACGGGCCGGGCGACTGTACTAAGCCGGGGCCAAGTGTATTCGGATTCGGGTGAGCCATCAAAAGCGAAAACCGCGAGGTCTTCCAGTACTCGCAGGCCAGTTTCGTGGAGGGCGCACAGCAGCACACTGCCTGTTGGTCCGAACTGACGAAGACGGAGGTGGGCCGCTCCGCGACCCACGCAGCCCAATCAGGGCGACCGCTGGATCAAAAGCACTCTCACCCTCGTGCGGACGGGGGACCCCGCAACCAAGGCCGGAGAGGCGGACTGGAATGCCGATCAGCGGGAACTGCGTCGCAGATATGGCCGAAATGTGCCCTTGAGCGAGGTGTCGACCGGTTAGCGTCGGTTTAAGGGAATTAGGTATTAGGTGTGATCCAAATACCTTACAAGAATGGCGGGTTTGTGAGGTGATGTCAAGCCGCTGCGCTCGGCCTTCGGCTCCGACACTTAGAAGCCCTTGACACCTGAAACTGTGTCATGTTTCATAGTTTGCAGGCCAATGGACCATATCTAGGACCATTACGCCAAGGATGGGCTATCTATTCACTGCGGTCTCTGTCGCACCTTTAGGCTGCCGTCCTTTCTCACTACTCTCCTTGGGAGCATCCAGATGAAGAAGCACTTCCTTGCCGCCGTCGCTGTGACGATCGGGGCTCTCGCCCTGACCGCATGTGGTGGCAACGCAAACTCGAGCTCGTCCAGCAGCGCCTCCGGCTTCGGAGACTGCAAAGTCACTGGCCAGCCGGACAGCATCAAGCTCAAAACTCAAAAGCCCGATGTCCTGACGGTCGCCGTCGTTCTGCCAAACCCTGGATGGTCCAATGGCACTAACCCCGATTCGGTCAAGAGCGGATTTGAATACTGCATGGCCGCAGATATCGCCCACCGTGCCGGCCTCAAATCAGTTCAACTGAAAAACTTTGCATGGGATCAGTTCATCTCCGGAACGGCATCCGGCTACGACATTGGACTGGCAACAGTGACAATTACCGATAAGCGCAAGGAAGTTTTTGACTTCTCACGGAGGTATTTTTCCTCAAACCTTGGCATAGCGACCAAGAAGGATTCAAACGTCACGGCCGACACCCTCCGTGACTCGAAGATCGCAGTCCTCCAGGGCAACGTAGGCGCACAGTGGGTGGCAGAAGTGCTCAAGCCCACCAAGTCCGCAGCAGTCTTCCAATCCGCTGCGGACATCTTCACTGCGCTCAGTGCCGGACAGGTCGACGCAGTCGTTACCGACACAACAATCGCCCTGACCAGCGTGAAAGAGACAGGGGGTGCTCTCGCCGTAACGGGTCAGATAGCTCTCGATCAGGGCTACGGCGTTGTGCTTCCGCGCAACTCGGAGAATACCGCGGCTGTCGACAAGGCCGTCGGCGACCTGGATTCTGACGGGACACTGAAGTCTCTAGCCGCTGACTACCTTCAGCCCACGTTCGGAGTTGACCCTAATTCCGTCCCGTTCTGGGTCGTCAAGTGACGTCGATTGCTGCCTCGCCTCTAGCGGCGGCGCCACGTCTCAGCCCTCCGCCAAGGAGTCTCGCTCTTTCGGCGGCGGCTGCAGTTTTCGCCCTGTTCCTAGTACTTTCAGTCGCGGCACTCGGTGCCGCCGCGATGAATGGCTCCGAAGAAGGCACCACCACGTATGTTGTCGGCTGGCTTTTGAGTACTGTCGGCGTATTGTCGGCAGCTGCCGTGTTGTGGATCGCGGTGCGGTCCTTGCGCCGGTCTCTCCGTGCTTCCAAGGAAGTGCGTGAAGGACGGATTCTCGACGCCCGGGCGAGTGGCGCAGCATCCCTGCATGATGCGACCTTCACCTTCGGGCTCGGCATTGCAGTCCTCATCGTCATCACAGGTGCGGTGCTGCTCACCGTAAACGAAGCCATCATCCAGAGGACTTTCCTGCGCTGGGACTTCATGGCTGAAAGCGTAGGTGACATCTTCGCAGCCTTCGGCCTGAACATTTGGATTGCGGTCATCACCGAGATCTTCGTTCTTACTTTCGGTCTGCTGCTGGCAGTAGCTCGCCTTGCCCCCGGAAATGCCTGGCGGCCTGTTCGGGCCATTGCCATCGCCTACATCGATTGCCTGCGCGCAGTGCCGGCGATCATCGTCATCTACTTGGTAGGCTTCGGCTTGCCTCTGCTGCAGCTTCCGGTATTGTCCGATCTGCCGCCGGAATGGTTCGCGATCATCGCGCTGACTCTGACTTTCAGTGCCTATACCGCCGAGACCTATAGGGCGGGCATAGAAGCAATCCATCCGTCCCAGTGGTCCGCTTCCCGTTCGCTCGGCTTCTCGTTCGGCAAGACGCTCCGATTTGTTATCTTGCCCCAAGCCGTGCGGGGCGTGATCCCGCCGCTGCTTAGCTTGTTCATTTCTCTTCAGAAGGACACTTCGCTGGTAAACATTATTGGCACCATGGATGCGTTCAACCAGGCCAAATTCTATTCATCGGCGAACTTCAACCTCTCGTCAGTAACAGTTGTCGCCGTACTCTTCATACTGATCACTATCCCGCAAACCCGCTTCGTTGATTGGATGCTGGCGCGAGGCGTTACCCGCCGCGGACGAAAGGGAGGTAAATAATGTCGTTCATTGAGTTGGCCGGCCTGCATAAAAGTTACGGCGCCCACACCGTGCTGCAAGGCATCGACCTCCAGGTCGAGCGGCATCAGGTCGTCACCTTGATTGGTGCCTCCGGATCGGGCAAATCGACCTTGCTGCGCTGCATTAATGCTCTGGAGCCGATAGATACAGGCGAGATCCGCATTGACGGAGACGTGGTCAGTGGCCCCGGGGTGAACGTCAATAGTCTGCGCCGGGCGGTAGGAATGGTATTCCAGTCCTTCAACCTCTTCCCGCACATGAGCGTATTGGATAACGTTGCCCTTGGTCCGATCAAGCTCCTGGGACTTCGCCCTGATGTAGCGCGTGAACGCGCCTACACACTCCTCGAGCGGGTCAACCTCGGAAACCGCTCGAGCTATTTCCCCGAACAACTTTCCGGGGGCCAGCAGCAGCGTGTAGCGATTATGCGAACACTCGCGATGGAGCCCAAAGCTGTGCTTCTGGACGAAATCACCTCCGCACTTGACCCAGAGCTAGTCGCTGAGGTTCTCAACATAGTTCGTGAGCTCGCGGCAGATGGGATGACCATGATGCTGGCGACACATGAAATGCACTTCGCGCGCGAAGTTTCTGACCTTGTCGTCTTTTTGGAACAAGGACGCCTCTTGGAACAAGGCCCTCCCGAACAGGTGTTCGGCGACCCCGTGCAGCCACGGACGCGCGAATTCCTTCGCCAGATTGTGGAGGCCGGGCGCCTCTAAACCCTGGATCGACCCACGACACACGCTTCAACCGGCCGGATGGTTAGTCCGGCACTCGCGGGAGAGCATTCCACAAGTTCCCAAGTCTTTCCATGGCTCGAAAACTGAAACATAAAGCTGCCCGGCAGGCTTCCTCACAAGAGGAGGCCGGCCGGGCCATCTTCGTGAATTGGATGCAGAGGCCATGCTGGCTGATTGCAGCCAGCATGGCGTCAAGACCGTTACTGTTCGCCGCGTTGCTGCCAAAGTCGCGGCACGCACTCTATGGCAACTCTCACGGTTGTAAGGTCGTCCAGCTGCTCTGCACTTCCAAGCATGCTGCGGCGCCATTCTGCAGCGGCTGGCTCCTGCGCTGGCAAAGTTGCCGCCGGTCTCTCTGGCCGGACGACAATGTAGTAGCTGAAGGCATCTTAACCGCACGCCAGGGCCCACACCTCCCGGATTCCGGCGGGAGCGACGGCGCATGCTTCGACTTTCCATATACTTCGGCTGCCGGGACGTCGGGCCGGGGATCCTCAGCAGGACAGTTCCAGGCACTGGGGAGGTGCTGGCGTTGTCCCAAGACCGCTTATTGATCCCCGATTCACCGTTTGGTTTCCGGAATGTGACGCGTTGCCCCGGCGCCGGCGCGTCCAGATTTGGCCCGGGCGATGCTCGAAGATCAAAGGTTTCGTTTATTGCATCGTCCTCTTGAGGAGTCGTAGGAACATCAGGTCGGAAGATGTGATTGAGACGCCGTTGCCTGCCATCAACATAAGGTGTATGGTACACACCTAATACCTTGTCTAATTTAGCTAAACAGCGCGCACAACAATGCGGTCGGCCGGAGCACGGAGTAGCTCCTCCCGGCTGGCGTCTTGCAGGTCCACCCGGAGAGCCGCTGTTGTGACAAACCGCCGAGTGCCGACAAAGGCACGTTGAAAGGACTTCAGTGGGCACGATCTATACGGCAGAAACGCTGATCACGGCTGACCATGGAGGAGTCTCCATTGAGTCTTTCCACGGCTCAGGGATTCTTGTGGACGGCAGCAAGATCATTGCGCTGGCGCCTCTGGGCGACTTGGTCGGCGAAGGCCATTCCTTACGCGATTTCGGGCCGGGGTCCACGATCCTTCCCGGGCTAATAGACACACACGTTCACTTGGCCTTGGATGGGAGTCCGGACCCGCTGACCGCATTTAACAATTCAGATGACCGCCAAAAATTCGCATGCATGTTGAAAAACGCCCGGGAGTTGCTCAGCGCTGGTGTGACGACGGCGCGTGATCTGGGCGCGCCTGATCTCTTGGACCAGGCAGCGAAGAGGGCAATTGATTCAGGCTACGCTAGGGGCCCCCGCCTCTTGACGGTCACGGCGCCTCTGACCATCACGGGGGGTCATTGCTGGTTCTTCGGTGGTGAGTGTGAAGGTGTGGAGGAAGTCCGGCGCAAGGTCAGAGCCGCCCGGCGTGACGGGGCAGACTGCATAAAGATCATGTCGACCGGTGGAGACCTGACTCCCGGAACGATGCCCTCGCAGCCTCAGTTCACGCTTGAGGAGCTGCGGGCCATCGTCGAGGAAGCACATCGCTATGGCCTTATGGTCACGGCGCATGCCCACGGCGAAGAAGGTATCCGTCGCGCCATCGAAGCTGGAGTGGACAGCTTGGAGCATTTCAGCTTCCGGATGGCGGACGGATCGCGGCAGGAACGTCCCGAACTTATTCAGCTGGCGGCGAGCCGTGGCGTTTTCGTCTGCTCAACCCTGAACATCGCGTGGTTCACCGTAATGGATGGCAGCGAATTTGTGCCGTTCGACATGATGCGTAAGTTCGTGGACCAAGGCATTCGGATTGTTGCCGGTACGGATGCCGGTATCGGTCACGCGAGCCATCTTGAATATGTGGCTGGCCTGGAGGGCATGGCGGCACTGGGCATGACCAATGATGAGGTGCTGCTGGCGGCCACGGCTTCTGCGGCGACTTCCTTGGGTTTGAAGGGTGTGACAGGGGCCTTGTCCCCGGGCCATGACGCGGATCTCGTTGCCATCATGGGTGAACCCCGCAGGAACCTTGCCTCTCTTCGAAACGTGATGGGGGTCGTGACAAGGGGCGCCGAGTATCATCCCGAATTTACGTCCACAAGGTCATGGAACGATGCGGTTGTTGCGCCGAAGTACCACCCGCACTCCTAGCGCATGGCCTGCCCGGTTACACGTCCCAGCTGAATCAGGAGGTTCAGTTGGGACACTTGCGTACCGCCAGCCACCGCCATCTACTGCCCGACAGCGGATTCTACGCCTCGTCATGAGTGAATCTGTTGGTCGAGACTGCCATCGTATTTAGGCGGTGGGGTAGAGGCGGGAAGTCTCGAAGCTGCATGGATCCATGCCTAGATGAATCCCTATGCTGTCTTGATTGAAGGATGGCAGCGGAGGACTGGTCAGAATCATTCTAGACAGTAAGGCACTGCGATGGCGCTGCCAGGGTGGCGGCGGGCACCGCCCAGGACGGCTTAGCGCGGTTCCCCCTGCCCCGCTCTGCTACTCGATTAGGGGACGGAAGTGGAAACTATTTGCGTCCGCTTTCGATGACTCGGCGGATCTCTTGCCGTGTGTGCTCAATGTGATCCTGCATCGCTTGATGTGCGCGTGAGGGATCACCGTCCCGTATGGCTTCGAACACGAGCTTGTGTTGCAGTTGATCATCTTCCATTGGATCGGGGTGGTCCAACATGTCCGCGGGGCTGAATAATTCACTGCGGGCGTGCCGGACCGCGTTTTCCAGCCTTTTGCTCCCTGCCGCCTTGGCAACTGCATCGTGGAAGGAAGCATCCGCCAACCGGAACTCGGTGTGGTTGGTAGCGGCGGCTTGCTGGTGAATCGCGGCGAGCATAGCTTCCAAGTCGGCTGATGTCCGACGCGATGCTGCCAAGCTAGCCGCGTGGCACTCTACGGCAACTCTCATCGTTGTGAGATCGTCCAGCTCATCTTCGCGTTCGAGCATGTTCCGGCGCCATTCGGCGAGCGGTTGGCTTAGGGCCGTAACGAAGTTACCGCCGCTCTTGCCCCGGCGGGCCACGATGTAGCCCTCTTCCTGAAGCTGTTTGAAGGCCTCCCGCAAACTTACTCTTGCCACGCCGAGAGATTCTGCGAGCTGCCGCTCCGGAGGGAGCCTGTCACCCGGGCCCAGTTCGCCGCGATGTATCAAGCCTTTGACGTATTCGGCCACGCCTTGGGGAACAGAGACGGAAGTTACTTGATCGGACATAGGTCCCAGCTTAAGGCCAAAGGGTGTCCTTTTGGTGGAGGTAGCCCAGACTTCAGCAAATTTTTTTGTTTGCCTGCAACTCCTTGAGATCGCCGAGCACCTCCTCCACGGATTGCCGGCGGCGGTCCGGCGTCGGCCCATCGTCCTTCCGGAAGGACCTCGGACCATGGATTGCAGCAGTGGTCACCTCGGTCTTGGGGATGCCATCCTCTCCCAGAGGGTCATGGAAAATGCCAGTTGTGACCCTACTCACTGCTTCCGGCGATAGTGGTGGCGTCGATGACGAAACGGTATCTGACATCAGAATCGATGACTCGTCGGTAAGCGTCGTTGACGTCCCGGGCTGAGATAACCTCCACCTCCGCGCCGATGGCGTGTTCGGCGCAGAAGTCGAGCATTTCCTGGGTTTCAGAAATGCCCCCAATGGCCGAGCCGGCAAACGAGCGCCGGTTGCGGAGCAACGAAAAGACGTTGACGGGCAAGGGCTGAGCTGGGGCTCCTACGTTTACCAAAGTTCCCTTGAACGCCAGCATCCCGAGGTACGCGTCAATGTCGATCGGTGCGCTGACGGTGTTGAGGATAAGGTCGAAGACTCCGCTTAGCTCTTTGAAGGTCTCCGGGTCGCTGGTTGCCTTGTAAGTGGTTGCTCCAAAACGATGCCCATCCTCTTGCTTGGCGAGTGACTGGGACAGGACTGTGACTTCGGCACCTAGGGCGGCCGCAATCTTGATGGCCACGTGCCCCAGGCCGCCCATGCCAACAATGGCCACTTTCCGCCCAGCGCCCGCTCCCCAGTGGCGCAACGGCGAGTATGTGGTGATGCCCGCACAGAGCAGTGGCGCAGCCACGTCAAGGGCTAGCGCGTCCGGGATTCGAAGTACGAATGCCTCTGTCACTACAACGTGAGTGGAGTAACCGCCCTGTGTGATACTCCCGTCGCGGTCAATGGAACCATACGTGCCGACGCCACCGTTCAGGCAGTACTGCTCCTGACCCGCGAGACAGTGCGCACATTCGCGGCAGGAATCGACCAAGCATCCGACGCCCACTCTGTCGCCGACGGCGTACCGGGTCACGTCGGAGCCCTTGCCCGCAACGATGCCGGCTATCTCGTGGCCGGGGCAGAGTGGATACTTCTGGGCTCCCCAGTCGCCCCGAACCGTGTGAATGTCCGAATGGCAAATGCCGGCGTACTTGATTTCGATCAGGACGTCGCTAGGCCCAGGCTCCCGTCGTTCCACAGTGGTGAGAATGAGCGGTTCGCCGGGGCCGGCGGCGGAATAAGCAGGTACGGTGTACAAAGCGGCTCCAGTTCGGGGAGTATGGGGTGGGCTGGTTCTTAGAGCAGGATTCCGGTGTATTTCGTTTCCTGGCAGGCCTCGAGGCCTTCGGTGCCCGCGTGCCCGTGGAGTCCGGATTGGTTTGTTCCACCGAGGGGGAGGGGCCGGCTGCGGGCCGGCGGTGGTGCGGTCATGTCGGCGTCGAGAGCGTCTGCCACCCATCTCGAAGGTGTAAATCCCTGCGACGGGGCCAAAGATTTTTTCGGTGCGGACATCCGCATTGGCGGGGATATCGGTCAGGACGGTGGCCGGGTAGTAGTTGCCGGGCTCTCAATCTGCACGGAACGATTGAAGACGGCCGCGAATGGTCGAGGGCCGGACGCTGTCCAGTCGCTCTGCGGGGCGGATGAAGTCCACAATCTTGCTCATGATGTTAGGCCTCCTGGCATTCGAAGTTGGGAGTCGTCAGGCGAAGGAGCGTTAGCTCCGCCTCCTTTTTCAGTGCGGTGAAGAGCGGTTGCCCCAGTTCGGCCTCAGGCAGGTTTGCCTCCGGGTGCCACTGGATACCAAGCACCCAGTTTTCTCCGGTGAGTTCGATGGCTTCGGCGAGACCGTCGTCGGCGTGGGCTGTGACGCGCAGGCCGTCACCGAGGATATTGATGGCTTGATGGTGGAATGACGCGACCTTAATCCGGGCTGCGCCTACAAAGACGGCTGAAACCCGGCTTTCGGCCTCCAGCTCAGCTTCGTGAACCGCAAAATCCATGGTGTTGTTATGGCGCAATTCGTAGTGGGAGACGCTGCTGGGACGCAGGTCGGTGTGCAGGGAACCGCCACGGGCAACGTTCAATAACTGCATCCCGCGGCAGATGCCCAACACAGGCAGGCCGTTGTCGAGGCCGAATCGGATGGCAGCCATGTCAATGCGGTCTTGTTCCGGGTCGACCCCGAACAGGGTCGGATCATCGTCCGGGCCGCCGAATAGAACAGGGTTGACATCTCCGCCGCCAGGGAGCACGAATCCGTGGCAGCGGGCGAACCTCTCCATGAGTTCCTCGTCGGTTCCAGGGCCGATGATGACAGGTTCGGCGCCGGATTCGAGAATCAGGGCGACTACCGAATCAAAAGCCTTTTCTGCCTCTTGCATGGCCGGGTCACTCGATCCACAACCCAACCGGGAGAGCCGGGCTGTAATGCCGATTCTCGGGCGAGTTGGTTCTGTCATGGTCAAGGTGTTCTCCTCAGGGGTTTAGCGAGCAGTGAATTGGCTGCAGTTTTTTTATTTTTTAGGGTATGAGGTCTACACCGCATACCTTAAAAGGATGATCCTCAACCAGAGCACATGTCAAGGCGGCTGCCATGTCTCCGGCGAGCGTGTCTCGAACTTGACTGTGATGTGTAGTTGACGGGATTTTCGGGCCCAAAGCTCCGCCGGCGTTCATCCAGGGCAGGTCTGATGGGGCGATCAAGGCTCTGACAGTTTCTGGCCAGGGCCCATCAGGGATGCGCCAGAACAGGTGGTTTGATGCCACCAACGGCATCAAACCACCTGCTCTCGTGGCCAAACCGGATCATGATGAAGAGGTTCAGCTACTAGCTGGGAATTGGTTTGAACGCAGTTTCCTTCATGGTTGCGTAAAAGATGACTGAGATGACCATCAAACCGGTGAGGTACCACGGGAATGCAAGGGGCGCTCCCCAAGCGACAAACTGAGTGCCGACCAGTGGAGTGGTGCCGCCCACGAGGCCCACAGTGGCGGCGTATGGGAAGCCCAGTCCTGCGGCGCGAAACTTCTTCGGGAACATTTCAGCGAACGTCGGTGCCGCCGTTACGGCGATCAGAGCAAGGGTACTCATGGCGATCGTCTGGAGGATAACCAGGGTAATGAGCTGGTCGTTGAGCAGCGCCAGTGCGGGTACGGTGCCAGCGGTTAGTAGGACACCTGCTGTCAGCAGAATGGGCTTACGGCCGAAGCGGTCGGTCAGTCGGCCGATCCCGATGGAAGCGACGCCGACTATGGACACTGCTATTGCCAATGAAACGAGCCCGTACTTGGGGTCCAGGCCCTTATAGGTCGCCGCGTAAGTCGGCATGTAGTTTCCCCATGCGTAGGTCATCGCCGTGTAGCCGATTGTCAGGCCAACGACCTTCAGGGTCGCTTTCGGATGCTGGCGGATGGCGTCGAAGATCCCCAGCGGCTCGTGCTTGGCAGGCTCGGTGTCGATTGTCTCTGCCATTCCGCGCCGAATCCAGATACCGGCAAAGGACAGCATTGCGCCGAAGATGAAGATGGCACGCCATCCCCAGCTGGTCATGTCTGCCGGTGAGAGCGTCCATGTCGCGAGGGCGACAAGAAGCGTGACCAGAATTTGACCGGCGCACGCGACGGCGTAGATCACGCCCGAAATGAATCCGCGGCGTCCTTCGGGAGCGACTTCCATGGAGAAAGCAGTCACCGCGCCGAACTCTCCACCGATGCAGATCCCTTGGACCACTCGGGCAAGAATCAGGATGATGGGCGCCATTATGCCGATCTGGGCGTACGTCGGGGTCAGCCCGATCACGAGGGCTGCGCCGCCCATGCCGTAAACGGTCAGCATGAGGGCAAATCTGCGTCCGAGGCGGTCCGCGATCTTTCCGATGACCAGACCCGAAATCGGACGCACAAGGAAGCCTATGGCCATGATTCCGAAAGTGGCAATCAAGGCAGCCATCGGATCCGTATCCGCTGGGAAAAATTGCTTTGCAAAGTAGACCGCCAGAAAGACGTACGCGTTCCAGTCGAAGAACTCGATGAGGTTTCCAACGGCGGCGGCGGCGAGCTGCCGCCGCGGGATGGAGCCTGCAGTAACTGGTGGCCTGGCCGCGGTTGATGGAGCTTGGGTCACGATGACTCCTATGGGGTGGGGTGCTGCGTCTTAGAACGGAGAAAAGTCCCTGAGATTTGGGGACCAGGGGGTGGACGTGGACTGAGGCCCATGGGGTGTGCGCATTAGGCTTGTGGTTCACACCTAATACCTTTAGGCATTAGGAATATGACACAGCACACACCCTTTGGTTGTCAAGGTCTCAACCAAACGTGAAGTGAGGCCGCTAGGCAGGATTTAGGCGCTAGCGGCTCCCAGGCGTGTGGCGAACCGTTCGCCCGACACCGCCGCGGTAGTAATGGCAGGACCGTTCGCCGAGCAAAGCGACTTCGGCATGGTCGGATCCAGCACCGGCATCTATTTCCAACGAAGGGGCTCCGTTCGTCGGCGTGAAGATGCTGATTTACTTCTGTAGGGCCCTTCCACGGTCGAATCGCCTGGTGGAGGTTTTGCGAGTCAATTCACGGTCTGGTCCCGGAAGAAAGAGAAGCGTAGCGTCTGATATGTCAATGAATACGGTGGCCGCAGTCGGGCCGGAGCTCGCATCGATTGCCGCATAAAAACCCTTTCGAAGGGATCGGACATGGCGGGATGGAATGCAGAAACTGCGGCAGGGCCGTTGGGGAGCGGGGCGGTCACATTAGTGGAAGGATCGTCCTTCTGCATCTCCTCGTCCAACGGCGACATCCTGCCGGGCTACCCCCAGGGAGTTTTTGTTCAAGACACGCGGATTCTGTCCAACTGGGCCCTGACTATCAACGGCCAATCGCTTGAACCACTGTCAGCGGAGACGAAGGAACCCTACCGGGCACTTTTTATCGGCCGTGTTCCCCGTTCAGACGGCTATGCAGACAGCCCGCTAATTGTTGAGCGGCTACGCGAAGTAGGTGCTGGGCTCTTGGAGCAGATCACCGTTCGGAATTATTCGGTAAGTCCAGTCGAATGTCTGATCCGCCTCAGCGTTGAGGCTGATTTCGCCGATGTGTTCGAAGTGAAGGAAGCCAAGATCGAGCGGCGTTGGGACGAAAGTCGACGACCGAACAGTGATTCACTCACCATTCAGGCACTCTGGGAGGAGGTCAGCAAAGGGGTTGTTATTACGGCCATTGGTGCTCAGGTGGAGGCGGATGCTCTGACATACCGGACGGTGGTGGGGCCAGCGAGCGACTGGAAAGCTGTACTGAGCGTAGTGCCGTCTGGTGACCGAGCCGATCACGTGGAACCGTTCATGCATCCGGACCTCCGCGGACCGTCACCCAGCGATCTGCGCCGCCGGGGGTGGGTGGCCAAAATCCCAGTGTTGCAGATGGGTAACCATTCCATCGAGCGGACCTTGCGACGCAGCTACGACGATTTGGGGGCCTTGCAGATCGAGGATCCGGATCATCCGGAGCGTGTGGTTGTAGCCGCGGGGGCGCCATGGTTCATGACCTTGTTTGGCCGGGACTCGCTTTGGACGTCTCTAATGGCGCTTCCCGTTGACCCATCCCTGGCCTTGGGCACCCTGCAAACGCTGGCGGACCGCCAAGGCAAGGTGGTGGACCCGGTTACCGAGGAGGAGCCCGGCAAGATCCTCCACGAAGTCAGGCTTGATGTCTCCAGCGGGCTGGCTTTGGGTGGCAAGTCCGCCTACTATGGCAGCGTCGACGCGACACCGCTGTTCGTGATGATGCTCGGGGCGGTGAGCCGCTGGGGGTTTTCCCCGGATACCACCGCTGCTCTGCTACCCCATGCCGACCGTGCGTTAGCTTGGATCCGGGACTACGGGGACAAAGACGGCGACGGATTTGTCGAGTACGCGCGCCTCAACGATCAGGGCCTAATCAACCAGGGTTGGAAGGATTCGTGGGATGGCATAAATTTTGCCGACGGTACCCTGGCGGAGCCACCGATGGCGTTATGCGAAGTGCAAGCCTATGTCTACGGCGCGTATGTTTCACGGGCCTGGATGGCGTACGACGTCGGTGACGAGTCGCTGGGGGCCGAACTCATGGACCGCGCGGAGCGGCTAAAGAAGCAGTTCAATGAGCAGTTCTGGCTGCCAGAGCGTGGCTACTACGCCATCGCACTGGACCGCGACAAGCGTCCGGTCGATGCGTGCGCGTCCAACATGGGTCATTGTCTTTGGTTTGGCATCGTCGACGACGACAAGGCGCCGTTGGTGGTTGAAAGACTAATGTCTCCAGAAATGTTCAGCGGTTGGGGAGTCCGGACTCTGGCCAGCGACATGGGAGCCTACAACCCCGCGAGCTATCACAACGGTTCAGTCTGGCCCCATGACAACGCCATCATTGTCATGGGCCTAGTACGTTACGGCTTCGTTGAGCAGGCACAACGTATTGCCACCGCCTTGCTGGAGGGCGCCGAGTACTCCAACGGACGGCTGCCCGAGCTTTTCTGCGGCTTTGATAGGGGACAGGTGGCGCAGCCCGTGCCCTATCCCACTGCTTGTTCGCCGCAGGCATGGGCAGCAACTGCTCCGATCGCGCTGGTGACGAGCCTGATGCGATACGACGCGCACGTTTCCCGTGGAGGCTTGTGGCTGGATCCGGCGCTCCCGGAGTCCTTTGGCCGACTACATATCACCAATGCCCCGACGGGCCGCGGACCCGTCACTATCGATGTCTTCGGGTCCGAATGCACAGTGAGCGGACTGGCCGAGGGCTTGACACTCCACCGTGGGCACCGGCCATGGATGACTGAGCTTGTGGATCAAGCCAGGCAGCACTCGAAACGGATGCCAGGGGGCTAGATAAGGCTAAGGAGCAGGTTCAGAGTGCCCATGAGGTTGTCGCGTTTGTACTTCATGGTTTCGCGCCTAGAACGCCGACGGCTTTGAGGCCGGCCCGGCCCATGAGCCACCAGTCCGGCGCCACGGCACTCGGAGCGATGCCTCGAATTCAATAGAACCCATTGGCGCTGTCGTGAATCGCTTTGCCTCCGATAGATGAACGTGGGCAACGGTCTGGCATGACAAGCTGGCGTTGCGATCAGTAGCCAGTAACCTGGCTCTTCGTGGTTGGTGGGGAAGTGAGTTCGTGTCGTTGAAGACAAGAGGGCCCGTGGCCCTGCTGGGATGAGTGTGTCTAAGCATTCAACCTGGAACAGGACCACGAGCCTTGAACGAGCCTACCGGGGTCGCAGCTGACGCTGCCA
>NZ_JBFTJK010000018.1:0-90690 GCF_056395385.1 Paenarthrobacter sp. 10L420 | reverse complement strand
TGGCAGCGTCAGCTGCGACCCCGGTAGGCTCGTTCAAGGCTCGTGGTCCTGTTCCAGGTTGAATGCTTAGACACACTCATCCCAGCAGGGCCACGGGCCCTCTTGTCTTCAACGACACGAACTCACTTCCCCACCAACCACGAAGAGCCTGTTCGATGCCAACAGGCGCCAGCGTTCCACAGACCGGCGCCCGGTCGCGCAGCCGAGCCGGCAGAGACCCCAGGATGGTAGCCTCTTGCCCACATGGGTACAACAGAAGCTTTATCCTTCGGGCTTTTCCTGCACATATGATGGACGACAGGAATCAGCTGACCGCCTGCACACACTAACCAGGTCAGGTCATCAGGCGGGCGAACCTCACCCAACACAACCCGCGGATGTGTGCAGGCTCCTGAGACGTCCTTACGCCTCTGGCAGTCTCGCTGTACGCGCAGTCACGTTTAACGCGCAGAGTCGCGCATAGTCTTTGGTTTTATTGGACAAGAACAAGAACGGCGATGTACTCGTCTCAGCCGAGCAAACTGGCCCCAAGGGAAGAGTCATTTTTGCCTTTTCCAGATCCATGATACTTCCCCGCCTTCGACGTATTCCTTTTCTTCAATTGCCATAAGCTCGTCTTCCGTCCAAGTCCCCCTTCGTTTAATCCATTTCAGCGGAAAAGCAGCGTTGGAAAGTCTGTGCAGCGTGTGCACACGTGGGAAACTGACGAATCCAGACTTTTCGTGAATTGCATCAACTATTTCAAGTTCATATGGCTCGGGTACCTCATTGACATGAGAAGCCTCGTTGACCCAGTAAATTCCGTCATATTCTTTCCAGTATTCAATGGCCGCCACAGGAACATTTATCTTCAGAACGTTCCGATGAGGAGCCGGGCTCTTCTGCCGCCGCTTTCGGATACCCAGCTGCCGCTTGTAGTCGACAACCAAATAATCAATATAGGCGAGATAGAGGACGGCGCGGTTGCGCTGGAACTTCCTGACATGCGCCAACGGCTGCGAAGCACCAGCGTCGTCGTAACTAACTTCAGTCGTGAGCTCGTGCCCCGACTTCGTGCTACTAGAAACCTGAAAAGACTCACTAAAAGAGGTCTTCATGGTTTCTTTGAGCTGGGTGATAAGTCCGGATGAGAGCTTTCCCACTGGATTGGCAGAAGCTTCGCCCCGGATCTCGGCGGACAGTGAACGCAGCATCTCGTTGTCTTGAGCTGTCTGCTCGATAGTGGTCTCCAGATCGAGTATCTCCAACGTGCGCTTGTACGTGAATTTTGCGCCAGAGCCTGCTGGCGCATCTAGGCCGGCAAGCCGTTCTCCGTGTTTTGGCTTCTCATTCAGCTGCCGCTCCTTGAGAACGAAATGCCATCGCACGACGCTAAATTTGTTCTTGCGTTCATCGCTTTGAACCCAATTTTTTTCGGTAGTGAGGTCCGCCCAAAACGGGACGGTTATGTATGCTGGCTGCACTGTTCCTCCGAAAGTTCACCGCCAAGAACACCCTCTTTGGCCCGATCTTAGACCCCCCATCGACAATCGTCCTGTACGCAAGCGTGTCGAAAAGACCGGCGATTAGCGCGAGGACACCGGGCGGCCGTCTCCTTAACCGCTCCTGGCAAGGTTCTTTTAGGCTTTGGACCCCTCCGAGGTGGTCTCAGTATGTAGCCGACGAGGCCTGAAAGACCCGGACCATGTTCGTAACCTTGCCCTTGGCCTATTCTGTAAAGGGTGACGACCGAAGACCGGACAGCGGCCCACCGCGCCAGCTTAGAGCGCCTGGGCGCAGACGGGGGGCTACTAAGTGCCCAGAGCAAGACAGCCGCGCAGAATCCCGATTGGTTCAATATCTGCCGAGGCGAACCACGCCTGGACCGCCGGCGGCTGCACAACGAGATCCTGGCATGCTTGATTGAGTCACGCCCCGAGGTTCGCCGCGACAGGAGGGCGATTGTCCTTGCCAGCACTCCGGGCGCCCGCAAGTCCACCGCACAGGCCGCCCTCATCCCGGCGACTCGGACGCAGCTCGATCACTGGCTACCGATCCACGCGGACGACTTCAAGGACCAGCTGCTGCAACAGGGCCGCGAGGACTGAAGCTACGACAGTTACTTGGTACGGGACGCGGTGCGAGCTCTCGAAGCGGCGGGGAGAAGTTCTACTCGCGCGAACGGGCCGCCCTGGTCCACAGGGAGTTATCCATCCTCGCCAAGAAGGCCCGCAACGAGACGCTGGAGTCAGGGATGAACGTCATCATCGACGGCACCCTAGGCAGCGGGAAGCAGGCCCGGATTCTGTTGGACCGCCTCCAGACGGCTGTCTACGACGTCCTGGTTGCCGACGTCGAGACAACGCAGAAAGTGAGAGAAACCCGCACACTGGGACGGTGGGAAAGCGGCTACCTCGCCGAAAACGGAATGGCCACCAGCACCGACACTGCGCTGGGTGGGCGCTGGGTCCCACAGTCCTTCCCGGCATCACTGTTCAACGGGCCGAACGACATCGAATCCGTTTGCGCAGTCCGATGCGTTAGCGACTACCAAGTCGACCGTGTAGCCGACAAGGACCGTGCCAAGCCTGGCGGTCCACTAGTTGATCATGAGACTCTGGAAGCCGTCCGTGCTACCACCACGACGTGGACTACGCACCGTAGAAGCAGTCAACAAGGGAACAAGGGTTTTGGGCGATAACAACACGGGCCAAAGGGTCGGAGAGGGCGAGTCACACCAGAGTAAGCCGCATCTGGGGTGGGTAATCGGGATCGGCGTCGCAGGAGTTGCCCTGACGGCCTTTCCCTTGGCTACAGCGGGAGAGGCCGTGGCGAGCGTCTGGCAGTCCATCGGAGTCAACGTGGGTACGGCCCTGTTGCTGGCGGCACTCCTGGTCTACATCGAGCCCCGCTTCAAGACTCGCATCGCAAAGGCAGCGGCCGAAAGCGCAGATGCGAAGTATGAAACCCGTGTTGAAGCGCTAACAGAACGCGTGGACGATTTGCAGGCAAACACGAGAGAACTTTTTGAACGATACAGCGCAATGGAGGATGAAGCCGTAAACGATATGGTTGCGCGACCAAGCTTTCATACGGTTTCGTCAGCTTTGGTTGAAGCGAACAAATCTCATGCGATCGACCGAGTTCTGGGTGTGGCCATCCCGGCATCGGGAGGCATTCCTGAAGTCCTCATTGGGTTCCGATACATGAGGCCTACGGTAGCCCGCCCCGGCGATCACTCGCGCGACTTCCTCGACGTTACACCTGCAGTGTTGGTGGAGCCCCCAAATGGGCACTTCTGGCCATTCGAGGAACACTGGAGGGCGACCGAGAGCGCAGATCAAGTTGGTGCCCGTCTCATGAAAGAACTTCAGGCTGCCGGGTTGAAGGATGTTGAGACGAAGGTGGAGTGGAAAAGCACAATTGATAGGTTGGGCGTGGCATTGGACGTGGCCTTCGATTCCAAGCGAAGCAACGGTAAGTTGATCGGCCACATCATTGAGATGGGCCCGGGAGAGTGGTTCCTCACGAGTTCTGGTATCGAGCATCGAGAGCAAGGCCTTGTCGTGGACGTGAAACAGTTCCCTCCAATGTGGGATGGGGTTCTGAGCGTGGCCGGCGCTGCTTTGTCCGGCAGCTCCGCAGAGGATATCCAGGCGCACCTTAAGGGACTGGACGAATCGCCTGAGTGGGCAGACAACGATGAATGGAAATACATCTTGGGCCGAGCGCGCACGGTCTTCCCAAGGTTCAACAGGAAAGATGCAAGACTTCCCCCAGCCTGGGCTTCCACGGTTCCCCCAGCACAGCCCGAAGCTAAGCGGCCAGCACCACCAGCTCCACCTGTAATCGGGCGATGAGTATTTTTGATGTCGGTTGTCCCAAGACGGCATAACCGCGCTTTCGGTAGGTAACTCTCGATTAAGGAAGTACCCGTGATGCTGCGCTATCCGGTCTCTTCCAATGCTTTCGGCGTCGGGGTGCTCCCACGTGTGGCGCGCTTGTGGAACGCAGCTTCTTCTCCGGCTCGCTGAGGCCAGCTGAGCGCAATTCATCGGCGGTCCAGCCCGACGCAAGCGCCGCGTGCTAGCGGCGTGTGTCTTCGTCTTCGGCAAAGGACATCGCGCGCGTCGGCCACCTTCTGCCTCGATTTGACCAGTTCACGCACGGAGTCCATGCGGTTACTGAGCCGCTGCTGCAACTCGTGTTCAATCTTCTCCGGAGAGGAAGACGCCCAGGCGAGTCCCAGTGTTGCGCCGGCAGTGGTTACGGTTGCGGCCAGCCAACGGGGGCGGCGCGGTGTCCATGGCGTAGGC
Organism: Paenarthrobacter sp. 10L420; assembly: GCF_056395385.1. Lineage (NCBI taxonomy): Bacteria > Bacillati > Actinomycetota > Actinomycetes > Micrococcales > Micrococcaceae > Paenarthrobacter > Paenarthrobacter sp. 10L420. The sequence goes on along the minus strand of NZ_JBFTJK010000018.1, from coordinate 86,395 downwards.
GCCGATTGCACTGGAGGCCAGCCCGGCGGCAAGTCCCTGGGAGGGCCCCGCCAATCAGGAGCGGCAGAAAGCTGTGAACCACAAGCACGGTAAGGCAACCGGCGATGGCCAGCGGGAGCGCGGCGATCGAGACTGGGCGGCACCCGTGGTGGTTGGAAAGACTGCCCAAGACGAGCGGGGCGAAGTAGGCGACCGCGACCAAGGAGAACTGATCGTCGGTCAGAGCGTCGGCATTCCGGTAAGTGTCGTAAAGGGGAACTGCTGCGGCGCCGCCGGCGAACACGGGTACAACGAGTCGGTGGCCGCGACAGAGGCGCGCACTTTTCCCCTTTGCCGTGGCGATACGTGAGCGCGTGTTCGTCATGTTTTCCTGCATCTCACCGATCCAGGCGGACGCCGGGAGTGAACGGGTGGTCGCCGTTTTCAAGCGTGGCTATGTGTGGCGGGGAAGTCAGGATCGCGGGCGGTTGTCCATTCCAACAACACTACGACGGCAGTCACTTCGGAAGGAGTCTCTGTCAGTACCAACTACTGGCAGGGCCTCCCGCAGAAGTAAAAACCAAGTTCGGCTTGTGTGATGACCATTTGGAACCCGGCCTGATGAGTTACGGAACATTGCCTCCACTGACGACTTCCACAACTCACCATTCCGGGCGAGCGGAATCACGTACGGTACGCGGACGTAGATCTGTTCCGTCGTGGTAGACGGAGCTAACAAGACCCACGCCGCAACTGTGCGTGTGGAACCAATTGAGAGGATGACACCATGCGCGACAAGCCGACTGGCTGGACCGGTGGCCAGCACATGATCGGGCATTGATTCCACCACCTAGACCACCTCTCCCCACCACCTAGATAGCGCCACGCAGCACCTATCTTTGGGGCTTTCCACCACCTAGTTTCAAATTCCTCCACCATGGCACCCACTCCGGCCCATAGCTTCGTCTCAAGAACGAAGGAACTATTGGGGGTTGGGGAATTGACGTTTAGTCAGCAGCAGACGATTGCCGCAGCAGTGGATCAGTGGATTACCGGCATGCCAGGGCGCATCGCAGGCCGCGTTATTTTCGTGGAGAATCCTGAGCACATCGACTACGCGAAGACGCTCATTACTGAGGGCTCGGTCATCCTTGCTCTCAACGGGGACAAAGACGACGAAGCCATCACAACAGTTTCCGGCTCGTTCGACGCCGCCGGGGAAGAACTCCTGGTCGACGGCACACTCAGCCTGGAAATCCAGGACTACGTGGCCATTCCTTTCGTCAATCTGGTGGGCGTAACAGTGGTCAGGATGGCCACGAGCGAGGACTGGCAGGCCTTCTTCGACGATGTCGAAGAAGCCCGGCGTTCGGGACATTTCGTCCGGCAGCTGACTGAAGTGAATGCTGTTCTGTCCGAGCGGGCGTTGCTCGCAGGGATCGAACACAAGGACATCTCACTGGCAAGGCTTCACATCATGTCGGATGGAAGAATACTCAGCGGCCCATATGGAGCAGAGATTGGCCGGGTCGGCAATGCGATTGAAGACCTGCGCGCAAAGGCACTGGACCCCGGATCAGCCATGGCCAACTGCAGCGTTGACATAGAGGCCCTCACAGCCAACCCCTGGATTCCGCGCTACCTTGCCGCCTTGGATGCATGGAAGTTCATCCCGCGCGAAGCCCGTGAGACCACCAGCTTTGTGGGTTTCGGAGCCAGCCTTTTCAGTGCAGCATCGGGAGTCCCTTCGGCTTCCGCTCCTTTTATCGTCCAAAGAGCAGGGGAGTACACGCTGCTGGACACCAAGTCGGGTCGCGTCTTCAAGATTGGGGTTGATGCCGCCACCATCATCGAAGCCGTCTCCAACTTCCGGGATGTGAGCGCTGCTGCCACGGCCATAGCGCCAGCCCTCAACGTCTCAGACGCCGTAGCCACAGGATCTGTGACGGCAGTCCTGAATCAGTTCGAGCAGCTCGGCATTGACCTCATCGGCACAAACCGATGACTGCACCCCTAAAACCTCGGACGCAGCTCCCGCTCTGGGTCCCGCTGGTAAACCAGCATGATTTCGAAACAGCAAGCTACACAGCGGTGAGTGCCGAAGGCGTCCACGTCACCTTCGAAGACGGACGACGGCGGCTCTGCGCGAAGAGCGGCCTATGGAACGCGAACCTCGGCTACGGCAACGCACGGATTGCCGAGTCAATAGCCAAAGAACTCGAAACAGCGTCCTACCTCCCGCTCTTCCGGACCGCGCACAGTAGGGCTATCGAGGCCACGAAAGCCCTCCTTGAATTGCCCCGTCATCAATTCGAGCGAGTCCTCTTCTCCACTTCCGGAGGTGCCGCCAACGACGCCGTCATGAAGCTCGCCCGCCACTACTTCGTCCTGGACAAACAACCCGAACGCAAACTCGTCGTCGGGTTAATCGGGAGCTACCACGGGCTCACGTACGGAAGCCAGGCACTCAGCGGCGACGAGCTCGGCCAAGCCGTCTATGGCGTGGACAGGCGCAACATCCGGCATGTCCGGTTCGACGACGGCGGCGCCGAGCTGGCTCATCTAATGCAACGGGAGGGGCATCGCATCGCGGCGGTCATCGTAGAGCCCGTCCTTGGTTCGGGGGCCGAAGCCGTACCGGTCGCTTTCGTGACCGCACTCCTCAAGCACCGGGAGGAGCATGGGTTCCTTGTTGTGGCTGACGAAGTCGCCACCGGATTCGGCCGTATTAAAGGGTGGTTTGCTTCAGATGAGTGGCGGGAAGCCCCGGACGTCATTGTTACTTCCAAGGGACTGACCAACGGCACCAGCGCATGCGCCGCCCTTCTTATCGGCCAGCGCGTAACCCAGCTTTTCGATAAGAACGAGGCCGTCTTTGTCCACGGCGAAACCCAGGCCGGAACACCAGCAACCTGCGCTGCCATTCTCAGCACGATCTCCGAGATGACGAGGCTGGATCACACCACCCTGACCCAGCGGGTCTCAGAGGGCGTCAACAAGCTCATTGCCAAACTCCAGGGCGTTCCAGGGGTCGGCGAGTCCTCAGGACGCAGCTGTATGAGGGGCATCCTGCTGCGAGCCAAAAGTGGATCACTCCTTTCTCCGAACGGTGTCCTCGCCATCGTGCGGCGGATCCATCAGGCCGGAGCCATCGTGCAGCCTGGGCCAGGCCGGATCCAACTCCTGCCAGCACTGACTTATACCCAGGAGGACTTCGAGGAACTGCACGCGGCCATCGTCCACGGGCTGGCAAAAGCAGAACGCGACGGAGTTTTCGCATGATCGCGGATCGCACGTGGAACACGCGTTGCGTCGTCCTCGATCCAGGGATGGCACCCAGATACATTGGCGGGCTTACCCGCGGCCGAACCGGACTCGTGCTGGACAACAACCTCGTTACACAGAGAGACGCCCTCTTGGCCGGAGACCTAAAGGGCGCGCCAACGATAAACCTAAAAGCTGGCCCCGTCACCGTCGAGACCCTGAGGCTTGTGGGCAGCTTCATTCGCAAGCACGGACTTCAGAGCGTTGTGGGCCTTGGCGGCGGTTCGGTGATGGACGCCGTAAAGCTGGCGGCGCTGTTCACCGCGGACCCGAGCCTCACGATTTTCGTCGAACGTCATGCCAAGCGCTCGGGTCTCGTCGTTCTACCTCCGGTCGCTTATCCAAATGAGCGTCCCCGAACCGTCCTCCTGCCGTCAACCGTGGGGACCGGTGCTGAAGTCAGCGCTGTAGCGTGCCTGGACACCGCCGTCGGGCGCCGTTTGATCGCCTCACGTCACCTGCCAGGCGACGTGGCAGTACTCGACGCTGGCAACCTCGCCACCCTGCCGCGGCAGCTGCTTTTCGAAGGGCTGCTGGAGGCGTTCCTCCGGGTGGCCGGCACCATGACTGGCAGCGGCTCCAACATTTTCGACGACGACAGTTACTCACTTTTGGCGCGGATCGTCAGGCTGGGGAACCGAGTGACCCGTGAAGACGGGCCCGAGCTGAGACTGAAGGCGGCCCACCTCAGCATGGAGACACACACCGGCTGGGCCCTGGTAGCTCGGGACCCTTACGGAGCGAAGCACTGGTATCTCGCCAACGAACTTGCCTATGTCACTGGAGTCCGAAAGATGACCGCCACAGCGTCGGTGATCGGTCCCATCTGGGAGGAGATCGCCAATGGAACCGCAGCCTGGGGTGACCGTAGTCGCCTGCTGAAGCTCTGGTCCGTGGTTATGGACGCGGATCCTTCACTGGACCCCAACCCCGCCAAGGGCATCAACCAATTGATGTGGCGGTGGGGCATCGCACGCCTGGACGCCATTAGCGAGAAGGCGTTGATGAAGACGACCGCCGCCGCTCTCCGGAACTGGGGTGGCGGGTTGCCGATGCTGCGGAGCCTTGATGGCGTGCAGCTCCAGTACGTCCTCTCCAAGGCAGCGCTGGAACAACAAATCTTGCCAGGCCCAGTGGGCGAGCTACGAGCGGTAAGGGAAAGGGGGTGAGTACATGAGCAGCACTCTTGCACCCAGGACTTTGGACCTCCACGTCCAGGAACTGGATAGCATCGACGTCCCTGACGACTGGAGCGAACGCATCCACGGCATCACCGTTGGCCTCGCATTGATCGGGATCGCCGTCAGCATCACCTGAGGGGCTCGCGCAGGCCTTCCAACTTGCAACGAAGGGAGGTGAACGCAAATGCAGAAACAGCTCAACATCTCCATCCAGGAGATCGAATCGCTGGACACCCCGGACTTCAACAACTGGTTCATCGGAGTATCCCAGGGAGTTGCCATCGGCATTATCGCCGTCAGCATCACCTAACCCGTCCGGGAACGGACAGGCCGAACAACAGCACGAACTACAAGAGAAAGGAGAACGCAATGATCGCACACTCGAACCTTCAGCTGACCATCGAAGAACTGGAGAACCTCGACACCCCGGACGATACCCCGTGGTACATGCGCGTTGGTGACGTCATCATCATCGCCGGCATCGTCATCGGAATCGCCGCCACCTAGCTGGTGCACGCGGGTGGCGCGACGCTTCGCCGCCGCCCGCGTGGATCCCCGACTCCTACCAACTCCCGGAGAACACGAGCTGATGAATATCCCGCCCGACAAATCTGCCGATGCCATCCTGCGCGTCCTTGGCTACTTGGATCCTCCCGAGGATCTGTACAGCGTTGCAGGCTCCCGTCTTTACGATCAGATCACCGCTGATGACCTCACCGAACTGCCCGAGATCCTGGCTGCAGCACGCAAAACCACCGGGCCCATTCTTGAATTGGCTGCGGGATCAGGGCGGATCACCCGGCCACTCCTTGCCCTGGGACGTCCGCTGACCGCCGTCGACTCCTCGCCGGAAATGCTCGCGATGCTCGCGGAAAGGATCGACACCAAAGCCTTTAATCCCCGCGAAGTGCCGGTGGAGTTGCTCGAGGCGGACATGTCCCGATTTGACATCGATGGCGGCTTCGGTTGCGTCGTTCTCGGCGCCAGTTCCATCACGCTCCTGGACCCCCAAGACAGGAGGGAGTTGTTCCGCCGCGTCCGTGACTGCTTGATGCCCGACGGACGCTTCTTGTTGACGGTACTGAACGCCGACAGTCACCAGGCATCGGAAGGACACGACGGCGGAACGACAGTTTCGGCGCTGGGCGAGGACGCATTCCTCATCACCGTGGAAAGCCGTGATCCGGTCAACGGGGCCCGGCACGTAACTATGATCCACGTTGGCTTCGATGAAGGCGGTACGTACCGATCCTCCGCGTATTCAAGCGACATCGCGTTCGTCAGTAACAGCCTCATCGAGGAAGAAGTGCTGGCAGAAGGCCTAACCATCCTCGAGCGTCGGCCGGTCCGCATCGCCACGCAGGTGCCTGGCCTGAATGACGTCGAGCTGTGGGTGTGTGGCAGATGAGCATCGATCCTGTACTTACCCTTGATCCGTCGCTGGGTCTGGTGTCCTCCGCGACGGTCTATCTGCCCAACGATGTAGGGCTCTGGCGAACCGTTGCGTCCCTCGCAAATGGGCGGCCCGACGGGAAGGGGTTCGCGACCGCCGTCGGAGCTTTTGACGTGAAGAAGAGATCCTCCATGACGCGGGGCGCAGGCGAGGCCGTAGAGCGTTTCGCGTTGGCGCCCATGGCAGCGGACGCTGAACACCTTCTTGCTGCGAGGGACGCAATCGACAAACGCATCGATTTTGTTAGCGCGGGCTTGGGACGCGCCTCCGCCCTCGCCTTCAACTTCCCGTGGTACCGGGCAACGGACTTGCTGACGGGCCAGGAATCACACGTACCGGCTCCTGTGCTGGACTACGCCGCTGGTGGATCCACGCATCCGGATCCATGGAACGGGTTCTTTGATCCATCGCCGAATGGCGCAGCGTCCGGTCCGTCAGAACACTTCGCGCGAGCATCCGGCATCGGTGAAGTCATAGAACGGGATGCCTTCCTTTCTGCCTGGCGCCAAAGGGTTCCCCTCCACGAGTTCGTGGCTGGGTCGATGCCGGCAGATGTGCTCCACGCCCCAGGCACACGGGGTTTGCTTCTGCTTCTGGAGGCTGCACGCAAAGCTGACATCGCCCCAACGCTGGCCTTCATCCCACAGGGTAAAAGTCCCTTGCATATTGCGGTCTGCATCATCGCTGGCGACACCGGGCACGGCCACTTCGGTGCTGTTGGACTCAAGGCGGCCGCCGACCCCGTCGCCGCTCTGAAGGGAGCCCTGCAGGAAGGCCTGCAGATTCGCGAACTCTTCTTGTCACGGACGCCATCGGCAGTTCAATTACCGGAGGTGGTAGACGACGAATCCCGCGCGGACTTCTGGACCACCGGGCAAGCCCTGGCTGAATTACTTTTGTGGGTTCGAACCTTCAGGCCTGCCCACTTTCCGCAGGTCAAATCCATTCCGAACGTCGACGTCCTGGTGAAGTTTTTGGCGGGGCGAGACATTCGATCACACTGGGTCAGCCTCACCCACCGCCTCCCAGCGGCAATTCAGGAACTCGGGTGGGTAGCGGGCAAGGCGATTTGTCCCGGTGCTGTTCCGCTGACGATGGATGAAACCAAAGGACTGGTCCAGATGCCGTCCGGTTCGGTCTGTGACCCCTCCGGTATGTCCCTAACACCGCACCCGCTGATATGAGAAAGCTCGCCATGCTCGGATCGTCCAAGACCCCGACACCCGTTCAGTGGCCGGTTCAGCTGGCGCCAGCGGCCTCCATTGATCAACCGTTAGCGGACGGCGGCCCCTGGATTGTTGCCACAAACAGTGTTCCAAAAGCCCGGGTTTCAGCAGATGTGGCCGCCGTCCTCAGAGCAGTTGATGGTGAGAGAAACCCCGCCCAGATTGCCCATCTTTTGGGGTTGCCGTGGACGGCTGCCGACGTCATGGGGATCGTTCGGCAGTTGGCGCACACTGGCATTTTCGACGGCGGCACGAACCAGCAGAGGGACCGGCGGGTTCAATTCCGGCCACCCTTGACGGTGCAGTTCACCTTGTTCAATCCGGCGCCGCTGCTACTGCGATTCCGACCTTTGGTCGCTGCCTTTGCGCGGCCGATAGCCGCACTGCCCCTTGCCCTGGTTCTCATAGGCAGCATGGTGGGCGCCCTGACGGCTGGCCCAAGTATGTGGCGGGTCTTGGCGACGCCGCTGCCACTTGAGGTATATCTGTACGTTGCTCTTGCGATGTTTGCCTCCACGTTGCTTCATGAATTCGGCCACGGAATGGCTCTCAGCTACTTTGGCGGCACCCCTCGGCGAATCGGCATCATGCTGTTCTACCTGTCCCCTGCCTTCTTCTGCGACGTAACCGATGGCTGGCGGCTGAGCTCACGAAAACAGCGGGTGGTGATCGCCCTCGCCGGGCCCCTGGTCCATCTTGGTCTGGGGAGCATCGCGCTGGCGGTGCAGACTTTACTTCCGGCGTCCTCGGTGAAGGACGCGGCCCTGCTCTACGGCATCATTTGTTGGGCTGTCGCCATTTTGAATCTCTTCCCGTTCATCAAGCTGGACGGCTACGTTGCCTTGATGTCGGCTGTGGACGTCCCCCACCTCCGCCAGAAATCCCTTAGGGCGCTGGCCGACGTCGTTGGCTCCCGGGTTCTAGGGGCGCGGGCCACTTTTCGCGGTAATGGCTTGCTCCCGTGGTTCGGACTGGCGAGCTTCATCGCAGGCGTCGGGTTCATGATTATTGGCTTTCAACGCATTGTGCCGATCTTCCTGCAGCTCGGATACATAGGGCACATGGTGGTGTTCGCCATCCTCTGCTTGCTCATGGTGGTGGCTGGCAGGAGTGTGGTTCGGTTTTTCCGCGGGGCTGCGGAAAACGGCAGCCCACTGTGGAGGCGTGCCCTCGCCACGCTCGTGGGCGCTCTTGCCACTGGAGCGCTTCTCACTGTGATCCCCGTGAGTCCCGTGACCGTAGCGGGCTACACCTATATGAATGGCCAGTTGCTCATCGTGACGCCCGACGGTTCCAGCGATGGCGCGCTGAAACCGGGCGACAGCGTCACCTTGCAGTCACAGGGAATGGTCATCCACGAAAACCTGGGCCACGCCACGATTGGGGAGCACCCGCCGTCGTCATCCACTGCATCTGTAGACACCATCGTTCCCTTAGCGCTCGCAGGCACCACCCTGCCCGTGTTGGCCTACGTAGGTCAGGTGGAAGACAGCACATCGCTCCCTGCTTCGGGGCGGGCGGAAGTAACCAGCCGAAGCCAAACAACTTTGTGGGAGTGGCTCTGGCAAGCCGTTTCACATTCCCCGTTATGGCCCGGACCACCCGAAGGCGACGACTCCACGAGGGGGCACTCATGACAATCCACGCCAGCTTCGAGGGATTCACCAAGAGAAGGGGCAAACGATTGACCGTCGAGGATCTGACGTTCGATGTGCCTGCAGGGCGGGTTGTGGGACTCATTGGACCCAACGGTGCTGGAAAGAGTACGGCACTCGGAGGGCTGACAGGTTTGGTGGAGGCGACGTCGGGCCGGGCAACCGTGTTCGGAACCGCCTACCGCTCCCTAAAGAGGCCTGCCGCTCACGTTGGAGTGAACTTGGACGGGATGGAGGTGGAACCCGGATTGACAGGGCGACGTCACCTTCAGATCTGCCAGTTGGCAGCACGCGTGGATCGGGAAAATGTTGAACGGGTCCTGGAAATCGTGGACCTTGCGGCCCACGCGGACAGAAAAGTTCGGGACTACTCGCTGGGGATGAAACAACGGCTAGGTATTGCATCTGCCATCATCGGAAACCCTCGGCTACTTGTCCTGGACGAGCCCGCGAACGGTCTGGACCCGGAGGGGATCCAGTGGCTTCGCGCTTTTCTCCGCAGGTTCGCTGAGTCCGGCGGGAGTGCCCTGGTCTCAAGCCACCAGTTGATGGAGCTCGAACAAATTGCGCACGACGTCGTCATCCTGAAACAACGGACATTGTTCCAAGGGACCCTCGAGGAAGCGAAGGCCCTTGGTGGTGGAAGCCTTGAATCCGCCTATTTCAAGATCCTCGCGGATGCCCAATGATGGGGCATTCGAACGCCAACTGGGCCGGTGGACTACGAGCAGAGCTACTCAGGTACTTCAGCGGATATTCCGTTCTGGGCATCGTGGCCTTCAGTGCCTTGGTGCCCTGGTTCGTGGCGAACTTCCTGGGCTGGCCAGACAATGCGGATCAGCTTTCCGCGGCGGGCAACATTCAAGCGTTTTGGGCTTTGACCGCCACTATTGCGATCGTGGCTACCTTTGCCGGGAGCTACCTGGTCACCCGTGAGTCGTACTACGGGACGCTCCGACGCAGCCTAGTGATGTCGGGACTAATACACCTTGTGGCAGCCAAATACGCGGCGGCGCTCGTGGTCGGCCTGATCACTCTGGCGGCCGGGATCGTGGCTTGGGGAGCCAGTGCCGCCTTCTCGTTGACACCGGAAGTGCGCGGGGAGCTCCTCAGCCCCGAGTCTTGGCGAGCCCTGCCCGGCGTCGTGGTTGCGTCCGCTGTTGGTTCCCTGTGGGGTTGCTCGCTCGGCTGGATCATTCAGCACTACTACGCGACGACGATCGTCACCATGCTTATTCCGCTCGCCGTTGAACTGCCCATCTTGGCAAACGATCCGGAAATAGGGCGTTGGCTGCCCTCCGGTGCGTTGGCAGGCATTGCTTCTCTTCCATTTGAGGGCCTTCTTGAACCATGCCCAGCGTTCCTGGTCTCGCTGGCGTGGCTCCTCGCAGCGAGTGCCGGCGCGGTTGCTGTGCTCAAGAGAAAGGAGTTCTAAATGGTGTCCGCACTTCTTGCGGATCTTCGCCGCCCATGGCTGTGGAAGGGTTCAGGGATAGCCTCCCTGCTGGTGATCGGGCTCCTGGCTGCGCTCCTGGTGACCGCCAGCCTCGAATCCACCGCGGCACTTCCAGGTCTTGAAGGAGTTCTTCGAGGGGCAGGCTTATCGCTCATGCTCACGAGTGCGGGTGTGATGGGCTCTTGTTCCTTCACCGCGGACTTCCGGGCTGGGTGTCTTACACGCAGGGTTCTGTTGTTTCAAAGGAACCCGGCGTTCATTGCAAGAGCACTGACAACAGCTCTGGCGGCAATCCTGGGCGGCGTGACGGTAGGCATCTGCTTCGGTCTTGCCGGGGGAATAGTCGCTGAAGGATGGCAGCTCAGCCCACAGGTAGTGCTAGCTTTCGCTGGAATGGCAGCGATGGGGTCACTCTGGGGATTCGCCATTGGTTCCCTCCTTCGCAATCACCTTGTGAGCCTCTTCGCGGTTCCCCTCAGTTTGGTTGCGCCGCAGATCCTGTCCCTGGGCAATGCCGAGACGTACCTATTCCCATTCCAAGCTGCCGACTGGGCGAATCAAGCGGCAGTCCACATACCGGCGTCGGAGTCTTTCTTCGGGGCCGTTGCTTGGCTGTTAATCGTCTTGGGGGCAGCCTGCGCCGTGTTCTCCAAGCGTGACTTGGCCTGACAACTACCACTCAATCAAGGAACTCATTGTGAATCGTAAACCGATGGTATGGCTGCTTCTCGCCCTCGTCATGGCCGCCTACGCCACCTACATTTTCCTCTCAAGCGGCAGCGAATCTGTCTGGTCCCTCATTTCCGGAATCATCATCGCAGCAGCTTCGTTGGTGATGGTGTGGAGATTCTGCCGGGAACTCAAGACCAACCGCCAAGAGTGAACAATTCCGACGAATTGTGGCGAAAGCTCTGGACTACGCGTGCTTACAAAGGCTTTGTCACCATCAATCAAGACACGTACTTGGAAGCTGACGGCTCAGTCTCAACCTGGGACGTTATCGCAACCCCGGACTCGGCGGCGGTTCTCGCCTTCACAGAGGGCGGAACCGATGTGGTGCTGTTTGAGCAGTTCCGCGTCGGGCCGGGAAAGACCTTGCTGGAACTGCCCGGGGGATACCTGAATGAGAACGAAACTCCGGTAGATGGCGCCCAACGGGAGTTGGCCGAGGAAACAGGCTATAGATCGTCATCCGTCTACTACGCAGGATCCGAATGGTGGTCCGCCAACTCATCCCGTCGGAAGCATTTAGTCATTGCAGCAGAAGCCCGCCTCGACAGCGACCCATCGTGGGACGCTTCCGAGGCGGGCTTCGTGCGATTACTGCCCAGCGATGAACTGATGGACTTCCTGCTGAGCGGTGAGCTGACAGACGCGGGACTCGCCTGCCGCGGACTCATGAAGTTCGCTGCCAGCACCCAAGAGAGCCAACCGTTGGAGAAATTGCAGCAAACAGTCCGAGGCCTGTTTCCGGGCTAATACATCAATCACGGCCCGCTACTTGGTTTCAAAACCATGGCCGATCCACCTCCACGACGAGTCGGCTCAGCTGCAGCCGTGAGCTTTCCGCCTTCGCCGATCTCAATTGCCGTAGCCGCACCTATTTCGGCTGCCGAGGTGAAAGCATCACCAGCCGGGACCAGATCATGGCCGAACGATTCCAGCGCGGGACCGTAAGCATCAATGAACGCTGGCTCGGAACTTACGGTGGGCCCGTTTCGAGGGGCAGCACGCGGAGCGGCGATAGCCTCGGAGATATCCATCCCCAGGTCAACGCGGTTGAGGATGGTCTGCAACACGGTGGTGATGATGGTGGATCCGCCCGGGGAGCCGAGGGCCAGGAACGGGTTGCCGTCTTGCAGGATGATGGTGGGCGACATCGAAGAACGGGGACGCTTGCCTGGCTGGATCCTGTTGGGATCAGTCGCCTTATATTCGGCGCTGAAGTCAGTCAACTCATTGTTCAACAGGAAGCCGCGGCCTGGGACGACGATCCCGGATCCACCCGTCTGCTCAATGGTCAAGGTGTACTCCACCACGTTTCCCCACTTGTCGGCGACCGTCAGGTTGGTGGTGGAAATGTTCTCGGTGTCCGTCTCGTCGGCGAGCGATGCGGCCCCGGCCGGGCACGCGCCGTCGTACGTTGTTATGTCACCTGGGGCGACCGGCTTGGTAGCCGCCACGGTGGGATCAATCTCGCAAGCGCGTTCCTTGCCGAAAACCTCATCGGTGAGGACATCGGTGGGAACGTCAACGAATTTCGGGTCACCCACATACGCGCCACGGTCGGCGAATGCCAACGAGCTGGCCTCGAAGTAGTGGTGCAGTGCGTCCACCGGCTGCATGTCCTTCAGATCGAAGTTTTCAAGAATGTTCAGCGACTCGCCAACCGTGGTGCCGCCGCTACTGGATGGCGCCATTCCGTAGACGTCGTAACCGCGGTAGTTCACGTGTGTCGGTTCCTGGTCAACTGCTTCGTACGCAGCCAGATCGGCAGTGGTCATGAACCCTGATGGAACGGGCAGATCAGTCTCGCCCGATTTCGGCGGCGCTTTTACTGCGGAGACAATTTCCTCTGCCAGCGGACCCGTGTAGAAAGCGCTGGTGCCTTGCTTCGCCAGCAGGCGGTAGGTCTCGGCCAGCTCGGGGTTCTTGAAGATACTCCCGACGGCGGGAGCGTCACCGCCGGGGAGGAACAGGTCCTGAGTGGAAGTGAAGGTGTTGAAACGGAACTTGTTATCGAGGGTCTGGTTTCGGAAAGTATCGTCCACCACGAAACCGCGGTTGGCTACCTTGATGGCGGGCTTAAGTGCCTCGCCCAAGTCCAAAGTCCCCCAGCGCTCAAGTGCGCGTTCCCAAGTTGCCGGGGTGCCGGGGACGCCGACAGAGACGCCGCTCGTTGGCAGCTCGGGCCGCTTCGTCGTAAAGAGATAGGGCTTGCCTGTGGCGGGATCGATGAACGCATCGTTCGGCATGGTTGCCGGCGCCGTTTCGCGGCCATCGATGGTGCTGACTTTCTTGGTCTTGGCGTCGTAGAACACGAAGTAGCCGCCGCCTCCAATGCCGGCGCTATACGGTTCTGTGACACCCAGAGTGGCAGCGGCGGCGACAGCTGCGTCGGCCGCGTTACCACCTTTGCGGAGTACTTCGATGGCGGCTGCTGAAGCTTCCGGATCGACTGTGCTCACGGCGCCGCCGTACCCGGTGGCAGTAGGGTTTTTGTCGGTTTCGCGAGGGTCGGCGAAGGCAGGATTCGCCACGGCTCCGCTTGTCACGCTCAGGGCCAGGGCTGCGGTGACCGCAGCCAATTGGCGTCTCACATGTGTCATGGTTCTCCCAGATTTTTCCCAGACGATGATGTGGTTGGACGGTCCGGCCACCCTACTTCGGGACATTGGGGAGATTCAACGGGTTGTTTTCGCCGCCAAAAGCTGGCATGGGGCTCAGCCTCTGAACGGCTCAGTTTGTCAGGCGCGGGACGATTTGCGAACGATAAGCTCGAAGTCAAAGAGTTCGTTGACGATTGTCTTGTCCCCGTCGGCGTCGTCGTTCCCGTCGACCAGGATCTCAACGGCGCGGTTCGCTATGGACTGCGTTGGCTGCCGAATGGAGGATAGAGGAGGCACGGAGAATTCGGAGGCGGCAGTCCCATCGACGCCGATCACGGCAAGTTCGTTCGGAACATTGAGACCAAGTGTGTAGGCAGCGAACAAAACACCGTGGGCTTGTTCATCCGTTGTCGCGTAAATGGACCGTGGGGCATCGGAAGTTCTGAGCCACTCCAAGGCAACCTCGGCTGCTCCAGCCCTGGAGATCGGTGACGCCCGTCGGGAAACAGTCACTGATGTGCCGGAAACGGCTCGCTCGAAACCAGAGGCATGCTGCCTGGTGCCCACGGAGTCGACTGGCCCGTTCAGCAGACCGATGCTCTGGTAGCCCTCTTCAAGCAAATGACGCGTGGCCACATAGGCGGCTTGCTCGTAGTCGATGGTCAGGGATGATGCATGTTGTCCAGCCGACAGTGGGTGGAGTGCAACAACAGGTAGACCCGCAGCGTTTATCGGTTTTAGATCAGGCTCGTCCAGTAGCGAAACAAGGATGATGGAGTCCACCTTCCTTTCGATGAACGACTCCATGAGACGGCGTTCCTGCTCCTCCACCGTTGCGGAATCCCCAATCAACAGCAGGTGGCCGCGGTCTGCGGCAGCAACTTCTACTGCCCTCGCCAGTTCGGCAAAGAATGGGTTGGCGATGTCCGGGACGATGAGGCCAATGGACCTGGTCTTGCCTGCGCTCAATGCACGGGCCAAAGCGTTTGGCTTGTAGTCCAGTTCCTTGGCAGCCTTGAGCACGCGTTCACGGGCAGCCGCGGAAACTGCGCGGGGGCCGTTGTTGAACACGTAACTGACAACAGCGTTTGACGTTCCTGCCAGTTTTGCCACGTCTCTGGCTGTCGGCATGGGCTTCTCCTGATGTGCTAACGGTCTAACCGGGTAGATCTGTTGATCATAACTGCTGGGGCTGATGATTCAATACTTCGGAAATCTCTTGTCAAAGCTATTTCCTCCGCGTAGTCTAACCGGTTAGATGCTCGTTTCGCATCCGACTCAATCTCCAGAAAGGCTTCCCGTGAAGCACAATCTCCTTGCAGCCACGTCGCTGCTTGCGGCCGGAGCAATCTTCCTGTCCGGCTGCTCCACGAGCTCCCAGAACTCGCCTTCTGCACTAGGAAGTGAAGGCTCCGGAACTGGCACAGTAAATCTTCTTGGTCCTGAAGATCCGGCCACTTTCGCCCCGGTCATTGCCGCTTTCCAAGCTAAGAATCCGGACATTTCCATCAAGTATTCGCAGGTGCCGTTCGACCAACTCAACCCAACGCTCCAGCAGCGGCTTGGAGCCAAGGACGACACAGTAGATGTCTATACAGTCGATCAGCCGAGGCTGTCACAGTTGGCTGCTCAAGGTTTCCTTGAGGACCTGAGCAGCCTGAAAGAGCCCGCCAAAGCCGCTGCTCCGGACGCACAGTTCAGTGTGAACCTTTACGATGACAAGCTTTGGGCGCTGCCCATCTGGAACTCCACCCAAATGCTGTTCTTCAATAAGAAGGCGCTGGACTCCGCAGGGGTAAAGCACCCGTCGGTTGATCCCTCCCAGCGAATGACGTGGGAACAGATTGTTGCCGACGCCAAGAAGGTCCAGGCGGCGGGAACGCAATACGGCCTGCTCCTTGAACAAGTGGAGGCGTACTATCAGCTGCAGCCTCTGGCGGAGTCCGCTGGCGGAGGTTCAGGCATCACTGGCGACAAGATGTTGACCACGGACATCGAAAACGCGGGCTGGGAAAAGGCCATGCAGTGGTATGCGGATACGTTCGCGTCGGGACTCTCTCCCCGGGGCGTTGGCGGTTTCCAGACCAGCCCGGTCTTCACGTCCGGCAATGTGGCGTACTTTGTTGGGGGCCCTTGGGATGTTGGCGGGTTCGCCAAGACGGACATCGATTGGGGAGTGGCGCCCATGCCGTACTTCGAGGGCGGAAGTCAGGTAACGCCAACAGGCTCGTGGTCATGGGGCATCAATCCAGCATCCAAGAACAAGGCGGCCGCAAAGAAGTTCCTGGAGTTTGCATCCCTGGACCCGGCAGGAAACCTGGCCACCACCGAAGCGACCACCATCATCCCGGCCAACAGCGCTGCAACGGCCCAGTATCTGCCCAAGCTCGAAGCGTTGGGCGGTGACCACAGCAAGGGGCTGGCCAAGTTGATCGAACACGAAAACACTCAGACGGCAAAACCGCGCCCGGTCAGCGTGGGCTATATCCAGTTCGAAGAAATCATGGGCAAGGCCTTCGCTGATATCCGAAACGGGACTCCAGTCAACGAGCGACTGAAGCAGGCATCCCAGCAGATCACCGACGCTTGGAAGCGGCTCTAGCCATGTCCCCCTCGCAAACAACCAATCGTCCACCTGCAACGCAGCATCGAACCGTGGCGGTGCCTCCGGTTCGTCGCAGGAGGCGTGCATCATTGGTGGCAGTGGCGGCGGCGTTCCTCGCTCCTGCTTTGATCAGCCTGATAGTGCTTCGTCTTGCACCCGCGGCTGTGGCCCTGTGGGAGAGCCTGTTCCGTGAAAGCTTCCTGCGTGGTGGAACAGTGTTTGTGGGCTTTGAGAACTACGGGGACCTCTTTGGCAATGCAGACTTCAACAACGCCCTGCTGGTGACGCTGGTCTTTTCGGCAATCGTGAACCCTCTCCAGATTGCTGTGTCGTTCCTGCTTGCTGTTCTCTATACCCGGAAGGCTGCCGGCGCGAAGGTTTGGCGCTCCCTGGTGGTCCTTCCCATAGCAGTCCCGCCTGCAGTTTCGGCGGTCGTATGGAGCGTCATCTATCGGCCCGACGGCCTGGGTAATTCATTCCTTGACCTTCTGGGACTTCCGGCGCAGCCGTTCCTGACCTCGCCGCAGCAGTCGCTCGCTTCCATCATGGTGCTCCTGAGCTGGATCGGCGTCGGCTATTGGATGCTGTTCCTGATCGCCGGTATCAACGATGTCCCCAACGAGCTCTACGAGGCCGCGTCCATCGATGGAGCCTCGGCCTGGCGGAAGCTCTGGTCCGTCACGTTTCCCTTGGTCCGTCGACCTCTTGCCTTCGTCCTGGTTGCCGACACCGTTTCCAACTTCCTGATCTTCGCGCCCGTCCAAATACTCACCAAAGGCGGTCCGTCAGGTTCCAGCAACCTGCTCATGTATGACATCTACACCCGGGCTTACACCCTCGGGGACCTAAGTAAAGCCCAAGCGGAAGTGATCATTCTCGTGATACTGACCCTCGCCGTCGTTGCCTTGCAATTCCGGCTGCTTCGGAGCTCTGATGCGGCATGAGTACGGTCGCCGCGGCCAAAGCATCAGGACGCCGGACCCTGGGCTACATCGCGCTGAGTGTCCTGGGCGCCTGTGTTGGACTGTTGTTCCTGATCCCGCTCTGGTGGACGTTCGTTAATTCGCTGCGACCCGGTGGCGATACCTTCCGGTTCCTGAACCCGTTGCAATGGGAAACGTTCTTCACCGTGACGCCGAGCCTGGACAACTATGCCGAGCTGCTACGGAGCAACCTGGGGCTGGCCATGCTGAACTCGATATTCGTCAGCGCGGCCACCGTGGTGATCGGCCTCGTGATTTGTTCCATGGCAGCTTTCGCCCTTGCCGCCATCCCGTTTCGTGGAAGCGGCGCCGCCTTCGTGGTGGTGGTTGTGAGCTTCCTGATCCCGTTCGACGCGATCGCCATCCCCTTGGCGGACCTCTTTCGTGACTGGAACCTGCAGAATACATATGCCGGGCTGATCCTTCCCGGTTTGGGAAACGGCATGGCGATATTCCTGTTACGCACGTTCTTCCTGGCCATCCCCAAGGACCTCGTGGAGGCAGGCCGCCTGGACGGTTTGGGTTGGTGGGGGATCTTCCGGCGGATCTATCTGCCGCTGTCCGTTCCGTCCCTCATTGGCGCTGGACTGACGCTCTTCCTGTTCCAATGGCAGTCCTACGTTTGGCCGTTGCTCAATGGCACGGACGAGCAGCACATTCTCGGTCCCATCGCCCTGTCCAATCTCCAAGGCCAATTCAACGTGGACTACGGCGTGATGTTCGCTGGATCCATAGTCCTTACGGTGATTCCGCTCGCCATCATCATTGGGTTCCAGCGCTATTTCATCCAGTCCGTGACAACCACCGGGCTCAAGTAACTCCCCATCAACCACCTCGGCACGGCACACCCCTGTCCGAAGCAAACTGCAGAAGGAACAACCATGGGTGCTCAGCACCGCATCATTCTTGACACTGACATTGGATCCGACGTCGACGACGCACTGGCTTTGGCCCTGATCTTTGGCTCACCCGAGGCTGAACTCCTTGGCGTTACCACGGTGTACGGGGACACTCTGCTGCGGGCTCGGCTCGCAAAGCGGTTCGGCAAACTGTCGGGCCGTGATATCGCCGTGTATCAGGGAATTGCCAGCCCGAAGTCAGGCCGTGAAGTGTGGTGGCCCGGTCACGAAGGTTCCTTGCATGACGGACTCCCGCGGGAAAGCATCGAGTCCGAGGACGCCGTGGCGTATTTGGTGCGGGAAGTCGCCAACAATCCGGGACAGATCGACCTCATAGCGATTGGACCCCTGACGAACATCGCAGCGGCCCTTGAAACTGATCCAACGTTCGAGCGCAATGTTCGGCATTTGTGGATCATGGGCGGAGCGTTCGGCACGGGCCAAACCGAGCACAATTTCCGCAGTGATGACCAAGCAGCGCGGACCGTTTTCGCTTCCGCCCTCAACATCACCGTCACCGGCCTTGAAGTAACGCGCCAAGTGGAGATGCGCCGGGACCAGCTCGAACTGATCGCTGCGGCCGGCCCGCTAGGGGAAGCGCTCGACGCCGATATCCGGCAGTGGTGGGCATTCTGGAACGAGGAATGGAATGTTCCCCACGACCCCATCACGGTCCTGACGCTGCTTCGACCGGAACTTTTCGAAGTGTCCGGACCCGGTACGGTCTCGATCACGTGCGACGGCGACTCGACTGGCCTGAGCACGTTCACCCCGGATTCCGAGGGCCGGGTTCGGCGCGTTACCAGCATCGACGCCCAAGCAGTCGCGAACGAAATCAGCACCAGGATCGTCAAAGCAGGCAGGCTGCTGCATAACGTGGAAACTCCCTGAGCCTGACCATGCCGTCACTGCTGGGCGGGGCGCGTGCTTCCTTCAGCAGTGACGGGGATTGGCCGGTAGCCGGGGCTAGACTGCTGTCACCACGATCAGCCCGCTCGCCTCACGGCTCGGGCTGATTTTCTTCAGAAGGCCGCAACGTGTGGTTTTTCTATTCGATGGAGAGTAATCTCTCGCCCGATGCCCCTTTTCGCTGGCATCGGCCAGGCGGTCTCGGGGAATGGCCGCTGTTAGGGACTTGTCCCGTGAGCGCAGGCACTTGGTCTCCTTCCACAACCCATGGATGGTGCCGCGGAATACACTCGCTCCGCTCGAAATCGAGGAACCCCATGAAAATCAAAAACGCGCTCAGGCTTGCGCCGGTTGCAGTTCTGGTCGCTGCCATGCTTTACCCCACCGTGCCGGCGGCAGCCGCCTTGCAATTACCCATATCCCTTTCAGCAGGGGAGGGTTGTTCGTTTGCGCTGCTGCTTGAAGGATCTGGCGGCATCATCCAAACAAGAGAATTCAAGGACGAAGAAGGCAACGTGGTGCGACTCCTCGAAGCCGGCAAGGGCGTCCTCCTGACTTACACCAACCTGGATACCGGGAAGTCTGTCACGATCCGGACTGACGGTTCGGTAGCCAGCACGCGGGTCAATGCCGATGGGACGCTCACGGTCACGGCAACTGGCCATAACGGGCTGATTTTGTTTCAGACGGACATTCCTGCGGGGCCTACGACAACGCATTACATCGGAAAATTGGTCTACGACATCGATCCTGTTACGGGCGTTTTCACTCTTGTGAGTAGTTCAGGCCAGCAGCGGGACATCTGCGAAGAACTGGCGTAGCGGCGGAATGGCTGGCCCGGTTTCCGGGCCAGCTGCGGCGCACGCGGGCCTCTAAGCGCCAACAGCCTCCAGCACATTTTCGCCAATCTCCCTGCCGATCTGTTGAAGCAACTCCGCTGAAAGCAAAGGGTCTTTCGAGGAGTCCAGCGAGGTGTACTCAGCCAGTGCATAAACGCGGGACAAGGACATCTCGGCCCAGCGCTCCTGCGGCAGCAGCGAGCGGCCGGCGACAGCGATGATGGGCCGGGTGCCGGAACGGCGGGCGACGGCGGCTGGCAGCTTCCCGGCCAGGGTCTGCTCGTCGATGCTGCCCTCGCCGGTGATCACAAGATCGCAGTTCTCCTTGCGGGTGTCGAAGTCCAGAAGGTCCAGGAAGTAGTCGGCGCCTGAAACCTGGCGGGCACCCAGCATGAGGCAGGCGAAGCCGATACCGCCGGCGCTGCCCGCGCCTGGCGATTCAGCTAAGCCGGTGTCCGCAAACCCCGCGTCGGCGAGCACCGAGACGAAGTGCGTCAGACCGGCGTCGAGCGTTGAAACATCGGCGGGGGAGCAGCCTTTCTGCGGCCCGAAAACCGCGGGCGCGCCGTCGGCACCGCACAGCGGGTTGTGGACGTCGCTCGCGAGGATGAGTTCCACATTCGCCAGTTCCGGCACCAACGAGCCGGACACCGAGTGCACCTGAGAGAGCGAGCGCCCGTTGCCTGGCAGCGAGAGACCGGACACATCCAGGAACCGGAGGCCCAACGCGGTGAGCATCCCCATTCCACCATCGGTGCTGGAACTGCCGCCGAGCGCCAGCACCAAACGCACCGGCCGGAGGCCCAAAGCAAACAGCACAGCTTCGCCGAAACCGCGGCTTGAGGACTCCATCGGCGCCAAGTCACCTTGAGGCAGGACGGCCAATCCGCACGTGTTCGCGACCTCCACAACTGCCGTGGCGCCGTCGAACGCTATGTCTGCCTGGACGGGATGGCCCGTGGGACCGGTGACGGTGCAGTTGTAGCGGCCGAAGCCGGAGGCGACGGCGGCATCGACGCTGCCGTCACCTCCGTCCGCGAGTGGAAGGAGTTCGCAGCCAAGCGCCCCGACAGGACTGGCGGCACGGAGTCCGGCAGCCAGGGCTTCCGCAACCTCGCCGGCGGTGAGACTGCCTTTGAATTTGTCGGGGGCGATGAGCACCGTCTTCGGGGCGATGGAGTTGTGCATGTCAGAGGGATTTCGAGTAGACGGGGCGCCGGTCGACGGAGGCAGCTGGTCCAGAAGGCACGACGGCGGCTGAATCCTTGGGTGCCTCGGCCGGCTCTGTCTCCTCCTCCACAGGGGCGACGATCGCATTATCCACGGGCATCGGTTCCACGGTCTCGCCGGCAAAGACGCGGCGGACTCGGTCGGTGTCCAGTGTGCGGTCCCAGCGGGCGATGACCAGAGTGGCCACGGCGTTGCCGGTGAAGTTCACCAGGGCGCGGCACTCCGACATGAACTTGTCGATGCCGAAGATCAGCATGATTCCGGCCGCGGGGATGGTACCGAGCGTAGTGAGCGTGGCAGTGAGGGCAATGAAACCGCCACCGGCAACGCCTGCTGCACCCTTTGACGTCAGGAGCATCACCGCGAGCAGGCCGAGCTGCTGGCCAATGGTCAGCTCAGTGTTGGTTGCCTGTGCGATGTACAGGGCAGCGAGCGAAAGGTAGATAGCGGCGCCGTCCAGGTTGAAGCTGTAACCGGTAGGCACCACCAGGCCAACGGTCTCCTTTTTCACGCCGGCATGTTCCAGCTTGCGCATCAGGCCAGGCAGGGCAGGCTCAGCCGTGGAGGTGCCCAGAATGAGCATGTATTCCTCCTTAAGGTGCCGGATCATGGTGAAGATGTTCAGCCGCAGCATGGCCATGATGGAGCCGAGCACCACAATCACGAACAGGATGGAGGTGCCGTAGAAGAGGGCAATCAATCCGCCCATGCTGGTCAGCGACGAAACACCGTACTTGCCAACAGCGAAGGCCATGGCACCGAAAGCACCCAGCGGAGCGGCCTTCATGATGAAGCCGAGGATCTTGAACATCACGCCGGTCAGCCGTTGGACGCCGTCCAGCACCGGTGCGCCAACTTTGCCCATGGCGTTCAGGGCGATGCCGAACACCACAGCAATGAAGATGATTTGCAGGATGTCGCCCTCAACGAACGGGCCCGCGATGCTGTTGGGAATGATGTGGGTTATGAACTGCCACCACTCCTGGTGCTGCCCGGCGTCGATCAGTTTCGCGGCGGACTCGGAGGTCTTGATGCTGCTGGCATCCGCATTGACGCCGTCTCCTAGCCGGAAAACATTGATGGCCACCAAGCCGAACACCATGGCGCAGATGGTGCCGATCTGGAAGTAGGTGAGGGCCTTCAGGCCAGTCATTCCCACCTTCTTGAGATCGGCCACGCTGGCGATACCACCCACGATGGTTAGGAACACGATGGGGCCGATGAGCATCTTCATTGCGTTCACGAACGTGGTGCCGATGGGTTCCATGGCGATGCCCGCGGTCGGAGCGAGCCAGCCCAGGAGGATGCCGACCAAGATCGCGGTGAGCACCCAAAAGTACAACTGCCGATACCAGCGGGTCTTGCGTGGCATGTTCTTATCTGCTGGCGATGCGCCGGCGGTGATGTGTTCCATGATTCCTACCTCGTTGTGGAATGTCTCTGGAGAAGCTGAAGGGGAGGTTCGACGGCGGCCGGCTGACCGCCGTCGAACGTTTACTCTGTTGGGTTAGACTGCCGCGAGAGTGTGGGTGAGGGCAGAGATGATGGCCTCGGTGACGTCGTCCGTGGTGGCCTCGCCGCCAACGTCCCGGGTCAGGTGGCCGGAACCGGTTGCCTGCTCGATCGCTGCTTCGACGCGGCGGGCCTCCTCGTGGAGGCCGAATTGGTCCAGCATGAGTGCCGCGCTGGCGATCGCACCAATCGGGTTGCTGATGCCTTGACCGGCGATATCCGGTGCGGAACCGTGAACCGGCTCGAACATGGACGGGAAGCGGCGCTCCGGGTTCAGATTTGCGCTCGCGGCCAGGCCGAGGCTGCCGGCCAGCGCGGAGCCGAGGTCCGAGAGGATGTCGGCGTTCAGGTTGGAGGCAACTACCACGGACAGGTCCTCGGGCTTGAGAATGAACTTGGCGCTCATGGCGTCAACCAACACGCTCTCTGTCTGCACGTCAGGGTAGTCCAAGGCGACGCGCTGGAAGGTTTCGTCCCAGAGGACCATGCCATACTGCTGGGCGTTGGACTTGGTGACGGAGGAAACCTTCTTGACCGTGCGGGTCCGGGCCAGGTCGAACGCGAAACGCATGATGCGCTCGCAGCCCTTTTCCGTGAAAAGCGCGGTCTGCAAAGCGACTTCGTTGCCGGGACCGCGGCCGCTCAGGTTGCGGCCGCCAAGACCGGCGTATTCGCCTTCGCTGTTTTCGCGGACAACGATCCAGTCGAGTTCGATGTTGTCCGCTTTGCGAAGCGGGGACTGGATGCCTGGAAGGAACTTGACCGGGCGGATGTTGGCCCACTGGTCGAAGTTCTGCGTGATGTTCAGGCGCAGGCCCCAGAGGCTGATGTGGTCCGGGACGTTCTCCCAGCCGACGGCTCCGAAGTAGATGGCGTCGAAATCCTTGAGGGCGTCCAGGCCTTTGGGGTCCATCATCTGCCCCGTCTCCTTGTAGTAGCCGCAACCCCAAGGGAACTCGGTCCATTCGAAGGCGAACTTGCCGTTGGAGTTCTCAGCCAAAGCATCCAACACGCGGCGTCCGGCGGAAACGACTTCCTTGCCCACACCATCTGCGGGAATCGATGCGATGCTGAATTTCTGGGTGGCGCTCATGCGGACCTCCTCGTTGAGTTATTAGCAGTGGGCCTGTTAGCAGGGTCACACTGTTCTTCCTCTTCAAGTAGACGGTTCAGCGCCTATTGGCGTCCAAGACTTAGTTTCGATACGGCTGATAGGTAGTGCCTATCAGTTTCCGCCGTAACTGCTTGCCACGTCCAAGAACGCTCTGGCAGCAGGCGTGAGATTTTCCTTCCGGCTCAGCACAGCGACATCCAGATAATTGACTGGCTCGATCAACAGCGTCCTCAGGCCCGCCTTATGCGCCGTGGGTGCCCATGACGACGGCATCACAGCGTGACCGACCCCTGCCAGAACCAACGGAAGGATGGACGTCCTGTGGGCGACTTCCACCACGATCTCCACTTCCACGCCGTGCGCCAAAGCGTCGTCCACCATCCAGCGCATGAGTGACCCACGCTGGCTGACGATGAGGCGATGATTGCCGAGGTCCTCGCGTTGGATGGCTGTGTCCTTCGGCGCGAACGTGTCCGCTTGTGGGTTGACGATCAAGATCAGGGGTTGGCGCTCAAGCTCCAGGACTTCGACGCCAGGCACCTTGATTTTGGTAGGCGAGCCCGCCAAGCCGATCTCGCTGCTGCCGCTGCGGACGGACTCGATCACTTCTTCCGGCGTGAAAGCGGCGCCCACGTTGAGTCGGACCCACGGATGGAGCTTGGTGAAAGCGGCGATCATGGAGGTTAAAGGTTCGATGCCGGGAGAGGGCATCGTGATGATGTCCAGTCGGCCGCTGCGCATTCCCCTCAAAGACTGGACGGCAGATTGGGCCGCATCGAGATCCCTCATCACCAGGCGAGCCGGGCCCACGAGTTCCTTGCCGGCTTCGCTCAGGACTGCGCGCCTGCCAATCCGATGGAACAGGGGAACGCCGAGCTCTTTCTCAAGGCTCGCAATGGTTTGGGACAGTGACGGTTGGGCGATCAGAAGATGCTCGGCCGCGCGGTTGAAACCGTCGTGATCCACGACGGCGAGGAAGTACTTGAGCTTTCGCGTGTCCACGGTGTGGGGTCCTTTGGGTATAGGGAGGTTTCAGAGGCATCGATAGTTTATGCCTATCAATTCCCTTGTCAGCCGGAGATTCAGGCAACCAGCCGCAAGGGTCG
Organism: Paenarthrobacter sp. 10L420; assembly: GCF_056395385.1. NCBI lineage: Bacteria > Bacillati > Actinomycetota > Actinomycetes > Micrococcales > Micrococcaceae > Paenarthrobacter > Paenarthrobacter sp. 10L420. The sequence goes on along the minus strand of NZ_JBFTJK010000018.1, from coordinate 61,595 downwards.
CTGCCCCAGTTGAACGATGATTTCCTGCCCCCACGAGGCGGTCAGCCGATCATCCTCCATGCCATCGCCGAACACCACCAGCTGGTCCGAGGCCACTGTGATCCGAAGGACCTCGCCGGCTTCGAGCAGACCTTCAGTCAAGGAGGCTCCGGTGACGGGGGAGGGCCATGCCTCGCGAACGAACCAGGCCAGCCGGGGGTCTGTGGGTGCGGGCAGTGCCCGTCCGCCCCGTTCCAAGGCGATCGAGGCGCACCATCCGGTAGCGCCGGTGCCTGTGGAAACGATAAGGCCCGACGACGAGTGCCGCTCGGTTTGCCCGACCGCATTCGTGAAGCTCGGCGCAGTGATTGAGTACTTCGCTGATTGGTGCGAAGCGTGCCCGATGAAAACTTCATTCAGCGCAGAAAGCTGCTGGCCGTCGTCGAGCGTTGCTGTCACGGTGGTGAGGTTCTGGCAGTGAAGCCGTGCAATATCTCCCGAACCCAGCAACGTAGCTGCGGCCGACGGTGTGTGCCGGACAAGGATGCCGGGATTGGCGCCGGGCTCAGGATCGATTCCGATGACCGGTTGCCCTTTCAGGTACTTGGCTACGTTCGCCACCAGACCGTCCTGCCCCACCACGGCAATGATGTCCTCGCTTGTGAGCAGGAATCGGCTCAGGTCAGCTCGTTCCACTTCGGCCTGCCGCCATTCGGCAGGGACTGCTGCCCGGACCGTCGCGAGGGCGGCGGTGAGGCGATCGTGCCGGTCCTGAACATCCTGGATGGTCCGGCCGCGGGTGCGAAGGAAGAATTCGGCTTGGCCGCGGGTGGCGTGCCGGTCCAGGAGCTCCTGGAGTTCGGTCCGTCGGTGGACGAAAACGACGCGTGGGGTTGCCATGACCTGTCCCTACTTGGCTTCCGGCGTGACGATCGCGGTCGGTTCCTTGAACAGGCCGGCAAGCGCTCCACTCAGCAGGTCCGGAGTGATGGTCAGGTTCCCGATGTTTGGAAGGGATCCAGCTGCGTCCTTGAGTGCCAGGGCCAGCAGGGTAGCCTGCTCCATTCCGCGGTAAACCTCCATGGTGGCAGCTTCGCGGGCTGCGGCTGCTTCACCTACCAGTCGGATCTGGTTGGCTTCGGCGGCCGCGCCGATTCCCTTTCGTTCCGCGGATCCTTGGGCCTCGATGAGTCCGGCGGCCGCCTTCTCTTCGGCACTGCGACGTGCGTTGGCTCCTTCCTGTGCCACCAGGTTTTCACGCCGCACTGCGAGTTCGATCTGACTCGCCATCTCGTTCTCGGAAATCGTACGTTCACGCTCGACGGCGACTGCCCGCCTCTCGTACACGGCCCGGTCCGCTTCGGCCTGGAGCCGTTCACGCACTGGGGTCTGCAACGCGCGTTCGACGTCGGACTCGGGCCGCACCGCGAGGACCTGGACACCGAGGATTTCGATACCCGTGGACTGGAGCCTGGCGTCGGCCCGCAGGGCATCGGTAAGGACCATCCGTAGTTGGCTGACTCCGCGTTCGAGTGCTTCGGCGAGCGTGGTGGCGGCGATTTGGTCGATCGCGTGGCTCTGGCAGAGCTGGCCGATGATCGTGGACACCTGCTCCCGGCCCGTTGCCGGTGCGGATCCGGCTGTTTGCAGGCCGAAGTCGAGGCGCGTGGAAACGGCGACAGGATCGATGAAGCGGTAGGTCACATTGGCCTGCACGCTCACGTCTTGGTGGTCGCGGGTGATGGCGTGGAACAGCGTGGGCAGTTCCTGATCGTCAACGGGAACTTCGCTCAGTACGGAGTTCGCGGGCCGGAACCAGAATGCCTGCCCCACTCCTTGGTGCTTCACCGTGCCCTTCTGCAGGTGAACGACGTAGCCAGTGGGGCTCCCAAGGAAGTGGTTGATCCAGGGGTAGCGCTTGATGGTGGCCATGATGCTCTCCTTTTCGTTTCTTTATCGTCAATTTGACGATATTAAAACAGTACGGCTGGCCTGGGATTATTGTCAAGGTGACGATTAAGTCTCTACGATTGCTTCATGCCTGAATCCCATGCGGCGCCCGTGCGCTTTCCGGTGACCGTCGACGTCGTCGCCCTAACCGTTCGCGACGGCGGGCTGAACGTCCTGCTCATTACCCGCCTGATCGAGCCGTTTCAGGGCAAGCTCGCCCTGCCGGGCGGTTTCGTACTCGCCGGCGAAGAACTGCTCGAGGCGGCGAGCCGGGAGCTCGCGGAGGAGACCGGCGTCGAGCATCTCCCCGGACACCTGGAGCAATTGGGGAGTTACGGCCCGAAGGGGCGCGACCCCCGGGGCGACGTCCTCACCGTTGCCCACCTGTTGCTGGCGCCGGACTTTCCGGTTCTCGCGGCCGGCAGCGATGCGGAGCAGGCTGGCTGGTACCCGGTGAAACAGGTTCTGGACGGCAGCGTCCAGCTGGCGTTCGACCACGCGAGAATCCTCGACGACGCCTTGGAACGCGCCAAGTCCAAGCTTGAATACTCACCCTTGGCCGCAGCCTTCTGCGGCGAGGAATTCACTATCGCCCATCTCCGGGCCGTGTACGAAGCCGTGTGGGGAACCCGCCTGGACCCGCGCAACTTCCACCGAAAAGCTACAGGGACTCCTGGCTTCCTTGAGGACACTGGCCGCATGACAACGGGCGACGCCGGCCGCCCGGCCGCGCTGTTCCGTCTCGCCCCGGAAGCGCGCCAGACGCCGGGCCACCCCACCAAGGCCGTCCTGAACCCGCCCCTGATGCGCCCACGCGACTAATCGCCGGCCCGAGATTCAAAAGTAGCTGGCAGTAGTGGTTGCTCCCAGCGTTCAGAACAACCACTACTGCCAGCCAGTTGGGGTTTAAACGCGGACCGGTTCCTTCGCGGCGAGCACCCGGTTCAGCTTGGCGAACACGTCGTCGGGCGTTCCGTTGGCGTCAACCCCGAGGAAGTCGGCGAACTCCGGGAGCGAGCGGTACGCAGCCCGGAAAGCTTCCAGATCCGCTAGCTCTTCGTGGTCCGTGCCCCGCGCCATGACCCGTTCATGAGCACGGCGTGGGTCAACGTCCAAGTGGACTATGAGGTCCGGACCGGGGAGCTTTTCCATCAGCCAGGGGAGCAGCCGGCCCCGGCCCAAACCAGCAGCGCGGCGCAGTGCGAGTTGGCAGTACAGATGCCTGTCCATGACCACCAGACCGCTGAAGTTCCGGGCTCGTGCATGTGAAACAAGGACGTTGCCCAGGCGGATGCACGTCTCAATAAAATCGGCACCGCGTGTCGGTAACTTCCACCCGAACCGCTCCGAAAGGAGCGACATCCTTCGGCGTGCGGCGTGATTGCTGAGGAGCAGCGCGTTCCGCCCCTCAGCGCGAGCCGAATCCACCAAGGCGCGGGCCGCGGTCGTCTTTCCTGAACCGTCTATTCCTGTCAGAACAATGAGCATGGGGCCTCCCGTCGTCTCTATTCCAACGGAGGAAAGGCCGGTCTTGTCCCTGATCGAGGCATAGATCACGTCCCGGGCAAGCCCTGCTCACCCAAGAGGCCGCCACTTAAACCGGGGTTGCTCACGGTTCAGGAAGGCGCTGATGCCGATCTCCATGTCAGGACTGTCAGGCATCGCGGACCAGGCGGCAGCCCACTCCTGATCAATGTCAGGCTGTCCCGAGTCCGAAGCATCCGCAGCCTCCAGGTCCACCAGCCGCTTCATGGAATGCACCGAGAAACGCGAGCGGCTCCGCAGGGAACCAAGAAGCGCCTCGCACTGTTGCTCAAAGGATTCGGAAGGAACGACGTCGGCCACCAAACCCAGCGCTTGGGCTTGCGTTGCGCTAAATGTTTGCCCAGTAAGGAGGATGTATTTGGCGTTGGCGTGCCCCACCAAGCGGACCAGCCGTTCAATGCCCGGGCGGGGGTAGATGATGCCGATTTTGGCCGGGGTCAGTCCGAAGACGGCGAGCTCGCTGGCAATGATGAAGTCGCAGGCCGAGGCGATTTGCCACCCTCCGCCCATGCAGGCTCCGTCAACCAAGGCTACGGTCGGTTTGGAAAGCGATGCAATGGCGTGATCGGCCAGGCTGAGGTGGTCAACCACCGAACCGTCCGCCTGGGGATCCAACAGCACGGACGAGAGTTCGCTGATGGAAGCCCCTGCGCAGAAGGTGTCGCCCGCACCGCGCAGAGCCACCACAGCGATTTCGGGATCGGCTTCGAGCCGGGGCATCAGCTCCTGGATTTCCAGGCACATGGCCTTGGTGAGGGCATTGCGTTGCGCAGGGTTGCAGATTTCCACGGTCGCTATGCCACCAGCCACCGAAACCGCCATGCGGCCCACAAGGCCCACAACGCCCACAACGCCCTCATGCGAAACAGGGGAAACAGACGAAGCCTGGGAAACTGTGCTCATCGCAGGACTCCAATCTGTGCCGAAACCGACGCCGGCCCGCAGAGAACGCGACCCTCCCGCCCAAGCCGGGTGACGTCGTCGTGCGTCATTCCCAGTTCCATGAGTACTTCGGTGGTGTGTTCGCCGAGCAGCGGCGGGGGCGACACGATCTCGCTGGCCTCGCCGTCCAAGCTCAGTGGCCCGCGCAGGAGTGGAAGCTCAGAGCCATCCCGCCGCTGGGTGTGCTGGACAAGACCCAGAGCGGCAACCTGCTCGGAAGCCAGCGCCTGTACGTAGTCGTAGATGGGACCGCAGGGGATACCCGCCTGGCTGATCAAGGACACCCATTCGGCAGCTGGTTTGCCCGCCAAGGCAGCTTCGATGAGTTCGGTAAGCAGCTGCCTGTTGGCTGATCGGTCTGCACCAGTGATGAAGCGGGGATCCTCTACAGCCAAGGGAATGCCTAACAAGCCACAGAATTCCTTCCACTGTTTGTCGCTGCCCACTGCGATGTTGATGGGTTCGGTGGCGGTGGCGAACTTGCCGTAAGGGGCGATGACTGGGTGGTTGTTCCCTTGTGGCGTGGGCGCTTCGCCGAGGCTGAGCGCCTTCTGTCCTTGAAAAGCAGACAGGTTCAACGCGGTTTCCAAAAGTGAAGTGGACACCCTGCTGGCGTTCACACCATTGCGGGCCCCGAGCAGCGCTGCGAGGATCCCAAACGCGCACACCATTCCGGAGGTGATATCCACGATCGGTATCCCAACCCGGTATGTTTCGCCGGCACCGGACCCCGTGACCGACATCAGTCCGGACATTCCCTGGATGACCTGATCCAGTCCGGCGTCGTCCTTAAGAGGCCCAGTGTTGCCGAACCCGGTGACGGATCCGACGACGAGCCCGGGATTGAGTTCGTCCAATCGTGAAGAGGCGAACCCCATTTTCTCAAGGGTGCCGGGTTTGAAGTTCTCCACCAGGACGTCGGCCTCGGCGATCAGCGTGGAGAGGATGTCGCGTCCCTCGGCTGAGTAGAAATCGACGCATACAGAGGATTTGTTCCGGTTCACAGAATCGAAGTAGAGGCTGTGGCCATCTTGGAACGGGGGCCATTGGCGGGCGGTATCGCCCCCATTGATGCTTTCTACCTTGATGATCCGGGCACCCATATCGGCCAGGAGTGCGGTGCAGTAGGGTCCCGCGAGGGCTCGGCTAAGATCGACCACGGTGATTCCGCGGAGTGGTTTGAGCATGGTGGGCACCTTTCGTGCATAGGAGACTTGAGTGCATAGAAGAGTGTGAAAAGGAAGCTAGAGGCTGGACGGAACCACCAGCGCACCGACCAGCAGCAGGGGCCCGACCACCACCATGGACAGCCCCCAACGGGTGAGGAGCCTGGTGATGCGGGGCCGCTCATCTGCATCGACCGTGGCCACGAAGGTGGCGCCGACGGTCGAGAACGGCGAGACGTCAACGATCGAGGAACACACACCCAGCGCAGCGATGACAGCCCACCCAGCGATGTCTCCGGAAGCCACGAGTGGCAGTGCCAGGGGAACCAATGCAGCCAGCATTCCGGTGGTGGAAGCGAACGCGGAGATGAGTCCGCCGATCCCGCAGATCACCAGCGCGGCCAGCAGGGGAGTCCCGACGGCGCCCGCTGCTTCGCCGAGCATTGCGACCGCTCCCATGGTCTGAAGGACTCCGACGAACGTGATGATCCCGCCCACCAGCAACACTGTGGACCAGTCGATCTTCGATACAGCCGATTTCCCGGACTGCGGATCGCAGAGGGTGAGGACTGAGGCGAACGCGAAGCAGAGAACGCCGATGTCCGGATTTGAGCCCAGGACCGACATGAGGATGACGGTGACAACCAGCCCGGCCATGCACAGCACAGTGATGGCCTGGTTGCGGTTGAGCTTTGAGGCCGACGCCGGTACTTCCGCCGCCACCGCCGGGTCAAGGACCTGGACGGCTGTTTGCTTGCCCCGCGCAATGTTGCCTTCGCGCTCAAAGGGGTGCGACGGCGTCGGGCGGTTAGCGCTGAAGGATGGCAGCTGGGTGCCGAAACCGTCAGCAGTACGCGTGTTGAGTAGCTTGAACCCGCCGAACATGACATAAGCGGCTGCCAGCAACAGGAGATTGGTTCCCAAGGCGACGCTGAAGAGGACCAGGGGATCAAGGTCGATTCCCGCTGCCCGGGCTGTGCCGTACGTGACAATGCCGTACAGGCTGGTTGGCGCGAAGCCACCTGCGCTCAGGCCGGAGCCAATGGCGATCCCCATCAGCATGCGGTCAATGCCATAACGCTTGGCAAGTGGCATGCCAATGGGGGCCATCACCAAGCCTGCCAAGGGGGAGCCCATGGCCGAGATGCCGATAGTGAGCGCGAAAAATGCGATGGGCAGAAAGAAGGCTCGGTCACCCACTTTGGTGATGGCCATCTCGATGATGCGGTCGATGGTTCCGTTGGCCTGGGCGATCGAGAAGAAATACGTGACACCTACCAGCAGGACGAGGATCCCGATGGGGAAGCCCGCCACCACTTTGTCGATGGTCATCCCTGCCATCCAAACGCCAACGCCGGCAGCCGCTGCAAACATGAGCACGCCAATGTGCACTTTGCGCAGGGTGGCCAGGACGAAGACGCCCACAAAGATGGCGAGGGCAGTTATTTGTTGTTCCAAGACCGTTCTCCAATCAAACATCGTCGGTTCACTGGATGAACCAATGGTTCATTCTGGGAAATCGCCTGTACCGTAGGGCATAAGAAAGTGAGTGGTCAAGGGGGAGTGCGAATGAGTACCCAGAGTGTGGTCACGGCAATACGGGTTCTAGAAGCCGTGTCGGACAACCAGCCGGCAGGGCTATCGGAGCTGAGCCGTGAGGTGGACGTCCCGAAGGCTACGGTCCTTCGCATGCTGAGGACCCTGGCGGAATTGGGATGGGTGGCACAGTCTGAAGCCCAGGCGGGAAAGTGGGTCCTGACCAACCATGCCTTTGCTGTGGCCAGCCGTGGCAGCAGCGGATCCGTCATCCGCGACGCCGCCATGGGCCCTCTGAACGCATTGCAGTTGGACACCACGGAGACTGTCCACCTCGCAGTCCCGGACCGAGGGTACATGCTGATCATCGAACGCCTCGACACGCCGCATGTCCTCAGGGCTTTCCTTCCCCTGGGGTCCCGGCTGCCGATGCACGCGTCCTCCACCGGGATTGCCTACTTGTCCGCCGCTGAGGACGAAATCGTCGATGAATATCTGGCCACACCCCTTGAAGCCCTAACACCGCAAACCGTCGTTGACCCGGCGCAACTCCGGGCCATGATCGGGGAAACCCGCGTGCGCGGATACTCCATTAATGAACAGGGCCTCAGTACGGGAATCACCTCAATCGGGGTTCCTTTGCTGGGACCAGGCGGCGTGGCCGCAGGATCAATCTCCATCTCCGGGCCTTCAAGCAGGATCGTGCCTGCCAAGTATCAGGAGTACGGCGAGGCCGCTGCGGGTACTGCGCGGGAGATCAGCCAGGCACTCGGAGCCTTTTCGGCGAAGAGGTACTAAGTTTCCTGTCGAAATACTTCGCCGGGACAGAGCGCGCGCCTATCATGATGCTGTGCACGTGCTTCGGAGGGCAGCGGTTCTGTTTGAACTGTTGTCATTTGGGGTAAGTACGGAATAAGGAGATCATTTCTCCGTTCGGTGCCCGTTGCTTTGGGGTGGAGCTCCAATTGGAGTCCCAGCGGACGCCTTCCTAACTGGACAAATTTGTTTGAAGGGATGCGTAGCTTAGATGAACACACTATTGGTGATTGCCGGCGTCATTGCGATCGTGCTGCTGCTTGTTGGCGGTTTTAACCAGGCCCTGAGTTTCCTGCTGTGGGTAGGAATTATCTTGCTGGTCTTGGCCCTTATTGGCTGGGTTCTTGGCCGGGGCCGGTCGCGCGTATGACAACTGATCCAACCGAAGTTGCCGGCTTCAGCCAGGTACACGATGGGATCACGACACCAGGTCATCCGATCCCCCGTGATCTTGGGGCACCCGCCTCCAACGATCAGGTACCTGTTGGCGACGCATCCGGGGAAGGTTCGGAAGATGCCGCCGATGCTGGAGGGAATGAATCAGCGAATCCACCCGGGCCGGCAGAAGAAAAGGATGAGCGGACCGCAGATGATCGCGGTTTGACTACCGAAACCAATCCTTCGGATTGACATGGGTTTTGCGGTCGCGGGCAGGGTAGGAATCCCCGCCCCGACCGCGCCCTTGGCCACCCAGAAAGTAGTAATACCTGGGTTTCCCGTTTTATCGATTGGGGAAGAAATGCGAATCGGTTCAATTATTGGGCTGTTCGTAGTTGTGTGGCTCGTCATTGGAGCAATAGCGGCCGGTCAACGCGGCTATTACAACGCCCCACCCGCGCAGTGTTCGCAGTTTGCGACCATCGCCCTGAATATTGTGGCCGGGCCCCTTAATTACACGGGGATGGATCCACAAGCCGGCTGCCAGATTCCGCAGCCATCGTGAGCTCGAATGGCAGGCGCCTTGCGTCGATTCTCCTGACTCTGGCGGTACTCGCCGGGGTGCTGACCGCGTGCTCGCAGCGGCCTTCCCCCGACGCGCTTAAGGGACCAGCGAAGGACGTGTTTTCCGCCGTCCAAGCCGCCACCCTGGCTGTGGACCTCAGGATCAAGGACAGCACGACGGCGGCTGCCGGGTCCACTGCGGCAGATGACATGCTGGGCGAGGTCCAGTCGGCTGCCGATGAAGTTGAAGGTTTCACAGCCCCCACTGAGGAGGAAAAGTCGCTTCGGGATGACATGCTGGCCTCCTTCGCCACGATTTCGCGCGCGTTGCTCCATGCCCGTGATGCGTTGACTGCCCCGAGCGGCGGCCCTGAACAGGGGCAATCGGGATCAGGCGCGCACGGCCTGCCAGAAGTCCTGGGTGAGTTGCGCAGTGCCACCGATCAGCTCAAAGCCCTCATGACCAAGGCCGGCATCCAGTGAAGCGGCTCCTCGGTGTTGCCCTGGGCATCCTGACGGCGATCGGGGGCTTTGTTGACATCGGGGATTTGGTGACCAATGCCGTAGTAGGTTCACGCTTTGGGCTTTCCCTGGCGTGGGTGGTGGTGGTCGGCGTCGTCGGAATCTGCCTCTTTGCCAACATGTCAGGACGAGTGGCAGCCGTCTCAGGCAGGGCAACCTTCGAGGTCATTCGTGAGCGCATGGGGCCGCGTGCCGGGCTGGCCAACCTTGCCGCTTCCTTCCTGATCAACCTGATGACGGTCACCGCCGAGATCGGCGGCATCGCCTTGTCCCTGCAGTTGGCCAGCGGCGTGGCTTACCTGCTTTGGGTCCCCGTTGCGTTGCTGGCCGTGTGGCTGGTGATTTGGCGCGTGAAGTTCAAGATCATGGAAAACGTTGCCGGGCTCGTGGGACTTTCCTTGGTCGTCTTTGCTGTGGCGCTTTTCCTGCTCAAGCCCGATTGGGGTGTCCTGGCCAGCCAGGCGTTCGCACCGTCGGTCCCACAGGAGGAGGGCTCAGGGGTCTATTGGTACTTCGCCATCGCACTGTTCGGGGCTGCCATGACACCCTATGAGGTCTTCTTCTTCTCCTCGGGCGCTGTGGAGGAAAGGTGGAAGGTCAAGGATCTGCTCCAAGCCCGGATGAATGTCCTGCTTGGTTTCCCACTGGGCGGGTTCCTTTCCGTGGCAATCGCCGCTTGCGCCGCCGTCGTCCTCCTGCCTGCGGGGATCAGCGTCACTACGCTTTCGCAAGTGGCGTTGCCCGTCGCTCAGGGGGGAGGCCAGTTAGCGCTGGCTGTGCTGATCTTGGGCGTTGTGGCCGCTACATTCGGGGCGGCTCTGGAAACGACGCTTTCAAGCGGCTACACGTTGGCGCAGTTCTTTGGTTGGTCGTGGGGAAAGTTCCGCCGCCCGGCTCAGGCAGCCAGGTTCCATATCTCCATGATCGTGGTCCTTCTGGCAGGTGCCGCAGTCCTCGCCACTGGTGTAGATCCCATCCTGGTGACGGAGTATTCGGTGGTGTTCTCCGCGATCGCCCTTCCGCTCACCTATCTACCGATCCTGATTGTCGCGAACGATCCCCAATATATGGGCGAGCACGTTAACAACAGGGCAGTGAATATTGCCGGAATGGTGTATTTGGTGATCATCCTGGCTGCATCCTTGGCGGCCATTCCGCTCATGATTGTTACAGGAGCAGGCGCATGAGTGCCGCCAAGCGCAAGAGGATCCAGCCGAGGGAAATCAGGCCTGCGCCGCGCCCGGCCGGGTTGGTCCTGGACGCCCAGCTCCACCTGCTGGACCGGCAGGTGTTGGACGTCGACGGCGTACCTGTCACCACCGTGGACGACCTCGAGTTGAGCGGTCCCGCGGCGGACGAGCCCATCCCGGAAGGCGCAGAACCGCCCACTATTACTGCACTGCTAACAGGCGCAATACTGGGCACGCGGATCTTCGGCGGCAGGCCGCCGTCGAACAGGTTGATTCGTATTCCATGGGATGCGGTTTCCGGCGTGGACACTGTTATTACGGTTGGAGTGCGTTCTGACTCGCTCGAAGCATCATGGGTGGAGCGGTGGCTTCGGGACCGTGTCATCGGCCGGATTCCGGGAGGTAGACATGATCCTGAATGACGTGTTGGGAACGAGGGTAGTGGACAGCAACGGTGAGCTGCTGGGGCAAATCTCGGACGCCCGCTTCGCACTGGACGCGACGCCAACCCAGCTACTGAGCCGAGCCCGTTTGGTGGGCATCATCATCAGTCCGCGCACCGCGACATCATTCCTTGGATTTGAGCGGCAAGGGATGACGCAGCCCTGGCCGGTGGCGCAGTTCATGCGTTGGTGGCACAGGGGATCGTTCCTGGTGTTGTGGGAGGACATAGCGATGATGGGTTCACAGGAGGTGGTGTTGCGTCCGGACTTCGTGGCTTACGAATCCGGGCTGCCACGATAGCGCCTCGAGCACCAAATTGCTAAGTTTGCTGACTAATTTCTTCAAAGCATGGACACGTCGCCAACCGTCCTTATAGGTTCGAAGTGTTCCATTAACACGTTCCACCGCATGGAAAGGACAGGTCACATGGACAAGCAGAACGCCACGCCTGAAGAGGAAGCGGGGGGCTACGGCACCCCTACAGCAGAGCAGGAAGCGGGGGGATCGCAAGCGCAGCCTCGCGTGGAAGAGGATCTCAGCGAAGCCGGCTTGAGCGAGGACAGCCCTAATGGCGAAACATACGTAACCGGTGCCCCAAATCTCAGCCACCTGGATCCTGAGGACTCAGACAGCGCCGGCGAACCGGGGGCAGGCCGCTTTGGCGGCATCGACGAACAGTCCCAGGCCGAGCAGAATCTGGACCAGCCTGCTGACTCACTGGCCGATGGCAGTGGCAATGATCTGCCACGGGACCAGTCACCCAAGGACGACGACGAAGAGGATTTCGACGCAGGTTAGGCCGTAACCCCGGCGCGCCCCATAAGACAGGCGCGCCAACGGTTATGCAGCCAGCCGGCTGGCGCGCCGCCGGCATTACCCAACTCAAAAGAGTCCGTACAAGAAGAGAACATTGAAGGAGCGACAACCCATGGCTACCGTCAATAAATCAATTGAAGTAGATGTACCCGTGTCCGTGGCCTACAACCAGTGGACGCAGTTCGAGACTTTTCCCGAGTTCATGAACGGGGTGGAGTCCGTGCAGCAGATCGATGATACGGCGCTCCACTTCGCAACGAACGTGGGTGGCGTGAAGCGCGAATACAACGCCCAAATCATTGAGCAGGTGCCTGATTCCCTGGTCAGCTGGGCGAGCGTGGACGGCCCGCGCAATGCGGGAACGGTGACCTTTGAACCGTTGGATGCCGGGCATACCCGCGTCAACGTGGAGATCGACTGGGAGCCGGACACCCTCGCCGAAAAGGCCGGCTCGGCAGTGGGAGTGGACAGTTTGCGCGTGGGCGCAGATCTGGACAAGTTTAAGAAGTTCATCGAGGCCCAAGGGCACGAAACCGGAGCCTGGCGCGGCACAGTAACCGGTGGCGATGTGGACGAAGGCGGAGGAGCATTGGTTTAACGGCTTCCGGTTAAGCCTCTTACCCTGGAGGTCGGCCAGCGAACGGGCCGGCCTCCACGGGTGCCACGAAGAAAAAGCTCCAGCAAGGAGAAGTGATGGCCACGTCCAGCAACGTAGAGGAAGAACGGAAGTTCGACGTCGATCCTTCCACGCCGCTTCCCACACTTGAAAAGATCGACGGCGTGGCCCGGGTGGGAGAGCCAGCCACCCATAGCCTGGAAGCGGTCTACTTCGACACCAGCAATCTCGCGCTCGCGGCCCGCGGAATCACGTTGCGGCGGCGCACCGGAGGTCCCGACGCCGGCTGGCACCTCAAGCTTCCCCACAGCCCAGGACGTCGCACCGAGATCCACGCGCCCCTGGGCCAAGCCGATACCGTGCCGGTGGAACTGATGGATCGGGTGCTTGCGTACACGCGCGGACACGCGGTCATTGCAGTTGCCACCCTCAACACCGAGCGCACCAGCTACCCCCTCTACCAGGACGACGGCGGCCGGGTGGCGGAATTCGTGGACGACCACGTGCGGGCACATGTTTCACTGGGTGATCCCAATGAACAACAGTGGCGCGAATGGGAAGTGGAACTCAACGGTAGTGGGCACACGGACGATGCTGACGACATCCTGGATGCCGTCGCAGCCCGGCTCACCGAGGCCGGGGCGAGCCTCAGCGAACGCACCTCCAAACTGGCAACAGCTTTGGGAGATTCCTGGCCGCGTGCCAAGGGGACCGGCCGCGAGGTCCCCAGCCGAAAGGGTCCGGCCGTTGTGCCTGTGCTGAACTACCTCGACGCCCAGGTGGCCAAGTTGCTCCTGCAGGACGCGCATGTGCGAATGAACCGTAACGATTCCGTCCATGAGATGCGCTCGTTGACCCGGCGGATCCGCTCGGTACTCCATAGTTACCGAAAGCTTTTCAAGGGTTCCCCGGTTCAGGAACTTGAGCTCGAGCTGAAATCGTTGGCCAAGACGCTTGGACGCTACCGGGACGTGGAGGTCCTCCATGAGCGGCTCCGAAAGGATGCGGAGGAACTGCCGATGAAGCTGGTTTTGGGTTCTCTTCACGCTGAGCTGGATGAGCGGATGAAGGTTCGGGCGGACACGGCGATGGCAGCCATCAGGACACGGCTCAACAGCCCCCGCTATTTCAGGCTCCTGGATGGGCTCGAAGCCTTCCTGGACTCTCCCGCCATTGCGCCGAAAGGAACCGGGCCTGCACGCAAGACCACAGTGAAACTCGTCAACAAAACGGCCAAACGCCTCGCCAAGCGCCACGACGCAGCGGTGGGTGCCGCCGTCGGGCCTTCACGTGACACGGCGTTTCACAATGTGCGCAAGACGGCCAAGAAGCTGCGCTTCGCTGCAGCCACCGCTGAAAGTGTCCACGGGAAGCGCGCCGCAAAGCTCGCTGACGCTGCCCATGATGTCCAGACCATTTTGGGTGAACATCAGGACAGCGCCATGGCCCGTGCCGAGCTTTTGAAGCTGGGGTCTGCCTCCGGTGCCGGTAGCAGCGCTTTCACCTACGGCCTGCTCCATGCCGCAGAACGCGCAAAGGCCGACGCCGCGCAGCGGGAGTACCTGCGCAGTAGCCGGAAAGCCCGGAAGCTCCGCCTCAAAAAGTAGGGAGCGCTACTTCTTGAGGAAGGTCAGCAAGGCTTCGTTGACCTCGGCGCCGTGCGTCCACAACAGACCGTGGGGTGCGCCCTCGATCTCCTGGTACTCGGCACTGGGCAGTGCATTCTTGAAGCGGCGCGCCGTGACGTCGATGGGGAGGATGTTGTCCGCGGTGCCGTGAACAATCAAAGCGGGAACATCGATCTTGGGGATGTCTGCACGGAAGTCGGTCAGCCAAGTGGGCTGCGCGGCTGCGGAAGCAAAGGCACCCGACTGGCTGGCAAGGTTCCAGCTGGCGTCCAGGGATTCCTGGCTGAGGCGCTCTGTCCCCAGGAAGGTTTCGGTGTTGTAGAAGTTCTTGAAGAACTCGGTAAAGAAGGCGTAGCGGTCGGCCTTGGCAGCCTCATACAACCCACTGAAGACGTCCTGCGGAAGGCCGTCCGGGTTGTCGTCGGTTTTCAGCATGAACGGCTCCAACGAACCGAGGAAGACGGCCTTCGCCACCCGGGCCGAACCGTAGGTGCTGACGTAGCGTGCAACCTCTCCCGTTCCCATGGAGAAGCCAACCAGCACGGCATCGTTCAGGTCCAGCGTTTCCAGGAGGGTCCTCAGGTCTGCGGCGAAGGTGTCGTAGTCATAGCCCACCGTGGGTTTGCTGGACTTGCCGAAGCCTCGGCGGTCGTAGGTAATGACGCGGTAGCCGGCGTCCAGGAGGGCAGCAGTTTGCTTCTCCCAGGATGAACCGTCCAGCGGATACCCGTGGATAAGGACCACTGGCTGGCCCGTCCCGTGGTCCTCATAATAAAGCTCAATCTCGGTGCTGTTTTCGTTTCCGACGGTGATGTAAGCCAAAACTGAAGTCCCTTCTTAGCGGTTCTGGGTGGAACAGGTCCAGCCTACTGTCCAGACATACAGAGACACGCCCACAGCGGTGAGGGTGGTGTTCCCACCACCACCATCCACGGACACTGGTTGCCGGCGGCTGCGCGATGGATTCTGGGATCACCGCCGATGACGATCCTAGGAATACCCATGCCACTTGCCCTACGCTCCAGCACCCGGAGTTACGCCTCCATCGACGAACTCCTGGGCGATGGTCGCGGTCGGTTCTTCAGCCACGGCTACAAGACCACCAATCCGAGGCTGCGGGAACTCCGCGTGAACCATACGGTCTCCGAATCCGCGCTCACGGCCCGCGCCGCTCTTGGCGTTGAAGGTACGTGGTCCCTCAAGGGGAACTCCGAGCAAACCCCGCACCTTGGCACTACGGATGTCCTTGTTTTGGCTGCCAGGATGGCAGAGGCTTTGCTGGCCAGCCGCTATTCACCCGAACTGTTGCCTGCTGCCTACCTGGCGTTGGTGACCATCTCGGGTGGCAGTGAGCCTGTGGAAGGTACGCTGGGCGATCTCGAATGCCGGGCGACGCTGCAGGACCTGGGACACGCTTCGGTCCTTCGCTGCTCAGTTGCGTCCATGACCGCCGTGCTGGAAGTAGCCCATGAGCACGCCGAGCTCGGGCTCGCGTCCGTCCAATCGCCGTCCGAGGAAGCTTTGGTGGGTGACGCCGGCACGCGCCTCTACGGTGGGCTGTGGGCAGAACGGCAGGTTTCGCTGCTGGATGTCGTCCTGGAACCGAGTGAAGGAGACGCCGGTGAAGGAACGGCCCGCGCCCAGCTCTCATTCCGCCAGCAGTCCTCACTGTCCCGACGCTTGGATGACCGCCGCGGGCTGGAGGCCGCCTACCCGCAGGCGCTGTCCGCCGTCGAGTACTTCGTTGCCTCGCTGCAGCTGGGACAGGTTCTCCTGTACCGGCTCGATTCCATGAAGCGCGCGGACAGCAACACCTTGTGGATGCGCAAAACCCGCATCACACTCAACGGCTCCTGCCCGAAGAATGGGGGCGGGCAGGGGACCGGCCTTGCCGTGGGGCTCCACAAGAGCCGGTTGATCGAAAAGGACGGCGGATGGTGGCGCTGCGCCGACGTCGTAGGAACGTTCGACGGCGGCGAAGTAGTTTGCAGCGTTGCCCACCAACTGCCGTCCCAGGTTGCGGCAGCAAGTGCTTCCGTGGGGGATGAGAGATGAGTGCAGCATCTGCCGTAGTCCGGGGATTGGGCGGAGCACTGCCCAGGAAGGTGGTCACCAACGAGGACCTGTCTGCTGTCATGGACACCTCGGACGAATGGATCAGGCGCAGGACAGGCATCGCCGAACGCCGCCACTCTGACGAAACGGAAAGCACCAGCGTCCTGGCCACCACGGCCGGGCGGCGCGCCTTGGCCAGTGCCGGCGTCGATTCGGCTGGGCTCTTGATTGTGGCGACCTCGACGCCGGACAAGGTCTGCCCGGCCACTGCACCCAAGGTGGCGGCGAACCTGGGGTTGAAGGGCATCGCTGCATTCGATGTGTCCGCGGTTTGCTCCGGATTTGTCTACGCCTTGACTACCGCCACGTGGGCCATCTGTTCAGGATCCGTGGACTCGGCACTGGTCATCGGGGCGGACACCTTCACCCGCCTGCTCGATCCGACGGACCGGACCACGTCGGTGATCTTCGGGGACGGAGCGGGCGCGGCTTATCTGTCGGCTGGAACAGCAGACGAACCTGGGGCCATCAAGGCTTCAACGCTGCACTCCGATGGCAAGGGCGAAACCCTTATCCATGTGCCGGAAAGTCCGGGTTCATTCTTTGAGATGCAGGGCAAAGAGGTTTTCACGCAGGCAGTCGCGGCGATGTCCGGTTCTGTGGAAACAGTGCTCGCAAGCGCTGATTGGGTTGCCGACGACGTGGATTCCTTGATTGCACACCAAGCGAACCTTCGGATTCTGAACGCCGTTGCTTCGGTGACCGGCATTCCGGAATCCAGGGCCGAGGTCCACCTGGACAGGGTGGGCAATACCTCAGCCGCATCCATCCCGTTGGCCATGACCGACGCCGGAACCAAAGGCCACAGGAGCCCCGGGGACAAGGTGGTCCTGACTGCCTTTGGCGGAGGAACCACCTGGGGAGCCATTGCCATGACCTGGCCATCGATCTCGGTTGTCGACCCGCACTAGGGTCGGACACCGATTCCTGCAGGCCGGGGTGCCATGCAGGACCACTGTGGCGCCGGCTAACCCGGGCCACCTGTAAAAGGGGGAAACAAATGGAAATTACAGCTATGGACGTCGTAGGGGCGATAGGGTCCACCATGGACGAGCTCGGCCACATGGGACCGGACGACTCGTTCGCTGACCTTGACATCGATTCACTGTCACTTGTTGAAGCCGCCGTGATCCTTAGCAACAAGTTCGGTGTTCGCGTGGATGAATTCGAGCTGGCAGCGCCCGCGCCGCAGCCAGCATGCTCACGGAAAAGCTGGCCATGCAGCCCGCCATCTAGCCACACCACCACAAGAAGACGCAAACAGTAAGGACACCCATGCCCACTCCGGCGATTGCAGTTGTTTATTATTCAGGCTCGGGCCACACCAAGGTCCTGGCAGACGCAGTGGTTTCCGCTGCCGCCGCCACCGGAGCCACAACGGCCCTCCTGCGCGTGGATGAGCTGACCCAGGAATCCTGGGACTTCATCGACCAGGCAGACGCCATAATTTTCGGCGCCCCCACCTACATGGGCACCGCACCATCGGCCTTCCATGCGTTCGCCGAGAAGACCGCAGGCCGCTGGGCCGTGCAGAAATGGCACAACAAGTTGGGTGCCGGCTTTACCAATGCCGCCTGCAAAGCCGGTGACAAGAATTCCACCCTGGACTACTTCTCCACTTTCGCAGCCCAGCACGGTATGAACTGGATCAACCTGGGCCTGCTCCCGGGATGGAAGAGCACCAAGGGCACAGAAAACGATCTCAACCGCTTTGGCTACTTCAACGGTGCCGCCGCCCAGACATTCTCGGACGTTGGTGTCGAAGGCGTTCACCCTGCAGACATCGCTACTGCAGGGCACTTGGGGCGGCGGGTTGCGGAGATGGCCGCTATCTTCGCCGCTGGCAAGGAAGCGCTGGACCGCGAACTCGTGAGCGCGGGAGTTTAGGGCCTCCTGGTTTCAGGGCCACGGAAAAAGCCTGGCGACGCCCATATCCGGGCGTCGCCAGGCTTTTTCCATGTCGCCGAATAGTTTGTGCGTCACAACGCGGCATGCGTGTCACAAGCGGCCTCGGCGGACAGGGTGGCTGCCACGATCGCCCGGACCTTCGGGTTGCCTACATGGAACAGATGGCCCCCGGCCGCGACATCGATCAATCGTGGCTTCTGCGCGCACCAGTCCGCCCAGCGCAGTGACTCTGAAGCCGTAACCACGGGATCATCAGAGCTGTAGAGGACCGTGGCTGGCACCTCTAACTGGCGCGCGGGCAGCCTGCCGGGATAGCTCTCCAACAATGCCAGATCCTCAAGCAGTACCTCCCGGGCCCGCTCGGACAGGGCGGTCGTGCTGAGCACGAGCTCGGCCAGGGCCGCCACGGACTGTGCCCGTCCGGACGGCGAAGTCCCGGACTGTCCTGTCCCGGACCGGGAGCCGGAAGCGGCTGCCGCGGCAGCACCGGCGTCGTACCTTCCCGACGGCGGACGCGCGGCTGCGAGGAACACGTGCACCACCCGCCCGGTTTCCTGAAGCCTAAGGGCAGCCTCGAAGGCGAGCACGGCGCCCATGCTGTGGCCATAGAGCGCCAACTGCCCGGACTGTGAGCTTGCGATTCTTTCGGCGATAGCGGCCGCGGCACCGCCAACGGAACGGAAATTCCTGCCGCGGTATCCGAGCTTGGTGACGTGCATGCCGTCAAAACGCCAGCCCGCAAAACTGGCTGTGGTTCCGCCGGCGTGGTGCAGGCAAAACAGGTGCATGCCGGCGTCCTGGCGCTAGTTGAAAGCGAGTCGGTGGCGGTCGTGTTCCATGCGGGACGCGGCGACGTCGTCCATGTGTTCCTCGGCCCACTCCTTCATCTCGAAGATGATCCGCAGGAGGGAATGTCCGCGCGGAGTGAGCTCGTAGTCAGTTCGCACGGGGACGGAGACGGTCACATGCCGTAAGACCAACCCGTCCCGTTCAAGCGAGCGGAGGGTAGAGGTCAACATTTTCTGGCTTGCGCCGGGTATCCGTTTGCGGAGGTCGCTGTGCCGCTGCTGCCCGTCCTCCAGTGCCAGCATCACCAAGGTGACCCACTTGCTGCTGATGGCCTCAAGCAGTTGGCGTGCCGGGCAGAGATCCAAGGAAGCGTTGTAGTGCTTCTGGGCGTTCATGCGTTTCTGTTCAGCCGTGAGAGTCATTTCCCCAATACTTTCCTCATCAAATGGACTGCTCGCCACAGTTTACTTGGGGGTTGTTACAGGTGGGGAAACGGCGACTCAACCCTAAACTGCCGCCGGGGTGACCAGCAGCGATTCTCCGGCCAATGCCATGAAAGGAAGATCCGAACTGTGATCCCCATAGGCGAAGCTGCCTGACAGGTCCACCGAGAATTGGGCGGCGTGCGCTGCCACGGCCCGGGCCTTGGCGTCGGCCACCAGGGCTTCCTCGATGTCGCCGGTGTAGATGCCATTCGAAGTAGCAGGGAACGTGCACAGCAGCTCGAGGTGGGACCACCGCCGTCGAACACGTACCAAAGCAGGCTCGAACGACGCCGTGACGGCCACAATGCGCCGCCCCGCCGCGGTGTGCTTGTCCAGGAGGGTGGTCACGGGTTCCAGGAAGGACCAGCCGTCCGGTGATGCGGCTTGGAAATCTGCCCAGCGCTCGCCGAGTTCCTGGACTTCGCTCACGCTGCGGCCCCGCCACCAGCTGAAGTACCGGGAGTTCGTCACGGATCTTGGTACGCGGTTCCTGGCTGCCGCAGTCAGGCCCCCAAGGAAGTGCTCCGCTTCGGCTTTGCGGGAGTGGCCGGCGTCGAAGCGAAGGAACTCGAAGATGGTGTTGTACGCGGTGACCGTCGATGTCGGTGTAGGCGGCCTGCAAGGGGTTTCCGGATTCTTCCACAGGAAGAATCCTAGGGACCGCTCCGGCAAGTGGAAGCCTTCCAGGGGAGGGCACTTTGAGGTGCCCTAGGCACAAAAAAGTGCGTTCTTACGCGCTGACGCGATGTCCGTGAGGATCGAATACGGGGCACAAAACGTCCCCGCAGCAAAGCCTCGAAAGGAAGCCCATGCCTACCATCCTTCACATCAACGCCTCTCCGCGCTACGCCAACAGCGACTCCCTGCGGTTGGCCCGGCACTTCATCGACTCCGTCCAGGCTGCCGGTCCGGAGAGCTTTGAGCTGGAGACCCTGAACTTGTTCGACGACGGTGCGTTGCCCGTTTTCGGTCGGATCGCGGCTGCGGCCAAGATGGCTGTCTTCACCGGACAGGACCAGACGCCGGAGCAGGTTGCCGCTTGGGAATCCGCCCGCGCTGTCTTCGATCAGTTCGCTGCAGCCGACGCATACGTCTTCAACATCCCCATGTGGAACTCGGGCGTCCCCTACGTGCTGAAGCAGTGGATCGACATCATCACCCAGCCCGGCTGGAGCTTCGGCTTTGACCCGGAGCAGGGCTACCGCGGCCTCATGGAAGGCAAGCAGGCCCTCGCGATCCACACCAGCGGTGTCTACGCGCCGGGTGTTCCGGCCGCTTTCGGCTCCGACTTCAGCAGCACCTTCTTCGCTGACTGGCTGAACTTTGTGGGCATCGAGGATGCAACTCACGTCCGCTTCGCCCCCACCGTCCTCAATGGCGACGTCGATGGCACCCGCAAGGTTGCAGAAGCGGACTTGAGCGACGCCGCAATCGAGTTCGCCGGCAAGCTCAGCGCGGCGGGTACCCTCCAGCTCGTCAACGACTAGGAGCTCCCTGTGCGCATCGGCATTTCGGGTACCTATTCCTCGGGCAAGACGTTTACGTCCATGGCCTTGTCCCACTACACCGGGTTGCCCCGCACCAAGGCCAGGACCATGCGGGAGATCCTGCCCGAGGCCGCCCCTGGCAAGACCCTCGAGGAATGCACTGCCGCGGAGCTCATCCAGATGATCGTGACCCGCCATGTGGAGCGTGCCGTGTATGAGGACAAGCTCTCGGCCGGTTTCATTTCGGACGGTTCATCGCTGCAGGAATGGATCTACGGGTCCGTGCGGGTTTCCCTCGGGCTGAACCCCAGCGCCTCAGCACATCTGGCGGCGGGGGAAAGCGTGGAGAAGACTCCGGAACTCGCATTCTTCGAAGAGGTGATGACCAGCCTGGGCAACAGCTTCAAGAGGCACGTCAAGAACTCCTTCGATGTGTTCGTGCACCTGAAGAACGAGCTTCCGCTCTCTGCTGATGGACACCGTCCGGTCAACGATCAGTTCCGGAACATGTCCGATGAGATCCTGCAGCACACCATGGACGAGTTGGGCATCCCCTTCCATGTTGTGTCCGGTTCCGTGGAGGAGCGTCTGGTCCGGATTGCTTCCCTGTTCAACCTGGAGCCGCGCATGAGTCCCCAGGACGCCACACGCCTGGCAGCCGAGGAATACGCGCAGCTGGACGTGCGCTCCGAACGGGAGCGGGTCCTGCAGTAACCAGGAAACATCCGTTTGGATCCTGCTCACCGGTTCGTCCGGCCATCCGCTGTGCCGTAGCTGCCCAGCGGGTGGCCGGACGCTCGTCTTTTTACTGGAGACCCCCTTGCCTAACGACCAGCCTGTTTCCCATCAAGCCCGCTCCAACCACGCCCGCCTTGGCGAGTTCTTCCGCACCCGCCGTGAGCAGACCCGTCCTCAGGATGTCGGGTTACCAGTCAGCCCGCGACGCCGGACTCCCGGACTCAGGCGCGAAGAGGTGGCTGTCCTGGCCAATGTTGGGGTCTCCTGGTACACGTGGTTGGAACAGGGACGGGCCATTGGTGCCTCGGAGGAAATCCTCGATGCCATTTCGAACGCACTGCGGCTTAGCCCTGAGGACCGGACATATGTCCGGCGGCTTGCGTCCGGGCGCCGTTCAGGTCCGTCCGGCAATACGGTCAGCACGGCTGGCGGTCAGACTTTGGGACAGGCCGCCGGTCACAACTTCGACGTCGACGACTCCCAGCTCGCTCTGCTGCAGCAACTGGTGGATGCCATGGCGAATCCCAGCTACATCGCTGACCCTTTCTGGACCGTAGTGGCCATGAATTCCGCGGCCGCAGAAACGTTCGATACCCGTCTGGGTGAAAGCTGCCTCCAACGCTTCTTCACGGATCCGGAGCTCGCCAGGCCCCACGTGCACAAGGAGATGATGGCCCGCTCCATGGTGGCGCAGTTCCGGGCGCAATCAGCCAACTTCCCGGACGATCACCGTTTCGATGCCATGGCACGCGGCCTATGCCAGGTTTCGGAAGCCTTCCGGGAATTATGGCAGCGGCAAGTGGTTGGCGATTCGTACCACGTGGATGTTGTTTATGATCACCCCGAGGTAGGCCGCCTCAGCTTCGCTCCCATCGTGCTGGGTGTCCCGCAGTTCCGGGCCCTCCGTCTTTTCACTTACCTACCCAAAAGCGGAACCGGAACGCAGGCTGCCCTGCAAGGTTTGAACAGGAAAGCAGTGGTCTGAGAATCCCTCTAGTTGCCCACAGCAACCAGACGTAAACTAGCCTTCGGTTCACTACGTTGGTTCGGAGTCCCCATGCTTTGGAAGGTTCTTGTTCGGTTCCTGAAGCCGCACCAGCGGTTGCTGATTGCCGTCGTCGTATTTCAATTGGCGCAGTCCATCGCGTCGCTTTACCTGCCTACACTCAACGCCGACATCATCGATAACGGCGTTGCTACCGGCGATACCGATTACATCCTGCGCATGGGTGGTCTCATGTTGCTGATCACGCTGTTGCAGATCGCGTGTGCGGTGGTGGCCGTGTACTTTGGCGCGAAGGCAGCCATGGGAATGGGCCGCGACCTGCGGGACGCCGTCTTTGCAAGGGTGGGGGAGTTCTCGGAGCAGGAAGTCACCAAGTTCGGGGCGCCGTCCTTGATCACGCGGTCCACCAACGATGTCCAGCAGGTTCAGCAACTGGTCCTCATGTCCTGCACGCTTATGGTTGCCGCGCCCATGCTGAGCATTGGCGGCGTGATCATGGCAGTTCGACAGGACGCTCAACTGTCCTGGCTGATTGCGGTGTGCGTGCCTGTATTGCTGGTGGCCGTTGGGTTGATCGTGACCCGGATGGTGCCGCTGTTCCGCAAAATGCAGGTTCGGATCGACGCCGTCAACCGCGTTCTCCGCGAGCAACTCACCGGCATCCGCGTGGTCCGCGCTTTCGTGCGGGAAGACATGGAGACCTCCCGGTTTGGCAAGGCGAACGACGACGTCACTGACGTCGCGCTGCGGGCCGGCCGTTTGATGGCGCTCATGTTCCCTGTGGTCATGTTGGTGATGAACATTTCCAGTGTGGCGGTGATCTGGTTCGGCTCGTTCCGGATCGAAGACGGTTCCATGCAGGTAGGCACGCTGATCGCCTTCCTCAGCTACCTCATGCAGATCCTCATGTCCGTCATGATGGCCACTTTCATGGCCGTGATGATCCCGCGCGCGTCCGTTTCTGCGGACAGGATCGGGCAGGTGCTGGAGACCGCCTCAAGTGTCCAGCCGCCGTCGAACCCTGTTACTGGCGGTATCCGCCGCGGCGAACTGGAAATGCGCGACGTCGGATTCGCCTACCCGGGTGCCGAGCAGCCGGTACTCAGCGGTGTCACCTTCACCGCCCTGGCCGGCCAGACCACGGCAATCATTGGCAGCACGGGCGCCGGGAAGACCACGTTGGTGAACCTGATGCCGCGGCTGTTCGACGCCACTGCGGGAGCAGTCCGGATGGACGGCGTGGACATTCGGGATCTGCATCCGGACCTGTTGTGGGGGCACATCGGCCTGGTGCCGCAACGGCCGTATCTCTTCTCGGGCACCGTCCGCAGCAACCTCCAATACGGCAAACCCGACGCCAGCGACGACGAACTGTGGCAGGCCCTTTCAGTGGCCCAGGCGCGGGACTTTGTTGAAGAGATGGAAGGTGGACTGGATGCGCCCATCTCGCAGGGCGGCACCAACGTTTCCGGCGGGCAACGGCAACGCCTGGCCATTGCCCGCGCACTCGTGAAACAGCCGGAGCTCTACATTTTCGACGACTCGTTCTCCTCGCTGGATACCGCCACGGACGCCCGCCTCCGGCAGGCCCTCAAACACCACACCAATGGCGCCACGCTGGTGATCATCGCCCAGCGCGTGTCCAGCATTGCGGACGCGGACCAGATATTAGTGCTCGACGACGGCAGGATCGTTGGGCAGGGAACCCACGATGAGCTGTTGGAGACGTCCGAAACGTACAGGGAAATCGTGTCTTCCCAGCTGGCAGCGGAGGAGGCGGCATGAGCGCCATGACAGCAGGTCAACGGGGGCCACAGCGGCCACCCATGGGGCCCCGAGGTGGCGGTCCGTTCGGTGGCATGAACATTCCGGCGGAGAAAGCTTCCAACTTTGGTGCCTCGGCCCGGCGGCTGCTGGGCACTTTGCGGCCTGAGCGGTTCTGGCTGACGCTGGTCCTGGTATTCGCTGTGATCAGCGTCACCTTGTCCGTCATCGGGCCCAGGCTGCTGGGCGAAGGAACCAACCTCATCTTCGCCGGCGTGGTGTCCAAACAACTGCCCGCAGGGGTTTCCAAAGCCCAAGTGATCGCAGGCCTTCGCGCCTCCGGCGAGAACAACAAAGCCGACATGCTGAACGCCATGAACCTGACACCCGGCATCGGAATCGACTTCGGTGCGCTGTCATCCGTGCTGCTCTGGGTGCTGGCGCTGTACGTCCTGGCCTCAGCGTTCGGTTGGATGCAGGCGTACGTGCTCAACGGCGTCGTGCAGCGGACCGTGTATCGGCTCCGCGAGCGGATCGAAGCGAAAATCCATCGGCTTCCGCTTCGCTATTTCGACTCCATTCAGCGTGGTGAGCTACTCAGCCGGGTAACCAACGACGTCGACAACATCTCCCAAAGCCTGCAGCAATCCATCAGCCAGGTCGTGTCCTCGCTGCTGACCGTACTGGGCGTGCTGGTGATGATGTTCCTGCTCTCGCCGCTGCTCGCCATCATCGCGTTGGTGACCATCCCGCTTACCCTGGGGACCACGGTGGTGATTGCCAAGCGCTCGCAGAAACTGTTCGTCGCGCAATGGAAAAACACCGGAGAGCTCAACGGGCAGATTGAGGAAACGTACACCGGTCACGCACTCGTGAAGGTGTTCGGCCGGCAAAACGAAGTCCAGGCGAAGTTCCGCGCCAAGAACAGCGAGCTGTACCAAGCAAGCTTCGGGGCACAATTCGTGAGTGGCCTGATCATGCCGGCCATGACGTTCATCGGAAACCTGGTGTACGTGGGCATCGCCGTGGTGGGCGGCCTGCAAGTGGCCTCTGGTGCAATGCAGTTGGGTGACGTGCAGGCCTTCATTCAATACTCACGGCAATTCACCATGCCGTTGGCGCAGCTGGGATCCATGGCCAATATGTTGCAGTCGGGCGTTGCCTCGGCGGAACGGGTGTTCGACCTGCTGGATGAGGAAGAAGAATCGGCCGAACCTGCTCCTGTTCCGCGGTCCGGTCCATCGCGTGGGCGGCTCGTGTTCGAGAATGTGTCCTTCCGGTACCTGCCCGACAAGCCACTCATCACGGACCTCAGCCTGGTGGCCGAACCAGGTCAGAGCATAGCCATTGTTGGGCCGACAGGGGCCGGCAAGACAACGCTGGTGAACCTCATGATGCGCTTCTACGAACTGGATGCTGGGCGCATAACCCTCGACGGCGTGGACATCGCCTCCATGTCCCGGCAGGAACTGCGCTCGCGGATGGGGATGGTTCTCCAGGATACGTGGCTGTTCGGCGGCACTATCCGTGACAACATCGCCTATGGTCGGCCCACGGCTTCCGAGCCGGAGATCCTTGAGGCTGCGCAGGCCACCTACGTGGACAGGTTCGTTCGCTCCCTTCCCGAGGGCTACGACACAGTGCTCGACGACGAAGGCGGCAACGTCTCCGCAGGCGAGAAGCAGCTGCTCACCATTGCCCGCGCCTTCTTGTCCCGTCCATCGGTCCTGATCCTCGATGAAGCCACCAGCTCGGTGGATACGCGTACCGAGGTTCTGGTGCAGAAAGCCATGAACGCACTGCGCTCGGACCGCACCAGCTTCGTCATCGCGCACAGACTCTCCACCATCCGCGACGCCGATCTCATCCTGGTCATGGAATCCGGGCAGATCGTGGAACAGGGGACACACGCTGAGCTGCTTGCTTCGGGCGGGGCGTACTCACGGCTCTATGAGGCGCAGTTTGCGGCGCCAGCGGCTGAAGAGGTGTGAGCCTTCGGTGGTCAGGAAGCCACGGGGATTAAGGAAGCCGCGAGGGCCGCAGCGCCGTTGCCTCGCCGGCCCTGGCTGGATCCAAGGGCACAGGACTCACCAACACAGCCGGACCTCTGTGGAGTAGTCCCCCAGAGATCACCTGGCAGCGAACCCCACCCCTGCCGCGCATCGCCTTGTGGGCGCCCGGTGCCAGCATCTGGTCCATCCACGCGCAAGGGTGTGCGGGCCTTCCTGCCTTCAGCCGCACGAAGTCGCTGCCAGATTCCAGAATGAACTCATGGCCCAGCAAGGGAGCCAGTTCGGCTCCGCGAAGCACAACGTTTCGCCGCGTTACCAACGGATCGAAGGGCCCGGCGCCCAGTTCGGAGGCAATCGACTCGAGGGATTCCACCGCGAACACGGTCACTGCGGCGTCCATGTGGGCGGCCTTGCCGAAGAACCTGTCACCCACAATGCCCTTGCCCGCCACGAGCTCGGCCTCCTCAGCGTCCGTCGTCGGAACATCCGCGGCGCCTTCGCGGGCGCGGCCAAAATAGGCGTGCGCCGGCGACACCAAAAGGTGAAGCAGCTCGACGTCGTACCTGTACTCAACGGTCATCATTCAACGCTAACGCTTCGGGGCTTCGAAGGGCAGCGCCCTAAGGGCGAGAGGCTCTAGAGGCCTTTCGCGACAAGGTGCCGGGCCAGAGCGTCCACAATTGGCAGTTGCCCTTTGACGAGCTTGGTCCTGGCTGTTGCTTCTCCAAACCACCGTGCGTCGTCTATTTCCGGAAATTCCTTGATGGAGCCCGATCCCTTAGGCCATTCCATAGGAAAGGTGTTGCTGACGATCTCATCGGGCTGGAAGGAGTCTGCTTCTGCTGCGAAGGCGGTGATGAGTTTGCCGGAGGGCTGTTTGAAAACCCCCAACAACTCGTAGTCAGCCGGTGGCGGCGGAGTCCCAATTTCCTCGATAAATTCGCGTCGGGCGGCAACCAAAGGGTCTTCGTCCTCAAGGAATTCGCCCTTGGGAATTGACCAGGCGTGTTCGTCCTTGTGCGCCCAGAAAGGTCCACCCATGTGGGCAATCCAAAGTTCCAGCTCTCCCGTGGAACCGTGCCGGTAGAGCAGGATTCCCGCGCTGCGAATCGTGATGTGACCTCCCGGCGTCATGAATTGAATGCGAAATGAACGGGCTAAGCCAAGATTACTCCCGGCCAGGCGGCCGTTATCCAATTGATGGCATATCCCGGATTTTGGTTCTTCAATTCGCTTCCTAAGGACCCATGTCTACTTGATAATCGAGGAACTGCACGTTCCTGGTGGGGGTGGAATGTTGTTGCGGTCTCCGGTTTTTGCCGGGGACGAGTCTGGGCGCATCAATGGAGGCATGGCTATGGCATGGTCAGTAGGGCTCATTCCGCATGGGCGAAGAAAAGCAGCAGGTTTGGCCGTCGTGCTGGCGGTGGGTTTATCAATGCTCACTGGAACAGGCCCATCACACGCAGCCGATACAACCCCCATGGCTGAGAACCCTGGCCCTGTG
The DNA here is from genome assembly GCF_056395385.1 of Paenarthrobacter sp. 10L420. Lineage (NCBI taxonomy): Bacteria > Bacillati > Actinomycetota > Actinomycetes > Micrococcales > Micrococcaceae > Paenarthrobacter > Paenarthrobacter sp. 10L420. Next base: position 33,692 of record NZ_JBFTJK010000018.1, on the reverse strand, counting down.
GGCAGCTTTGCCTGGAAGGGTTTCAACTGGCAGAAGCGTTTCTGGGGTGGGGCCCCGATGTACAACGCCAGCTGGGACGCAAACAACGTCAGCAACCCCGACGTCAACGGGTACGTCAAACTGTCCATCACCAACCCGACCGGCTCGGCTCCCAAGGGCGCGGAGTTCCAATCCACACGGGAGGGTTTCGGCTACGGAACGTACAGCACCACCGTGGAAAAGGACGTTAGCGCGCTCCAGAAGGAAGTGGTCTGGGGTTGCCTCTTCACCTATGACCCCGCGGCCGAACCTGGGTACACGGAGATCGACCTCTGTGAGGCGTCCGCTTGGGGAGGCGGGGCTGCTTATGGCCAGAACTGGCCTGTTACTCAGGGCCACGGCTATTGGTTTGATGCCACACTGCCTCCTGGGCAGGGCAACAATACGGTCACCTTCGATGTCACCAATGCTCCGATCCTGACCCACAGGATGGTCTGGGAGCCAGGCAAGCTCACCTTCGAGACGTTTGCCGGGGAGGGCTACGGAGGAACGCTGCTGAAGCGGACGGTCCTGCAAGGCTCCACAGTTCCAGTTCCGGCCAACGAGCAGATCCACTTCAACCTGTGGGTTACCGGGGGCGGTGGGGGTGATGCAGCCCATGTTGCACCTGAATCCGTCACCATTCGTGATTTCTCGTTTGTTCCGGGCATCCCGTTGACAGCCCCAATACCTACTATCTCCGGAACGGCGGCAGTTGGATCAACGCTGACTGCCAATCCAGGCCCCTGGACCGCCGGAACTGCATTGACTTATCAGTGGTACAGGAACGGAACGGCAATCGCTGGCGCAACAACCGCCACCCGGGCCCCTGCGGCTGCGGATCAGGGCGCCACGTTGACCGTGCGGGTTACGGGCACCAAGGCCGGTTATGCCACGACTACCAAGGAATCGGTGCCCACGGCTGCCGTGGTGGCCGGTACACTGCTTGCACCCACTCCCACCGTCACGGGGACGCTCACCGTTGGCTCCACGCTGACGGCCAATCCGGGGACGTGGACCTCAGGAACTACGCTGACGTACCAGTGGTACCGCTCCGGTGTGGCGATCGCGGGGGCAACAGCCAAGACCTATGTCCTGGTGGGCGCGGACCAAGCAGACACCATGCGAGTTCGGGTTACCGGAACGAAGGCCGGGTACAGCACCGTATCCAAGTATTCGGCTGATACGGCGCTTGTTAGTTAACGAACGGCGGGGTTAAAACAACAAACCCGCGGTTGTGTCGCGCTGGGGGCGTGATCCGACACAACTGCGGGTTTGCTGGGCTTGCTAGTTTTTCTGCGCGCGGACCGGGACGATCCTCTTGATGGCCAGGCCAAGGGCCAGCATGGCGAAGGCGGCCAGTGCGAACCAGAAGAGGTCCCCGGCGCCGGTCATGGCAAGAGTGCCGGAGCCGGCTCCTCCTGCAATTGCTGCGCCTACGGATCCTGCTGGGTTGTTGTACATGAGTCGTTTACCAAACTTTCTTTCTGTTGAGTGCGGCGTCCAGGTAGGCCTTGGCGTGGACTGCCTGGAGGAAAACGTCGATGACGGTTTCGTACATGGTTGCGGCAAGCAACATGTACCTCCAGCCCCGGAAACGCAGAGTTACTATGCGTTCCAGGACGAAGATGCAGGTGACGGCGAGCCAGAATGGGTGGAGGTTCAGTCCCATTCCGCTGGTCAGGGCAAAGACGATGGATCCGAGGTAGGCCAGGGTTACCAGGACGCCAAGCATGGAGAGGAACTGCCGTCCCCAATAGGCCCTGGTCACTTTGGTCCACCCGTACTGCACGCAGTTCTCCACGGCTCCGCGCTTCCACCGGAGCCGCTGCGCCCAAAGTTCCCGCCACGTCGGCATGACTTCGGTGACCAGCGTGCAGTTTGACGGTGAAGCTATGCGGTATCCGAGGGTGAGGAGAGCAAAGGACAATTCGTTGTCTTCGGTCAGCACCGAGGTATCGTAGACGCCGCCCTCGCCGTTTCCAGGAGGAAGCGTGCCGTTCAACCGTGCTGCGACGACGTCCCCGAGGGTCTTAATGCGGAATAACGCGGCAGTCCCGGTGACTACCAGGCACCTGCCGTGGAGGCGCTTTACATCCCGGGCGTACCGGGCATACTCATTTCGCTGCAGGTGTCCGACGAACCCGCCTCCCGGCCCACCGCTGAACACTCCACCCACCGCCCCCAACAGTTCGTCCTTGAGGAGGTTGTTCGTGGCATTCTCGATGAAGTCCGGGGCAAGCTGCGAATCGGCGTCCTGGACCAGAACCAGGTCTTCGGGATCGGCTCCGGGAAGAAGCTGCCCCAGAGCGAAGTTCAGGGCGCCGGCCTTCTTATCCCTGTTGCCAACAGTGCGGAGGACTTCGACGCCCTGGGCCAGGGCGAGTTCTTCAGTATCGTCGGTGCAGTTATCGGCCACCACGATCACACGATCCGGGCGTTTGGTCTGGTTGTTCAGGGAGATGAGGGTTTCGGTAATGCCGGCGGATTCGTTGTGTGCCGGGACCAGAACCGTGACCACACCACCAGGGGCACGGTGGGATCCCCGTGGTGCAGCAGTTGTCTCTGAAATGACGGCCCGATGCATCGGGGATTCCTCCGTTCGAACTCGAAGTGGTGTTTCACTTAGAGTTTCAACGGAAACGCAAGAAACCTGTCCACAAAGCATCAAGGAAGTCTCAAGGTTTGATCAGGAGTTCCCTGATGGCGTCACGATTCAGAAAACGTGAGAGGACGACGCCGGGAGGTTCCGGCGTCGTCCTCTTGTGGTGAGTTTGAGCTGCTTAGCGGCTCAGGCTAACGGTGAAGGTTTTCGGTCCGCTGAGCGTTACTGCAATGCCGCAGTTTTCGGCAGCGGCACGTGGGGAAAGATCCCGGATGGCCGCGTCGATGGTGTGGTCGATCGCCGACTTGTCCCAGATTTTCAGCGTGATGGAGTCAGTATGTGTCGTCATTGTCAGTACTTTCACTCAGGCCGTTAACAGCCCCAAGCTTCTTCGCAGGGGCCGCATCCTCGTCGGTGAGGATTGCTGATTCAGCTTGTATGGGAAGCGAGTTCCCTCATTCATGGTTCATGCTGCCCACCGCGATTGACAAGCTCATCCGGTCAAGTGTGACCGATTACACGTTGGAAGTTACTCCGTGTAACCCGTGCTGAGGCTCTGCTCGCGCCAACGATCCACTTCGGCTCGCTGGGCCTCTTCCACCGCACCGTAGGCGTAGACGGCGTCGGCACCCAACAGCAGGAATGCGGGTGTCTCGGCTGCTTCGACGGCGGCGATGATCACATCTGCTGCTTTGTCCGGGTCGCCCTGCTGCGTGCCGTGGACCGTGTCGTGTTCCTTGCGGCGCTTGCCAGCCGTCTCGGCGTAATCCTTAATTGCCTGAGCCGATTGGGTGAGCGAACGCCCTGCAAAGTCGGTCCGGAACCCACCCGGTTCCACCACTGTCACCGAGATTCCCAGAGGCTTCAGTTCCTTCTGCAGCGAGCCGGACAGGCCCTCAAGTGCAGCCTTCGACGCTGAGTAATAGCCGGAACCGGGCGGGCAGATCCGGGCGCCGATGGAGGAAATATTCACTATTGCACCTGATCGGCGGGAGCGCATTCCAGGCAGGACGGCCTTGATCATGGCGACCGGGCCAAAAACGTTGGTGTCGAACAGCGCCCGGACGTCGCCGTCATCGCCTTCTTCAATGGCTGCGCGGTAACCGTAACCGGCATTGTTGACCAGCACGTCCACCGCGCCAAACCGGTCCTCGGCCTGTTGCACGGCGGCTTCTACCTGAGACTGTTCGGTGACATCCAGCGCCACGGCCAGGGCCGTCGTCGGGAACTCGGTGGTCAGCTCCTGCAGTTTGGAGACATCGCGGGCGGTGACGACGGCGTTATCGCCTCGTGCAAGCACGGCTTGGGCCAGCGCGCGGCCGAGTCCGGTGGAGCAGCCTGTGATGAGCCAGGTAGTCATGACGTTCCTTTCATAGGTGGACCACTCAGGCGTGCCGCCCGGATCGTGGTGATCCGGGCGGCACTTGGTTGTTTGTTTCGTGCGGTGGCTGCTACCGCTGGCCGGGCAGCCCACCCATCGGTGGGATGTAGCCCGGGCCGAAACCCTCGTCGTCCTTCCGTTCCGCGGCGCTGCGTGTATCGCTGTCCGCTGTCTCGTCGGAATCGCCATCCAGATCTGCCAGGCCGTTGGTCTGATCGAAGGCGTGCGTAATGGGGTCTACGATCGGGACGTCGCCGGGCTTATCAGTGCCGGCCTCGGTTGCGGCCGCTGTTGTGCCCCCGGTTGCTGCGCTGGTGCTGGCGGCTGCGCCGGTTGTCGTAGTGTCCGTCGTCCCCGTGGTGCCCATATCAGCATCCCGTTGGGGTGTCTTCTTCTCGATGTACTCCTTGAACTTCTTCAAGTCCGACTCTGCCTGCCTTTCAACCACATGCAGTTTGTCGCCGAGGAATTCAAGGACGCCGTGAGGCTCGTATTCGAGTGACAGATGCAAGGACGTCTGGCTCGGGCCAGCTTCCTTGAAGTCCACCCACCCGGCATTCTTGGCACCTTCCACCGCGGCCCATGCCACGGCCCGGTCCATGTCCTGCTGAACGATCTTCGCTTCCCAGCGGCGATGGACGCCAGCGATTTCGGCCACCCATTCCAGACGGTCATCGCTCAGCCGCGTCACGCGTTCCACTCCGCCCATGAAACGGGGGAATTCCTCGAACCGCGTCCACTGTCTGTAGGCCGTACTTACCGGAACGTTGACCATGATGGTTTTGTCGACTTTCGTGGTCATAATGTCCTCCTCCTCTGACTCGCTACCATATTTGTCAGCATACTTACAATATCGAGCTTTGAGCGGAGTAACCAGAGGTTCCCGATACCTGCTGGAAGTGGTGGCGTCAGGAGCCAACGGGACTCACGACGCCGGGCCCTCCTCCCCGGACAGCGCACCTCCGACGAGGGCCAGGTTTTGGATGACGGCCAGGCCGAACTGGGCGGTGTCGTTGGTGGAAACAGTGGGGGCTTCGTCGACTGGTTGAAGGACATGTGGCGGCAGGATCTTCTTCAAGGTGAAGGCTTCGGCATGGTTCAGGTTCTCCCCGCCCTGGGCAAAGCTCTCCCATGCCAGCTCCGCCAAATCAGGAGACCCGAGTCGAGCCGCGGCGTAGGCAGTGAGTCGGCTGTGCGCCTGAGTCAGGTAGATGCCTGCAAGGGGCTGCCCCACTTCGGCGGCTTGCTCCTCCGGCGAAGCCAGGAACAGCCTGCAGTATTGCAGCCACGCCTTCTCAAAGGACGCGTCCAGCACCAGGCTGATCAGTTCGCTGCAGATTTCCACCAAACCGAACACGGCACTCAGGTGCGAAACGCTGATGGCTTCCCTGCGGGCGTCGAACCTTCCCTGGTCGAGGTCGTAGAGCGCCTCGCCGGTGAGGAAGCCGTACTTCAGGGCGCCTATATCGGCCATGGTTCCCAAGAGGCGGTCGCGTGAGCGGGGGTTTCCGGTGCGTTCCCAATCCGTGAGCCAGGTGGCTGCGAGCGAACCCCAGTCTGTCCCAAGCCCGACGCCCAAGGCGCCGCGGTCCGGACGGTAGGTATCGGCGTCGGGACGTACTTTCCGGACCGGATCAAGGCCAAGGAAGTTTTGGTCGCTGTCCACGAGTTCGGTGAGGAGATCGCCGGTGCGCTCATCCGCGGTCAGGTAATAGTAGAAGCGTCGGTAGGCCGGGGTGCTGATTCGGAGTTGCTTGGCGCTGCAACCCCAGTGCTGCACGTTGTGCCGCGAGCCCAGGCCGCGCCAAGGGCCAAGGTGGTACACGTCCACTTCACCGGTGTGCCGGGTCATGGCCTCGGCGAAGCGGAAAACATCGGCGCGACCGGAGCGGAGGTACATGTACCAAAGCCAGAGATCGGGCGAAAGTTCCGAGTTGTCCCAGGCGTAACCGCCGACGTCGTACCGCCAGACGTGCCGGTCCGAGTCGTAGGTGTGCATGACGTCGCCGTAGTTCCAGAACCCGTACCAGCGGCGCTGTTCCGTTTGGGCCCGATAGAAGTCGAACAAGAAATCCAGCTTGTCTTCCAGCTCTGCACGGGCAGGAGTTCTGCGGTCCACGGGGGACCAGTCGCCGAAGACTCCGGCGGCGTGCAGGTACTCCGGGGACGGCTGCAGAAGCGGGGGAGTGGACGCTGATTGGGCGTCGGCGGCGAGGCTTTCAGTAGGGGGTGTTGCGTCGTAGGCGAACAACGTCAACTCATGCGTGCGGGCGATTCCGGAGGGATTGCCAAAGCCGGGCTCGTAATCCTCGTACGTGATCTCCAAGCCCTCGAGTTGTTCCTCAAAAGTGTCCTGGCCGAGGCCATCGTGGTAGAAGCGGAGGTCCATGGGCTGGGCTTCAGGGGAGTAGAGCCAAGCCGTCATCGTGGCCTCGGACGTTGCGGCGCCGCGGATGTCCAGCTGGCCCGGATGCGACTGCCAGAAATCCCTGACGCCAATCCCGAATCCACCCCTCAGGTCACTGAGCGAACAGAAACCGGACGAGCGCGTGCCGCCGGAAATGCCCACCCAGCCGCGGCCGGGAGCGGTACGTTTCCGCAGCTCAAAGCCGTCGGCGCTCAACTGAGTCAGCGTGTAGTCGTTCCACGACGGGATGAGATGCAGCCGTTCGGAAACCAGCGGGCTCCATTCGTTGAGTGGCGGTGTGGGTTCTCCGGCAATTTGGGCTTGGCGGACGGGCTCGCCCGGATCCCGTCGCAGGCCCGTCAACCCGCGGACCGCTTCCACGAGGAATCCGCCGTCCGCGCCGGCGATCCGGACGTGACGATCGTGCAATTCGCTTTCGAGCGGGACGCTGAACTGGACGCCCAGCCCGGCGAGGAAGTCCTTGTCAGCCTCGCCGTCCCAAATGAACGAATGCATCATCCGGATGCTCCGCGCGCCGGCATAGAAGTAGAAGCGGACGGTGAACGGAAGCCATTCCCTTTCGCTCCGGTCCGCCTGATGACGGCCTTCCAGTCGCACGACTGCCCGAACCGGCCCACGCTGTTCCACTGTCACGGAGGTGATCTGGCCCGTGAAACCCTGACGTGTTGTGCTGCCGGCTCCCTCGCTCAGCCCGGTCTGGAGAAGGCTCACGAGTCTGCCGTCCTTCGCCACCACCGAACCGTCGCGGGTCAGGGTGCTGAACAAAGTGGATCCTGACCGGGGGAGCACTATTTCCAAGGTCCCGGTGGAGACCGTTACGGACTCTTCCGTTTCGGTGACGGTCACGTCAGGTGAGCGCTCGACGGCGGCTGCCGGACCGCCGTCGGGCTCTTCCGGTGGGTGCGCGCCACTGTCGGTGCTGACGTTATAGGCGGCCGAGGGCTTTTCGCTCGCGCCGACCGCTACGCCCGCCCACTTGAGCGATCCGTCTGGCCAGGTAGCGAGCGGCCAGGTTTGGGCTTTGACGGCCTCGCCGGTGGCATCGAAAACGGCCAGCTCTTCCGCGCCGCGTACGGTACCCCGCGGAAAGGGCATCCCCCACGTTGTCCCACTGCTAAGTCCCGCGGGCGGTTCGTCGTCGAGCCACGTGATCTGGGCGTGCTGAGCCATGTTCGATGCCACCTAAGGTTTCGGAAAGCGCTTTCTTTGGTACGTTTCAAAAACTTACCTTTCGATGTTGCGCGCCGCAAGGGGTGGCTGCAGGATGATCCCGAATAAGCGTTGACACGTAGCCATTGCGGCGATATCGTACAACCAAATGGTTGTAGATGAGTTCAGTTCAGTACCCTCCAGCGATGTCGAACTCGACCGCTTGTTCCAAGCCTTGGCAGACGCCACTCGGCGCGACATTGTGGCCAGGGTGACATCCGGGGAGTATTCGGTGTCCGGGTTGGCTGCGCTCTACGCCATGAGTTTCGCGGCCGTGCAGAAGCATGTAGCCGTTCTGGAACGGGCTTCCCTGGTGACCAAGGAGAAACGTGGGAGGGAGCAGATCGTGCGGGGAAATCGTGATGGACTGCAAAAAGCCCGGCGTCTGTTGGATCAATACGAAATGATCTGGCGGCAACGTGCCGACCGGATCGCCGAAATTCTCGCTGAAGATTAGGAAGGGATCTGTCATGACTGTTGTCAGCGTGGACAAAAATGCCGAGGCCCTGAGCCTCACGGTCGTTGCCGAGTTCGACGCCGACGTCAAGCGCGTTTGGAAAATCTGGGAGGATCCGCGCCAGCTCGAACGGTGGTGGGGACCGCCTACCGTGCCGGCCACGTTCGAAACCCATGATTTCACCCCCGGAGGCAAGGCGGGCTATTACATGACGGTCCCCGACGGCACAAAGGCCCGCGGCTGGTGGCAGTTCACCACCGTAAACGCGCCGGACCACCTCGAATTCGACTACGGATTTGCCGACGAACAGGGCGTCCCGGTGTACGAGCACGGAGCCGCTCACGCCACCGTCAGGCTCGAGCCTCTTGGTGACCGCACCCGGATGACCATGTCCACGCGCTTTGACTCTGAAGAACAGCTTCAGAAGATGTCGGACATGGGCATGGAGGAAGGCCTGCGGGAAGCGATCGGCCAGATCGACTCGCTGCTGGCCGAGCCAGCCAACGCCTGACGCCGGTAGCGGTCGGCAAGAAAAACCGGAGACGGCGGGAGTGTCGCGCCGTCGTCGGCGTATCGTTTAAGTCCCGGCCGCCTCTTGAAACGGACTTGTGTCATGGCGCGATTGATCATCATGGGCCCTCCAGGTTCCGGCAAAGGCACGCAGGCGGAAGTGATCGCCAGGCATTTCTCGATCCCCGCGATCTCTACGGGAGACCTCTTCCGCGCACATGTTCGGGACAAGACAGAACTCGGTGCAGAAGCCGGCGAGTACATGAACCGGGGCGAGTTTGTTCCGGACCACGTCACCACGGCCATGCTCCGTCAGCGACTGGAGGACGCCGATACAGGGAATGGTTTCCTATTGGACGGCTACCCGCGGACTGTCATCCAAATTGGCGCCCTGGATGAGATTCTGGCCGCAAAACAACAGACGCTTGAAGTTGTTCTTGTGCTGACAGTGGAGGATGCCGAGCTCGTTGCCCGCATGCTTCAAAGGGCCCAGGAACAGGGCCGCAGCGACGACACTGAACCTGTGATTCAGCGCCGGCTGGAGCTGTACCGGGATGAGACGCAGCCTGTGGTGACTGCGTACACGCAACGCGGAATTCTGTTGATGGTGGACGGCTCCGGCGAGCGGGATTCGATCACGGCTGCTGCGATCGCTGCGGTGGAGGCGGCGCTGGCGGGCCTTCGTCAGTGACAGGTCGGGAGGCCGCCGAGCAAAATAGGCTGCTGCCGGTTAGACGGCCCCGTGACCAGCAGCCACTTCCTCGCCTGCCTTGACCGGCCCTGGTGGAGTCCCGTCCCCGAACGGACGCCCGCCAGGCGATTCCCTTCCGTGCCGGCTCAGCCAACCTGACAGGTCCGGTCCCATGGGGACGATGCGTGTGGGATTAATGTCCTCGTGCACTATGTAGTAGTGCTGCTTGATCTGGACGAAGTCGGTCGTGTCGCCGAAACCCGGCGTTTGGAACAGATCCCTGGCATACGCCCACAGCACCGGCATTTCGCTGAGCTTGTTTCGATTGCATTTGAAATGCCCGTGGTAGACCGCATCAAAGCGAGCCAGTGTGGTGAACAACCTGACATCCGCCTCGGTGATGGTGTCACCCACGAGGTATCTCTGGTTTGCCAGCCGTTCCTCGAGCCAGTCCAAGGCGCTCCACAGGCGGACATAGGCAGCTTCGTAAGCCTCCTGGGACCCTGCGAAGCCGCACTTATAGACCCCATTGTTGACCTCGGTGAAGACGCGCTTGTTCACCGTGTCGATTTCCTCGCGCAGGTGCTCCGGATAGAGCTGTGGTGCGCCCGGACGGTGGAACTCTGCCCATTCTGTGGAGAAGTCGAGCGTGATTTGGGGGTAGTTGTTGGTCACGACGGCCCCGCTGGGGATGTCCACGATTGCCGGAACCGTGATGCCGCGGGGATAGCCCGGAAAGCGGTGGAAGTACGCCTCCTGTAGCCGCTCGATTCCCAGTACTGGATCTTTTCCGTCAGGATCCAAATCAAAGGTCCAGGACCTGGCGTCGTGGGTAGGGCCCGGCTGTCCGAGGCTGATGACGTGCTCCAGGCCCAGAAGCCTGCGGACGATGACCGAACGGTTGGCCCACGGACAGGCCCGGGCTGCTATCAGTCTGTATCTACCTGGCTCTACCGGCCAGCCGGGTTCATCGTTCGGGCCGGGAGTGCCCTCGCGGGTGATCCGGTCCTCGATGTAGTTGGTGTCCCGATTGAACTCGCTGCCGGTGACGTAGGAGCCTCGTGTGCTGTGTTCGTCCATTGTGCGGGTTTCTTCATCCATTTCTTCAGACTATGTCCACGCACATGGAGTCCTCAACGATCCCTCTCCCTGCAGAAGTTCCCATTGGTCGCCACATGACGCTGCCTGTTCACAAGTTTTGTCACAAGAATCACATCATCTTGTCATTGCACGTGACAATATTCCTACGCTGGAGAAGTCAGTGTTCCCGAGCCTTAGGAAATTCCAGTGCCGCAAACAAACGACTCCGCTTCCATCTCCACGGACTCCCACAGCCCGCCCGGAAGCCGGGGCAAGGCACCCAAGCCGAGCTTCCTCAGCAACCTTGGAGCCGACCTCCCCGCATCCCTCGTCGTCTTCCTTGTTGCCCTTCCGCTCTCGCTCGGTATCGCCGCCGCCTCCGGAGCACCCGTCATGGCCGGGCTTATTGCGGCAGCCATCGGAGGAATCGTCGCTGGCAGCCTCGGCGGCTCCCCATTGCAGGTGAGCGGCCCCGCCGCTGGACTGACCGTCGTCGTGGCCGGGTTGGTTAACGAGTTCGGTTGGCAGGTGACGTGCGCCATTACCGCAGCCGCCGGCGTCGTGCAGCTGTTGCTGGGTATCAGCCGCGTAGGCCGGGCCGCGCTGGCAGTTTCGCCCGTAGTGGTCAAAGCGATGCTGGCTGGCATCGGCATCACGATCATCCTGCAGCAGTTGCATGTGCTGCTCGGTGGGAAGGCGGCTGGGTCCGCCGTCGAAAACCTGACCGCACTTCCAGCGGCCATCACCAATGTCGAGCTGCACTCCGCCCTTCTCGGCCTGGCAGTTGTTTCCATCCTCCTTGCCTGGAAATATCTGCCCACTGCAGTGCAGAAGATTCCCGGCCCGCTGGCGGCGGTGGTCGCTGTCACCGCTTTGTCTGCAGCAGTTGCGCCCAGCGTCGAGCGCATCAGCTTCAGCGGTTCGCTTTTCGACGCCTTTGCCCTGCCCAGCTTGCCCGACGGCAACTGGCGCGCAGCCGCCATGGCAGTCATCACGGTAGCCCTGATCGCAAGCATTGAATCGCTGCTGTCCGCGGTCGCGGTGGACAAGATGCACGCAGGCGCGCGCACCAACCTCAACCGCGAACTCGTCGGACAAGGCTCCGCCAACATGGTCTCGGGAATGCTCGGAGGCCTCCCGGTGACAGGCGTGATCGTCCGCAGCGCCACCAACGTCGAGGCCGGCGCCGCGAGCCGGGCGTCCGCCATCCTGCACGGCGTGTGGGTCCTGGTGTTCTCGGCACTGTTCGCCGGCCTCATCCAGCTGATTCCCTTGTCAGTGCTCGCCGGCCTATTGCTCGTCATCGGCGCCAAGCTCATCAAGGTCGCCGACATCAAAACCAGCCTCCGCACCGGCGACCTCCTGGTCTACGTGGTCACGCTCGCGTGCGTTGTTGTGCTGAACCTGCTCGAAGGCGTCATTATCGGCCTCGCCCTCGCGGCCCTCTGCGTGTTGTGGCGGGTACTCCGTGCCCAGATCCACGCCCATGCCCCGGCCGGGGAGCAGCTGCCGTGGCGCGTCACGATCGCCGGGTCCTGCAGCTTCTTCGCGCTGCCCCGACTGAACCGCGTCCTGCACTCCGTTCCCGAGGGCCAGGACGCAGTTGTTGAACTCAACTCCGATTACCTCGATCACGCTTTCCGCGAGGCGCTGGTTGCCTGGCAGGCACAACACCGCTCCAGCGGCGCCTCGGTGGTGCTGGAGGAACACGGAACCACCGCTTTCACCGACGCCGCGGACAACACTCCACAGCGCCAGGATCCACGTGAATTCCCGCTTCCGCCCAGGACTTCCTGGCAGCCGTCGCCTGTGGACGGTGCCCAGCAGGAAGCGCACGACGACGGCGGGCAGCTTCCGCTGCGGTCAATCCTCCTTGGCATCGACAAATACCATCGGCGGTACGCAGACAAGGTTCGACCGCTGGTTCAGGATCTTACGGAGGGGCAGAACCCGGACACACTGTTTGTTGCCTGCGTCGACTCCCGGGTCAATCCGAACCTCATCACCAGCAGCGGCCCCGGAGACCTTCTGACACTGCGGAATATTGGCAACGTTGTGTGCTCCGACGGCCGGGATGCCTCGATCGACTCGGCACTGGCATTCGCCGTGAAGGGGTTGTCCGTGGACTCGATCGTGATCTGCGGCCACTCCAACTGTGGCGCGATGAAGGCCGTCATAGCCGACGCCGAGGGTGCATCCGCAGCGTTGGGCACGGGCTTCGATGCCTGGTTGGAGCACGCCCGGCCGAGCTACACCGCGCTGTTGGATGGCCATCCTGTCGCCCTCGCTGCCGAAGCTGAAGGTTACAGCCGCCTCGACCAGCTAAGCATGGTGAACGTCGCCGTCCAGCTCCAGAAACTCGAAGAGCATCCGGTCACCAGGCCGGCCTTGGCATCCGGGCAAGTGCAAGCCACAGGCTTGTTCTACGACATCTGCACGGCCCGGGTGGTCCTTGTTACTCCTGAGGGCATCGAGCAACTGGATCCGAGCATGGCCGTTCACTAGCCTGCCAGCTAGCCTGCGTTGCTCCATCACCTGCTTTGAGCTGACAGTGGCCCCGACACGCCGCTAATCCCGGCGTGTCGGGGGCCGCTCGGCGATCAAAGGGGGTGGTGAAGCAACAGCGCTGCGGCGCTGGTGGAACGAGGGAGCCTCCTGAACCAGCGAGCCTAGCGGTCCGTGAGCAGCAGGACATTCCCGTCGGGGTCCCGGACCGTGAAGAACAAGCAGGTGTCCGGATCGCCCTCCACCACAGACACGCCATGTCCGTTCCGGAGCAAACGATCCCGCATGCCCGTGAGGTCATACACCAGGAAACCGCAGGTGGACCATGCCAGCCCGGGCTCAGCCGCGATTCCGCTAAGCGGACCCATCAGCGTAACTGTGGCACCGCCGTCGCCCGTTAGAACTGCCGTCCACTCCGAAACGGTGACAGTCCGAAGCATCAGGTGTTCCGAATACCACTTGGCTGCCTGGCCCGGATCCGAGACCGGAATGAATGCATTGGAAACAGTAGTCACGCGCGGCCCTTCCTGTGGAGGTATTTGGATCGAGAGTAGCCCTCAGCCCTCCCCGTGGCCCAGCAAAATGCGGAATACTGGAGCCGGAACCACGATTTCCGGCAGGAGAGGACTGCCGTGCGAGGAGGTGGCGAAACGTGAACGCCGAGAACAATGCCTTCAGGCGGAAGCTCGAGCGGGGCGCGGAATTGCGGGCAGTCCGCTCGTGGGGCGGTAATGCGGAGGAAGATTCAGAGCTCGAGGCGGCCGAGGCGGAAGAGCGGGAGAAACGCCGGAAGGTGGACGACGCCGCGCGGGTGGAATATTTGATCCGGGACGCCATGAACCAGGGCAAGTTCGACAACCTCAAATACGCTGGCAAGCCGATCCCGGGTCTGGGCGAGCACTATGATCCGGACTGGTGGGTCAAAGGTCTGATCCAGCGTGAGCGACTCAGCGGGATCGGCCCGCCAGCAATTCTGCTACGGATCGAGGACGCTGAACTCGACGCGAAGCTGGATCAGCAGTACACCGCGAAGCAGGTCCGCGACATCCTTGAGGACTTCAACAAGCGAGTGGTTGAGGCCCGTCGCCAGCTTCAGGGTGGGCCGCCAGTGACCACCAAGCTGCGGGATGTTGACGCCGAGCTGGAACGATGGCGCGAGCGGCGGGCTGCGGCAGCTCCACCTGAGCCGGAGCCGGAGGAACCAATCAAGCGAACGTGGTGGCAGCGGCTCTGGAACGGCTTCGGCTAACCCAACCAACTGTGAGACGCACAAACAGCAGCCGACGGCGGGACCTGGGTTCCGCCGTCGGCTGCTGTTCTGAATGTGGGGCCGCTAGGCGAAGCTGTCTTCCTTCGCCGGCTCGGACTCTTTGCGTCCACCCTTGATCAGCGACGACAGGTGGGCCTGCTGCTGGCGGAAGTGTCCATGGGCTGTGAGGCCGAACTCGTAGGCCGATTCTGCGTGCTGGGTGAGGTCCACTCCTGCAACTTCGTGTTCGTGGGCCACGCGGAAGCCGATGGTCTTGTGAATAGCGCGACCGATCAGCAGGGTGCCCAGGCCGGAGAGGGCGATCGTGAGCAGTACAGCAACGGTCTGCGCCACGAGTTGCTGCACTCCGCCGCCGTAAAGGAGGCCACCGGCCGTGCCTTCCGTGGGGAAGGCGACGAAGCCGAGGGAAAGCGTGCCGATCACGCCGGCGCCGAAGTGCACGCCCACGACGTCGAGGGAATCGTCGAAACCGAACTTGTACTTCAGGTCCACAAAGACTGCGCAGGCGGCACCAGCAACGAGTCCCAGTCCAAGGGCCGCGAGCGGGGTGATGTTGGCGCAGGAAGGGGTGATGGCGACCAAGCCGGCAACAACGCCGGAGGCCGCGCCCAGTGATGTCGGGTGTCCGTGGCGGATCTTTTCCGTGACCAACCAGCTCAGCATCGCCGCGGCCGGAGCCACCAGGGTGTTGACCCAGATCAGGCCTGCCTGCTCAACAGTGGTTGCAGCACCGCCGTTGAAGCCAAACCAACCGAACCAGAGGATTGCTGCGCCGATCATGATGAACGGGACGTTGTGAGGGCGGTGGTTGGGGTCTTTGGCGAATCCGTGACGCTTTCCCACGATCAATGCGAGGACGAAAGCGGCGGTACCTGAACTGACCTCAACTACGGCACCGCCGGCGAAGTCGATCACCTGGCCGAAGATCTGCGTGACGGCTCCACCTGCGCTCATCAAGCCGCCGCCCCAGACCATGTAAGCCAGCGGGCAGTAGACCACGGTGACCCAGATCGGGACGAAGAGCGCCCATGCGCTGAACTTGGCGCGGTCGGCGATGGCGCCGCTGATGAGTGCCACGGTGATGATGGCGAAGGTAGCGGCGAAGACCGCCTTGAGGAGGTCGGGCGAACCTATGAGGTCCTGAAGGCCGAAGTGCGCGAACGGGTTGCCGAACAGGCCGAGGAAACCGTCGCCGGTGGTCATCGAGTATCCCCACAGGACCCACACGACGCCCACAATGCCTGCAGAGATAAAGCTCATCATGATCATGTTGAGTGCTGCCTTGGCGCGGGTCATGCCGCCATAGAACAGGCCGAGGCCCGGAGTCATGAAAAGCACCATTGCCGATGACAACATCAGCCAGACGTGTTGCGCAGAGATCTCCACCTGCGTTCCCTTCTGATCAAGCCTGTCCGAAACGGGCCCGTTGATGCACGGCCCTCACTACCCCCCGATCAATATTCGGTGAGCTATGTTTCCGACTCGGAAGAGCTAAGTTGCAGGTAAGTTACAGAAACCCCACCTTCATGAAGATCACGTGACTGGCATGTTTCGGGAATGTTACCGGCGCTTCTCGCGGCGTCTTTTTTCGCGCGGCCCTGCCGGGTATCCGCCGCGCTTGCTGGAAATCATGATCGCCAAGGCAATTGCCGTTGGCAGCGCAGCGGCCAGCGGCACCAACCGAGCCCCAACAGTGGTCAGCGCCAAAGCACCGTACCCGGCACCCACGGCGATCCCCAGTTGGATAGTCACTACCGTGAGTCCGTTGGCCGCATCCTTGTGCTCTCCGCCAGCGCGAAGGATTGCCGCCTGGTTGTAGATGCCGATCGCGCCGAAGGAAACGCCCCAAGCAACCATCAGCGCGAAAACCCCCACCCAGGTGCCGCCCAGAACCGGCAGCAACGCGAAGGCAAGCAAAAGAAGCCCGACGGCGGTAATCACCGAACGCCGTGGATGGGAATCGGCAGTCAGGCCAGCGATCCAGATTCCGACCAATCCAGAGATCCCGACCACAGACAGTGAAATGCCAGTGAGGGCTTCGGGCAATCCGGAGGCGAGCAGGAAAGGGGCAACGTACGTAAAGAGAGTGAAGTGTGCCAGCAACAAGAGTGGCCAAGCGGTGGCCACGGCGATCACGCCCGGTAGCTTGAGCGCTGCCCGGATCGAGGGTGTCTTGTGGGTGCCGGGATCGTGCGCAGCAGGCAGGAGCCAGAACGCCAAGACTGCCAACAGGACGCCCACCCCGGCCAGGACCACGAAGGAAACCCGCCAGGTCATGAGCGTGCCCATGAGTGTGCCAATCGGAGCCCCGACAGCCAACGCGATGCTGGTACCACTGAAGACCACCGCCATGGACTTGCCCACCGAGTGGGCAGGAACGATGCGTGCCACATACGGTGCCACGCTCGACCACAACATGCCATGGGCAATTCCGCCCAGAAGCCTTGCGACGATGGCCACTTCAAGATTCGGGCTCAAGGCCAGCAGGACGTTGCTAAGTGCAAAGGCAAGCACTGTCCCCATCAACAGGGTCTTCCGCGGGACCCGCCCGCCCAGGAGCCGGGACAAGGGGAGAGCGGTGAAAACGATGATGGCTGCATACGCTGCGGTCAGGGAACCTACAGCGGATTCCTCCACGCCCAGATCCCGGCTGATCTGCGGAAGCAGCCCGGACGGAAGCAGCTCTGTGGTGACAGCCGTGAAGCCCGCGGCAGCAAGCAGCAAAAGGCCACCCCAAGGGATCTTGGTGGCTGCTCGCATTTTCGCTGGCTTGGTCTTTCCTTCATCTGGTGCTGCGTGTACCTGGGCTTCGACCGCCAAAGGGTCCTGCTTCAAAGATTGCTCCTCATGGATGAATCATGTTTCGGGGCATGGGTGAGTACTCACAACGCTACCCAGCCAACGCAGCGCGAGGGAGGCTCTGATAGAAACCCCTTTCTTGGGGCGCAGAGCGGGCCGCGCAAGATCCCTAGCGAGCGTAGACTTCCGTGAAATTCCTCAGGACCCGCATGGGTTCAGTCACCGAGGCATGCTTGGCGGTCTCGATGAGCTCGTCGGCAGCATCCGGCGGAAAATAGCCCGCGTCCTTGTAGATGTTAATCCGGGTGATGAGGCCATCGACATCCAATTCCGGATGGAACTGTGTGGCGTAGAGATTCTTCTTTATGCGGAACATGTGCACAGGGCAGGCTGCGGAACTTGCGAGCAACACGGCGTTTTCCGGCAGTTGGCTGCAGGCTTCCTTATGCCCAACGAACGCCTCGAAAGTGTGTGGCATGCCTTTGAGCAGGGGGTCGCGCTCCCCGTCTGCGGTCAGTTTGATCTCCGTAGCCCCGACCGGTTCTCCGTAGCGACGGTCAATGATGGCTCCTTGGTGAACCCCCAAGGTTCCAACGCCATAGCAGGCACCCAGGAAGGGGAAGTCCTCGGCCACGATGCGATCCAGGAGTGCTGAGAGTTCAGCTTCGACGCGAAGCTGGGCCTGACTCTTCTCCTCCAAAGGGTCGCTGGAGGTGTAAGGACTGCCGCCCACAATCACGCCTGAGTAATCGGCCAACTCAATGTCCGGCAGTGGTGCCGCCTCCAGCCGGATGCGGAACAATTCCTCAGCCCGGAGCCCGCAGTACCGGAGGTAGGCCTGGTACTCGTCATCCGCTGCTGCGTCTTCAGCGCGGGTGGCCAACAAAAGGAAGGGCTTCACAGGCCAAGTCTGCGGGAGGAATGACTGGCTTTCAAAGTCTTTCTGCCGGCTCGGCTGCCGGGAACACCGCGCAGACAGGGCCCCACAACGCAGGCCCACTCAGCGAGGTGCTGCGGGTGACGTGCTTGGTCCAGGCGACGGCGGGGGAGGCGGTGGGTTGAAGGCGCCGCTGGGGTAGAGGGCGGTGGCCTGCATCATGTAGTTGGCCCATTGCGGGCCGGCAATCATGTAGCCGTCCAGTGACTTGTAGAACTTGCCGTTGATGGTGACGTTTTGTCCTGCTCGCTGTTGTCCCGCCGTCGTGTCCCCAAAGAAGGAGGCTGTGGCGAGCCGGGTAGTGTATCCGGCCACCCAGGTTGCGCCGTTGTTGTTCGAGGTGCCTGTCTTGGCCGCAACGGGGACCTGGTTCTGGACCTTGGGTTCGATGTAGACGCCGGATCCGAGCTTGAGCACGTCCTGCAGCACCGATGTGACTCCACGGGCCACGGCCGGTTTCACGGTCTCCTTGCATTCAGGGGTCTGCGCTGGGTACTTCCTGCCTTGTGAGTCGCTGATATCGGTGATGGCGATGGGCTTGCAATAGGTGCCATCGTTGGCGAATGTTGCGAAGGCGCTCGCCAGGATGACGGGAGCGACGCCGATGGAGCCAAGGAGGTTACCGATCTGGTGCATGTTGATCTGGGCGTTGTCCAGGCCGCTGTGCAGACCAACCGCGTCCACCATTTTCTGGATGCCGCAGAAATCCAACTGCGCTGCAGTAGCGAATGTGGCGGTGTTGATCGAGTTGTAGAGGCCGTAGTTGATGGGCATGGGCCGGTAGTAGCCCTCGTCGTTGTTCTGCAGGTCATCATCAGCGCCCAGGTTTTGCGCCTTCTGCGCGGTGCTGTAGCCACCCAGCACTTTGCCGCAGCTCGAGCGCCAAGGGAAGCCAACCGGGTAGACCCGCCGGGAAGCATCCACCACGGCAGTGGGCGACTTGCCCTCGTTGAGCCACTCCGCGAAGATGAAGGGCTTCATGGTGGAACCGGGTTGGAATCCGCCTGCACCATTGAGGTCGTTGCCGTTTTCGTCCTTGGCATCCACGCTGAAGTTCAGCTGGGTATCGAACTTTCCGTCCTGCGGAACGAACACCGTGTTTTGGGCCATGGACAGGATCTTGCCTGTGCCTGGCTGCACGGTGGTCATGGCAGCGCCCCACTTGTCCGGGTTTGCGCCGGCTGACGCATCCACTTGTACTTGGGCCGCTGCCTGCAACCGGCTGTCCAGCGTGGTGGTGATGGTGAGCCCGCCCCGGTAGAGGAGCCGTTCGCGGTCATCGATGGTTGCACCGTAGGCCTCGTTGTTCATGATCAGGTGGGACACGTAGTCGCAGAAGTAGATGGCGATGGAGGCCCCGGCGCAGCCCTGATGGGACGGGGTGATTTTCAGCTCCACGGTGGCGGCAACTGCCGCATCATGGTCTGCTTGAGTGATCTTTCCCTGCTCGAGCATCCTGTCCAGCACAATGTTTCGCCGACTGAACGCTGCTTCAGGCGCGGTTGTTGGGTCATAGACGCTCGGCCCGTTCACCAGCCCGGCCAACAGCGCTGCCTGTGGCAAAGTGAGATCCTTGGCTGAGGTGCTGAAGAAGTACCGCGAAGCGGCTTCGATGCCATACGCGTTCCGGTTAAAGAACACGATGTTCAGGTACCCCTCAAGGATTTGGTCTTTGCTGAAGCGTTTCTCAAGCTCCAGGGCCAGCTTGATCTCCCGGAGCTTGTCACCGATGCTCTTGTCCCCACTGAGCACCACATCCTCGGGTCGGCCCTTCGAGAGGCGGGACTCGTTCAGCACGTTGGTGACGTATTGCTGGGTCAGGGTCGACGCGCCCTGTCGGGTCCCCTTGGTCACGTTGGATGTCAGCGCACGGATGATGCCCTGCGTATCCACTCCGGGATGCTCATAAAAGCGACTGTCTTCGATTGCCACGATCGCTTGCCGAATGAAGGGTGACATCTGGTCCAGGGGTACCTTCACCCGGTTCTCTGCATAGAACGTGGCGATGTGCTGGCCGTCAGCAGTGACTACATTGCTGGAAAGGGATGGCGAATCAACGTCGAGTTGGCTGGGCAGGCTTTCGTAAAAGCCGATGGAACCGCCCATGGTAGTGCTGGTGAACTGAACCACCGGCACCATGAAGCCGCAGATCAGCACCCCGCAGAGGGCGCTCACGAAGAAAAACCCGAAGATCCTCAGAAGGACCTTGCCAAGACCTAACCGGGGACCCTTGTTCCGCGCCATTTCGTGCCATTCCGTCGAGATGTCAGGCTGAAAAGTAGCTACAGAATACGTCCGGGGACGCCGCCAATCCATGGTTTGGGAGCCGAAAAAGGTCCCAAATTGGACTCAATCCAGTGGCAGTGTGACCCTCACACTGGTGCCCCGCCCAGCCCCGGAGTCGATCTCAACGGACCCTCCGGCGTCGTGCACTGCAATGGACATCAGCAGCAGGCCGAAGCCGTGGCGGCGGCCGCTGGGGGCGGCGTGGATTTCGAAACCTTTGCCGTTGTCCATAATCGTCATTTGGATTCCGTGGTAGACGGCATTGAGACGGATGGTCAGTTCGCTGGCGTCGGCGTAGTTCAGGGTGTTGCTGAAGGTCTCCTGGGCTACGTGGTACAGCAGTGCGGCTGATGCGGAGGAGATCTCGATGCCGTGGTGGGGTGTGTGCCAGTGGACGGTCACGCCGGAGCGTCGAAGCGGCGCAGCAAGTCTGTCGATGCATCCTGCGACACCCAGTGCCTGGAAATCCACGGGGTGTTGGTCCTGGATGATGCCCTTGATGGCGATCACCTCTGTTAGCGCTGCTGCCTGTTCCATTGGGTCCCCCACATCATTGTGATTCTCGTTGGTTATTCGTCGCCGAAACCTTGATGGATTGATGTAATGAGGCTTCGTCTGCTTCCAGCGTGGCGCGGCAAAATCAAGGACTCTGTTTGTTTGGCTCAATTTCGCATCAAGTTTGCGGGTCGGCCTTGCGGAGGGGGGGCACCTCATGCGGTGGTTGGCCCAACTGTTTGTGGGGTCTAACTTTGCTGTGGCAGCTCCGCGAGCAGCAGCCGGCAGGCGCTGGGGATCGGTTGGATGCCACAGGCCAACACCCGGCCAACCTCACCGCACTGAAAACGACAGAGCACATCCCGGCGGCTAGGTAGTATGCCATCGGGGCGTGCTGAGTGGTGCTTGGGGGTCTTCAGTGCCGGAGGTCTGCCTCCAAGGCTGCTTCTTCGATGCGGAACCTGTGTGCTGCCCATTCTTCGGAGTTGCGGCCAGGCATGTTGGGATCCCCAGGCCTTTGGCCAGCGGATCCGTCGATCAGTTCGCGGATGATGTCAGCGTGCCCGGCGTGCCGTGCGGTTTCCACACACATGTGGACGAGGATCTGATGAAGCGTCACATTCCGCTTCTCTCCGGACCACCAAGGCACAACGCCGGGAGCATCCAACGGGAGGGCCTGGATGGTGGCATCACTGTGCGCTGCCGAGAAGTGGTGCAGTTCCAGGATTTCCGCACGGCTCTCCGAGGCCGGGACCCACATATCGGAATCCGGTTCTGCGTCTTGCTCCAGCCACGGCAATTCGCGCCCACTCGGACGCCCGAAAGTCTCCCCGAAATACCCCAACTCCACGCTCGCCACGTGTTTCACGAGCCCTAACAGATTGGTACCCGTCGGTGTCAGGGGCCTTCGGGCATCGTATTCACCCAAGCCATCAAGCTTCCCGAGCAGGTCCGCCCGGCGAAGGCGCAAATAGCCGAGCAATGTCGCTTTGTCGTCCATGGCTTGCACTCTACCCAAGGGCCCCGACAGAACTGGCAGCGCCCAAGTAAGTCGCAGTAGTGGTTGTTTTCAGCCCTCAAAACCACCACTACTGCCAGTCAGTTGGGGCTCGACGGCGGCGCTACCGCGGACTTTTGTCGATAACGCAGAAGCGGTTGCCGTCAGGGTCGGCGAGGACCACGAAATCCGGATTCTCCGGATACAGGTCCCAGTCAACGCGTTGAGCGCCGAGGGAGATCAGCCGCTCCACTTCGGCAGCTTGGTCATCCGCATAGAGGTCCAGATGAGTACGTGGATGCTCCTGGACAGGCGTTTCGCTCAGCATCAACGCGAGTTGGGGGCCTGGACCGGCGGACGGAACGAGGATCACCCAGGTGTCATCGCCGGGCTCACGTGGAACATAGCCGAGCGCGGCGTGCCAGAACCCAGTGGCCCGGGTGATGTCATTGACGCCGAGGACGGTGCTGCCGATGGTCAACATGTGCTTAGCCTAGTCTGCGAGAGTCCACGCGTTCCTTGCCGGAGCCCGCATGCCGGTGTCACAGTGAACCATGGCCACCGAAGAGGACGTCAGGCGTATCTGCCTTGGCATGCCCGGCGTCACCGAGCGCCCAAGTTGGGGCCAGCCTGCCTGGTTTGGCAAGTCCCTCATGGCTCGGATCTGGGAAGAGGGGGTTGTTACGGTCAAAACGGATGAGCGCGAAGCTCTGGCAGCAATGGAGCCGGATACCTATTTCTGGACCCCTCATCACGAACGGTCACCAAAGTTGCTGCTGGTCCGGCTGGAGAACATCGACGTAGAGGAGCTCGACGAGTTGCTGCAGGAGTCGTACAGGATCGCCGGCGCCCCCGCTCCAAACGCACCCAAGTAGGTCGCAGCAGAGCGCGTTTAGAGAGGGCAAAACGCGCTTAACTGCGACCTACTTGGGTGCGTGAGCTCAGGCTAGACTCGCCCGCATGGGGGAGCACAGCAAACTTGGGGAACGCAACACACCGCAGCCTGCGCGCAGAGTCCTTGCCGCCGTCGTGCCTTTGCTTGGCGTGATCGCGGTGATCGTGGGGATTATCGTCGCGTGGAACAACCTCGAAGCGAACATTGGGTGGTTTGCCTATGCGCCCCTGAGCAATGAGGTGTTCGTGGGGGACAACGGCTCATTTATTAGCAAAGGGACGCAGCTTGGCTTGGCAGTCTCCGGGGTCGGGCTGCTGGTCCTTGCGTTCTGGTCGGGCTTCGCCATCGGCCAGCGTCGCTGAGTCCACAGAGCCCGCGCCGAAACCGCCGGAAACGCACGAAATCGCCGGAAAGCTCCCAGCGAACTGGCAGCTTTCCGGCGATCTCGGCGGAGATCAGGTGAGTTTCACCTGCCGGTTCATGTCCTTGTACAGCAGGTAACGGAACTCGCCCGGACCGCCGGCGTAGCAGGCCTGCGGGCAGAATGCGCGGAGCCACATGAAGTCGCCGGCCTCCACCTCAACCCAGTCATTGTTAAGCAGGTACATGGCCTTGCCTTCCAGGACGTACAGGCCGTGCTCCATGACGTGGGTCTCCGGGAAGGGGATCACGCCGCCCGGCTGGAAGGTGACGATGTTGACCTGCATGTCATGGGCGAGGTCGCTGGAATCCGTGAAGCGGGTGGTCTTCCAGACGTCGTTCGTGTCCGGCATGGAGGTAGGCTCCACGTCCTTCTCGTTGGTCACGAAGGACTTGGCCTCGAAGCCTTCAAGGCGTTCGTAGGCCTTGCGGATCCAGTGGAAGGAGACGATGTCGTCGGACACGTTCTCCAAGCCCCACTCTGCGCCGGCGGCAAGGTAGGCGTAGCCGCCCTCCTCGAGGTGGTGCAGTTCGCCGTCAAGGGTCAGGTTGACTTGGCCCTTCGTGACAAAGATGACGCCTTCAACGCCTGCTTCGAACTCGGCCTTGGGAGCCCCGCCGCCCGGAGCGATCTCAACGATCAACTGCGAGAACGTGGTGGCGAAGCCGGAAATCGGCCGCGCAATAATCCAGGAGCGCGTATTGGAGAATCCAGGCAGGTTGCTGGTGACGATGTCCGTCATGACGCCCTTGGGGATCACGGTGTAAGCCTCCGTGACGATCGCCCGCTCCGTGGTCAGGTGGGTCTGCGGCGGCAGGCCGCCCTGCGGGTAGTAGTACTTGCCCATGCGAAATGCTCCTATCAGTGGGACGTTGGTTGGGCGAGCCGAGGGTGCGCCAGTGCGGTCAGCTGTGAAAGTTCGACGCCGGCAAGCGCCTTGACCTCATCGGGCCCCACTGCGCCACACTGGACGCCGCGAAGGACGAAACCCGCGAGTGCACGGGCGGTGGCGGGCTCATCCATGACGCCGCCTTCGGTGCGCTCCACGTAGTTCCGGAGGCGCAAGGCCGCGGCGGGCAGCCCTTCGCGGTAGAAAGCGTACGACGCCGAGAAACGGCTGGGTAGCTGGGCTGCGTGCAGATCCCAACCCTGGTAGTAGCCGTTTTCCAGGGAGCGACGGACCAGGCGGCCGTGCAGTTTCCAGGCATCTTCCACGCCGTCGCCCACGGGGATGATGTTCGTGGAACCGTCGGACAGACGGATGCCCGTGCCGGCAACGGCGAGCTGCATGACTTCCTTGGCGAAGTCAGCCACAGGGTGCTCCATGGACTGGTATTCAGCCGAGATGCCCAAAGAAGCACTGTAGTCATACGTGCCGTAGTGCAGAGCGCTGATGCGGCCCGGAACAACGTGGGGGAGCTGCGCTACGGGGGACGTTCCGTCGGCACCCAGAATGAGCTGCGGCGTTTCCACCTGCACCTCGAACCGGAGCCTCCCCGCGGGAAGCCCGTGGACTTCCTCGAGGCGCGAGACCGCGAAGTCCATGGCCTGCACCTGGGCCACCGTGGTGACTTTCGGCAGGGTCAGGATCAGGCCCGCAGGCAGCTCGCCCGCTGCAGCAAGCGTGGACACAAACAAGTCCAGCGTCTTCAGTCCGCGGGCACGGGTGGCTGCTTCGAAGCACTTGAAGCGGATGCCGAGGAACGGCGGAGCAATTCCGGCCGAAACTGCCTCTGCAACCTTCTTGGCGGCAGCAACGGCGTCGGCGTCTTCAGCCTCATCGCCGCGGTCCCCGTACCCGTCCTCGAAGTCCAGGCGCAGGTCCTCGATCGGCTCGGAGGAGAGCTTCGCCGCCACACGGGAGGCAACGGCGGCAGCCAAATGAGGCTCCTGGCCCAACAGCTGGCCGAGCTTTTCCAAGCCACCGTGAGCTTCCGCCGTCGTGAGCGCCTGGGCGCCCCACTCTGCCGCGAGGGAAGGCGTGAAGCGGTCCGCCGGGATGTAGACGGTGTGGATGGGCTGGCGTGAGCCGTCGTCGCCGGGGTAGTTACGGTCCAGGAGCTGGTCCGTCGCCTCAAGCTGGGACTCGATGTGAGCCAGATCAGAGGAAGAGAATGAGCCCATCTCAGCCCACCAGCTCATAAGCGGGTGTTGTCAGAAAGTCGGTGTAATCGTCGGACAGGCAGATGTCCTCGATCAGCTTGGACGCGGGCTCGTAGTACTTGGCGAAGTTCTCGTCGCCGAACTCGATCCGCAGGCGCTCGGTTTCCTCGCCCAGGATGCGGCTGACGAGCTCGCGTGTCACGGTGTTGCCCGTGTCCGCGAGGACGGACTTGTTGCGAATCTGCTGCCACACCTGGGAGCGGGAGATCTCCGCGGTCGCGGCATCTTCCATGAGGTTGTGGATGGCAACAGCGCCGCTGCCGGAGATCCAGACACCCGTGTAGGCGACGGCGACATAGAGGTTCAGCCGAAGGCCGGCTTCCGTGACGGTGCCGCCGGCAGAGGCGACGTCGATCAGCTGCTCAGCGGTGACGTTCACCTCGGGGCGCTGCTTGTCCAGTTGGTTCGGCTTTCCACCGTTGGCGGGGTCACCGAGGACCGAATCGAACACCTCGCGGCACGTGGAAACGAGGTCCGGGTGTGCAACCCAGGATCCGTCGAAGCCATCATTTGCCTCACGCGTCTTGTCGGCACGGACCTTGTCGAAGGCCGCAGCGGTGACGTCGGGCTGCTTCCGGTTCGGGATGACGGCGGCCATGCCACCCATGGCGAAGGCGCCGCGCTTGTGGCAGGTCTTGACCAGGAGTTCGGTGTAGGCGCGCATGAACGGAGCCGTCATGGCAACGGTCGCGCGGTCCGGCAGGACGAACTCTTCGCCGGCATCACGGAAGTACTTGATGATGCTGAAGAGGTAGTCCCAACGTCCGGCGTTCAAACCTGAAGCATGATCGCGCAGCTCGTAGAGGATCTCGTCCATTTCAAACGCTGCAGGGATGGTCTCGATGAGGACCGTGGCGCGGATGCTGCCCTGCGGGATGCCGAGGAAGTCCTGGGCGAAGACGAAGACGTCGTTCCAGAGGCGGGCCTCAAGGTGGCTCTCCATCTTGGGCAGGTAGTAGTACGGGCCGTGGCCGTTCAGGAGCAGCTGCTTGGCGATGTGGAAGAAGTGCAAACCAAAGTCCACCAGCGCGCCCACTGCAGGTTCGCCGTCGATCAGCAGGTGGTTCTCTTCCATGTGCCAGCCGCGGGGGCGGGCAACAACAACAGCCAAGGGAGCATCGGTGCGGAGACGATATTCCTTGCCTTCCGGGGAGGTGT
Organism: Paenarthrobacter sp. 10L420; assembly: GCF_056395385.1. Lineage (NCBI taxonomy): Bacteria > Bacillati > Actinomycetota > Actinomycetes > Micrococcales > Micrococcaceae > Paenarthrobacter > Paenarthrobacter sp. 10L420. Next base: position 7,387 of record NZ_JBFTJK010000018.1, on the reverse strand, counting down.
AGCTCAGGGTGCCCTGTGCTGCGTCGCGGAGGTTGAGGATGGCGTCGATGACGTTGGGCCAGGTGGGTGTGCTGGCATCTTCGAGGTCCGCGAGCCAGACCTTTGCGCCGGAGTTCAGTGCGTTGATGGCCATCTTGGCCGGGGTTGCGGGACCCGTCATCTCTACGCGGCGGTCCTGCAAAGCTGCCGGGGCCTCGGCAACCTTCCAGTCGCCGTCGCGGATTTCCTGGGTTTCCGGGAGGAAGTCCAGGCGGCTGGTGTCCGCAACCTTCTGGCGCTTGGCTTTGCGCGCCTCCAGCAGCTCGGCACGGGTGCCGGCGAAACGCTTGTGCAGTTCCTCGATGAAGCCCAGTGCCTTGGGGGTGAGGATCTCCTCGGCGCGATCGATCGGCCGGGGATCAGTGACTGTAATAGCCATGGGGCGGTGTCCTTTTCTAGAGAGCGCTGGCGGCGTTTGCGTGCGCAGCATTGGCTACGGCGGTCGCTACATCGGCGGCTACATGCGGATCGAAGACGCTGGGGATAATGTAACTCGCGTTCAGCTCGTCGTCAGCCACCCGGTTGGCAATTGCCTCGGCGGCGGCCACCAGCATGTTCGGCGTGATGTCCGATGCTCCGGCGTCCAGCAGTCCGCGGAAGAAGCCAGGGAAGGCCAGCACGTTGTTGATCTGGTTCGGGAAGTCGCTGCGACCCGTGGCGACGACGGCTGCGTGCTTGGAGGCGATGACGGGGTCGATTTCCGGCGTCGGGTTGGCCATGGCGAAGACGATTGCGTTCTCAGCCATGGAAGCCACCTGCTCCTCGCCGATCACATGCGGGGCGCTGACGCCGATAAACACGTCTGCTCCCTTCAGGGCGTCATGCAGGGTTCCGGAGAAGCCTTCTTCGTTGGTGTTCTCGGCAATCCAGCTGCGGTGCTCGTCGTCGTACTTCTCGCCGGAGTGGATGGCTCCGGAGCGGCCGGCGGCGATGATGTGCTGCGCGCCCTGGGCCTTGAGAAGTTGGATGATGGCAGAACCGGCAGCGCCGACACCGGAAACGACGATCTTGACCTCGGACAGCTTCTTGTCCACTACGCGGAGGGCGTTGACCAAGGCGGCGAGGGTGACGATCGCGGTGCCGTGCTGGTCGTCGTGGAAGACCGGGATGTCCAGTTCTTCGCGGAGGCGGTTTTCGATCTCGAAGCAACGCGGTGCGGCGATGTCTTCGAGGTTGATGCCGCCGTAAACGGGGGCCATGGCCTTGGCGATCATGATGATCTCTTCGGTGTCCTGCGTATCCAGGCAGACCGGCCAGGCGTCCACGTTGGCGAACTGCTTAAACAGCGCGGCCTTGCCTTCCATGACGGGCAGCGCGGCGGCCGGGCCGATGTTGCCCAGCCCCAGCACGGCCGAACCGTCGGTGAGGACGGCGATGGTGTTGCGCTTAACCGTCAGGTTGCGGGCAGCGGCCGGGTCTTCTGCAATGGCCAGGCAAACGCGGGCGACGCCGGGAGTGTAGGCGCGTGACAGATCGTCACGGTTGCGCAGGGCTACTTTGGGGACGACCTCGAGCTTGCCGCCAAGGTGCATAAGGAAGGTGCGGTCCGAGACGTGCTGGACGGTGACGCCGTCGAGCGCGTTCAGGGCGTCTTTGACGCGTGCTGCGTGGTCGTCATCAGTGGTGTTGCAGGTGACGTCCACGACGATGGTCTCGTGGTGGGATTCCGTGACGTCCAGAGCGGTGATCGCGGCACCGGCTGCGCCGACGGCTGCTGCCAGTTCGCTCGTAGCGGTGAAGCTGGACGGTGCGGCGACGCGCAGGGTGATCGAGTTTCCGGGGCTCGGATTCGCCATTGAAATTCCTCCTGTTAGGCCCGTTCCCGGGCCGCCGTTCCAAACTAAATGTTTTCGTATTATGGATATTATTATCTACCAAGTGGAAACACAACCCCTTGCCCGGTCATTTTGCGTCTCGTCGCGCAGGTGCCCGCTGTGCTGTATCTTGGGTGTTCTAAGCAATTCTTTTCACGATGCGGATAAGAGTTGTCGGAATCTGAGTCATTGGAGACAAGGGAATGGCTGAAAAAGCCTCCGGAGGCGTGCAGTCCGTTGAGCGCGTCTTTGAACTGCTGGAACTGATCACGGATGCGGGTGGCGACGTCACTCTGAGCGAGCTGTCGTCATCCACTGACCTGCCCTTGCCCACCATCCACCGCCTGCTGCGCACCCTGGTGTCCCTCGGCTACATCCGCCAGCTGCCCAACCGCCGTTATGCCCTTGGCCCGCGGCTCATCCGGCTGGGCGAAGGCGCCAGCAAGCAGCTCGGCGCCGTGGCGCGTCCGCAATTGAAGACCCTCGTGGAACGCCTTGGCGAGACTTCCAACATGGCCGTCCTGGATTCGGACATGGTCATCTACGTGGCCCAGGTCCCGTCCATGCACTCCATGCGTATGTTCACTGAGGTTGGCCGCCGGGCCCACACGCACGATACCGGCGTTGGTAAAGCGATCCTGGCGCAGCTCGACGACGAGCAGGTCCGCGGCATTGTTGCCCGAACCGGCATGCCCACTCCGACGGCCAAGAGCATCGGCGACATCGACTCCCTGCTCGCGGACCTGAAGCTGATCCGCGAACGCGGCTACTCCATTGACGAGGAAGAGCAGGAACTCGGGGTCCGGTGCTTCGCGATGGCCGTGCCCAACGCTCCCACCCCCACGGCTATCTCCGTTTCCGGCCCCATCACCCGCGTGGACCAGAGCTTCGCCGACCGCGCTGTGCCAATGCTGCGCGAGGCCGCCCTGGCGATTTCCGCGGAGCTCAACCAGAACTAGGCTTCTCCTTCTCCACACCACCCGCCGAGTTGGCACTTGACGCCCATGTTTTCCACAAACATGGGCGTTATTTGTCATCTCGGCGCTTCCCTCGGCAGCACAAATGACGGCAGCGTCCCCCAAGGAAACGCTGCCGCCATCTGCCATTTTTGGGCGGGAGCTAGTGCTCGGACGCGCTGGACGTCTTGAGCGGGACTTCCTTGCCCTCGGCGTCGATCAGCTTGCCGTTCTCGAACCGGTCGCCTTCACTGAGGCACTTGATGTCCTCTTCGCTGACGATCCTGTCGGTGCCCGCGACGAACACTGACTGGTTGTCCGAGTTGCCTGCCTTGAAGTGGTTGAACAGGATGTTCAGCAGGATCGCCATGACTGCGGCTGAGCTGATGCCGGAGTGGAAGATCGTGGAGAACCAGGACGGGAATTGGTCGTAGAACTTCGGGGCGGCGATGGGGATCATGCCGAACCCGATCGACGCGGCCACGATGATCAGGTTCATGTTGTTCTTGTACTCAACCTTGGCCAGGGTGCGGATACCGCTGGCTGCCACTGTGCCGAAAAGCACGACGCCGGCACCGCCCAGGACGGGCGTGGGAACCGCTGCAACCACTCGGCCAAGGACCGGCAGGAGGCCGAGGACAACCAGAATGAGGCCGCCGGCGCTGACAACAAAGCGGCTCTTGATGCCAGTGATGGCCACCAAGCCAACGTTCTGGGCGAAGGCGCTCTGCGTGAAGGAGTTGAACAGGGGCGAGATGGCGCTGGAGAGCATGTCTGCGCGGAGACCGTCGCCGATGCGGCGGGAGTCAACCTTGGTATCGACGATCTCGCCCACAGCAATGATGTCCGCGGAAGTCTCGGTCAGCGTTACCAGGATGACGATGAGCATGGAGACGATTGCTGCGATCTCGAAGGTGGGAGCACCGAAAGCGAAGGGCGTGGGGAAAGCGACGATGTCGCCCTGGCCGACCTTGGAGAAGTCTGCCATTCCTGCAACGAACGCGATGATGGTGCCGATGACCATGGCCAGCAGGATGGAGAGCCGGGAAATGGCGGCGTTGCCAACCTTGCTCAGGAGCAGGACGATGCCCATGGTTGCTGCTGCAAGGCCGATGTTGGCCATGCTGCCGTAGTTATCGGCCTTGGCGTTTCCACCCATGGCCCAGTTGGCTGCGACCGGCATGAGCGTCAGGCCAATGGTGGTGATGACCGTGCCCGTGACCACTGGCGGGAAGAACTTGATGATCTTGGAGAACAGGGGAGTGATGGCCAAGCCGATCAGGGACGCCACAATGACCGAACCGAAGACCGCCTGGATGCCCCCGCCACCTTGGACAATCGCAACCATCGTTGAGACGCCCGCGAAAGAGACGCCCTGAACCAGGGGTAGCTGTGAGCCGAAGAACGGGATGCCCACCGTCTGGAGGATAGTGGCCAGCCCGCCAACGAACAGGCAGGCTGCGATGAGGAGGCCAATATCCTGCGACGACATGCCTGCCGCGGCCCCGATGATCAGCGGCGGGGCAATGATTCCGCCGTACATGGTGAGGACATGCTGGAAGCCGTATGCGAAGGTGCTTCCGATCGAGAGGCGCTTGTCCTCGGGACGTTCTGGCTGATGCTTCTGCGAAGTGGTGGTATTCGCAGGGCGGGTTTTCTTCTTCATGTTCATGGCAGACTTTCTGGGTTCATGGCAGACGTCTTCGTCTGGCTAACTGTGTCTGGCTAACAAAATCTGGGGGTTTCTTTTGGGGCCGGGGGTTTGTGTGCAGGTCCGGCCTTGACGGGGCGCCGTTGGGGGACCTGCACACAAACCCCTGGATGGTGCGTTGTTAAGGGTGGTGCTTAGCAGAAGCCGGCGATGCCGCTCCATGCAACGGGCGCGGCAGTGGTGTTGTCGCGCTGGACGGTTGCTTCGATGAGGCCGTATGGGCGGTCCGCGGCGAAGAAGACCTCGTTGGGGTTGTCCAGGCCGAACGGGCTCAGGTCAACCAGGAAGTGGTGCTTGTTGGGCATGGAGAACTTGATCTCATCCACTTCGCTGTGTGCTTCCAGGACCTTCTTGCCCATGTCGAACAGCGTCTGCTGCAACGCGTGCGAGTAGTTCTCGGTGAAGCCTTCCAGCAGGAGGGCCTTGATGTCCTCGTAGCTCTTGTTGAAGTCCGTGCCAGCCAAGTCCAGGTTGGTGTTGTAGCGCCAGCGGGCGGAAACATCGGTGGCCAGGATGCGGTCCGTGGTTTCCGGCAGGGTTGTGTACTTGTCGCGCGGGTAGCCGACGAACCCTGACTCCGTGGTCTTGAGGACGGTCAGGTCCTTGAGGCCGGAAATCACGTGGGTGGTTGCGCCATCACGGACGACGACGGCGGTACGCACCTCTTGTCCGTTGCGGACGAAGCTGTGATCGTGTCCCGCGCCGTGTGCCTGGATGCGATCCCAGCTGTAGGCCTCGGCTTCCCAGCGGCCACCGGTTACCCATTCGAACTCGCCGGTGAAGTGATTGGCAAGGCGCAGCAGGAAGGACTCCGGGGAGCCGATGCCGTCACGGGCAAAAGCGTAGACAGTGTTCTTCTGGGTATCGGTGGCAACGACGTGGCCGTTGTCGCCTTCGAGGTGCGCAGCCTGGAAATCGCCGCGCAGCTGCGAGGTGACATTCAGGTCTTCGATGTGGTGGCGGTCAGTATCCCGAGTGACCTTGACGACGCGGACTTCCGCTTTGCCGTACTGGTTTTCGCCGAGGACGATGTTGTTGCTCATGGTCATATCCCAACTTCTGTGAGGTGGAACCTACGTTCCATCAATGAAATTAAGCGCGTGTTTCCACCGCGTTTCTGGTGGAGCCGACCCAACAAAAAAGAGCCGGCATCCATTGATGCCAGCTCATTACGACCCTGCCTGCTGCTCTCAGGTTACGTGACGTACGCCACGAACTCATTCGAGAGTAGCGCATGATTTCGGCTTGTGTATATGGGTTTTGGAGATCGTTATGAAGCAGCCAAATGTGACCGGAGCATCTCTCCGGCCCTCCTGGACGTCTCTTGACGCCTGCTTTACGCACTGCTTACACTTTTCATATAGCAATAAACATTTTCCGAATTACGGAAAAGTGCTGCACTGGAAAGAGGAGGAACAGATGGACTCGAAGGATACGAACAACGTCGTGGAATTCCCGGCGCCGGGTCAGGAGCTGTACCTGCCCTTCGGTGCAACAGATCCGGACTTCTACATCCCGGCCGACTGTGACCGCAAGGCCGGCGGGTTCTCCCGTTGGCTGCGCGCGCTCCCGGTGTTCGGCCGCCAGCGCCCCTAGCACTCCCTGGGCCGACCGCCCCCCTGCTCCCGCCCGTTTAGACGGCTCGCTGCAGGCAAGACGGTAGGAGTGGTCTTGTCTGCAGCGAGCCATCGAAACGGGCTTTTCCACATACGCCCTGGGTCCCCTGTCGCAAGTTCTTAAGCCTCGACAATGCTTGTGCCATGGCGAAAATGGCTGATCTCCCCGCGGGCATGGATCTGTGGAGGACCTCCGAACTCAATGAAGCCGGATTCAATGACCGGAGTATAGCCACCCTGGTGCGGTCGGGTGAACTGGTAAGGCTCCGACGAGGTTGCTACATCCGTGGCAGCACCTGGTCCGCCCAGAAGCCGTGGGTACGCAGCCGCCAACTCATCGCCGCCCACGCTCATGGGACACTGCTGAGCTCGACAGGTGGCTTGGTCTACAGCCACACCTCTGCAGCGCGCCTCCACCGATTATTCCTGTGGGACGTTGACGACCGTGTGCACATTACACAGAAGAAGACGCCGTCGCCGATTTCGCATGGCCGCGACGTAGTCGCTCATTCCAAGGTGCTACTGGAAGGCGATGTAGTCCTCGTGGACGGACTACCCTGTACATCGCTGGAGCGGACGGTGGCGGACTGTTGCTTGATGTTGGACTACCGGCGGAGCCTTGTGCTGATGGATCATGCCCTCCGCAGGGGTGCAGATGCTGAGAGGCTGGCGCAAATTTGCTTAGCTCTGTCGGGGAGAAATGGAGTGCTTTCGTTGCGCCGGGCCTTGGAAAATGCCGATGCGCGCTCGGAGTCTCCCGGCGAGACTCTCAGCCGGGAACTTCTGCAGCGACTCCGCATTGAGCCACCAGACCTTCAGGTAGGAGTTCGAACAACGGAAGGCCGACATCGCTTGGACTTCGCGTGGCGCGAAAAGAAGGTGGCTTTGGAGTTCGACGGCAGGGTGAAGTACTTCGACTACGAGCCAACAGATGAAGTGATCTTCAAGGAAAGGCAGCGCGAGAAGGCCCTGATGGAGCTGGGCTGGAAGTTCATCCGCATCACATGGAGGGATCTGTTCCGGGAGCAGGAATTCAAGCTCCGTGTCCTGCGAGCCCTCCGCGCGGCCGACTAGACGACTCCCTGCGCGCTAGACGACTCCTCCGTGTGTGTCAGGCTGTTGTGTGACAGGTTTGCTGTTCCCACCAGGTGATACACGCGGCAGGGAAAGGTCCGTCATGGATTTTATTGTTCCTCCCCGTCGTTCGAAGCGGAGCCACTTCACTCTCGATCAAAAGCACGCGATTCTGGA
>NZ_JBFTJK010000017.1:0-103379 GCF_056395385.1 Paenarthrobacter sp. 10L420 | reverse complement strand
CCGTACACCCTGTTCACCGGCCAGTGGGCCGACCTCCCCTTCGAGGAAGTCGCGCGCCTCGCCTCGGGCTGGGGCTACGACGGCCTGGAAATCGCCGTCTCCGGAGACCACCTGGACGCCTGGCGCTGGGACGAACCCGGCTACGTCGAGTCCAAACTCGCCGTCCTGGAAAAGTACAACCTCAAGGTCTGGGCCATCTCCAACCACCTCAAAGGCCAGGCCGTGTGCGATGACCCCATCGACTTCCGCCACGAAGCCATCGTCGGGTCCAAGGTCTGGGGTGACGGGGAACCCGAAGGCGTCCGTCAACGCGCCGCCGAGGAAATGAAACACACCGCCCGCCTCGCCAAAGCGTTGGGTGTGGACACCGTGGTGGGGTTCACCGGGTCCTCCATCTGGCAGTACGTCGCCATGTTCCCGCCCGTCCCGGAAAAGGTCATCGACGCCGGCTACCAGGACTTCGCGGACCGGTGGAACCCCATCCTGGACGTCTTCGATGAATGCGGGGTCCGCTTCGCCCACGAAGTCCACCCGAGTGAGATCGCCTACGACTACTGGACCACCGTCCGGACCCTCGAAGCGATCGGCCACCGGCCCGCGTTCGGCCTGAACTGGGACCCCTCCCACTTCATGTGGCAAGGCATCGACCCCGTCTCCTTCATCTGGGACTTCAAAGACCGGATCTACCACGTGGACTGCAAGGACACCAAGCTCCGCCCCACCGGCCGCAACACCGTCCTGGGCTCCCACCTGCCCTGGGGCGACCCGCGCCGCGGCTGGGACTTCGTCTCCGCCGGACGCGGGGACGTGCCCTGGGAATCCTCCTTCCGGGCGTTGGCCGCCATCGGCTACAACGGCCCCATCAGCATCGAATGGGAAGACGCCGGAATGGACCGCCTCCACGGCGCCCCCGAAGCCCTCGCCGCCCTGAAGAAATACGACTTCCCCGCCTCCCAAACCAGCTTCGACGCCGCCTTCAGCAGCCATCTCAAAGTCTGACCAGAGGAACCCAGTCTACGTACGCGCCAGGTGCTTTATGCCTGACGGAAGTATCCCCGAGCCTCGTCGCACTCAGCTCGTTGCATCTCAGCGTTAAGTGGCCGGGCTTTCTGAAAACCTCCTCAGGCTGAGCCCCGGCCGAGTCAGCGCGAGGTTCGCATGATGCTTGCACACGCTATTTGGAATCTCAGCCAGGGTCCAGTGAGCCGCCTAGCTCCCGAGGTAAACCCGGGAGCTAGGCGATTGTCACATACTTTCGGTAGAAGGCTGCGGCTATTGCTGGTGTGGGCGGGCCAGCGTGGGACCGACGTCGCCGAACGGGGCCTGCCTAGAAGCTATGGTTTTGATGCGGTCGCGGCAAGCGAACCATCCTCCGATCATGAGGCTTACGGCCACGATTGTAATGATGAGCGTAGGGGGTGAGTCGATGAACGTCATTATGAGCACTGCGCCCAGAAACAGGAGCGAGATGTAACCCGTGTAGGGCGCACCGAACATTCGGAAGGAGGGGCGGGCGAGTCGGCCTTTATCCGCCCAGCGTTTGAGCTGAATCTGGCATAGAAGTATGGTGGCCCAAGCGACGATGATACCGACCGCTGCAACGCTTAGGACGATTTCGAAGGCATCGCCGGGGACAAGGTAGTTAAGCGGGACGCCGAGGAGGGAAACTCCTGCGGTCAGTGCAATGCCTCCGTACGGTACGCCTGCCCTGTTCATGCGAGAGGCAAATTTCGGGGCTGAACCGTTGACCGACATGGAACGCAGGATACGGCCGGTGGAGTAAAGGCCGGCATTGAGCGAAGACAGGGCGGCGGTAAGGACTACCAGGTTCATGATGACGTCCATGCCCTGGATGCCGACGGAGCCGAAGAACGTCACGAAGGGGCTCACGCCTTTCTGGTAAGAGGTGTACGGGAGCAGCAGGGAAAGCAGGATGACGGAGCCAACGTAGAACACTGCGATCCGCAAAACTACAGAGTTGATGGCTCTTGGCATAGTCTTCTCAGGGTTCTTGGTTTCGCCCGCGGCAGTGCCCACCAACTCGATCGAAGCGTACGCGAAGATGATGCCTTGCATCAGAACGATCATCGGCAGCAAGCCGGAGGGGAAGAACCCGCCATTGTCTGTGATGAGCTGAAATCCTACGGGGGAGCCCGTAGGCGTGCCAAAGACGACGAAGTAGGTTCCGATGAGGAGGAAGGCCCCGAGCGCCGCCACCTTAACGAACGCGAACCAGAATTCCAATTCGCCGAACACCTTGACGGAGACAAGGTTCAGTCCCAGCACAGCGACGAGGGCGACCAAGGCCCATGCCCATTGCGGAACTGCTCCGATCCAAGCAACGTAGTTGCCGAAGAAGTTCATATACAGCGCAACGGCGGTTATGTCCGCCACTGTCGTCGTGGCCCACGCAACCCAATAGAACCAGCCGGACACAAAGGCGGCCTTCTCGCCATAGAATTCACGGGCGTAGGACACGAACGATCCTGACGTAGGCCGATGAAGCACCAACTCACCAAGCGCCCGAAGGATGAGGAAAGCGAAAAATCCGCATAAGGCGTACGCAATGACTAACGAAGGTCCTGCGGCTGCCAAGCGACCACCTGCGCCCAGAAACAGTCCTGTGCCAATAGCGCCGCCAATGGCGATCATCTGGATCTGCCGGGGCTTCAAGCTCTTGTGATAGCCAGCCTCTTCGGCCTGAAAAGAGGGGGATTGATCGAGATTTCGCCGCTCTGACAGCAGGTCAAGCTCGGGTTGTGAAGTGGACATGGGGGACCTTTCTGGAGGTCATGATACTGATGCGATCAGACGGGAGGTTCGATGATTCCGTAGTGAATGTCCGCCGGGCTCGGGGTTTCGCACGTCCCGTGGCACGGCGTTCTGGCGAAAGGAGGGCAAGGCTGCAAGCTTGCCGCGTGAGCGGAGCTCGTGGTCGGGTCGATAGCAACGAAGGACTCTCAACGGTGAGTTGAGGATATGCCCCAAGTCACAGATAAATCAACAGAAAGTTGCATGTTTGTCCAATATTTTAACATTTCACGCGGCGTCTCGCTCGCTCGTCTTTGTTTTCATTGGAGAATCTCCACCTTTTGTGTAATCATGACAAAGGTTAGCGAGCCCGCTCGCATTCCACTGTGGGATGCGGCGGGATTACCGGGACCTCCCCGGTTTTCGACTCATTTCGAAGGCGAGATCATGACAAGTTCAGTCACTAGTCCACCCCTGTACGCCAGAGCGCGGCGCGTAGGGGATTTGCTCTTCGTTTCGGGGCAGCTTCCGATAAACGACGCCGGACTCCTCTACCCTGGACAGGTCGGAGCGGACATCACACTCGAGCAGGCGCAGGAAGCGGCAGCCTTGGCAGCCCAAAACTGCCTTGCCGTTGTTCGAGATACTTTAGGGTCTCTGGATGCCGTGAAAGGCGTCGCGCGACTGGGCGGGTATGTAGCCACGGGGGAGGGCTTCAGCAATGCCCCAGCCGTAGTGGATGCGGCTTCGCAACAGATTTTGGAAGCCCTGGGTGAGCGTGGGCAACATGCACGCCTCGCGCTCGGCGTAGCATCCCTCCCCTTGGGAGCCAGCGTCGAGATCGAGTTGGCGGTCCAATGCTGACGTCAGAGAACCTAATTCCCATGGGTGCGCAAACACGCAGTCAGATTCGAAACCCCTTGGAAGAACTGAGCCTGACCGAGCTTCGCAAGCGCACGAGCATGAAATGGCGCGTCCACTCTGGTGACGTGCTGCCGCTCTGGGTCGCTGAGATGGATGTCCGGCTCGCGCCCGCGGTGGCTGAGGCCCTCCACCACGCCATCAACGAAGGTGACACCGGTTATCCCGTTGGGACGGCCTACGCAGAGGCCTTCTCTGCTTTCGCTGCCAGCAGGTGGTCGTGGAATGGCTTGGAAGTTAGTCGGACGGCGATTGTCCCCGACGTGATGATGGGTGTCGTCGAAGTCCTGCGCCTTGTCACGAGCCCTGGTGACGCCGTAGTAGTCAATTCTCCGGTGTACGCACCCTTTTACGCCTTTGTCACTCACGATGGTCGGCAGGTCGTGGAGGCACCTTTGGGCCATGACTTGCGGATCAGCCTTGATTCACTCGAAGAGGTCTTTCTCCGAATCAGGCAACAGGGACGGAAGGCGGCGTACCTGCTCAGCAACCCCCATAACCCGACCGGCACCGTTCATACAATGGCCGAGCTGGCTGCGGTTGCTGAGCTCGCGAGTAAATACGACGTGAGGGTGGTCTCGGATGAAATTCACGCTCCTCTTGTTTTGCCCGGTGCGCAGTTCATCCCGTATCTAAGCGTTCCTGGGTCCGAGAATGCCTTCGCCGTGATGTCAGCTTCCAAGGCCTGGAACCTCGCTGGGCTCAAGGCAGCCCTGGCTGTCGCCGGATCTGGAGCCGCAGCAGACTTGGCCCGTATGCCCGAAGAAGTCAGTCACGGACCAAGCCACCTCGGACTCATTGCCCACACGGCCGCACTTCGGCATGGGCAGGACTGGCTTGACTCGCTCATCCAAGGACTCGACTCAAACAGGACCCTGCTTCGACAGCTCGTTACACAGCATCTACCTGGGGCTGGGTACAAGGAGCCCGAAGGTACGTACTTGGCATGGCTGGACTGTCGATACCTTAAAAGCGAGCCTCAGGATAGGCCCTCGGGACTCGCGGTGGTGACCGATCTGGCGGGGCCAGCCAAGATTTTTCTGGATAAGGCAGGCGTCGCCTTGAGCTCCGGGCATGTATTTGGAAGCGGTGGAGCGGGCCACGTTCGACTGAACTTCGCGACCTCCCGGGCGATCCTCACAGAAGCAATTGAGCGGATGGGGCGCGTTCACCCATTGCCGTGACTTGGTAGGCGGGCCCGCCACCGCAGCTTGGGCCCGCCTCAGCTGCCAGCGTCTGATGTTCCGTTCACTTCGTTGAGATAGTTGTAGATCGTGAACCTCGTCACTCCCAAGGCCGCGGCAGCTGTCTCGGCCGCCTGCTTGATCAGGAAGAATCCCCGGCGATCCAACTCGGCCACCACCTCAACCTTGTGTTCCTTGCGCATCTTCTGGGCCGGCACCCCCACAGCTGCTATGGCGGCCTCAATAAGGCGCCCGCTCAGATCTTCGACACTGTGCGGAAAGTACTCGCTACCGTTCGCCGGGGCTAACGCCGTTTGTGTGCGCTGGGCAGCCATGGACGTGTGACCCTGAGTCGGACCGGATTCGGAACCGAGGACAAAACGGTCCATTGCCGCACGCAGGGAGACCCACGCCGAGACGTCGGTGTTCAAGCACAAGGCCGCCGCCGCGCGGCCGTCCTTGTCTGTATAAATGATTGTGCTGCTTTGAAGTATCCGGCCATCGGGCAACTGGGAGCGGTAGCCGATCTCGTGGCTAAGATCGCCGGCAGCAACTCGTTCCAGCAGCTTGTCTGTAGGTGGATCGCCGATTCGCCGACCCGTCACTACGCCGGCAATTGCCCTCACCGTGTCCGGGATGCGTTGAAGATCGTGCAGCACAACTTCTGTGGGCTGGGGAACGGCGGCTTGTAGCGGCTCCACCAGAAGCTCAAGAACGCAGTTGATGGACTCGGCATCCAAGGCTTGGAGCCCCCCTGGAGCCGGGGCCATCAAGCCCGTTGATTCTTCCACGATGCCGGTCCTCCTGTGACTATTTGACCTGTTGTTGAGTTCACTTTAACACCTTGTTAAAGCGACTACACTGAACAACTCGTCTTCGCGGAAGGGAACGGGCAACATTGCACGTCCTGATTCAGGCCTGCGGTACTACTTGGGCGGCAAGTGTGGCAGCTGCCATGAGTTCCTCCTGTGGAGCGCCGGCGGCGGCTTCAACACTGAGTCCGTAGATGGAGGCCATGACATATCGTGCGAGGGCTATGCAATTGGTGCCTACTGGAAGATCACCGTCCACTACTGCCTTGTCAAGCCGGATCAGGACTGCTTGCCGAAATTCCTCGCGGGCGGCAGCGAGCAGGTCGACTATTTCGTGGTGCAGCTCGCCGGATGACAGTCCCGCCTGCACTGTCATGCAGCCGGCGGGCCGACCGGGGGAGGTGAATACCTTAACCCTGCCGGTAAGAAGCTCAAGAACCGCCTCGTGCGCAGTGGGCTGCGCCATTGCGTCGTCCAACTGAACGTTGCGTTCGCACATGTAGCGGTCCAAGGTCTTTTCGAACAAGTCCCGTTTACTGCCAAAGGCTGCGTACAGGCTTGGTGGGTTAATGCCCAGTGCCTTCGTCAGATCAGCGATGGACGTGCCCTCGTATCCCTGGCGCCAGAACAGTTCCATGGCTGTCTGTAGTGCCGCTTGATCATCAAAACCTCGTTTACGGCCTCCCGGCATAACGGGCCCTCCCTATTCGTGCAAAGCTCTCGATTTGCCTTTTCTGTAGTAATCGTTACAGTATATCCCATGAGTTCTTTAGCGAACACTACAGAAAGGTCGATTCGGATGGGCAAGCTGAGCAATAAGACAGCAGTGATCACGGGAGGTAGCAGCGGCATCGGCCTGGCGACTGCGAAGAAGTTTGTCGCGGAGGGTGCAACGGTTTACATCACGGGTCGCCGTGAAGAAGAACTCGCGAAGGCCCAGGCCGAAATTGGCGGTGATGTGGTTGCCGTACAGGGTGACATCGCGAATTTGGCAGATCTTGACCTACTGTGGGCCCAGGTTAAGCAGGAGCGTGGCTCTGTCGACATTATCGTCACCAACGCCGGGATCGCTGAGGCTGCGTCACTACCGGCGGCGACCCCGGCACATTTCGACAAGACGTTCGCCATCAATGCCCGTGGCACGTTCTTCACCGTGCAGAAGGCTCTACCTCTGCTTAATGAGGGCGGATCCATCGTCCTGATCTCCGGTGTCGGGCACATGCTTGGATGGCCGGATTTCCCTGCATACTCTGCCAGCAAGGCGGCTGTACGCTCATTTGCCCGCAGCTGGGCGGCCGAGCTCATGGGTCGCCGTATCCGGGTGAACTCAGTGAGCCCGGGCCCCATTGAAACACCGATTCTGGACAGGCTATACGCCGGTGACTCGGATCCTGAGGCTGTTCGGGCAGGGCTGGTCAGCACCGTCCCCATGGGGCGCATGGGAGGAGCGAATGAGATTGCTTCCGCCATCTTGTTCTTGGCCTCAAGCGACAGCAGCTTCATCACCGGAACTGACATGGCCGTCGACGGCGGGACCACCCAGCTCTAAGTTTCAACAGACGCCCGGAACTGCACAGTCGGACGAGGCGGCACCATCCCGGAGTATTTCTAAGGTTGGCCGCCCGTACAGCCCGTAGACCTGGCCTGCAAAACCACCAACAACAGATGAAAGAGGAACTCATGTCTGTACGATCTACTACCACTTCCACATTCCAGGCAGATGTCCTCCAGAACGACTTGCCGGTCCTGGTCGACTTCTGGGCACCTTGGTGCCCCCCGTGCCGCGCCGTTGGACCAGTTCTTGACCAGCTGGCCAAAGAGCAGGCCGGCAAAGTCGACGTCATTAAGGTGAACGTCGATGAGAACCCCGAGCTCGCGCAGAAGTACGGCGTCACCTCAATTCCCGCTTTCCGGGTGTTCAACAACGGTGACGTCGCCGGCTCGTTCGTTGGCGCCATGCCAAAGGAAGCCTTCGAAGACAGGCTCGCCCCCTACCTGGGCTCGGCAGTCCGCAACTGACGCCTCGTGTGCCCCGGTATCCAAGGCCGGGGCACACGAAGACTACCCCTCACTGCAACAAACCCCCGCAAACGAAGGAAAGAAACTTTGGCCTACCACGAGCACACCGACCACCGATACCTCCGCCACCTCCGAAACGCCGCCCCCGACGCTGTAAAGTCATTCCTCGCCTTCGACCAGGAAGCGTTGAGCGGTGCCGGTAAAGTCATCTCCCGCAAGAACACCGAGCTCATGGCGGTCGCCGTGGCCCTTACTACCCAATGTGCATACTGCATTGAAGCGCATGTGAAGGCCGCCAAAGCCGAAGGTGCCACCGCCGAGGAATTGGCCGAAACGGTCATGATCGCGTCGGCGCTGCGAGCTGGCGGCAGTTTCGCACACGGTTTCATGGCCATGAAGTTCTTTGAAGGCGCACCTGACGCCGTAGCCGCTGGACACTCGCACGCTACGGCCGAAGTTTCCTGAGTTCCTGACCTTCCCGGTTGGGAAAGAAGTGAAGGGCCCTGGGCGAAAACCGTCTTCCCCGGGGCCCCTCATTGATGCTTCGCAGGCCTTACCACGTAATTCTTCCGCCACTAGAAAGGCGCCTACATGCTGTTTTCTCCCTTGATTCTAGGCGAGCTTGAGCTGCCAAACCGACTTGTTATGGCTCCGTTGACGCGCACGCGTTCCGGGGACGAAGGTATTCCTGGTCCCTTGGTGGCCGAGCATTACCGCCAGCGCGCCTCCTTGGGCCTTATTGTGAGCGAGGGTATCTATCCGGTACCCGCTGGTCGTTCTTACCCTGGCCAGCCAGGACTCGTCACCGAGGACCAGGTCTCTGCCTGGAAGAAGGTTACGGGAGCGGTCCATGACGAGGGCGGCAGGATCTTCGCCCAGATCATGCACGGTGGCCGTGTCACACATGAGGACATCACCTGGGGCCATCGTGTCGTAGCCCCCAGCGCCGTAGCCATGGATGGCGAGGCGCGGACTCCGGAAGGCAAGAAGCCCTACCCTGTGCCGCATGCCCTGACCATCGATGAGTTGCCGGCTGTCATTGATGAACTAGTAACAGCTTCCAAGAACGCAATTGAAGCAGGATTCGACGGCGTTGAACTCCACGCCGGCAACGGTTTTCTCCTGCACGAATTCCTTTCTCCCAACACGAATGTCCGCACTGACAGCTATGGCGGAACCCCGGAAAATCACGCCCGCTTCGTGATCGAAACCGTTGAGGCGGTCGCAGCGGCGGTGGGGTCCCACCGCGTCGGAATCCGCATTTCCCCTGAAAACGAACAGCACCAAATGGACGAAGCCGATAACGCCGTAGCCCATGCCACCTACAAGGTACTCGTGGACAGCCTAGCTCCGCTTAGTCTCGCTTACCTGAGCGTGCTTCACCATGACCCAACAAGCGATCTTGTCCAGGACTTGCGCTCACGTTTTGGTGGCGTTTTTCTCGTCAACAGCGGTTTTGGGGTGGTCACCACCCGAGAGGAGGCGATTGCCCTTGTGAAGGACGGCCACGCTGACGGCGTAGTGGTGGGCAGGCCCGCCATTGCCAACCCTGACCTTGCCCGCCGCTGGGAAGGCGGCCTTCCTCTGAACAAACCGGATGCGGCGACTTTCTACGGCGAAGGTGCCAAGGGCGCCAAAGGCTACACCGATTACCCCTTCTATCAAGAGTCACTGACGTAGGGTCTTCCCGCGTTCAGGCTCCCGGCACCTTCCGGTCGAGAAATGCCGGGAGCCGCTTGTTTGCAGTCGGGGTGCTTCCATGCGGAAGTGGCGGTCCATTCATCGGGTCGTCGCAGATGGCATTGGCCGACGGTACGCTGCTCCTTCTGTTTGGAGGAGAGTCGAAAATGGGCTGACGAAAATGTCAGTGAAGAGGACTTCAACGCTTCTGTCGTCAGAAGGTGGATTGATCGAGGGTCCCACGGCGTTCATTTTGTGGCGGTGGCGCTATCGGTTTACGACAATATCGCTTGCCATCTGCCTAGTGACTCTGATTATGAACAACTCCGGCGTGCCGCAATCCTGGTTTACCAACACAATGGTTGCCTGTATGGCGGCCAGTGTCATCCCTGTCATCGTGCTCATCAATTGGTGTGCCGTTCGGGAACGCGCGGAGAGCGGGCAGGTTATACAACTCTTAGGACGAGTCGAAACGAGTTGATGCAGCGGGATCCATACATGGGCCGGGTCATTCGTTTGGCGGGTGCAACACCCTTGGAGCGTCACCATTTCCTCCAAATAGTTGCAGCCACCAAAGTGCAAGTGACCGCTGAAGCCACCAGCCGCAAAGCCGTGAGCTGATCCATAATGCGCAACTCTGTCACGATGTTGCCTGGGAACGCACTGGTGAGCAGTCACTAACGGAGCGAGCGAGCAACTTCCACCCTCAGCAAGACAACACATAGACGAATCGGCAGCGCCCGGTGATGGATGCCCTTATGGGTCCAGTGTCGGTGACTTAACGGGCAACAAACCGACCTTGCCCGTGACGCGTTTTGGGATCAATTGGGTAGCCAAGCTCCTCAAGGAAATCAAGTACCTGGTTGGGATGGTAAGTCCAGAATGTCCACCAGGTTCCGTCCGTGCGGAGGAAGCCTAAACCGTGAGATGTATCGAGGCCCCTCATCGTCCGGTATACGAGCCTGACCTCACTCCGTTCCAGCGTCCATGGGCCGAAAAACCTGCCCAATCCATGCCGCGCCCGGAACTCCAGCTGCTCCTTTGTCGGGACGAGAAGGATCCGCGGGGTACCGGCCCGGAACTTTCCCGGGAGAGCAAGCCCTCCCCTGAATTCCTTCTGCATCCGAGCCCTTCCAATCCCGCTAAGTCGCCTCTATCAACCCACACTAGGGGTGACGGTTGGATTCCGCTCGCGCTCTGATAACCGTGTACGCAAGTGGATCCCCATGCGGGCGCTTGAACGCTCGGTGGACACCGCCTCACGGGCGGCCCGGAGCTATTTACGCCGACGGGAGGGCAGCGACGCATTTACCGCGAGAAAAGCTGCGGGTATCCCGTGGTGCGGCCTGATATTTGGCGCCTATAGTCTGGGTATGAAGGCACCTTGGCGCAGCTTGGCAATTCTTGCATCGGCTGCATCTCTGGCTACTGTCGGGGCGTGCGCAGCTCCCGCGCCAACGCCTTCTACAACCTCGGCGTCCTTGCGCCTCGTGACCATCGATGCACACCAGACGATGGCCATGGACGCACAGTTTTGGGGCGAGCTGGTAGTGGATGAGGATGGTTGCGTTCGGGCGAAAGGTCCCGGAGATTCTTCCCTATACACCCTGGCATGGCCCCAGGGCTATAGGGTCCGAGGAGATTCGGAGTCGTTCGAAATCGTCGATGCCAGCAATTACGTTGTAGTGGGATCGGGATCTCAATTTTCAATCGGCGGCGGCCTTTGGGACTACCCACGGGATAACTGGACGGAACGCAGTTGCGCCAAAGGCAGTCTGTGGATAGTCGCAGACCCCCGGATGTCTCACGGCTAGGGACAGGGGAAAACACCGGGGAACGGTCCTAGCTGGATCATAAGGAGTGTCCCGTCCTGAGTGTTTTTCAAGAACGCCCGTAAGCCGATCGCTCACCGGGCGCCTACAGACTCGGCTCGAGGCTGGGATCGCGCCGGAAACTAGAGACCATCTGTTCGAAGCTCAGTTCGTGCTTACGGATTCGTGCAGCGTCCAATTCCGAGTTCAGGAACGGTTTTCGCTTTCCAATAAGGAGAACATCACGGGCCTTTCCACCATCCTGGAAGGGTGACGTAAGTGGAAGGAACGGGGCCAACGCCTCCGATTCCACATTCTCGGGCAGGTGCGCGCGAAGCCACGCGAGCTGCTCTGTTGTGAAGAGATTGAATGGAATCCTCAGCGTCTTGAGATTTGTCAGCGAACCAAGAGGCTGAACTCGCCCATCGTCAATGCGCTTTGGAAGCAGGCTTAGGTTCAGCAGGTTCTTTAGCGCTCCTAGAGGTTCCAAGGTCTCGAAGGTTGACCTGTCCACTACAGCGTCTCCAAGAATGAGTTCCTTCAATGCCTTCCCTGCACAGAGGTCATCGAGCCGATGAAGCCGAGTAAAATCCTCGATGGCCAACGCCGTCAGATGCGGCGTGCAATCGAGGTCCCACAGGCGGGCAGATCGTTGGTTCCAAAAGATCGAGACCATCCGGAGCGCCTGAAGGTCCTCCAAGGGTGTCAGGTCTTCCAGCTTTGGGCATTTCCAAAACTCGATCGCCTGGAATTGCGTTCCATAGTCGACCACCAGTCGCTCAAAGCTTGACTGGTCTAAGCCGCTAACTCGAACGGCCGTCGCTTCAGGGCTGTCTTCGATCTTCGAGAAAAGACTCACATCGACCTTACCGACCCCAATCTCTGGCTGGACGAGATCGAGGAACCATGACGCGTCGCTGTCGCCCGCTCGTCGTAGTTGCAATAGGTCATAGGGCCTTGTTCCATGACCGCTCCGTCCGCTTGAGTACGCCCGACAAATGACCATACAGAATCTATCCTTCAACTGGCACTGGCAATGCGAGAACAGGTTAGGTCCGCGTCGCCGAAGTACGAATGAGCTGCGGACAAGCGTCAGCCTGGACAAGGCTGCAAGTTCGGGCACCATCGGCTAGAACGAGGCCGCAGTTGACGTCCCACTTCGCCCGTAAGCCGATCCCTGACCGAACGCAAGACGGCTGCTATGTACGTAGAAGTGTGTCGTGGACCGCCACGTGCTCGCCGACCCGTACGACCAATTCGCCGCCCATTCCTTCCCAACGGGACCAGACGTGGAACTCAATGACGCCGCGCTCGTCTCGGACACTGATCTTCACCGGGGTCTCTCGTTCAAGAACAAGGCGCACTTCGTCGCCGTTGAGCCAGCGGATGCTCGCTGACCCAGCGATCTCGTCCCAGGTGAGCGTTACGGTGCTTCCGTCGTTCGCCCACGCGACCAGAGAGACCACCCCAGGTTGATCAGACGGCTCGACCCCAACCCCGATATCACTCAGGTCTTCAAGCCTTGGAACTTCAAGCTGCGCGCTCATAACCACATGCTGCCATACCAGCCCGCCACAACGTTGGGGGGGGCAGCTGCACGCTGGAGGATCCCTCACCGAAGGGATAAGGGTTCCGAATGAGCTCTCCGTTGTCGGTCATGACGACTCCCCGTTGGCTGGCCGATTCATCCCCTCAATTTCCAGCGTCGGAGTCGATATGGAACAGCTCGGTCTCTATACAGCCGCTATTGCCTTGCACTATGCCGAAGGACACCGACTACCCGCCCCACCCACAAATACCGCACGGATCATTTCCCGGGAATCGGCGGCTCCTTTGGTCCCGGGCAGCCAAGACTCTCCTCACACCTCATTCCGGGGTTGGCATGACCAGCCTCCGGCCTGTGCACTTCACGCGCACTAGTATGTGCTAGTAACGCAGCCATCAAACTTATCCGCTTCAATGCCTTTCGTCACGCGGATATTTAAGGAATCACCGATGTTTAGAAAACCTGATCCTCTGTCCTACTCAAAGGGTCTGACGATCTCTGATGAACTGATTGACGGCAGACACGGCCCGATTCCGGTTCGAAGGTATGCGTCCGCGACCGGAACCAGTCAGGACAAAGCGCCGCTCATTTGGCTGCACGGTGGCGCGTTTAGTTGGGGAGGGCTGGACCAGCTTGAGTCGCACGCCGTTGCCTGTGCCCTAGCGAACGAAGGTTGGCTTATACTCACC
The DNA here is from genome assembly GCF_056395385.1 of Paenarthrobacter sp. 10L420. Taxonomy (NCBI): domain Bacteria; kingdom Bacillati; phylum Actinomycetota; class Actinomycetes; order Micrococcales; family Micrococcaceae; genus Paenarthrobacter; species Paenarthrobacter sp. 10L420. The sequence continues at coordinate 89,966 of NZ_JBFTJK010000017.1, read as the reverse complement.
GTTGACTATCGTCTTGCCCCGCCTTGGAGCTGGATGAAGAAGCCAAAACCAGGGGACATGCCCGGCATCCGTTATCCGGTGCCGCTGGATGACGTCGTTGATGTCACCACTGCCATCAGCCAAAGGGCGCCCCACCAGCGCTTCCTTATCGGAGGAGCAAGCGCCGGCGCCTGCCTGGCCGCTGCCGCAACACTTCGCTTACGCGACGAGAAAAACGAAGGGCCTGACAGGCTGGTCCTGGCTTACGGCACCTTCCACGCAGCACTGCCAGCGTTAGCACCTGAAGTCAAAGCCAGAGTCCGGGGGCGCTACGGAATAGCTCAGGCCAACCCCGCGACAGTCGAACGAATGAACCGGAACTACGCCGGATCCCTTGAGGCCATGTCCGACTTCCAAGCCTTTCCCGGCGGTGGCGACCTATCAGATTTCCCCCCGACTCTCATGCTGGATGCAGACCGCGACACGTTCAGGGCATCAGGACAAGCATTCCGCGATGAACTAGTAGCTGCCGGAACAGCAGTCGAATACCGCGTCGTCACAGACTCTCGTCACGGATTCTTCGACAAGCCAGAAACGCCAACGTTCGCAGAAGGCATCAGACGAATCCATGCCTGGCTCGATCACGGAGTGATTGAACCGGGAAACCTGGCATCTTCCAAGGACAAATAGCCGACGCCTGGTCTTCGGCGCAGCTACTAATGAGCCCACCTGGAAAGGCCGATATTGGACCTTTTGTGGGGTTGATGGGTGGACATCGGTGCGGCCTAGGATTCGGGCACCTGCCAGGCCGTGTTGTCATGCTGTCGTTGGTTTAGCACAACTAAAGCAGGACAGCGCCGCCCATACCAAGGATCGTGCGCCCACCAGCATTACGCCTCTGATACAGCTGACACGGGACTGCCCCGGGGAGCAGTGCCTACGGCCGGAAACTGAGGATGCCGGCTAACAGAATCCATACCGACAGCGCCATGACGATCAGCTTTATGGCGATGTCGATGACGTCGCCCCATGGCCGACGGGTCCTATTCACTAGCGGTGCAATCCACTCTTGATACTTCACTACGAATATGCTGAACAGGCCAACGGCAGCCGCGACGAAGCTGATGCCGACTACTACCTGTGCAACGGATGGAACCTGGAGGAAGGAATCTCCTCATATCAACATGCCTGGCTAGGGAGTGAGGCCGAACCGGATCATCGTGCCGCACACCACGAGGCCTACTCCGCCGGATATGGCGAGCCACATCGAAATCTTCACGGCCACGTGTTTGCGCCAGGCAATCTGACTCATCTTGACCATCTGATGCGAGAGGACAGGCAAGAGATCTCTCTTGCCAATGGCCGCGGGCAGGTCTTCAGGGTTCCAGTATTGCAAGTGCCCGAAGTAGATGAAATTTTCCGGATACTCGCCTTTGACGTGACGCATACGAAGCCGCGGGATCACGACCCACACTGAGAAAGCAGCGGCGATAAGTAAGGCCACGATGCCGCCGTAGTAGAGCACGTTCTGCCAGGGACCCTGAAGGATATTGAACATCCGCTTGTCGCCGGATAGCGCGATGGTCGTTGCCACACCGGCAGACTCAATCGTGAAGGCGAACGAGGCCTTGGCGTCAACCTTGCCCGTCCAGTCAACAATCGCGCCGTGGATCTTCCAGGCTGTCTCCAGCGACTCTTTGCGCGTGTTATCCGCCACGGGTTCTGCCTTCTTGTTCCGCCACATTAGAAGGACCGCCGATAAGACGACTTGTAGTACGAGTACTTCTTGCCACCCATCTCGTACTTGAACGGTCCTTCCCACATGCTGACACCCTTGGAGAGTTTGGTTTCGTCAGCCAAGTTCTCATAGACACTCTTCGCGATAAAGGTATTGAACCTGGCCTGGCGTTTGTCGCTCAGCTTCGCGGCTCATGGTTGATAAGCGAACCATGAATGGACTCGCGAGGGCCGTTTCCGGCGAATCGACGTCGACCTTCGTATTGGCAGCAAGGGCAAACTATCGGGGATCCTGCAGTTGAAGTGATGGCTTGAAAACTTCACAAATTCAGCAACGCCGCACCAGCGCCTCAACTCGTTCGAGAGTGGATGGGGCATCGGCCTCCAGCTGAAACGCAAGTCCGTCTGGACGGTGCGCAAACGGGCACAAGGTCTTGCGTGCCAACAAGAGGCGGGGGACGCTGGCAACCGCATGAGAGCTGGCAACGACCGTCGTGGTCAGTGTCGCTTTAAGATCGGCTTGGATAAGTGCGACTAGGACCGATAGAAGGACTCGGCGTTATCCCCTTACTTCCCCAAGACGCCACCACTTTGCGCTATTTGCGCGGTCGACTCTCTGTGAACCAAAGAAGCTGCGGCAACGGGAAACGCCGGCATCGGATATCCCTCGGCCAGGTTCAGGGCGAGGTGCGCTGATTGTTTGCCGAGGCTTTCCATGTCTATTTCCACACTTGAGATGGATGGTACGAACCGCCCCGCCACGGGGGAATTGTCATGCCCGATGACAGAAAGATCGTCAGGGACGTTCAGACCACTGCGGACAGCTCCGGCGATGACGTCGGCAGCAACGTCATCGTTGTACGCGACGACCCCGGTCACTCCTTCAGCAACCCACTGCGCTGCAGCGGAAATACTGGAACCGTCCCGGTAGTCGACTTGTCGGACAAGCGGCGAAGAGATGCCAGCTTGGGTACAGACCTTCGTGACGACATCGAGCCTTGTCTCAACGAAGGCTGCCAGCCGTGGATCGGGTGGGCAGGCAAAGCCGAGCTTTGTGTGGCCCAGGCTGAGCAGATGCTCAGTCTGAAGCCTGGGTCCTGACTCGAGATCCGCGACCGCACCCATGCTGGGCGCCTCGGGATTCGGAATGATGTTGTGGATGCCGAGAATTTTCAAGTCGGCGAGATCTTCCGCCGAGAATGGCTTATAGCCTATGACTACTGCAGGTTCCAGTACCGCCCATAGAGGAGTGGCACTGCTATTGGGCTGGGGCGTGAACGTAATGAGGGCGTATCCGTGGACGCCGAGCGTATGCGTAAGTGCCTCGAGATTTGTCCGGAGGCTATGCTCCAGCGGCCAATCGGGCAGGACAAGCAGCACAATCTTGCTCTTGCCGCTCCTCAGGGCGCGCGCGGCGTGATGTGGCTTGTAGTTTAGGGCGGCTGCTGCCGCCAGAACACGTGCACGTGTTTCTTCCGAGATGGTCTGACCCTTTGTCCTATTCAGAACGAAGCCCACAGTTGCGGGAGATACGCCGGCCTCCCGGGCAACATCTGCTGCCGTCGCCCTTCGGGTCAAAGTCCGAGTCACTGGCATCACTCCTTGAATCGTTACAAAAATATCTTGCCACCATAAAAAAGGCTTGCTAGCATCATAGCCATCCACTAGTACGTACTAGTGATCCTACCCACTTTCTTTGACAATGGAGTCCCCATGAATTCTGAGACACCCCCGGTCTCCGTCGCACCGGAGTCCCCCATTACGGGTGCCCATGGAGTTGAGGCCGAAACAGTACCGGCGGCATTCGTCCAGGAGCCCGATCTTCCGAAGGTATCCGCCAAGTACATCTGGCTTATGGTCCTGGCCCAGTTGGGGGTTTTCATTGCGTTCATCACCCCTATCGCGATTTCGTTGGCGGTCAAGGTGAACCAGATCGCACCAGGTCAGGAGCAGAATCTCGGCTATATCCTCGGTGCCGGATCTTTGACCGTTATGCTGACCGGGCCATTGCTCGGCATTTTGAGCGACCGGACTCGTACACGTCTGGGCCGACGCGTCCCCTTCATCGTGGGCGGCACCGCGCTCGGTGTGATGTCCCTGGTCGTGATGGCAAATTCGGCTTCCATCCCGGTACTGATGATGGGCTGGATGCTTGCCCAACTCGGCTGGGGACAGGCACTGGCCGGCCTGAACGCCTCCCAAGCTGACCGGCTGCCCGAGTCTCAGCGCGGAAAGGTCTCCGGCCTTGTCGGGTTTGCAACGCAGATTGGACCTGTGATTGGAGTTATTTCCGCAGGTTCATTGATGAGCAACAGCCTGTTGCTCTTCCTCGTCCCGGGCATCGCCGGCGTCGTCTTCTGCCTGCTCTTCGTCCTGTTCGCCCGTGAAGCTTCCAGCAAAGACCTCGTAGTGCAAGACCGTCTGAGTCTTCGACTCATTGCTTCCAAATACCTCTACAACCCCAGGCAATACAAGGATTTCAGCTGGAACTGGCTGGCACGGTTCCTGTTCTACTTTGGCCTGACTCTAAACACGACGTTCACGGCCTTCTTTATGGCTTCACGGCTCGGTGTTTCCCTGCAGGAGGTTGCTGGTGTGATCGCCACGCTTGGGGGAATTGGCATCCTCGCCACTACCGCTGGAGCAATCGGCGGCGGCTTCCTCTCAGATAAGATCCGGATGCGCAAACCGATTGTGCTGGCCGCCGCGCTGATCTTCGCCACTGGCATCGTCGTCATGGCCTTCGCTCACGACCTGAACATCATCATGATCGGCTCGGTCCTGACTTCGATTGGCATCGGCGGCTTTTCCGCTGTCGATCAGGCGCTCCTGCTTGATGTCCTTCCGGAAAAAAAGACCAACGCTGGACGCTTCCTTGGTATCACCGGGTTTGCAACTTCCATCCCGCAGGCTGCAGCACCCCTGCTCGCCCCGCTCTTCCTAGCGATCGGTGCCACTGCCACGGAAAAGAACTACACCCTGCTCTACCTGGTGGCAGCCGGTATCACCCTGCTCGGCGGACTTGTGGTCCTCCGTATCAAGTCCGTCCGCTAGCCATAACGCCCAAACTCAAGGATTCATTCATGACTTTCCAAGACAACGGTGCCCGCTTCGTCACCGCAACAGGCCACAGCGGACGAGACGGAGACCCCGCTCTCTACTTCCGTCGCACTTTCCAAAGCGGCAATGACCTTCGGCGCGCGACGCTGCGGCTTACAGCTATTGGCGCGTTTGAAGCACGGATCAACGGCACCGTGGTCGGGGACGAAGTCCTGGCTCCCGGCTGGACCTCTTACCGCAACCGGCTGATCGTAAGCACACACGATGTCACCACCCTTCTGGTCCCGGGTGAGAACGCGCTGGGCGTGCTTGTCGGCGAGGGCTGGGCGCTTGGCCGGCTGGGCTGGGAAGGCAAACGCAACCACTACTCCGACCGCGCGGGCGTCTACTTCGAACTCGCTCTCGAGTCCGCAGATGGCGTGGAGTACATCGTCAGCGATACAACCTCCCGCGTGAACACAGGAGGGCTGCGCGCAAACAGCATCTACGACGGCGAAGACTACGATGCCACCCTCGAACCCGTGGGTTGGGATTCGCCTGGGTTCGACGACACTGCATGGGGCAGGGTGGAGGTCCTCGATTGGCCACTTGAGTCGCTGGCCGAGCCGATCGCTGAACCAATCCGCCGCATCGAGGAGCTCACCCCGAAAGCGGTGCTCGGCACCCCTGCTGGGCGGTCAGTCCTTGATTTCGGCCAGAACATCTCCGGCCGCGTCCGGTTCACGGTGGAGGGGCCGTCGGGTACCACAATTGTCCTGCGCCATGCCGAGGTTATGACCAACGGGGAGATGGACTATGAGACGATCCGCGGCGCGAAGGCCACCGACCGCTATACCCTTTCCGGCAGAGGACCGGAAACCTGGGAACCACGTTTCACCTTCCACGGTTTCCGATACGTCGATGTCGAAGGCTGGCCCGGCGATTTAGAAACCGCTGACATCGTGGCCGTGGTGACGCACACGGACATGAAGCGCATAGGATGGTTTGAAACATCAAACCCGCTGCTGAATAAACTCCATTCCAATGCTGTTTGGTCCATGCGGGACAACTTTGTCGGTGTCCCTACTGACTGCCCCCAGCGCGACGAGAGATTGGGCTGGACCGGGGATCTCAACGCTTTCGGTCCCACGGCCGCCTTCCTCTATGACGTCCGCGGAGTCCTCGGATCCTGGCTGACCGACTTGGCAATCGAGCAGAGGATCTCTGGCAGTGTTCCTTGGGTTGTCCCCGATGTCCTGCCCAACCCATCCTCTCCGACTGCCTTGTGGAGCGATGTCGCCGTCAGCCTGCCATGGACTCTGTATCGGGAGTACGGCGACGAGGACATCCTTCGCAGATCCTACGCGTCGATGACCTCTTTCATCCGCCAGGTCGCCGGACTCCTTGATGAAAGTGGACTATGGAGCAAGGGATTCCAGTACGGCGACTGGCTGGACCCTGACGCGCCGATGGACAACCCCGCCGGAGGCAAGACCGACCGACACCTGGTTGCAGCCGCCTACCTGTGCAAGACCACCCGTGAGATGGCACAGACTGCGCAGATCCTCGGTCACATGTCCGACGTCGAAGAATTTTCGGCCTTGGCAGAGAAGGTTCGTGCCGCTTTCCGACACGAATACGTCGCTCCTTCAGGCCGGGTCGTGAACGAAACAGTCACCGGCTATGCTCTGGCGATCACCTTCGACATCCTTACCCCCGAGGAAAAGGCGCACGCGGGCAAGCAGCTCGCCGGAATTGTCGCCAAGGCCGGCTACCGCATCTCCACCGGCTTCGCAGGCACTCCCTTGGTCACCGATGCCCTGTCCAGTACCGGCCATCTCGACGAGGCCTACTTGTTGCTTCTTGAAACCGGATGTCCGTCCTTCCTGTACCCGGTCACCATGGGCGCTACGACCATCTGGGAACGCTGGGACTCGATCCGCCCGGACGGTACCGTCAACCCCTCCGGAATGACCTCGCTGAACCATTACGCCCTGGGAGCAGTCGCCGACTGGATGCATCGCACCATTGGAGGCCTAACCGAGGACGCCCCCGGCTACAAAAGCATGCGCATAGCACCCCGCATCGGAGGGAATCTGACCCACGCGACCCTCAGGCACAACATCACGTATGGCGAGGTGTGCGTTACGTGGAGCCTCGAAGGCAACCGGGTGAGCCTGAACGTCAGCATCCCCACCGGAACTACCGCCGCGGTTGAGCTTCCCTTGCACCCGGACAACGCCACTGTGCTCATTGAAGCCGGGAATCACCAGTGGGACTACGAACACCTCGTCGCCGAGCAACAAAACTACACCATGGACACACCCTTGGGTGTCCTTGCCGGAACACCGGAGGTCTGGCGTCGTGTCTCCGCCGTCTTTGCCGAACACCTGCCCGGTATCCCCATCGACGGCACAGCCCCGGAAGCGGCGGCAATGTCACTGAACACCATTCTTGAATTCATTCCCGGTGCCTCCCAGGCCCTGATTGACGACCTCACAGCGGCGGTCACCCCCGAAGGAGCAAGCGCATGAACACCCCGAACCTGAGAACCCTGACCCTTGAGCAAAAAGCATCTCTGCTCTCTGGCCGGGACTTCTGGAGCACCAAAGAACTCGACGACGCCGGCATCCGCTCCATTGTCCTCACCGACGGACCCCATGGGATCCGGCGGCAGGCGGGGGAGACGGACCACCTCGGCATCCACGACAGTCTTCCCTCCACCTGCCTTCCACCGGCAGTGGCTGTCGGATCCAGCTGGAACACGGACATCGCAGCACGGGTCGGTGCGGCCATTGGGCGGGAAGGACGGGCCTTCGGCGTAGCCATTGCCCTGGGCCCGGGCGTCAACATCAAGCGCTCTCCGCTGTGCGGGAGGAACTTCGAGTACTACTCGGAAGATCCGCTCCTCTCCGGAGTACTGGGTGCCGCGCACGTCAATGCCATGCAGGGCCAGGGCACCGGTGCTTCCGTCAAGCATTTCGCCGCGAACAACCAGGAAACCGAGCGAATGCGCGTCAGCGCAGAGGTCGATGAACGGACTCTTCGCGAAATCTATCTCCCGGCCTTTGAGCGTGTAGTAAAAGAAGCAAACCCAGCCACCGTGATGTGCTCCTACAACAAAGTCAACGGAGTTTACGCGTCGGAGAACTCCTGGCTACTCACATCAATACTGCGGGATGAGTGGGGTTTCGGCGGCGCCGTCGTCTCTGACTGGGGCGCGGTTAGCAACCGGGTAGAGGGCGTCAAAGCAGGCATGGACCTGGAAATGCCAGGCAGCGGGGGAAAAACTGATCAAGAGATTGTGGACGCCGTCCGGTCGGGAGACCTCAGTGAAGAACTGGTGGACGCGAGCGTGCGCCGCGTCGTAAGACTCACGGAATTTGCCCCCGAAGAACAGTTGACTTACGATGTCGCGGAGCACCACGCCCTGGCACGCGAACTGGCAGCCGAGGGCATTGTTCTGCTGCGCAACGAAAAAGAGACCCTGCCCCTGACGGCCGGGCAACAGATCGCGGTCATTGGCGCGTTCGCTGACGCCCCGCGATACCAAGGCGGCGGTAGCTCCCACATCAACCCCACCCGCCTCGACAGCCCGCTCGAAGCAATCCGCGACCAGGCGCTGATAATGAATTCCAGCGTCGCCTACGCTCCTGGATTCACTGTCGACGGTTCAGGTGATGAAGCGGCCCTGCTTGAGGAAGCTGTCAGTGCAGCGTCCTCCGCTGACATCGCAGTCGTCTTCGTTGGTCTTGGGGACCGCGAGGAATCCGAAGGATTCGACCGCGATACGCTGGCATTGCCGTCGACACAGGTCGCACTGCTGCAGGCCATCGCCAAGGCAGCCCCTCGGACGGTCGTTGTCCTGTCCAACGGAGGTGTCGTCTCCCTCGAAGGATGGCATGACAACGTCGATGCAATCGTCGAAGGGTGGCTGCTTGGGCAAGGCGGGGGACATGCAATGGCCAGCGTCCTCTTCGGCTTGTCGAACCCTTCCGGGCATCTGGCCGAAACCATCCCCTTCCGGTTGGAGGACAACCCGAGCTACCTCAACTTTCCTGGCGAACAGGGCCATGTCCGCTACGGTGAAGGCGTCTTCGTGGGGTACCGGTACTACGAGAGTGCCAACGTCCCGGTGCGCTACCCCTTCGGATACGGGCTCAGCTATACCCAGTTCAGCACTACCGCTTTGTCCGTAGAAAGCAACGGTGTCGATGGGGCTTCGGTACGTGTCACCGTTCAGAACACGGGACAGCGGGCTGGAAAACATGTCATCCAACTGTACGTCTCCACGACAACCGGCCCGGTCCGCCGGCCGGTGCGTGAGTTGCGGGCTTTCACCAAAGTTGATCTTGAGACAGGGGAGGAGCAAACCGTCGACTTCACCCTTGACCGCCGAGGCTTTGCCTACTGGGATGTCGAACTGGGGCAGTGGGTGGTGCCAGCTGGCGACTACAGCGTTCAGGTGGGGACCGACTCCTCAACCGTCGTTGCCGAAGAGGTCATTCATTTGCAGGGCGACTCCATCACGCGTCCGCTCACGATGCAGTCCACGGTCGGTGACTGGTTCGGCCACCCCGTCGTCGGGCAGGTACTGATGCAAGGAATGGCGTCGGCGATGACCCCGGAACAGGCCGACCAAGCAGAGCAGAACCCCGACGGTCTGAGAATGGTTGAATCGATGCCCATGCACCAGTTCCTCGCTTTCACAGGAAGCGTGTTTCCCCTCGAAGTCCTCGAATCGCTCATGGAACAGACCAGGGCGCAGTCATCCACTCAGGTGGTGCCGGCATGAGGCGCGCCCGAGTGTTCCTGACCGGTGCTGCGGGCAACTGGGGACGGAAAGTCTTGGACGAATTCCGCACGCGTGCCGACCGATTCGAAGTCGTTGCACTCGTCCTGCCAACAGCGAAGGACCTCAACGTCATTCGCCAGTACGAGGACATGGAAAACCTGGAAGTCGTTTTCGGAGATCTTACAAACTACGAAGCGGTTGAACAATGCGTCCGGGGCGCTGACTTTGTGCTCCACGTTGGTGCCGTTGTCTCGCCCTTGGCCGACGAACACCCCGAACTGGCAATGCGGGTCAACGTGGGCAGCATGCGCAACATCATCGCCGCTGTCAAGGCCCAACCGGACCCCGCCGCCATCAAAGTGGTCGGGGTAGGCTCTATCGCGGAAACCGGGGACCGGAACCCTCCCCACCACTGGGGTAGGGTCGGCGATCCCCTCCGTGTCTCCGAATACGACGAGTACGGTCAGTCCAAAATCATCGCCGAAAAGGAACTCGTGGACTCGGGACTTCCTGCCTGGGCATGGTTGCGGCAAACAGGGATCTTCCACCCAGGAGTTCTGGAAATCCGTGACCCCATCATGACCCACTCCACCTTCACTGGAGTTATGGAATGGGTCTCTGCTGAGGACGCGGCCCGTCTCATGGCAAACATCTGCGAAGCCGGAGTACCTGAAGAGTTCTGGTGCGGTATCTACAACATCGGGGGAGGGGAGGCATGGCGACTGGGGAACTGGGAACTCCAAACCCGGATAAGCGCCGCCCTCGGCGTCAAGGATGTCCGCGGCTGGTACGAACGCCACTGGTTCGCGACCCGCAACTTCCACGGACAGTGGTACACGGACTCGGACAAGCTCGAAGAGCTCATCCCATTTCGCCGGGATACCGTGGACGCCGCCCTGACCCGCGCCCTCGACCAAAATCCCGGGCTGCGCATGGCCGGAAAAATCCCTACCTGGATCATCAAGAATCTGGTCATGAAACCGCTCACGCTCAAACACCGCGGAACCATGGCCTACGTTCGGGACAACAACGACGAGGCCATCACCGCCTACTTCGGCTCCCGGGCGGAATGGGAAGAAATAGGCGGATGGGACACGTTCTGGCCCCCACGCCCTGCGCGGACACCAACGTTCCTTGATCACGGTTATGACGAAACCCAATCTCCCTTGGATTGGTCCATCACCGATTATCAGGATGCTGCAGCTTTCCGCGGCGGAAACCTGCTCACTACCAAAACCACGGCCGGGGACATCAGCACACCTCTGCAATGGACCTGCGCCGAGGGCCACACGTTCTCCGGAAGCCCCCGGCTTGTCCTCCTCGGCGGTCACTGGTGCCCGGTGTGCGTCCGCAAACCGTCGGAGTACCGGAAGCAAGCAGAACTGAACCGTTTCCTGGCCCAGATCGAGCTTGCCGGCGAGGTTGTCCCGGTGCCGAGCGCGTGAGCCAGGATCATCAGGTCTCCAGTGATGCCATGGTTGTGACTGACCAGAGCGTCAGCGGACAGCACGGCCCCATCCCCATCCGGCACTACAGATCGTCGCACGCGGGTACGGAAGCGACGCCCGTAATCTGGTTGCATGGCGGTGCTTTCGCTTACGGCGGCCTTGACCAGGCCGAAAGCGATGCGCCCGCCCGTGCAATGGCGGCTGCCGGGCGCCCGGTTGTCACCGTCGATTACAGGCTGGTGCCACGGTGGAGCTGGATCAAAGCCCCAAAACCTGGACAGCTGCCCGGCATCAGGTATCCCATACCCCTGGAGGACGTCTTGGATGTTATCGCCTCGGTCCGGGCAAAAGCCCCCGACGGCAAGTTCTACCTCGGTGGCGCAAGCGCTGGTGCCTGCCTTGCCGCCGCCGCAACTGTCCGCTTACGCGACGAGGGGCATGTCCCTCAAGGACTCATCCTCTGCTACGGAACCTTTCATGCGAAACTGCCACCCCTCAGTTCTGAGCTCCGCACTCGTATCCGCGGACGCTTTGCCCTGACGCAATTCCGGGCCGGCACGGTGCAAAAGATGAACAGGGCCTACGCCGGAAGATTGGAATTTATGGACCGCCCGGATGCGTTCCCGGGCGGTCACGACCAGACCAGTTTCCCACCAACATTAATGATTGACGCTGACCACGACTCCTTGCGGGCATCGGGAGAAAAATTTGCCGGAGAACTCCGCACGGGCAAGGTTTCACTCGACTATGAGGTCCTCGCCGGCTCCCGGCATGGGTTCCTGGACCAACCAGACACGGAGCACTTTCACGAAGCGATGCGTAAGACCTCTCAATGGCTCCTCAGTAGCGATCACCTGAGCCGTTAGTGTTCCGGATTATCCTGAGACCACGGAATTTCAAACTCCCAGTCTGGCAGCGCAGAAGCGGGTGGCCGTGCTGAACCAAGCTCGCTTGTCGAGAGACTAGCTTGCAATCTTTTCGAGTCGAGGTGCACGGCTCCGCGTGCGTCGATCTTCACGGGCGGTTTTCAGCAGGAGAAGACCTGCCTCGTTCGAGAATTTTGCGGCGTCTGACCAAACAATGGACAAAGGGCGGGAAAGCGAGAGATCGAGAATATCGACTTCGATAAGCTGTCCAGTGTCAAGCTCCCGAGACATGGCGATCGCCGGCAGAACGACTGGGCCCATGCCTGCCAGGGCGGCGGACTTCAAAGCCGTATTGGATGCGAGTTCGAGCGAAGGGGTGACGGTCAGGCCAGTTGCTGCCAGGGCCTGGTCCAGTGTTTCACGGGTGCCGGAACCGTGTTCCCGGACCAAAAGGTCGGTGTCCACAAGTTCTTCCGCGGTTACGCTGCGGTTGGGGCGAGCCCACTCGTGATCCGGTAGGACTGCCACTGCCAGTTCATCGATGCCGAATGACTGGCTCTTGACTGAATCGCGGATCTGAGGACATTCAACAAGTCCAATGTCGACCCTGCCCGCTTCGACCATGGTGATGACATCATAAGAATTGGCCATGCTTAGAGTAACTGCCGTGTCTGGGTCTGCAGTTCGAACCTTCGCGAGCCAGTTGGGTGCGTAGTACTCCGCAATCGTCATGCTCACCGCGACATTCAAGCTCGCGTTCCTCGTCTTGCCGAGGGCTGCAACTGAGTTCGTGAACTGTTCCGTGGCGCGCAATAGGGTGGCTGCCCAATCCACAACTACCCGCCCATTGGGGGTGAGGGTAGTTCCGCGTGGGCCGCGCTGGAGAACCTGGACTTTAAGGGAACGCTCCAGACTGGCGAGCCGGCGACTGGCGCAGGGCTGTGTAAGCCGTAGGGCCGTCGCTGCTTGACCGATGCTGCCCGTAGCGGCGACGGTGACGAGGAGATGCAGATCACTTAGATCCGGCTCTTTGATATTCATTAATTGGCCCCGTTCTCTCGACGTCATGGAACCGCAGATGTTGGAGCACTGTGATGCCAGAGGCTGCTGGGCGTCCTACCGTGCCGGCTGGCTCAGTGTGTCCGAAATATCGAACGAACCATCTCTTCGATCCGCGTGCCGTGATCGCCAGCCTAGACCCGCAGCAACGTACAGTCAATGGCCTTTGTGCAAAATTTGCCCGGTCATATCGAACGTTTCTCCAAAAAGATCGAGAAAACGTTCGATACGGGTCCAATAAATATTGGATCGGTACTGGTGAGCCTCATCGGAATGTGTCAGAGTAAGAGGGAATCGCCGGGGAGCCTTCCGCAGTCTGTGCGGTAAGGCCGGACAAGTGTCTTCCCTGGATGCGGGCTTAGGGTGTGGAGGCGGAATGAACAGCAAGCAGGAGAGCCAAAGCGCCCTGGGAGAGCGTTTGCACGAACTTCGGAGCCAGCATCGCTACAGCATACGTGGGCTCGCCGCCAAAGCTGGAGTGTCCGCATCGTTGGTTTCTGACGTAGAAAAGGGGAAAGTCGAGCCGTCGATCTCTACCCTGACACGCCTGGCCAGTGCCATGGGCACGACAATCACATACTTCTTTTCGCCTCAGGCGCAATCCATGGGGCGGGTAGTCAAAGCAGTGGACAGGGTGCCCTTTGGTGGGGTTGCCGACCCTGCCTCTGGTACACGTCCAGCGTCGGGCACCCGCTTTGAATTGGCTTCTCCCACAGACTTGCATTCGATAGAGGCCATTTATGGACACTATGACGTTGGAGGATGGTTTGGCGAGGAGCCGTTCACCCATGAAGGAGAGGAATGGGGGTTCGTCTTGTCGGGACGCCTTAAAGTCATACTCGGCGATGAAGTTCACTTCCTCGACCCCGGAGACTCCATCTGGTTCCCCAGCAGTGTCCCGCACCGGATGGAAAACGTCGCAGATACTCCCACGCAGTACATCTGGATCGACATCCCGCCGCGAAATTAACCGATAACCCGCCCTCTGCTCCGACTCGCCACCTACAATCGAACGCTGATCTTGGTTGGGCAAACCCACTGAGGTTAGCGCCATGTGCCTCGACCGGCTTGGGGCATGGGCCCGCGGCGCGCCCGCGCTCCCAATCGCCTTACTAGGAGACGCCCGACCAAGATGCCGGGCCATGCGTTCCGCGCATGTCCCCATGACAGTAATTCGTCTACCGGCGCTCGAACCCTGATGACAAGCTGGGAACCGCACTCCTAGAAGTGCCGCATGCGGAACTCGGGTCAGTCGGCATCGCTGAGGGGCTGTCACGTAATTCATGCATGCGTCTTGGAAGGGCTGGCCAAGTCCGCCGGCCCGTCCCTTGTCCAACCTGAGAGTGGGAATTTTATGAGCGACGGCCAGATTCGACTTGACATCGTGGACGGCAGCACTGCCGTTGTGACGATGGATCGGGAAGAGAAGCGCAATGCCCTCACGGACGTCATGTCAGCGAGGCTATTCGACTTGTTTCACGAACTGGATGCCCGAAAAGACATCCGAGCTATCGTCCTGACCGGTGCCGGCGACAAGGCCTTCACCTCAGGCCATGACTTGAAGCAGGCACTCGAAGGTGACACCGCTGTCCTCTTCAGCGAGCCCAATATCAAGGAGTTCATTGTTCCGGGGATGATTTCGAAACCCGTCATCAGTGCTGTAAATGGGGCTGCGTACGCGGGCGGATTCTGTCTCGCCATCGCCAGTGACCTGCGGATTGCCTCGCATAATGCAAGTTTCGCATCCCCGGGAATCAAATTGGGCATCGTGCCGATCGGTGGCCAACTCTCAATGCTGCCGCATTTGCTGCCGCCAGCGGTCGCTGCTGAGGTGTTAATGTTGGGCGTCCCGTTGAGCGCTGAGCGTGCAGAGCGACATGGCTTCGTCAGCGAGTTGGTCGATCCAGGCCGGCTAGTGGACCGCGCCTGCGAAATGGGCAAAATCATTGCTGACATGCCTCCAGCGTCGGTGGCGTCAGTTAAGCGGGTTATTCGCACAACATTGACTCAGAGCGTGCCCGCTGCAGATGCTATGGAGTTTTGGCGCGGGATGGTGGCAGGAACCGGGCCAGACGTAAAGGAAGGGCTGCGGGCCTTTGTCGAGCGTCGCAGCCCGGTCTTCTCGGCCTAGAAATGCGCTTCCGAACCTCAGTAGCCGGACCCAGCATAGCTTCACTTCTACTGCGAAGAGGAGGCGGGTGTGCGCGTCAACGTACCTGACCTTGATGATTTGTATCTGCTCGTCACGATCGCAAGGACGGGCAGTATCGGTCAAGCCTCTGCCGAACTTCGAGTGGCGCAGCCAAGTGCCAGCCGTCGGATAGCGGCGTTGGAGCGCAATCTGAAAGTCGGTCTGCTGCGCCGGGGCGCACGTGGCTCTACCCTCACACCTGCAGGGCGTGTGGTAGTTGACTGGGCAATAACTCTATTGAGGGCAGCTGAAGACTTTCGTCATTCAGTTGACGCACTGAGTAGGCAACGAAACTCTTCACTTCGAGCCGCAGCAAGCATGACAATCGCCGAACATTACGCATCGAATTGGCTCGCGATGCTCCGCTACGAATCCCCTGATACCGCGGTTTCTCTTTCAGTTGGCAATTCGTTGGAAGTGATGGAGCTCGTCGAGAGCGGGAAAGTCGAAGTCGGTCTTATTGAGACGCCCAACGTTCATTCGAACCTGCGGCATCGCCAGATTGGTACCGACCGGCTAGCTGTTGCTGTTGCCCCAGGCCACCCATGGGCTGAGGCGTTGGTGGTTTCAGCAGCTGATCTGGCGGCTACTCCGCTGCTTGTTCGTGAACCGGGCTCCGGCACTAGAGACACGCTGGACCGAGCCATGTCCGAAGCAGGGCACGAAATCAAAGTAAGCCTCGAATTAGCTTCCAACACTGCACTCAAGTCAGCTGCGATCGCTGGAATGGGCCCGGTTATTTTGGCTGGAATTGCCTTGGCTGACGATTTCGCGACTGGAAGCCTGGTGCAGGTTGCCGTGTCTGACATAGTCCTAAGCCGCCCGCTCACGATCGTCTGGACAGACAATACGAGCCTCTCGCAAGAGGCTGTGGGACTTTTCCTGGGAGCAATCCGAAATGACCGAAGGAAGGGCCGGCTGGCTTAGGGCTGCAATGGCGCCGTAGTTGGGGCTGTGTGAACCCCATGCTCAGGTTGTATGACCCGCATGCACAACTGGGGCCTTGTGAGGAGGCCCACATGGCGCGGAGACTGATTTTGAAGGTTTGGCCGCGCGAGATCGAGTTCTCAGGCCCCCGCGTTGAGGCTTCAATCCCGACGCAGAGCCGGCATCGTCGGCCAAAAAAGGAAAGGCAGCTACTTGAACCAGAATTTGAAGATCATTCATCCGGGCTCAACGTCAACCGAGTCTGGTGCGGCTGTGCAGGCGTTGCATGCTCACGCCCTGGCAATGCCTGACCGCATTGCGGTCCGAGATAGCCGGACTGCCATGACATGGCGGGAACTGGAAATGGAGGTCCTTTCTCTGGCGCGGACACTTCAGGCAGACGGTGTCGTCAACGGCTCTCCGCTGCTGCTACTTCTCGACTCCTGTGTTGAGTCCATTGTGGCGTATTGGGCGGTCCGGGAACTTGATGCCACTGTCATTCTTGCTGATCCGGGCTGTACCCGGGCAGAGTATGACCACTACGTAGCAGCCACACAGCCGGGTTGGGTTTTCTCGACACGACCAGGAACCTGGGAAAGGCTTGGACTAGCTGACGAAGCGCAGCCGGAACACCCGTCGATGACGTGGTTTATCCAGGACTCCACGGCCGAGTTGCCGCTGCTTCGGCCCTGGCAAAGGCGCGAGCTCCGTGGCGGCACACCCAAGAACCGTTTCGAGGAAGCGCCCAGCGCTCGCCTCGTGTTGTTCAGTTCGGGCACCACCGGCCAGCCGAAAACCATTCTGCACACGGACGCCAGTGTTCTGGCACTACACAAAGTTCACACGCAGGTGTGGAAATTGACTTCGGACGATGTAGTCCTGGGGTGCCTTCCGTTCCATAACATCTACGGCTCCATCTACACGGCTGCCTCGGCAATTTTCAATGGCGCCACACTCGCGCTCATGGAGCGGTTTAAGCCCGATATTGCTTTGAGGCGTATCGAGGAGTGGAGCGTGACCACCATGGCCATGGTGCCAGCAATGATGGTCATGATGCTGAATACGGAAACGCGGAACGAAGCGGACCTTTCTACACTCAGGGTCAGCTATACCGGGGGAGCTCCCGTCAGTGACCCCGTGATGAAAGATTTCCAGGCGCTTTCCGGCGCGCCGGTGCTCGCCTCCTACGGGTTGACTGAGTGTCCGGGGGCCGCCGTGGAACCTTCAGGGTCAGCTCATGGTAGTGGCGTAGCAGGACGCGTTTGTCCCGGATTTGAAGCTGTCGCACGGAATTCCGAGGGCGGCGAGCTGCCGCCCGGTGAGGTCGGTGAGATAACTCTTCGCGGCCCCTCGCGCATGTTGGGCTATCTTGGCCAACCTGAGCTAACGCAGCAACGCATTCGCCAAGGCTGGGTGTACAGCCAAGACATTGGATTTGTCGACGAAGAGGGCAACATCCATGTCTCAGGGCGGGCCGGCGACATGATTATCCGCGGCGGCCTGAACATTGCCCCCAAGGAAATTGAAGATGTGCTGGTAGAACACCCTGACGTTGTGACAGCCGCGGTGGTCGGCGTCGAAGACGCGGTTTTTGGGCAAGTCGTCAAGGCTTTCGTCGTACCTCGGTCGAACTCAGACCTAGCCACGCTAGCCGACAGCCTACGACAGCACTGCGCCAAAAAACTTAGCCGAGCAAAGATCCCGGAAAGCACCGTTTTCCTTTCGAAGCTACCAATGAATGCCGGCGGAAAGGTCCTGCGATCGATTCTTTCCGATCCCGATCTCGACCAGCGGATCCACGTCCTGGACCCATCCAGCCTCCAAACCCGTGTTTAGCGGTGGCGTCACGTGTCAGAACGCCATCCACAAAGAAAATCGAAGGTACAAGATATGAGTTATGTCATTGGTGTAACACAAGAGGAATCTGTCCCTAAAGCCCCGCTAAGGGAGATACCGCCAATTGCCAGACAATTCCATGTGTGGCGGCTCATCGGCGCAGCAGTGACCCTGTTGATAGCCGGGTCCATCGTTCTGAGTTTGTCCCAGAACGAGGCATTGAACTGGCCCGTCATCCAAGAGTTCATGTTTCAAGAGCGTGTCGTGGCCGGCTTGCGATTGACGCTGGAACTTACGGTCATTTCCATGATCGGGGCACTGGTCCTGGCGACAATCATCGCCAATATGCGCCTCTCGCCCAACGTAGTGCTGCGTTCGATCAGCTGGGCCTTCGTATGGTTCTTCCGCGGAATTCCCCTCCTGGTCCTTCTCGTTCTCATGTTCAACGTGTCTTTGCTCTACCCGGAGGTCTCAGTCGGTCTACCCGGCCAGACCCCCATCTGGTCCGCGTCGTCCGGCGATTTACTCAATCCCTTCTGGGCAGCCGTTGTAGCCTTCGTCTTGCATCAGTCCGCGTACACCTCGGAAGTCATCCGGACCTCGATCCGGGCAGTGCCTAAGGGGCAGATTGAAGCGGCAGAGTCTTTGGGTATGACACACCTTCGTACTCTCCAGCGGATCGTTCTTCCGCAAGCCCTGCGAATTGCTATTCCGCCTATCGCCAATGATGCGATCAACCTTCTGAAAGCAACATCCCTCGTTGCCTTTATCGCGGTTTCGGACTTGCTCTACTCCGTACAGCAGATCTATGCGAGCAACTACCAGATCGTGCCACTGCTCGTAGTCGCCGCTCTTTGGTACCTCATCATTGTTTCAATCATGTCCGTCGGCCAGTGGGCGCTTGAACGCCGCTTTGGTCGTGGGACTGCCCGACTGGGCACCACCGTAAAGGCTGCAGGAGGCAAAAACCGATGACCGTTATAGAAGCCCGATCCATTAGCAAGCAATTCCACCACCACACTGTGCTTGACAACGTCAGCCTTAGCGTCGCCAAAGGTGAAACGGTCTGCCTTCTGGGGCCCTCGGGAGCAGGCAAGAGCACATTGCTTCGCTGCCTGAACCTGCTGGAGCCATTAGAGGCAGGCGCAGTATTCCTGGAGGGGGAGCTGCTCGGTTTCCGCGAACAACACGGAAAGCTCTATGCACTGTCCAAGCGAAAGATTGCCCGGCAGCGCCAGCATATTGGCATGGTCTTCCAGCACTTCAATCTGTTCCCTCACATGACGGTTCTCGAAAACGTCATCGAGGCACCTGTAGGTGTGCTGAAACAATCAAAGCTTGAAGCAAAGCGGCATGCTACCGAGCTCCTGGACCTTGTAGGGCTTTCGGATAAAGCCCACGCATACCCGGCATCTCTTTCCGGTGGACAGCAGCAACGCGTCGCCATTGCACGCAGTCTGGCCATGCGACCGAAAGTGATGTTGTTTGACGAACCTACGTCGGCATTGGACCCCGAACTGGTGAGCGAGGTGCTTGAAGCCATGAAGAAGCTCGCTCTGGAGGGCATGACCATGGTGGTGGTAACCCACGAGATGGGTTTCGCCAGGGAGGTTGCCGACCGTGTCGTGTTCATGGCAGATGGTGCGGTCGTCGAAGAAGGTCCCGCGCGGGAGATGCTCACAAACCCAAAGGTTGACCGAACAAAGGACTTTCTGGCCCGCGTCCTTTAGGCCTGAGGGTCACGACGAAGAATGAAGAAGAGGGTGCTGAATGGTCAGTGCAAAGTGTTTCGAAGGTTTGATCCGCGAGTTCAAGGGCCGAACGCCCGGTTCAATGAGGGTAGCTGAACGAGCCAAACGGGTACTTCCAGGGGGTGAAACACGATCGATCACCTACTATTCCCCGTATCCCGTCAGTATCACCAGCGCCTCCGGTCCGGTCATCACTGACTGCGATGGCAACAGTTACCTGGACATCCTGAACAACTACACATCCTTGGTTCACGGGCATGCGTTCGGGCCAGTGGTTGATACAGCGATAGCTGCAGCCAGTGAAGGCATCGTATACCCGGCGCCGCACGAGGCGCAGTTGGACCTGGCGGAGCATCTGGTCGAACGGCACCCCGCTGCCGAGAAGATTCGCTTTACGAATTCGGGTACCGAAGCTGCTTTGCTGGCTATACGGATCGCACAGGCAGTGACGGGCCGAGACCGCTTTGTCCTGTTCGAGGGCGGTTACCACGGCTCTGCCCCGCTCATCAGTGGACCCCACCCCCAAGTGATTAGGGTGCCATTCAACGATGCGGCGGCTGTAGAAGGGGTCTTGGACGACAGCATTGCAGCGGTGCTGTTTGAGCCGTGTTTGGGGGTGGGGGGAGTCATCCCAGCTGACCCCGAGTTTGTTCGAGCGTTGCGGAGCCATTCCCACAGAGCGGGCGCCCTGCTTGTGGTCGATGAAGTACAGACGTTGCGTGCTGCCTACGGAGGAGCGACCGAATTGTACGAGGTGGACGCTGACCTCGTCATTATGGCCAAGTTGATCGGGGGCGGGTACCCAATAGGAGCCGTCGGTGGGTCGGCCAAGCATCTTCGGATCCTCGACCAGTCCACACCCGGAGCGATCAAGCACTCCGGAACCTTCAATGGTCATCTGGTATCTGCCCGCGCTGGCCTTACTGCTCTTGAACACCTCACCAGGCCGGCCATTGAGCGCATGAACGCGTCCACGGAGAAATTGGCCGATCGGATCGAAATGTCGGGCCGCGCCCACGGGTTGCCGGTGATCGTGACACGCTTTGGGTCGATGCTGCATGTTCACCTGCAGAAGATGAAACCGACCCAAGCTGCGCACGTAATGCACGACTCCACGGACGTGGCCGCGTTACACCTGGCTCTTCTCCTCGAAGGCGTCTTCGCTGCGCCCAGGGGCCTCGTAGCCCTTTCCACCGTGCTGACTGACGTCCACTTGGAATTAGTTGCAACAGGCTATGACCGTGCTTTTGCGCGCATGGCTGGCGCATAGTTGCCGTAACAACTCCAGAACTGACAGTCCAGGGATGGTTTTGCCAAAGTTGGGCCTGGCATTTTCGTCGCGGGCATCTGGCCCAACTTCAGTATCTTTGTGATCCAAGTCATACGTTCTGCGCATGGCGGGCATAGTCAGAAGGCGTGTAGCCAGCCGCCCGCGTTGCTCGCATGATTGAGCCAAGAGGTCGGGAACCGTCCTCGATGAATTAGCTGAAGCAGTTCAGCTCAGGTTTGAGGAGCTTGATGAAGAACAAAATGTTGGCCATTGGCCTTGCAGCCGTTCTCTCGGTTGGGGCATTGGCGGGCTGCAGCAGCCCCCAAAACGCTTCTTCGAAGACAGAACTCAAGAATGGTCTCCCGGAGAAATACGCAGCCGGGTTCACCGTACCCATCATCAATTACCCGCCATACTCCATTGTGGACGAAACCGGTAAAGTCAGCGGCTTCGACTATGACTTCGCCCAGGCAATCAGCGACTACTTCGGAGTGAAGTTCGAAACCAAGAACGCGACGTTCGAGGAGAGCCTTCTGGGAGTCTCACGAGGCAGTTACTCATGGGCGCCGGCAGCGTCCGCGACCACTGATCGAAAAAAGACATACTCATTCGTCAGCTACTTCAAAGACGGTTACAAGCTCGTTGTCCAGGACTCTGCACCTGAGATTGGAAACACGACCTTGGACATGTGCGGCCATTCCATTGCAGACGTGACTGGTGGGTACACATTGAAGTACCTGCAGGACTTCAGCAAGCAGTGCACTGATGCCGGTAAGTCGGCCATCGAGATCAAGACGTTTCCGGACCAAGGGGCCATCCAGCTTGCGGTCAAGAGCGGGCGAGTAGACGCCGCTGCCCTGACCCTGGCAAACGGCAGTTACACGGTTGGCAAGAGCGGTGGCCTGAAAGTCACCGGTCCAGTCTTCGCGCCAACTGTTGAGTGCTTCACCTTAAAGAAGGACAGCGATCTGCGTGAACCCATGATGAAAGCAATGAATGCCCTAATTGAGAACGGCACCTACGCTAAAATCCTCAAGAAGTACGGCCTGGAAGATGCAGCCATCCCTAAATCGGAAATCGACCCGGAAGCCAATTAATCCACCAGTTCGTACCTAGCTGAAACGGAACCAGCCCCCATCGAGTGGGCTGGTTCCGTTTGCCCTTTAACCTGATTCGTTATTCCAAAGGGGCACCTCAACTTTCTGCGTGGGCGGCGGAGGTTCTGACCGTCTTGCCAAGACGCCTGCTGCAATCTCCAACCCTCCCGGTGAGCGGAGGAGGGTTTCACCTTTCACCGGCCGCGCTATCGGGCTGCCGACTGTTCAGTTCGACGGGCCCTGGCATGGCAAGTCATGCGTTTGGCGCATGCAGGCATAGCAACGCAGCGTCTACTGGCTAGGCCCTGGGGCTTCCATACTGATTTCGTCCGAACTTCCCGTTTTAGGACGCCAAGCCCGAATGTCTTAAGGGTTGGAGAACGCCGGGAACCATACAGTGCCACACGGCAGGAGGGCATTCATGCCGACACCAATATCAGAGTTCGTTTCAGCCGCGCGAGCCAGCGAGCCAACAGTCTTGGCAGCCGCGCTCTCGCAGATCACAGGCGACATGAAGTGGGCAGAGGACGCACGGCTGTGCGGCCTGCGTCGCTGGAGCGCAGGGCAACAGCAACTCGACGCAGACGGTCAGGCATTCCTGGATGAAGCCGGGGCCGAACTGGAGCGTCTGGCATCCAACGGCTTCAGGGACACAAACGTCGTGAACGATCCCCAAGCGCTTCTCCACATCGCCAGGACCGCCATCGACGAACGCCTTGATGGGTCATTCACCGCGAAGCTGGAACATCACCTCAACCCCGAACGCTGTAAGGTGACTTTTGATCCGGCCGCCGTGAAACGCAGGAATCTCAAGGTCACCATCGTCGGTGCCGGCATGAGCGGCCTGGGTCTTGCCTTCAGCTTGGCGGAAGCGGGGATTGATTTCGAGATCCTCGAAATGAGCCAAGAACTCGGTGGCATCTGGTTCGACAATACCTACCCCGAATGCGGCGTGGATACGCAGGCCTTCCAGTACGCATGGGACGTCGAGCCCAATCTCGACTGGACTCGCTATGACGTCAAACGAGATGAGATCCTTCAGTACATCCGTGACTCAGCCTTTAAGCGTGGGGTTATGGATCGAATTCACTTCGGAGTGAAGGTCGAAACCGGCACCTGGAACGCAGAGAAGTCTCAGTGGCAACTCGACATCACCCGGGACGGTGTCGCCGATTCGATGAGCACGGATGTCCTTGTCGTCGCTGTTGGGTCGCTGAACCAGCCAAAGATCCCCGATCTTCCCGGCTCCGACACCTACCGTGGAGAAACGTTCCATACCGCCCGGTGGCGGGATGACCTGCAACTTGAGGGTAAGCGAGTAGCGATCCTCGGAAGCGGCTCCAGCGGAGTCCAGGTCACCCGGACCGTAGCCCAGGTTGCGGAGGAACTGTTCATCTTTATCCGCAGCCCACACTGGATGCGCCCGCGCAAACCCACCGAGATAGGTGAAGTAACCGATGGGAAGCGCTGGCTACTCCGGAACCTTCCCAACTATCTGGCGTGGTACCGGTTCTACCTCGACTTTGTGCTCGGTGACAGGGAACACCGTCGCATGATCCTGCAGGAGAGCCCTGAAGGTCTGAAGCCGAGCCCGGAAAATGATGCTGTCCGTGAGGAGCTCACTGCTTACATCCGCAGGGAACTGGGCGACCGCGAGGATCTCATTGAAAAGGTCACGCCGAACTATCCTCCCTACTCAAAGCGATTGGTAGTCGACAACGGGTGGTACAACGCCCTGACGAAACCAAACGTCACTCTCGTCAATGACCAGATTGTCGGTCTGGATGAGACAGGGATTCTGACAGCGGACGGCAACCACTACACGGTCGATGTCATTGGCTTTGCGACGGGGTTCCATGGCACCCGCTATTTCTGGCCTCTTGACCTGATCAGCGCCAAGGGAAAGAAGCTGGCCGAGACGTTTGGTAGCGATGATGACCTCCGTGCCTACCTGGGAACGGCTATGGCCGATTATCCGAACCTTTTTGCCCTCCAAGGACCAAACACTGCCATCGGTCACGGTGGCGGGGCAACATTCATGTCTGAAGGCCAGGGACGATTCATCCTGGCGTGTCTCAAGACCCTGATCGAAGAAGACAAGCGGTCAATCGAAGTCAAGCCCGAAGTCGTCCAGGAGTACAACCAGGCCATTGATGAACGACTGAACCGGATGGTTTGGACGGAACCTGGTTTGGTTAGCCGCTTCCGGAATAGCACCGGGCGCGTCATCACCAACCATCCGTGGACGTTGCTCGAATTTTGGGAACGCACCCGTTCGCCAAAGATGGACGAATTCATCTTCGACGGCGGTGCTGGGCGCACTGATGCAGGGGAAACCATGACAGAAAATCACCCCGCCAGGTCCATGGCCTAGGGGCATATGGGACGGCCGAACGACATGGAGCTGATGGTCGATGACAGGTGAATTGTTGAGTGACCTTAGACAGGGCGTCCTGTCTTTGGTCATCTCAAACGAGACGAAGTCCAATGCCATGACGCAGCGGATGGCGGAGGCACTGAGGACTGAGTTCCTGCGAGCGGAGGACGACGATGAGATCAGGGTGGTGTTGATCAGAGGGGCCGGTCATCACGCATTCTGCTCCGGGCACGACATCACTGAACTGGTTGACAATCCAAGCGCCGCATTCGATCCCGCCCTTAACGAGGTCTTCCAACGTCCACGTCTGCTCCGCAAGCCCACAATCGCGGCTGTCAACGGGGCAGCATATGGGGGAGGATTGAATCTTGCCCTGGCCTGTGACATTCGGATTGCTTCATCCACGGCGACTTTTGCGGCTATGGGAACGCGCCTAGCCCTATTGCCGGTCGCTGGGCAGCTCAGCATCCTCCCATCTCTCGTTGGCATCGGGCCAGCTATGGACATGCTTCTGCGCTCCAGGCCTGTCGACGCTCACCGCGCATTAGCCATCGGGCTCGCAACTCAAGTAGTGGACCCCGAAGAGCTGGATGCAATTGCCCTGGAAGCAGCGAATTTCTTGGCGTCCACGCCACCCGACCTCAACGAAGCGATCAAGCGGGCTGTCTGGTCATCGGTAAACGAGGCGGGTCGATCAGCAAAGCAAGTCGAAGAAACCGAAGCCGCGGCATTCGGACTTGGTGCTGAAGCGCAGCACCGTCTCAAGTCGTTTCTGACCAAAACCGCTCAGGCTTAAGAGAAAGAGGAGAATCATGACGACAAACGCACCTCTACCGCCGTACAGCAAAACCCGGGAGACGGACAGCCTTGTGTTTACGTCCGGCCACATAGGCCGCGATGCGGCCGGCCACGTGAAAGGCGGCCTTGAAGCCCAGATGGACCTGGCACTCCAAAACCTGGAGGAGTCCCTGTCTCGGCACGGACTTAATCGAGCAGATGTGGTACGAACTACAGTCTATTTGGCCGAAATGGCTGATTGGGAACGAATGAATGTGCCATACCGGGCGTTCTTTGACGAGCCCTACCCTGCACGGTCGACAGTGTCAGTCGGCTTACCCACGGGCTTGTTGGTTGAAATTGACGCCATCGCATGCAAGAGGCCGGCTGGGAGCTCAGTAGAAACGTTGGCTCATGCAGCTTCTTCGGAAGGGGCACGCTGATGGGGACTCTGCTAACCAGCGACGCCCTCGAGTGGATCGGTCGGCAAATCGAAGTTGACGGCGACGAGATCACCGAATCAATGGTGCAACAGTATGTCTATGCGTCGGAGGACGATCATCCTGCGTATGTCAGCGAGGCTTCAGCGGACGCAGCGGGCACCTCGCGCGTTGTTCCACCGATGCTGTATCAAGCCGCGACCCGACCGTATGTGCCGTTGAGCAAATACTCCTCGGATGGAATTGTGATCGAAAATCGGCCAGTCATCGGCACTGGACAGTCGGTTGGCGGAACTCTCTCCGTCCAGTGGGTGCGTCCGCTGAAAATCGGTGACCGTCTCTCGGGGCTGAAAACCCTTGTCTCGATGGAAGAAAAGGCCGGATCGCGACGCACATTTGTTGTTGTGACATGGGAAACCAATTACACGGATCAGAAAGGAGAGGTGGTTATTCGTGAAAGCTACGAGCAGATTTGCTTCTGACTACAGTATTCAAACAGAGCCTCCCGCCGGCTATCAGCCGGGTACACCGCTAGGCGTCTTGGAGCGCAACGTGAGCCGCGTGCAGTCCACCCTTTACAGCGCCGCTATCCGGTTCGCGCATCAAGTGCACTTCGATGATGAGCTTTGCAAGGCCCAGGGATGGAACGGGGTCATACTTCCGGGCTTCCTCCTGGGAAATTGGTGCCTGGAAGCGGTAACGCGGACCCTCGGGCCACGCTCTGTGGTGCGGTCGGTCAGTTTTCGGCTCACGTCGGTGGCCTACCCTGACACGATGCACCGCATCTCCGGGGAGGTACTCAAGGTTGAAGGTGAGGCCGAGTGGATGGTGGTCACCTGCGCGGTGAGCGTCAAAGATTCGAACGACAACGTGGTGACAAAAGCGACGGTGACCGCAGCTGTTCCCAACCCTGTCTGATACGGCCGGCCTGGCAAAATTCGTCTCCAAGGCCCGCCAGAGAACCACAGAACCCAGCTGCCTATAAAGGACGTGCACCATGACCATTTCCACCGCAGACCTCCGGGCACAGGCCCGGCAACATCTACTCCCGCACTTCACGAGACGGTCCACATGGCAGGATGCGGACTTGCCCGTGATCGTTCGAGGAGAAGGAGCATATGTTTTCGACGACACCGGGCACCGGTATCTGGATGGGCTTTCAGGATTGTTCTGCGTTAACATGGGCTACGGCCGGTCGGACATCGTCGCCGCGGCAGCCGCCCAGATGCAGCAGCTGGCTTATTGGACGAACTGGTCTGCCGCTCATCCGTCCGCGGTGGAGGCGGCGACCCTGATTTCCGAGCTCGGTCCGGCTGGCCTAGGTACAACGTTCTTTGTGAGCTCCGGTTCGGAGGCCGTGGAGTCTGCACTCAAGTTCAGCCGTCAGTACCACCTAAGCCAAGGTGAGGGACGCCGAGTTAAATTCATCGCACGTGACATGGCCTATCACGGAACGACCATGGGGGCGCTCAGCGTCACGGGCATCGAGCGCATTAAGGACCCATTCGGCCCGCTTCTTCCGGGCGTGCGTCATTTTCCGAACACCCACAACGACAGCGTCGGCGCAGGGGAGTCCGCTGCGCAGCTTCCAAGCCTTCAGGCCCTTCTTCAAATCATTGAAGAGGAGGGAGCCGACACCATCGCGGCAATCATCGCAGAACCCGTGCAGAATGCGGGCGGCGCGCTGGTTCCACCCGAGGGATACTGGCAGGAACTACGTAGCATTTGCAACCGGATTGGGTGCCTTCTCATTGCCGATGAAGTCATCACGGCTTTCGGCCGAGTGGGCGAGTGGTTTGGCAGCACCAGATTCGGCGCGGATCCGGACATCATCACCTTTGCCAAAGGAGTTACCTCGGGATACGCCCCCTTCGGCGGAGTTCTCATCCGCGATAGTCTCGTTCGCTCGCTGATGGACTCCCCGATCGCAGGGATGTTTTCCCATGGCACTACGTGGGGCGGCCATCCGGTCTCTTCAGCGGTGACTGTCGCGAATCTCACCGCCATGCGGGATGAAGGAATCCTGCACCACGTGCGTGATGAGGAACCAAGGCTGCAACAGGGGCTGAACGAGATTCGTGAAAATCATGCGTGCGTGAAGGACTGGCGGGGTACTGGCTTCTTTTATGTCGTTGAATTCACCGGAGACCGTCACATCGGACGGGAACTGACTGCACTCGAAGTGGCTTCAATCACTCGAGAGGTACTACCCGCTGCCATGAAGCGGGTCAACTTGCTGACCCGTGCAGATGATCGAGGCGGTGCAATGCTGGTGCTCTGCCCACCCCTGGTCGCGGATGGGGCCGTACTGGACGAGCTACTCCACAGCGTTGAAGCTGTGGTCTCGGCAGTAGAGCATTACCTTGGCTCCTAGACATCAGCTCATCAAGAGTCATTTCCGGGTTCTGCCCTTGGATGCGGGGGAACCCGGGTGGACAGGTTGATGGTCACCGCGGCAGCAGCGGTAGCAGACGTCCGTAGAGGCTCGTCGATAGCTGTCGGAGGCTGTGGCATCGGGGGAGGTGATTCCAGGCTCGTTCAAGCTCTTCACGATTCCGGAGTGGGTGACTTGAGAATTGTCTCCGACTACTCGGGACTTGTCGATTGGGGCCTCGACCCGCTAATTTCGGACGGCCAGGTAAGACGGGTCATAGCCCAAGACGTTGGAGAGAACACCGAGATCGCCAGAAAATATCTCGGGGGTGAACTCGAGGTCGAGCTTACCTCGCGTGACACCCTGGTCCAAAGACTTAGGGCTGGAGGGCGGGGCGTCCGGGCATTTTACGCACCAGAGGCTTCTGTCAGACAAAGATCGGTGGACGACCGACCTTGGAAACACGACACTGCGGGCGGCGTCTCTATTGCCCCGCCCCGAAAAGACGTACGTAAAATTTGTGGCACCGCATACATCCTTGAACGAGGCATCACCACGGATTTTGCCCTCATCCGTGCGTGGAAAGGGGACCGTCACGGCAACCTCATTTACCGTGAATCCGACAGGGAACTCAACTCTCTTTTCGTGCTTTCAAGCGGAGTTACGATTGTTGAAATTGAGGAACTGGTAGAGCCCGACGACCTCGACCCGGACTCGGTGCACACGCCAAGTGCGCTGGTACACCGACTCACCATCCTCGGTTCCTGACTGCACCGTAAAAACGCAGCTGCGGCTCAGGTCCACGGTGTGTCACCTTCCAATTTTCGTCACCTTGACGAGAGGCGCCCGGCGGTACCCCTGACTCATGCGTTTTGGGAATGACTCCATGACAAATGACCGGCTACCGAAGGAAAATCGCAGCGACAATACTGCAAAAGTACCCCCGTGCTGAAAGTTCTCTTGCAGCATTCGTTTCTGCACAGGAATCGAGGACGGGGCAATGAGCGAGTAAAAACTATTGAGGAGTGCAATGGACTTCAAGCAGGTTGTCGGCGACAGGCGAGCGATCCGCTACTACAAGCCTTACCGGCCCGTGGAGAAGCAAAAGATCCAGGTCATTTTGGAAGCAGCGCGGCTTCAATGCTCCCAGGCCAACACCCATCAACTCCGCAAAGCTGTTGTGCTGACCAGGGGAGAAACCCCGGATCACATCTTTGACGGGATCGTCAATGCGCTGCACAACCAGACCATGGCGCAGCTGGCTCCGGTCATCATTGTGTGGGTCGTTGACCTGAGCGCGTGGAACAACATGCGGGATTTGCTCATGGAGCTCATTGATGTGGGAGCACTGAACTCGACTCAGGGATGGACCGAGGAAAAGGTGGATTCTGGGGTCCTGCAGACACCTGAGTTCAACGTCCTCAAGGGGGACAGGCATTTCGCGGAGTGGCTCAGCGCCATCGAAGTTGGCCTTGGCATCGGAAGTGCAGTCCTGGCCGCCGTCGATCAGGGCCTGGGCTCATGCCTGGCCTCTGGCGACCGGGATGCCATGAAGCCGATCCTGGGACTTCCCGACGACGTGACACCTGCTCAGCTCCAACTTGTTGGTTATCCTGCAGAGGACGCCCAGGCCGGAGGCCAACGACCCCGGGCACCGTTTGAGACTCTGTTTTTCGAGCACACGTGGGGGAATCCACTGGAGCAAGATGAAGCTACTCTTTCCTACCTCAAGGAAACCGGTATGATCCAGGAACCCGCCCCGGCCTCTTGGCGTAAAGCGGAAGTGGACGCCCTTAGCAAAATGTTCGATTTCGGTGAGAACACCATGACGAAGGACTAGGCAGCTCATGTCCATTGTGTGTTTCGGGGGCGGCATCGGTGCAACGCGGCTGTGGCGTTCCCTTGCTGAGGGCATCGGCCGGGAGTCACTGACGCTGGTCGTAAATACTGCCGATGATCTCTGGCATTACGGCCTGCGCGTTTGTCCCGATATAGACACTGTGATTTATGGTCTGGCCGGCAAACAGGATGTGGAACGGGGGTGGGGCCTGCAGAATGAGTCCTTTACGGCGATGTCGTCACTGGCCGAATTGGGCGAAGACGTATGGTTCAACCTCGGGGACCGGGACCTTGCCACGCACCTCCTCAGGACCCGGATGCTGAGCGAGGGTAATTCCCTCACCGATGTAACCTCTCACTTGGCCAGGGTTAATAGGGTGGCCACACGGGTACTGCCGATGTGCGATGAAGAAGTCAGCACAGAGGTGCTCGAACAGGGTGGAGAGTGGACTTCATTTCAGGAGTTCCACGTCCGGCACCGGGCAGAACCGCTGGTGCGGGAAGTCCGCTACAACGGGATTGAGCTGGCAAAAACTCCGCCGACAGTCTTGGAAGCACTAGAAACGGCCTCGTTGGTAGTACTGGGTCCAAGCAGTCCTATCGCCAGCATCCTGCCCATCCTTTCTGTCGGCGAGACACGTGCAGCCATGAGGGATTCACGGGCGCCCGTCGTCGCAGTGACGCCGATCGTGTCACGTTCACCATTCAGCAATCCCGGTGATGCTCACCGCGCAAAACTACGCGAGCGTTTGATGGCTTCCGCTGGACTTCCTCACACTCCATTGGCTGCTGCGTCGCTCTATGCGGATCTTGCGGACTTCTTCATCGTTGACGAGGTCGATGAGACCGAGGCGGCAAGTATTGACGGCCTCGGTATGAGGGCAGTCGTGGCCCCCACCTTGACGCACATTAATTCGAGCTCCACTGCTGATCTCGTCAGGGCAGTGACGGAGCTTGCAAGGACATAAGAATTCGTTCAGAACGAACTAGCTGAAAGTACTGGCTCATGAGCACAGCAAACGTACGAGAAGTTCGCCGGGCCCTCACCCGGGCGGAGAAGGGTGCGTCGCTTGATTTGGCGGAGGCTACTGCCCTTCTGGACGCCCGCGATGGGGAGTTGGAAAGGCTTTGCGTGGTTGCGGCACGGGTGCGTGACGCCGGCCTCCGCGAAGCAGGGCGTCCGAATACGATCACTTACTCTCCAAAGGTATTTATCCCGATCACAAGATTGTGCCGGGATCGCTGTCACTACTGCACGTTCGTAGAGACGCCTGACCAGGCTGCTCGCGAAGGCAGGGGACCCTACATGTCGCCAGACGAGATCGTCAAAGTGGCAAGGGAAGGTGCGCTAGCCGGATGCACCGAGGCCCTGTTCACCCTTGGCGACAGGCCGGAAGACCGATGGCCGGAAGCGGCGACGTGGCTGCATGAGCATGGCTACGATTCGACTCTCGATTATGTTCGGGCAATGGCGGTCAGAGTCCTCGAAGAGACAGGACTCCTGCCACACTTGAACCCGGGTGTAATGACGTGGGAAGAAATGGGTCGTTTGAAGCCCGTCAGCGCCTCGATGGGCATGATGCTGGAGACCACCTCCAAGCGGCTTTTCAGGACGAAAGGCGCCGCTCACTTCGGCTCACCCGACAAGGATCCAGAGTTGCGTTTGCGTGTTCTGGAGGACGCTGGACGCTTATCGGTTCCCTTTACAACAGGGCTGTTGGTAGGCATCGGCGAAACAACCGAGGAACGTGCCGAGACCATCTTTGCGCTGCGGAAGGTAGCCCGCGAGTATGCTCACATCCAAGAAGTCATTGTTCAAAACTTCAGGGCCAAACCAAAAACCGCTATGCACCTCGTGCCGGACCTCGGCATCGAGGAGTATCTTGCCGTGATAGCCGTAACGCGAATTCTCCTGGGGCCGAAAATGCGCGTTCAAGCCCCACCCAACTTGGTGGACGTCGACGAATGCACTCGACTACTGGCGGCCGGAGTCGACGACTGGGGTGGGGTCTCTCCAGTTACACCCGATCACGTGAACCCCGAACGCCCATGGCCTTCCCTCGATGTGCTTCGGCAAGTTACGCAGCAAGCGGGCTTCACACTTCGTGCCCGTCTGGCCGCGCAACCGGAATATGCCCTGACGGGCGAACCCTGGATCGATCCGAGGGTATCCAAGCATGTAAGCGCCCTGATGGATCACGAGGGCTTGGTGCACCGGTCAATCAGCAACGGAACAAGACGCCCCATCGGCATGCCATGGCAGGAACCCGACTTGACCTTCGAGGGTCTGGGCCGCACCGATCTCCATGCGACGGTGGACACCGAAGGGCGTCGGGCCGCTGTTCGCAGCGACTTCCAGAATGTCTACGGTGATTGGTCTGCTGTAGGAGAGCACGCGGCTTCTACCTCGTTGCCGAAGGCGCTTCAAGGGGCCAAACCACGGGTGAGCGGTGACGGCGTTGCTGCATTGCGGGCTGCTGAGGCTCATCCCGGGCAGCTGTCAGACGAGCATGCGCTGACGATGATGACCGCGGAAGGCGAGCTACTGGCTCAGGTGGTTAAACTGGCCGATGACCTGCGACGGGAGGTGGTTGGAGAGAACGTCACTTATGTGGTGAACCGGAACATCAACTTCACCAACGTCTGCTACGTCGGCTGCAGATTCTGTGCGTTCGCCCAACGCCGTACTGACCCGGATGCCTACTCATTGTCCCTCGAACAGGTGGCGGACAGGGCAGAAGAAGCTTGGAAGCTCGCGGCGACGGAAGTCTGCATGCAGGGCGGCATCGATCCGCAGCTGCCTGGCACGGCATATTTCGATCTTGCAAGGGCTGTAAAGCGCCGCGTGCCCGGCATGCACGTCCATGCGTTCAGTCCCATGGAGATCGTCAACGGAGCCAGCCGCACGGGGCTGTCCTTCCGCGAGTTCCTCATCCGCGCGAAGGAGGCCGGACTCGATTCCATCCCAGGAACTGCGGCCGAGATTTTGGATGACGATGTCCGATGGGTATTGACCAAAGGAAAGCTGCCCACAAGTACCTGGATCGACGTGATAACCACGGCCCACAAGGTAGGGATTCCGTCGTCGTCAACCATGATGTACGGTCACGTTGATCATCCCCGGCACTGGGTCCAGCATTTGCGCGTGCTTTCCCGGATACAGGATGAAACGGGCGGTTTCACAGAATTCGTCCCGCTTCCGTTTGTTCACAATTCCTCGCCGATTTACCTGGCTGGCATTGCCCGCCCAGGGCCAACCCCCCGCGACAACCTGGCAGTGCACGCCATGGCCAGGATCATGTTGCATGGCCGTATAGACAACATCCAAACATCATGGGTGAAGCTGGGAACCGCCGGCACGCAGGCGATGCTGAATGCTGGAGCAAACGACGTGGGCGGCACTCTTATGGAGGAAACAATTTCGAGGATGGCCGGTTCCGAGCACGGGTCTGCGAAAACCGTGGAGGAACTTGTTGCCATCGGTGCCGGCATCGGCCGTCCGGTGGTCGAACGCACAACTACGTACGGTTCTCGAGCCCCGCTGGCAGGAATTTCCTAAGCACGGAAGGCGTCAACCGAGCAGCTCGGCTAAGCGGAAGAGCACCGAGATCGTAGTCGTACTGCCCTAACACGAGGGGCCTCTGAGCCACAACGCTTGGGGGCCCCTCAGCAGTTTCGATCAGGCAAAGTAATGCCGGAAATGCATGCTTGCATAGAGGACTGGCCTCTACTGGCCGACTTCGTACTGCGTAAGCATGGAAACATGGAAGCTCTTGATGACAAGACAGCAGCGGCGAACCGGCCCGTAAAAACCGACAACCGACGCCGCACTTTGACGCTGCTGGCCCCTGGTCTCGGCGTGGCCGTCGGTGGTGCGGTTGTAGCAATCGGAATCACACTTTTAGTTCGGGGGCTTAGTCCGCTTCTCGTCGCGATCGCCATGGGATTGGCAGCCCGCAACCTCGGTCTGCTTCCCGAACGCCTCACCGCAGGACTCACAGTTGCCAGCAGGGTGCCGTTGAGACTCGGCATCGTCGTTCTGGGCCTGCAGCTGTCCCTTCACGACCTCGCCGGACTAGGTTGGGGAATCCCGATCCTGGCTGCCGTGGTAGTCGCCGGGGGCATCTTCGGCACCTTGGGGCTTGGCCGGATCCTCAAGGTTCCCACACGGCAGAGCCTCTTGGTCGCCTGCGGATTCTCGATCTGCGGCGCTGCCGCAGTCGCCGGAGTCCAAGGGGTTCTTGACGCGGACGAGGAAGAAACAGTCACTGCTGTTGCACTCGTGGTCCTGTTCGGCACCTTGATGATTCCAAGCATTCCGCTGCTTGCCGGACTCCTGGGCCTCCCCAGCGATGCCGCCGCAGTCTGGGCTGGTGCTTCCATTCATGAGGTGGCCCAAGTCGTGGCTGCGGGAGGGATCATCGGCGGTACTGCGCTGGCTACAGCAGTCACAGTCAAACTCGCCCGAGTCCTCATGCTCGCCCCGACGGTCGCGATTTTGTCTTGGCGTCAGCGGCGGTCGGGAGCCGTAGCCGGGAAGAAGCGTCCTCCGATTGTTCCTCTGTTCATGATCGGGTTCATGGTTATGGTCCTGCTCAGGAGCACGATGCCTGTGCCCACGGACGTACTAGCTGCCGCAACAACCATCCAAAGCTTCTTGCTTGCGACGGCGATGTTCGCGCTGGGTACAAGTGTCCGGTTGAAAACCCTGCTGAAGCGCGGTGGTCGCACACTCGCGTTGGCAGGAGGCTCCACTGCCATCGTCTGCGCCCTGGGCCTGGCAGGGGCTCTCATCATTACCTAAGCCGAATTCCGCGGCGCCGAAACAGCCATCAGTCTTGGCAGCCGGCCCAGATTCGCCTCCGTTTCAGCCCATTCCTCTTATACAGAAAGCAACAGGATGATCATCTCAGTCCCCAAAGAAGTCAAGAATAACGAGTTCCGTGTAGCTGTTACGGCAGCTGGAGTGCATGAGCTCACGGCAAACGGTCACGAAGTCCTCGTTCAAGAAGGTGCCGGTGAAGGATCCGGGATCACCGACCAGGAGTACCTCCTCGCCGGCGCGGAGATCGTCACTAACGTCGATGCCCTTTGGCTCCGAGCGAACATGGTGCTGAAAGTCAAGGAGCCAGTTGCTTCCGAATACCGTCATTTCCGGCAAGGGCTAACGCTTTTCACCTACCTGCACCTTGCCGCGGAGCCAGCCCTCACAGAAGCCCTCCTGTCTTCGGGTGTCACCGCAATTGCATATGAAACGGTCCAAGAGGGACGCTTCCTGCCGCTCTTGGCCCCCATGAGTGAAGTCGCTGGAAGGCTTGCCGTTCAGGTCGGCGCCAACTCCCTCATGGCACCGGCAGGCGGCAAAGGATCCTTGCTTGGTGGTGTACCAGGGGTTCGCCCCGCCAAAGTAACCGTCCTCGGCGCCGGGGTGGCCGGTACAAATGCCGCCGCAATGGCCATCGGGTTGGGCGCCCAAGTCACCATCCTCGACATCAACGTCGCCCGTCTGCGTGAATTGGACGCTCAATACGGCGGCCGCCTTCAGACAGTGGCCTCCAACAGCTACGAAATAGAACGCTCCGTCGTTGAATCCGACTTGGTCATCGGATCAGTCCTCGTTCCAGGGGCGAAGGCTCCCAAACT
Organism: Paenarthrobacter sp. 10L420; assembly: GCF_056395385.1. Lineage (NCBI taxonomy): Bacteria > Bacillati > Actinomycetota > Actinomycetes > Micrococcales > Micrococcaceae > Paenarthrobacter > Paenarthrobacter sp. 10L420. The sequence goes on along the minus strand of NZ_JBFTJK010000017.1, from coordinate 54,521 downwards.
CGTCAGCAACGACCTCGTCTCCCGAATGAAGCCAGGCAGCGTCCTCGTCGACATCGCAGTCGATCAAGGGGGCTGCTTCGAAGACAGCCGACCCACAACGCACGAAACACCGACATTCTCCGTGCACAACTGCGTTTTCTACTGCGTGGCCAACATGCCTGGGGCTGTCCCGAACACATCTACCTATGCTCTGACGAATGTCACCCTACCTTATGCTCTTGCATTGGCGAACCATGGCGTTAGGGCGGCTTTGCAAAAGAACCCATCCCTGGCCGCGGGTCTCAATATTGCGGCGGGGAGGGTATGCCACAAGTCGGTGAGCGACGCCCACGGGCTTGAACTTGCATCATGGCAGGATCTAGTTCCTGCGTAAAAGGTTTCGAGGTTCCTTGCCTTGGACAGCCAAGGCAAGGAACCCGGGCTACGAGAAACGGGGCACGGAATGGCATTTCATCTGCAGACCGAGTGGTTTCCCCTCGTTGGTCAACATGTAGTGATTCGGCGCCATGGCCACATAGTGCGTCACGGCACGGTGGACGCCGTAACCCTGGACGATGGTGTGCTGTGGCTGAGCTCGGAAGGAACGGCACACCGGCAGCTGTTCGAGAGGTCCGCCGGCTTCGAGGTATGGATCGCCTATCGGTGGGAAAACGGGAGCGCAAAGGACATCGATTGGATCGAGAGCTCTTGGCATAGCTCTAGTGAGTAGCCAGGTCGTGGCCTCATGGGAATCTTCGGTATCTGGTGTCTTTGGTTCCAGAGGAGTAGCGTCCGTTCCTAGAAGCGAAAGCGACAGGAGTTATTCGAACCATCATTGATGGTGGCTCCGTGCGTTGCCTTGGAGGAGCCAACGATGGCTGGCTGGAATTCCGATACTGGGGCCGGTCCTTTAGGCCCCGGGACGGTCACCTTGGTGGAGGGATCCTCTTTCTGCATTTCGTTACGCAACGGCGACTTCCGAAGCGATGATCCACACGGACTTTTCGTCCAAGACACGCGGATTCTTTCCGGCTGGCAACTCACGGTGGACGGCCAGCAGCTTGAACCGCTTGCGGCAGAAACGAAGGAGCCGTACCGTGCCCTGTTTGTAGGCCGTATCACACGATCGGACAAATATGCAGATAGCCCACTGGTTGTTGAGCGATTACGTGAAGTTGGCGCAGGACTGCAAGAGCAGATCATCATTTATAACCACTCAATGGACGTGGCTGAATGCACGGTTGTTCTGAGAATTCATGCGGACTTTGCAGATCTTTTTGAAGTAAAAGAGGCGCGGATTCATCGTCGCTGGAATGAGACCCGCCGGGTAGACGCTCAAACGCTGACCATAACGGCTGCCTGGCAGAACGTTCAGAAAAGCATCGTCGTGGAGGCTCCGGGAGGGGACGTCTTGCCCGACGCTATTGCGTACTCGGCAACGGTGCCGTCGCACGGTAGCTGGAGTACGACGCTGACGGTCGTGCAGGTCAATGAGAGTTCGGGCCAGGAGTCGCCCTTCCTTCATCCCGATGAGAACGGGTTGTCGCCGCGTGACCAGCGTCGGCGGGAGTGGGTTGCAAAGATCCCGGTGCTCCAGATGGGAAACCGATCCATCGAACGCACGTTGCGTCGCAGCTACGATGACCTGGGTGCTCTTCGAATTGAGGACCCAAACCACCCGGATCGAGTCGTGGTCGCCGCCGGGGCGCCGTGGTTCATGACCCTCTTCGGCCGTGACTCGCTTTGGGCATCGGAGATGGCGCTGCCGGTGGACCCGTCCTTGGCCCTAGGGACCCTGCAAACGCTTGCCGAGCGTCAGGGTGCCGTCGTAGATCCGGTGACCGAGGAGGAACCGGGAAAGATTCTGCATGAAGTCAGGCTCGACATCTCCAGTCAACTCTCCCTTAGCGGGAAACCGGCGTACTACGGGAGTGTCGATGCGACACCTCTATTTGTAATGCTTCTCGGAGCAGTCAGCCGGTGGGGCTTTGCCAAGGACACCATTGCCGCGCTGATTCCGCACGCAGACCGAGCGCTCGACTGGATTCGGTATTACGGGGACAAAGACGGTGATGGGTTTGTAGAATACGAGCGGCTCAATCCCCGGGGTCTGATCAATCAAGGTTGGAAGGACTCCTGGGATGGCATAAATTTCGCTGATGGCTCCCTGCCAGAACCTCCGATAGCGTTGTGTGAGGTTCAAGGCTATGTCTACACCGCGTTGATGGCACGAGCGTGGATGGCCTACGACGCCGGCGAAGTGCCCTTGGGTGATGAGCTAACAGATGAGGCCTCAAGACTCAAGAAGAAGTTCAATGAGCAATTTTGGATTCCGGAGCGGGGCTACTATGCGGTGGCTCTGGACGGTAAGAAGCGCCAGGTGGACGCATGCGCCTCGAACATGGGTCATTGTTTGTGGCTCGGCATCGTTGATGATGACAAGGCCCGGCTGGTGGCCGAACATCTGATGTCGCCTCAGATGTTTAGTGGTTGGGGCGTGCGAACGCTGGCCAGTGATATGGGGGCCTTTAATCCAGTCAGCTATCACAACGGGTCCGTTTGGCCGCATGACAATGCGATTATTGCCGCGGGGCTTTTGCGCTATGGGTTTGTTGAGGAGGCTCAGCGGATCTCAACAGCGCTGTTGGAGGCCGCGGAATTTTCCGAAGGACGGCTGCCTGAGCTTTTCTGTGGCTTTAGCCGCGATCGCCTGGTTGCCCCGGTGCCGTATCCCACGGCCTGTTCACCTCAAGCGTGGGCTGCGACAACTCCGATTCTTCTCGTCACCAGCCTGATGCGATACGACACGCATGTCTCTCGCGGCGGGCTCTGGATGGACCCCGTTCTTCCGGCCTCCTACGGGGACCTGCACATCACGAATGCCCCGTTGGCCGGAGGTCGCATCACCATAGACATTGTCGATTCCATCCCAACTGTGCACGGTCTCCCGGAAGGGATGGCACTGAACCGGGGCCACAGGCCGTGGATGACTGAGCTCGTTGAAGAGGCAAGACTGCGCAGGGAGTTCTAGTCATGTCCCGCTACGGGCACCCAAGAACAGAGGATAAGTCTTTGGTACGAGCCGCGCTGGGGTCAACACGCTGACGTCCGACGAACTGAAGAAGGGCCTTGCCGAGGTCGAACATCGGAGACGTGTGGCCGCTTGGTAGACGTCGCGCCACGTACGAGTCCGGCAAGAGAGCCGCGTCTGCAGTAGATGCTACGGCCACGGCTCTCCTATCGGGCCCAAGCTTGCTACGTGATGGCTGGTGTTGCGACCAAGTAGCCGCTTCCGTTCAAGGCTGCAATGGCTTTGGTCAGACTCTCGTCTCTGAGCAGTAGCAGGTCACTGTCGAACGTAGAAAGGACAAATACGGGAAGCCCGGCGGCCGCGACGGCTGAGGTGATCCCCGCTACAACGCCCGTAAGGTCAAAAGGAATAGGCCCTTCCACGTATAGGACTCGCCAGGCAGACTCCGTTCGGCCTCCCGCGGGTACTGCAGCAGTGCTGCAGACCAGTGAGGTTTCCAGATGGGTGGTCGTCAGGGAGTAGATGTCGGAGGGACCGCTAAGGGGAGGGACCTGAGTCTTCGGCTCGAACCGGCAAATCGAGTAGTCACCGTCAAGTAGAACCAGGCTAATGGAATGAGCCGTGTCGTTTGATGGGCGAAGGGGCTTTGAGTTCATGGACTAATGTCCTCACTGCAGCGGAAGGCGTCTGAGAATGGGAGCGCCACGTTAATCGCAGATACCATTCTCGCATACAGCGGTTGCTGGCCCATCGTCTGTTGGGTTTCTAGGAATAGGAGAGCGGCCGCCAAAATAATGCTCATACCAACTGTGATCTTCCCTTTCGGCGTGTGCGTTCCTGAGTTCGGTGGTCAACTGAGGCTGACAGCGTCCTGCCAGTCCATTTTGGTAGCTACGTGTCCACGCCATTCACGCAGCGCTTTGGCTGCCCCGACGGCGACTACCCCTGTCAGCGTCCTGCCTGTTCTGTAGATAGCGATCATGCGTCCCTCATCCAGATTTCCCTCGATGATCTTCACTTCATCATGACCGCGAAGGTAGCCGTGGGCCTGGATCTTCACCTCGAACTGGTCCGACCAGAAATAGGGCACGGGAGCATATGCGGCGGTGTCCCCGTCAAGGATGCGCTCCGCCACATGGATGGCCTGATCGGTGGCGTTAGTTCTGTGTTCGATCCGCATCGACACATCGAACAGGGGGTTGTGCCACCTTGCGACGTCTCCCACAGCGTAGATTCCTTCCTCCGCCGAACAATCGGAGCCGCAGTCGACGCCGTCGGTCAAGGAGAGAGTGCTTGACCGTAACCAGTCCACGGCAGGTTCGGAACCAATCGCAAGGATCACGAGGTCAGCCTGCACGAACTCCCCGGACCGAAATTCGACACCAGTGACCTGTCCGTCCTGGACCCGCAACTGGTGAACCGTTGCGGCGGGGCCGGTGATCAACTGGATTCCCCTGGATATGTGCAACCTGGCTACCTGTTCTCCGATGGCCGCGCCCAAGGAACTTTCCAACAATGCTGATGCTTTGCCTGCCAGCACGACCTCAGCGCCCAGAGTTAATGCCACGGCGGCGATCTCTGTCCCCAGAAATCCACCTCCGACAACCACAACCCTTTTGGCGCCCCTAATGGCCGCCTGCACAGCAAGTGCCTCGTCGAGTGTTCGAAGGGTATACACGCCGCCAACTGAGTTCCAGCTGGGCAATCGTCGGGCTGATACTCCTGTGGCGATGATGAGGCGCTCATAGTCCGTCTGCGTCCCGTCGGCTAATGTCACCGTCCGGGTTCTGGTGTCCAGGGCGGTAGCCCCGACTCCAAATCGTTCCGTCACGTCCAGGTCCTTAAGGTGGTTACTGGCTCTGAGAGCAACGTCAGAGGCCAGCAGTTCGCCTTTGAGGAGCTGTTTGGACAGGGGCGGACGGTCGTAGGGGGCGTGTTTCTCCGCACCAATCAGCTCAATCGGCCCCGCATGGCCGCGTGCTCTGAGTGCTTCAGCCGCGCTGACGCCACCGGCGGACGCACCCACTATGACTACTTTGGCGTCCATGCCGCCGGAGCGGCTCATGGTTGAACGTTGGTGATGACGGCTGCCGGGCAGCGCGTCGCAGCATCCTGGATTCGCTGTGCCTGCTCCCGAGGCGGGTTCGGGTCCAAGATAACAATGATGCCGTCGTCGTCATTCTGGTCAAACACCTCAGGAGCTGCGAGGGCACAAACTCCGGCGCCTACGCATTTGTCCACGTTGATGTCGAATTTCACGCGATGACCTCATCCCAATCGATCATTAGTTTCTTGATTCCATAAACGAGCATGTCGTTCTTGAAGGGGATTTCCCCCTGCAGGGTAACAACCCTGAGTCCTCGGAGACGACGGAAAAGCTCGGGGAGTGCGATGCGCAGCTCCAGCCTCGCGAGGTGTTGCCCCAGGCATTGATGAGGGCCGTATCCAAAGCCGAGGTGCGCTGAATGACGTTCGAGATCCAACTGGTCTGCGTCGTCGAGGAATCGAGGATCCCGGTTGGCCGATTCGAGGACGACGGCCACATGGTCGCCGGCATTGATTTTCTGGCCGCCGATGGTCACGTCCTTGACGGCTTTGCGTAGGACTCCATTGTGGATGATGCTCAGGTACCGGATGAGTTCGTCGATGCCGGTGTCAAGAACGGCAGTGTCCTGGAGTTTGGCGGCCTGTTCGGGGTTTTTGAGCAAGGCGTACGTGCTGAGAGTAATCATGTTCGCCGTCGTGTCATGGCCTGCCGCCAGCAGGAGCAGGGCGATTCCTTGCAGTTCCTGGGCGTCCATTGGACGTTCGGTCGGTTCGCCGATCAACCTGCTGAGCAGGTCGTCGCCGGGTTCATCCATCTTCGACTGAACCAAGCGGACGAAGAATCCTGCACTTTCCATCGCCGCTGCTTGGCGTTCTTCCAAACTTAGGGTCAGGTCAACTTGGGAGGCCGTCGCGCGTTCGAATTCGTCCCGCTGTTCCTCCGGGACTCCCAAAATTTCGCTGATGACCAGCGCAGGCACCGGTAGCCCGAATTCTCGGTAGAGGTCTACCGGGCCTTTGCGTTCGGCCAGACTGTCAATATGTTCCTTCACCAGACGGCGAATGTAGGGCTCAAGCTTGGCCACTCGTTTGACCATGAATTCGCGGGCAAGACGGAGGCGAAGCCGGGAATGAGAGTCGCCGTCATGTCTGAGCATCACGCCGGGAGGCGGAGGAGCCCCCAGGTTGTCTTTGTCCCCCATGAGATGTGAAGAGCTCGCATCGATGTTGCTGAACGTTTCAGCATCAGCCAGAACAGTCCTTGCGTCCTCGTAGCCGCTGACAATCCATACGTCGAAGCCCGCAGGCGTGCTCACTTTGAGCACCGGGGCCTCTGTGCGGATGGTCTCGTAGCGGGGGTCCGGATCGAACGGGCAGCGATTCGTTGGCAGCGCCGGGATCGGCTCAAGTGGTGATTTGGTGTCTGTACTCATAGTCCCTGCTTTTGTTTAACGCCGATTGGCTACGGCACTGGAGAGTTCTGAACTCGTTGTACCAATCCTTTGCCGAAGGAGGTCAGGGCACATCCGGCGGTGGCAGTACATCGTGTACTGCAGTGGCGGTACGGCCCTCCTCACCACCGGTGCCGCCTGATTCGGTGCCAATTAGTCTTCCGCCCCCGAGCTGGAGTTCGGTCCGGTATGGTCCGGATGTCCAGACGAATGTATAGGCTAGGGCGCTTTGTCCGGGATTTTCGGTGGCCGCCGCGCGTCGGTGCCGAGCTGTGGGCTTGGCCGGATCAGGAGCCGGTGTTACGTACCGCCGGTCCGACTGAGAGAAGTCCGGCTGGGTTTGTGGGTGCTGGGGCATGAGTTCCTTCGTGGCACGGGGGGTCCTTACGAGGATGGATTCACTTTCACTTCGTGGACCCGACCGGAAGCCCGGGGTGCGACGCCGTCCAACAGAATTTGAAAGTGTGGGGGCGCCAGGCGGAGTTGACCCTTCATAAAGCGCACCAGACGACGTCAGAACGTCCTATGCACCAAATCATGTGTGGTGCCCCGGGTACGGTCTTTCGCCGGTTCGGCGCGTCGGGTGCCTGCCTCCGCTGATTGGAGACGCTGTTCGTCAGGGTCTGAATGGTCCGCTTGGCCTGTGGTGCGTGGTCGGGGAGAGTTTACGAAAGCTCTGCCATATTCGTGACATGGCTATGGCGTTCATGGATCTGGCCGCATGGGACTGTGATATCCACTGCCACGTTGTACTCCGTCCAGCTTTGTCGGGTTACTGAGATACCTGTCCGCTGTCTCAGGGCTTCTGGAATGAGTTCCTGGACGGCTTCACTAAGGGCCGTGTCGCGGCCCTGCGCATCTTTGACTATCACTGCTCGTTGCAATGGGTAGGAGCGAGTCATTTGCCCTCCGGCTGTAGAGATGGTGCGGCCGCTCGGTCTGGGCATTTTCTTGAGACCAGAAATCGGCAGGCTAACGCCTTCCAGTGAAACACGGGCATTGTCACGCGTCAACCCGTGACGTCTATGCATTTTGTGCGCTCTCCAATAGACTGTTGTCACGCGTCAATGCAATTTTCTGATGTGGCGGGTCGACGAATGGGGAATGGATGACCAGCAGTGCTGATGTGGCGACGCGTGCGGGTGTATCGCGCTCGACGGTGAGTCAGATTTTAAATGGCCGCGGCCACCTGTTCACAGAGGAGACCGTAGCGCTCGTTCGGCATACCGCCGAGGCCATGGGGTACAGGCCATCCTTGGCCGGGCGCACCCTCGCACGTGGAAAAAGTGACATCGTCATCACATTGATCCCTGACGTCACCTTTGGTCCTCCGCTCCGGGAATTTGTGGACCTCCTAACTGACGGTTTGGCGAAGGCCGGGCTTACCAACCTTCTCCGGCTGGCCTCCTCCGGGAACACCCTTCAGGACGCAATCGTGGGATTGCGACCCCATGCAGTCGTCGCCATGGCGCAGCTCAGTGATGAGGAAACATCGCGACTTAAGCGCCAGGGTGTACACGTCATGGGCTTCTTTCCGACTGCGCAGGCAGCCGTGGACCGAGAAATAGGCCACTTGCAGGCCGCGCATCTGATGGAACAGGGTTATGACCAGATCATTGCTGTCCGCCCAGTGGACAAGCGGGAGAAATACAGTGCGCCGCATCGGGTAAATGGCGTGACCGAGTTCGGGGGCCGAAATGACATGATTGTCCTTCCTACCCTGGAAATTGGCTTAACCAGCCACGAAGCGCTGGCCGCGTTGCACTCCTTGCCCGCCGGGAGGGTGGGGCTGGCGTGCTACAACGACGACGTTGCCCTTGCGATGGTGGGGGCGGCCCAGCGGCGTGGCTTCGGGGTCCCAGACGATGTCGGTGTCATCGGGGTCGACAATTCTGCCGTGGCCTTGGCCTCCACTCCAACCATTTCGACGATTGACATCAACAATGAGGTGAACGTCCGCGAACTGATTGGCTATATCCTCTCCGGCGAACAACTGGAAGTGGAGGCGGAGTCGATAAGTCAGCACATCAGCGGCCTGAAGGTGATTGCCCGCGAGACCACGGGGGCCTGAACAGACGTGGTCTACTGCGAACACGGTAGATCGCTACCCGCAACCAGAGGATGTCCAGACCTGACCGAATGGTGAGTATTGGAAGCAGCGGTTCGTTTCGGACCAATTTCATTCTCCACAGTTAGGACACCATGGCTTTGTTTCTCGCCCGAATAGGAAGGCTGGCAGGCCGCCACCGGATCGCGACGATCGCTGCCTGGTTGGCGGTACTAGTCGGCGTAGGGACGGTCGCCTTAGGCGGCATGAAGTTCAGCGAAGGTACTTTCGATGTCCCTGGTACCGAATCCAGCAAGGCCATGAATCTGCTGAAACAGCATTTTCCGACCGACCCACAACAGGGCTCCGGAAGCCTTCAGTTGGTCGTACAGGCACCGTTAGGTGAACTGATCACCGCACCGGCCCCGAGCTCCAAAATGGGTCAGGCCATCCAACACCTTCGCGTCTTGCCCAACATCGAGAGGGTTGTGGATCCACTGGATCCTCAGCACCCGTATATCTCCGCTGACAGAAGCACAGCGGTCGTGCAGCTCACCCTCTCGGGCATTTCCGAGATTGATCGCGAAGCCATCCAGGAACGCGTCGAGGACGTAGCCAGTTCACTCCGCGAAGACGGGTTGACCGCAGAAGTGGGCGGATCCCTCGCTCCCGGAGTGCCCGAGATACTTGGTCCGTCTGAAATTGTCGGTGCAGGACTGGCGTTTGTAGTCCTGGTACTTACCTTCGGTTCCCTTGTGGCGGCCGGAGCCAACATGCTCAGTGCATTGGTTGGCGTGGCGACAGGTATTCTTGGCATTCTCGCGTTCTCTGCTCTGAGCCCCATCGGAAGCGTCACGCCCATCCTCGCCGTCATGCTGGGACTGGCCGTTGGCATTGACTACTGCTTGTTCATTCTTGCTCGCTTTCGTTCCGAACTACGGGACGGGTATGAGGTTGAGGTTGCTATCGGCAGGGCCACCGGAACCGCAGGGTCGTCGGTGGTGTTCGCCGGAGCGACGGTGATAATCGCATTGGCTGGCTTGTCAGTCGTCGGCATACCCTTCATCGCCGAGATGGGTGTTGCAGCAGCTTTCGCCGTGGCAGTAGCTGTCCTGATGTCCCTGACGCTGTTGCCTGCTCTGATGGCGTTCATGGGCCGCCGGGCTCTGCCTAAGCGTGAACGGCAGCAGCGCGTGAATTCAACCGCGCAGGGTACTTCCCGTAGCGGGAAGGGATTCCTCGTTGGCTGGGCGCGGCTTGTCGTTCGTCGACGCCTTCTATCCCTGTGCGGGGGTGCCCTTGTGCTGGCAGTTGTCGCAATCCCGCTGCTATCCATGAAGACAACTCTGGCTGTGCCCGGAGGAGAAGATCCGAAATCAACCCAGCGGGCGGCCTACCAGATGGTCAGCGACAAATTCGGGGCCGGTGCTCAGGATCCTCTTGTCGTCCTTGTCGAGTCGGCCAACGGCCGCGTGGAGACAAAGATGCCCGAGGTGCAGGAGTTTCTGGGCCGTCTCAACAACGTGGCGGCAGTCCTGCCTGCCGGGACCTCGTCCAGCGGGGACGCCGCAATTGTGTCCGTGATCGCCAAAAGCGGTGCCCTTGACGAGCGGACGACTGAACTCGTGAAGGACATCCGGTCCAAAGGGCAGGGCCTTCCCGGAATCATGCTATCTGTAACCGGAGCTACCGCCATTGGTCTGGACTCAGACGCCCAACTCCGGCAGGCGCTCGGGCTGTACGTAGCCCTGATCGTCGGGCTCTCGCTGATCCTGATGGTCATTCTGTTCCGTTCATTGCTGGTTCCCGTTGTCGCCACTGCAGGTTTCTTGCTCTCGCTTGGGGCAGGGCTGGGCGCTACGACAGCAGTCTTCCAATGGGGCTGGCTGGATGCGGTGGTGAATGCGCCCCAGGGGAACCCTCTCTTGAGCCTGTTGCCGATCATAGTCACCGGTATTTTGTTCGGCCTCGCGATGGACTATCAAGTGTTCCTTGTATCGCGGATTCACGAGGCCTATAACAAGGGGCTCAGCCCCCGGGAGGCGATCGTCAGCGGCTTCTCGAAATCAGCGATGATTGTGGTCGCAGCGGCAGCCATTATGGCTGCAGTTTTCGGTGGCTTCGCGCTCAGCAATTCATCGCTGGTCGGCTCGATCGCCTTGGGACTTGCCGTCGGCGTCCTGGCCGATGCGTTCATCGTACGAATGATCATTGTGCCCGCTGCGCTGGCACTTCTGGGTGACGCTGCATGGTGGCTGCCGGAATTCCTCAAGCGGCGCCTGCCCGCTGTGGACGTCGAGGGCCACGCGCTGGACGAAACTAAGCAGCGAGGGGGCCTTCTGAAGCTAGGCGAGACCGCCCCGGAGACCAAGGATGACGTGCTGTCGGGAAGTCGAGGCTAGGTGAGTCACGCCCTTCAGCCGGGTTCCCGGTGGGAGATTGCCCTGGACGTTGCGGTCGTAGCCGCCCTCGTTTCGGAGCTGTCCACCGCGCTGACCACCGGCAAGTTTGAGGGGCTGGCGGTGATGGCCATTATGGTCATTGCCGCCCTCGCCCGGCGAAGAATGCCCGCTGCTGCGACCGTGGCTGCCATCGGGGGAAGCGGTCTTGCCGCGGTTCTGCCTGAGTCTGCAGTACCGGTCTGGGTAGTTGCGCAAGTCTGCATTTTTTCGCTAACGCTTCGTCGGCAAGGTGCTATTTCGGTGGCTTTGCCGATTATCCATGCGTCAACTCTCTATGTAGCAGGTCTTGTCGCTCTGCATCTGCTGGCGTTCGAGCCTTTGTCGTTCGGCCTGCCACTTTGGACAGCGGCCGCGGCGTCTGCCGGTTATGCCCTTCGCTCTCAGAAAGCAACCATTGCTGCACTGCACGAGATGGTCCGTGTCACGGCGGAGGCGAAAGACAGCGAAATTCAGAGGACCCTTGGTGAGGAAAGGATTCGTATCGCCAGGGACCTGCACGACGCAGTGGCGCACAATATAGCCGTCATCAACGTCCACGCCGGCGCCGCGGAGAAGGCGATGAGAATTGACAGCCATCGGGCCATCGAATCGCTTGAGCAGGTGAGAATGGCGAGCAGGGCCGTGCTTCAAGAGTTGCAGGACATTCTCCTGATACTTCGTTCGCCCGGTCAACTCGATGACATTGGTCCGATGCCTACGGTTGAAGGCATTCCGGCGCTGCTCGAATCCGGCAAAGAACTGGGCTTGGAGATCGATAGCCATCTTGATGAGCTACCGGGCTTGGACGCGGCAACGGAAGCAGCGTTGTACCGCGTGGTGCAGGAAGCCCTCACTAATGCACACCGCTACGGCGACGGCCGTGCCCGACTTGTGCTTGAAGCGCAAGCTCGTTCCGTGTCTCTGAGCATCACCAACGGGTACACCCGCACAAAGGAGTCCACGCGTAGCGGCCATGGACTCATAGGCATGCGGGAAAGAGTGGAGTCGGCCGGCGGCGAACTCCGGTTGGACGACCACGACGAAACGTTCCGTGTCCACGTCACGCTGCCGATCAAATCAGGTAGGGAGAAACAATGACCACGGCAATTATCGTCGATGACCAGTCCATGATCAGGGCCGGGCTGAGGGGGATTCTCGAAAACTCAGGCATCCGCATTCTCGGGGAGGCCGGGAATGGCCAGGACGGCGTTCGCATGGCGAGGGCACTTCGGCCCGATGTGGTTCTCATGGATCTTCGCATGCCCGTTGTGGACGGAATCGCAGCGACCAGGGACATCCGCGCAGATGCCGAGCTGGCGGGCATCAGCGTTCTCGTATTGACGACCTTCGACGGCGACAGGGACGTGATAGCTGCTCTCGAGGCTGGCGCATCAGGCTTCCTGGGCAAAGCGGCAAGCCCTGATGAACTGGTTGAAGCGGTAGAGCGGGCGGCGTCCGGGATCACCACACTGTCGGCAACAGCGGCGGGCGCTGCTGTTCGCCACATTTCAGCCTCTGCCAGCGCCCCGAAGCAAACTCCCGATCCTCACCTTGTCGCATCGATCAAAGAACTAACGCCGAGGGAGCTGGACATGGTGGCGGCCGCCGCAACCGGAATGGACAACATCGCGATTGCCCGAGCACTCCATATTTCCCCCTTGACGGTGAAGACCCACCTGAACAGGGCGATGGCTAAACTCGGTGCCAGGGACCGAGGACAATTGGTGGCAGTAGCCTATAAAACGGGCATAGCCAGAGGCATATGAGAGCGGTCGGGACGGACCATACGCAGCGTCTGTCCGGCGTCACTTCGAACCATCCTCTGCGGACCACTTCAGAGCTTCACTACAGCAGAACGCCGGCACCCGCTCACGACCTGTGAGCGACTGCAGGCGTTCTGTCGTTTGTCTGGCACCCGTTACTTGGCAGGGGAGGGCGATACTGCCTTAGCCGCGGCGGAGCGCCTAGTAAGTGAGTCTGGGGGAGGACCTACTTGACGCCTCAAGGACAAGTGGGCGGATGAGGTTGACCCATGCTCGATAGCCCTCTCCGTTGAGGTGGAGGTTGTCCTTGGAGAACCCTGGATTGAGCGTTCCCGCATCGGTTGCCAACACCTGCCAGAGATCAATGAAGCGACAACTCGGCGTGGCAGCCCCGCACAGCGCTTCCAGCCTTTGGTTGAGTTCCAGAAGCTCTTCTCGCCGGGATGCTGTCCGCGGCATTACACTTTGCACGAAGACGACACATTCCGGGGAACGCTCACGAATGCCTTGAAGGATGTCCCGGACATTGCGCACGATCACATCGGTCGTCAAACCCCGCGTGAGGTCATTAGTGCCAATGAGGAGAAAGACGGCACGTGGTTCGTTGATCGCAGTGTCCAACCGATCCAAGACCTGAGCCGACGTTTCACCACCAATGCCTCTATTCAGAACCTGTACGCTCGGAAACCACTCCTCCCACAATCCGCCCTCACTGATGCTGTCGCCCAGGAAGACAACACGGCCTGGCTCGACTCCGAGCGCAGCAAATTGCGTGCGGCGATGCTCCTGTTGGGGACGCATTAAAGGGTCGAAGATGGAACTTACCCGGCCGGCTAGGATACGTTTCGCACCCGCCATCCAGCCGTTCACGACGTCGCTTCCTGGATCGGAGCGGGGCTGGCTACGGGAGCAGTCCACGTTTTCGGGTCCTTTGTCCCGCATGGAGCTTTTGAAAAGACAGGCAACAGGCCTCCAAAATAGGTTCGACAGGAGCTGCAGTGACGGATCCTTAGCGTGATCCCAACACTCTGGAATGGCCCACTTGGCGAGGGGTCCGCGGATCCCACGGCGAGACGCAGTTGATCTCATAGAACATTCTTCTATTGCTCGACTGATAGCTTCTCGCGTTCGTTAACGCGTGTCAATGGATCAGCGGTTGGTCCCGTAACAAACGTGAAATCGCTTTGATACGACAGCGGATCGCCCGGACTGCAGGGTGCAAAATCGCAGCCCACCTAGGCGTAGCGCAATGCGTGGGTCAGGCCTTGTTTGAAGGAGTCTTCCTGTACTCTGGAGCTGACGATTGTTGCGCGTCAAAGCTTCGCTAAGCTTGGAAGTCTAAGCAGAACGGGAAGGGGGCCCTGGTGACAAGTAGTGCCGATGTCGCATTGCGCGCAGGTGTTTCCCGGTCGACGGTGAGTCAGATTCTGAACGGCCGAGAGCATCTGTTTACCGAGGAAACTGTGGCCCGGGTAAGGGAGACAGCGCAGAGCATGGGCTACCGACCATCACTGGCCGGGCGGACACTAGCCCGCGGGAGAAGTGACATCGTCATTACGCTTATCCCTGACATAACGTTTGGTCCGCCGGTTCGGGAGTTCGTCGATCTACTGACTGAAGGACTGGCAAAGGTGGGTCTCACAAACCTTCTTCGGCTCTCATCCTCAGAGCAAACCCTTCAGGATGCGATTGTCGGTCTTCGTCCGCATGCCATCGTGGCAATGGCTCATTTGAGCCCCGAAGAAGCATCCCGCCTGACGGATCAGGGAATCCAAGTCATCGGGCAGTCCCAGGCTGTACAAATCGCTGCTGACAAAGCCATTGGCCGTCTACAGGCCGGGCACCTCCAAGCACAGGGGTATTCGAGGATTGTGGCCGTACGGCCGCGTTCCAAACGGGAGCAAATTAACGCGCCACATCGCGAAGCCGGTGTACTTGAATATTGCCGCCTGCACAACCTTGACGTTCTGCCTACCCTGGAAATCGATTTAAGCAGCGAGGAAGCCGTTAAGGCTGTGCGCTCTTTGCCCTCAGGCAGAGTAGGCCTGGCGTGCTACAACGATGAGGTCGCGCTGGCCATGATGGGGGCTTGCCGCCATCTAGGGTTGAGCGTTCCCGGCGCTGTGGGAGTTATCGGTGTCGATAACTCTGTCATTGCCCGCGCCTCTACGCCAACGATCACGTCAGTGAACATGAACCTGGAGCTAAACGTACGCGAGCTGATCAGCCATATCGTTTCGGGGCAAGACTTGCAGGTCCCGGATGGGGCAATGGATGAGTATCTTCGAGGGCTCGAAATCGTGCCTGGAGAGACCACGGGTAGCTAAAGGACCAGCGGGTGTATAGGTCAGGGCCACAAGAAAAGATGAGACCACGTGGGAATAAGTCGTCAGAAGCAGCCCTCTAACTCACCGGCCGAATAGGTCTTGGACGGTTGCCGCCCTACGGTCTGGGGGCACCAAGAAACGTAGCGATTTTAACCAGCTACCACTGCGCCAAGGGCGCAAACGGGGGCGGGAACCGATCGTGCAAAGATACACAAACAGGTGCCCGCCCCGTTCGGCCTGGTTCAGGCAGAACCAGGCTCGGAAGCGTACTGGGCCTTGGCGACCAGATCATCAACAACAGAATCCGAAATTTGGCCCTGACTGTAGTACGCCACCTGCTTTAGAGTCATGCCCATCGCCGAGGCAAGCATGTCTTCGTCCACACCGCCCATCATGGCACGCAACAAGTCCCCGCCGACTGGGTGGTCAAGCCAATCTCGGATAGTGCTTTCGGCAGTCACGGGGAGCACCGGCGCGCGCTCTGAACTGAGGGTCGCAGCGATCTGAGCTGCAAATTCCTCGTATTCGCCGATCTCCACCGACACCGTGCTGAAGAGGTCCCGATCCGGTCCAGGAAAATGCTCATTCCCAGTCAACATGACCTTGGTTTGCAGGGGGGTGTTAGCCGAGGACGCACCAACGTAGAAGCGGATCATCCCCGGCTCGACCACCCAGCCGTCTTCGGAGTCCCAGAGAGCGAACATGCTCGCCGGAACGTCGACGCTGATCTTCGCGGCAGCGCCTGGGACGAGGGCGATCCGGCGGAAGCCCGCCAGGATCCGGCCGCGCCGGGCCGTGCGTCCGATGACGTCGCGGCCATACACCTGTACGACTTCTTCTCCCGCAGTATCACCCACGTTCGTCACCGTGAACGTGAGCTGGATCGTTGAGTCCGTTGCTACCTCCTGGGATGACACCACTAGATCCCGGTAACGGAATTCCGTGTAGCTGAGCCCGTGTCCGAAGGGGAACACCGCCGCGGTGGCGCTATCGAAGTAGGAACTCTGCTGGAGGGTACGCCAGTAGGGCAGGGGTGCGGCGGCGGCTGACTGAAGCATCGCCATCGGCAAGCGTCCGGCCGGATTCACGTCGCCGAAAATCACGGATGCAACAGCGTTCCCGGCTTCCTCGCCGCCGAAAAACGACGTGAGAATCGCAGGCACCGATTGGGTCATCCAGCCCAGCGCGTAGGGGCGGCCGTGGCTGAGCACGACGACCGTAGGGGTGCCGGTAGCAATTACTGCTTCAACCATTTCGCGCTGAACTCCGGGAAGGGCGCAATCGGTGCTGTCGAGCCCTTCGCCTACAGTGCCGTAGGACCCAATCCCTGCCTGGTCGCCGACCACCAGCACAGCCACGTCTGCTGATTGTGCTGCAGCGACTGCAGCGTCAAAACCCGAACGGTCTTCTGCTGCAACGGGACAGCCGCGTTCATAAAGAACATTGGTATCGGCGCCGGCGCGGCGCCTAATACCTTCGAGAAAGGTTACAACCGGCACCGATTTTACGAGGAGCTCGGCGCCGTCCGCGCCGGCAGCAGCTGCCTCGGAATTGTTGAGGCGGGCTTGGGGATCGGCGGCCAGGGCGAACCGCTTCGTCATGCTGTCGAGCACTTGGTAGCTATAGTTTCCAAGCTGTCCCATGGCCCGGTCAGCGTTGGGCCCAATGACGGCGATAGTGCCGCCCTTTTGGCGAAGGGGGAGCAGGGGTGTCCCGTTGACGGGCTTATTCTGCAGCAGGACGACCGCTTTCTCGGCGAGCTTACGGGCAAGTGCCCGTTCCTGGTCGGTATCAAGGGTCTCGGGCACCTCGTCCAGGTTTGCATACGGCTGCTCGAAGAGTCCGAGACGGAATTTTGCGCGCAGTACGCTAGCGACCGCCCGGTCGAGATCTGCCTCTGCCAGCACTCCGGTCCTAACGGCCTCAGCAATGTGGTCAGAGTTCACGGCATTGTCCAGGTCAAGGTCTACGCCCGCCCGAAGAGCCTGCGCGAACGCTTCGGCGTTGTTGGCAGCCGTGCCATGTTTGGTGTAGAGCTGGGAGACGGCATTCAAGTCGGACGTTATGAGTCCGTCGAATCCATAGTCCGTGCGCAGCAGATCCGTCAGGTACTTTTTTGAGCCAGTGACAGGAACGCCGTCAAGGGTGTTGTAGGCAGGCATGACACCTTTTGCCCCGCCGGTCCTGATAGCCATTTCGAAGGGGACACCGTGCACTTCCCGAAGTTCGTTCTGGCCAATTTGTGCCGGGTCGGTGTTTCGTCCACCGTCGCTGGCGCCGTATCCGATGAAGTGTTTCAATGTCGCGATAACGGGCGCGTGATCGGTCGTGTCCTGAAGACCCCGGACAAAGGCCGTTGCCATGGAACCTACGAGATAGGGTTCTTCCCCATAGGTTTCTTCTACACGCCCCCACCTAGGGTCCCGGGCCACATCCGCCAAAGGGGAGAGAGCCTGTCGGACCCCCATTCGGGTCATCTGCAAACCTATGGCACGTGACATTTCTTCAATCAGCTCGGGCTCCCAGGTAGCGGCTTGGGCAATCGCATCCGGGTAGGTTGTAGCGTCCTGTACTTTCAGCCCGATGAGTGCTTCCTCGGCAAGCAGCACGGGGATGCCCAAACGGGTGTCTTCCACGTGCTTTCGCTGCAGCTCGTTTCCCTTTTCTGCCGCCTCACGGGGCGGAAGGCCCAGTGTCGAGAGCGCAGCAGTTGCGCTTCCCCACCCCGTGGGCGGTGGATTGTGCACGTCGACGGCTGAGCCGAAAGGCGACGCGGTCTGGGCAGCTTTCTCTTCGAGGGTCATTCTGCCGAGAAGGTCCTGTATCCGTTCCTCGACGGGCAGGGCAGGATTTCGGTAGGGATGATCTTCGGAAGTCATTGCGTTCTCTTTCACGGTGTATTGGTGGTTGCTGGGAGTTAGATTGCGTTCGCTTTTGCCACAGATCCCAGGAAAGCCAAGCTCGGTTTGGGAGTGCGTTCAAAGGTTTCGCGGTTGACGGAAACAAGACCAAACGTCGGAGCCCAGCGGCCCCATTCGAAGTTGTCGAGCAGGCTCCAGTGGATGTAACCGCGGATGTCGGCCCCTTCTTCGATTACGTCCTGCAGGTGGCCTAGTGCCTCGGTGGTGTAGGCAATCCGTCGTTCATCGTCGGCAGTGGCAATGCCATTCTCGGTGACGACAATTGGGGTGTCAGGCAGCATCTCGCGAGTGTGACGCAGGGCGATGCCCAGGGCGTCCGGGCGGTATGCCCACCCCATGATGGTGTTGTCCTGGTGCTCCGGATGACGGACGATTCCATTTGCATCGATGGGTTGGCTTGTGTACGACTGAACGCCAATAAAGTCATCACCCCGGGCTGCTTCAAGGTACATGTCCTCAAAGATGTGCTGGATTTCAGCGTGCTTGTCCTGAGCGCCCGGAGCCGCCGTGAATGCTTGGTTCGCTACGGTCCAACCGACCTTTGCGGTGGTTCTGCTGCGGACTATTTTCGCGGCGACGCGGTGCGCAGCAATGAGTGCTTGGCCAACTGCAGGGTTAGGAAGGTAGCTTCGGTTCGGATCATAGGGTTCACCAGCGGCGAGACTGAGCTGAATGCCGTGGTTGATGGCAACGACGTTCGGCTCATTGATGGTGCAAACCCACTCGACGCCGTCCAAGATCGTGCAGACCTGCTCTACGTAGCGGGCGAAGAGGTCCACTGCATCTTCCGCGAGCCATCGTTCGGTATCAAACCACAAGGGGTGAGTGAAGTGGTGGAGTGTCACAACGGGCTTGAGGCCCAGACTCAGGCACGTATCAATCATTCGCCGGTAATGAGCCAACTCCGCGCGGGAAAACTTCCCCCGGCTTGGCTCTACCCGGGCCCACTCGATGCTGAACCGGTAGGTGTTGAACCCGGCATCCGCCAGAAGCTGCATGTCCTCCTCGTACCGGTGATAGCTGTCGAGTGCATCTCCGCTGAATTCCACGCCGTAGTCCGCAGCATCGTGCTCGAACTTCCACGCGTCGCTGTTGATGTTGTTCCCCTCCACCTGGTGAGCTGCCGTAGCGGCACCCCAGAGAAAGTCGTTAGGGAATTTTCGAGTCAATTGAGTGGCTCCTTGCGGTAGTTATAACTGTGATGTGCTTGTCCGTGCTATCCGGGCGGGTAGGGAAGTTACCGTACGCCTCGGATTCTCCAGGTCGTGACTGCGGTTCCGACTGCCAGAATGGCACCGGTAATAAAGAGTGCCGGGTAGTTACCACCACCACCAACAGCAATGATGACTGGTGCGATGATGGGCGCCAGGGCGCCGGGAATTCCGGAGGAGAGGTAGTAGATGCTCATGTATTTGCCGGCTTTTTCGGGTTCCGGCAGCACGTCTGTTGCCATGGCGAGGTCTACCGAAGTGAAGGCTCCGGTGCCTGCAGACAGCAGGACGCCACCGACGATGAAGAGCGTAATGTCAGGCGCAATTGAAACCGTGATGAGTCCGGCCGCGATGAGTGTCGAAGCCAGGTAGATGAATGGCTTGCGCCGCTTCAGGCGGTCGGAGAGGAAGCCACCGAACACAGCAAAGCCCATCATGGCAAGCAAACTGATGCCACCTGCTGCTGCGAGGCTTTGCCCGGCCTGTTCGGGAGTGAAACCGAGCCGGTCAAGCAGGAAGTAGAAGGAAAATGTGCTGAAAAAGCTGAAACCGAATTGGAGGAGGAACTTTCCGAGGAAAACCAGAGCGAAGTCGGCGTGCTCACGGGGGTTGAACCAGAAGCTCTTGAAGACATCACTGACCGCTAGGCGGGGAGTGCCGGCAGGGGCGGGTTTGTCCCTGATTACAAAGATAAAGAGCAGCACTCCGACGGCGAACACCAACGGGGGGAGCATGAAGAGCAGCATGATATTTCCAGTCAGGAAGCTGCCAATGAGGCTGGCCCCGACACCTGCGAACGAGGCGGCCACACCGCCGAGCGCCCCGACCTTGCCCCGCTGGGCGGAAGGTACACGCTCGGCCAGCACAGGGTTGAATCCGGCACTGATCACGGCCACGGCAAGCTGGCAGATCGACCAACCGACGATCATCAGAGGAACAGTGGGAACAACGGCGACCGCCAGGGCGCCTGCCGTTGCCAGAAGAAGCCCTCCGATAATCCAGGGCCGCCTCCTGCCCCAGGCAAGTCTCGTGCCATCGCTGAGGACGCCGGCGATAGGTCCGAGGACCAAACCAATGATGCCACCCAGACCGATGACCAATCCCAGGCTTGTGTCTTTGCCAGCTGGATCGATGAGTTGGACTTTGTAAGCAAGGCTGAACAGTGCTGGCATCAGCATCACGAGGTTCAGCCCGAAGTACGCAAACATGTACGTCGCTATGAACCCGGCGCCAACGCGCGGAATATTTTCAGGCTCCGGATCCTGCGTGGGCGTTAGGGAGGACGAGCCATGAACTGTATCTCTGTGCAGTGCATGTTCTGCAACGGCCTCCGCCGCATCAGGCAACGCCTGCGCCGGGGAGAGGTCGGGTAGTGAAGGTTGTGTTGTCATGGTGACTCCATTGGCATCCGGTAACAGATGAGAGAAAAGGTGTGATCTGGCGAACATGGTGAGCGTACTCGCGGTTTTAACGCGTGTCAATAGAAGTAACGATGGTCATTGACGCGCGTTAATTGATGTGGTTCTCTTGACCTCATTAGAAAACCAGCGGCGACGATGAAGCGCGCACCGGAAGGACAAAGATGACCGTGGTATCTCATGCCACCGAGACGAAGAATTTGAATGTTTGGGAGTTTTCCATCCAGGGTTCTGACATATGGTCCGCCGTTCGGCTGCCCCACGACGCGATGATTCGCGAACCTCGCCAACCAGATGCACAGGGCGGCGCAGACGTCGCCTATTTCCCAGGGGGGCATTACGTCTACAGGACCACATGGCTGGCGGAGGACCCGGTTCCTTTCGTGGCCCTGCGGTTCGAGGGCATCCAAGGGGAGGCTGCCGTGTTTGTGAATGGCACATCGGTGGGCTCGCTTCGTAGCGGTTACACCGAATTTGAGCTGCCTGTTCAGGACCACGTCATATGGGGTAAGAGCAATGAAGTAGTCGTCGAAGTGGACAATTCTGCCCAGCCTGCAAGCAGGTGGTACCCGGGTTCAGGTCTGTATCGTGCCGTGTCTGTTGTGCTGCGGCCTGAGGTCCACTTCGCACGGGACGGTTTACGGTTGCGCACCCGTGCCATTGCTGACGATGCTGCGATTGTGGAAATTGCGTACGAGATTGCTCACGTCGAGAACCGGGATGTCCGTGTTGTGGTCGACCTCCTGCAGGGCGATGAAGTGGTCGGCACTGGCAGCGGCACCGGCAGTACGGGTTCGGTCGTTATGCGTGTTGAAAAGCCACAGGCCTGGACCGCTGATACGCCGTACCTTTATGACCTTGATGCTCGGCTGGAGTCTGAAGGCACTGTCGTGGACGAACGGCGCGAAAGGGTAGGTCTGCGGACCATCTCCGTTGATGCCCGTCACGGGCTGCGGATCAACGGCAATACCGTCTTGCTGCGGGGCGCGTGCATTCATCACGACAACGGGGTGCTCGGCGCTGCCACCCATCGGGCCGCAGAATACCGGCGTATCAGGCTGCTGAAGGATGCAGGCTTCAACGCGGTTCGCAGCGCACATAATCCCATGTCCCGCCACCTCTTGGATGCCTGCGACGAAATAGGTATGTACGTCCTGGACGAGCTTGCGGACTACTGGGTCGTTTCAAAGTCAAAGCACGATTCCGCCTGGCGATTCCGCACCACATGGCAAGAAGACGCAGACCGCCTCGTCGATAAAGACCGTAACCGTCCGTCGGTGATCATGTACGCGGCAGGCAACGAGATCCCGGAGACTGCAACGCCTGAAGGCGTTGCCTTGACACGGGAAATAACGGAATACCTCCACAGTATCGATCCGGACCGCCCCGTCACCCTTGCAACCAACCTGTTTCTCAACACGCTGGTATCCATGGATAAGTCACCGTACAAGGAGACACCTTCCGCGGACGGTCAAACATCCATGGCCGGTTCCACGGAGGCTAACGTGATGATTAACCAGATAGGCCGCATGATGAATCTCGTCTCACGGCTGCCCCGTGCAGACAAGGCCTCCCGAGACGCCTTCGCGGTAGTTGACGTGGCCGGCTACAACTACGGTCTGGGCCGCTACAAACGTGACGTCCGTGCTTACCCCGACCGCGTCATCCTTGGATCCGAAACCCTTCCCGGCGACGTGGCCCGCGCGTGGCACCTGGTGCAGGAACACTCCGCCGTCATTGGTGACTTCGTGTGGGCCGGATGGGAGTACCTCGGTGAGGCAGGTGTTGCTGTCTGGGTGCCAGGGAAACGTGCCGGGCTGTCCAAACCATTCCCATACCTGATCGCCGGTCCGGGAATGTTCGACCTCACAGGGCAGCCGGATATTACCCTTCGGCTTGCCCAGGCCGCATGGGGTCGGCTTGAAGCCCCCGCCATTGGGGTCCGTCCCTTGGACCGCAGCGGTGTCCCCATGGTCAGATCGGCGTGGCGCACCACAGACGCAGTGGAAAGCTGGTCCTGGAGGGGGTGCGAAGGGCGCAAGGCGGAGGTTGAGGTGTACTCCACGGACGATCAAGTGACCCTGTTGTTGAACGGCCAGCGTATTGGCCGACGTCGTGCAGGGCGCCGCCGCGGCTACCTCGCCAAATTCACTGTGCCCTACCAGGCTGGCATTCTTACTACCGTCGGTTACCGCAACGGCGTCGAGGTTTCCCGCTCTATGCTCAGAAGCGCCGAAGGAGACCTCGGGCTGCGAATGGTCAGCGAGGGGCACTCAATTGCGGCGGACGGGAACGATCTCATATTCGCTGAGATCGCGATCACTGACCAGAACGGCATCGTCGAGATGCTCGCCGATGAGAAAGTGGCTCTGCATGTCGCAGGCCCGGGTGAACTAATTGGTTTCGGAACCGCAGCACCTGCCCCCGAGGAGGAATTCACCGCAGAAGCGCGCACCACGTTCCGGGGCCGAGCATTGGCAGTCATACGCTCAACGGGAAAAGCTGGCCGCATAACTATCACGGCCACCTCCCAAAACGTGGGCTCAGCAACCCTCGTGATCGAAGCGGTGACACCGGCAGACGCGGCAGCGGAATCCATCGTCCGCGTCGCAGACGCACTCACTCGCTAGAGCAAACCCTCGACTTTTGAAAGTACAAGCAATGAATAATCACACGACGATTTCGACAAACGTCACGACCGACGACGGTATGCAGCAAGGCATCGCCGGTATTCCTGCTGAACGGAAAGCCGCCCTGCTTTCGGGGCGAAACTTTTGGGAAACCGAACCCATCGAAGAGCTTGGTCTCCCTGCCGTGACCTTAGCCGATGGCACCTATGGCTTGCGGCACCAGTCAGGAAGCCACGACCACCTGGCTATGTACGATAGTGATCCCGCCACGTGCTTCCCGCCAGGGGTGGCGATTGGCTCCAGCTGGGATCCAAAGGTGGCGGCCCGGCTGGGCTCAGCAATCGGGAAGGAAGCGCTTGCTCAGGGCGTGCACATCGTTCTTGGCCCCGGAATCAATATCAAGCGCTCACCTTTGTGTGGTCGCAACTTCGAATACTACTCGGAGGATCCCTGCCTTACTGGTGCTCTGGCGGTTGCATTCACTCGTGGGTTGCAGAAAGAAGGCCCCGGAGTGTCCGTCAAACACTTCGCTGCCAACAATCAGGAAACGAATCGGCAGACAATCAGTGCAGACGTTGATGAGCGCACGCTCCGTGAAATCTATCTGCCCGCCTTTGAACGCGTCGTCACTGAAGCGCAGCCCGCCACCGTCATGGCGTCCTACAACAAAATAAACGGAGTATTCGCGGCTGCAAACCCCTGGCTTCTCACAGGCCTGTTGCGAGACGAATGGGGCTTCGAGGGCGTGGTCGTTTCCGACTGGAATGCCGTCACCGATCGCGTAGAAAGCCTGAGAGCCGGCTTGGACTTGGAGATGCCAGGTGGCAGCGCAGGCCATGACGACGATGTTCGGGCGGCACTTCGCTCGGGCGAATTGCAGGAATCCGAACTGGACGCCAGCGTGGCCCGCCTCGCTGGACTCGTCAAGTACATCCCCACTGAACCCACTGATGTCAATTATGCTGCCCACCACGAAATTGCCCGTGAACTCGCAGCTGATTGCGCGGTGCTGCTCAAGAACGACGCACAGACCCTGCCCCTAGGGCAGGGCGTGCGGTTGGCCGTCCTCGGCGAATTTGCTGAAAAGCTCCGCTATCAAGGGGGAGGCAGCGCGCACGTCAACGCCACCCAGGTCGACCAGCCGCTCGACGCCATCAAGTTGCTCGCTGCGGATCGTG
The DNA here is from genome assembly GCF_056395385.1 of Paenarthrobacter sp. 10L420. Lineage (NCBI taxonomy): Bacteria > Bacillati > Actinomycetota > Actinomycetes > Micrococcales > Micrococcaceae > Paenarthrobacter > Paenarthrobacter sp. 10L420. Next base: position 30,078 of record NZ_JBFTJK010000017.1, on the reverse strand, counting down.
GAGTATCGCTCGCCTATTCTCGAGGATTCGCGATTGATGGCGCTGAAGACACTGGCCTGCTGGATGAAGCACGGGGCGCCGCCCGTGACTGCGACGTCGCAGTCATCTTTGCGGGTCTGGATGAACGGGCGGAATCCGAGGGAATCGATCGCGAGAACCTGGATCTCCCTGCGAACCAGGTAGAGCTTATCCGGTCCGTGGCAGCCATCGCACCACGGACCGTCGTGGTCCTATCCAATGGTGGGGTTGTCTCACTAGAGGGCTGGCACGACGACGTCGACGCCATCCTCGAGGCATTCCTTTTGGGGCAGGGCGGCGGACATGCGATCGCTGACATCCTCTTCGGCCTCGCAAACCCCTCAGGCCATCTCGCAGAAAGCATCCCGCTGCGCCTCAATGATCACCCAAGCAGCCTGAACTTTCCTGGCGAACGGGGGCACGTGCGATACGGCGAAGGCGTAATGGTAGGTTACCGCTACTTCACTACTTTCGACTCCCCGGTCAGGTACCCGTTTGGTCATGGCCTCTCCTACACCACCTTCACCAGCTCGGCGCCCCACGTGGTGGTCTCAGCAAACGAAGAAGTCACTGTCAGCCTTCAGGTGACCAATACTGGCAACATCGCCGGGAAACACGTGGTTCAGGTGTATGTTGCAACCGAAGCCGGACCTGTCCGTCGCCCTGCCCGTGAGCTGCGCGGATTCGCCAAGGTCTACCTCGAACCGGGGGAAACAACCTCCGTCAGCATAGATCTTCCACGGCGAGCCCTCGCCTACTGGGACATCCAGTACAGTCGTTGGGTCGTTGCACCCGGTGAATACCGCATCCAAGTTTGCCAAGATGCCGCGACGGTTCTGCACGACGAATTGATCTCCCTCACCGGAGACAAGATCATCACTGAACTGACGATGGACACGCCCTTGGGGGAGTGGTTCGAACACCCGCAAGTCGGCGCGCAGGTTTACGATGCACTCGGGTTTACGGGTGTTGATATTTCTCCGGAACACCTCGCCATGATGTCCTCCATGACCATGACCCAGTTCATCCACATCTCGGGGCTGCCCGTCGAAGCTGAGGTCCTTGCCCGCGTGATGCGCGACAGTCGTCCCGCCTGAAATGGAAGACCCAGGAACGGAACCCCACCTCATGAAAAGCCTCAAAATTCCCGCGCCGAACACTGTAGAGATCTATGAAGAAGAAACGCCTACCGCTGGCCCTAACGACCTCATCATTCGCATCAAGGCCTGCGGTATCTGTGGTACCGACGCTTTTTATACCAGCATTGGTGGGCTGCCCCACTTGACTGCACCAATGTCCCTTGGGCATGAAGCAGCCGGCGAGGTAGCCCAAGCGGGTGACAATGTAACGGGCGTAGTCGTGGGTGACCACGTGGTCATTAACCCGATGGCAAACGAGGACGGAATCATCGGCAACGGCGGACAACAAGGTGCACTCAGTGAATTTGTGCGGATCCCCAACGCTCAAGCCGGTGTGCATTTCCGTGTAATTCCCGACGACATTCCTTGGGAGGTCGCAGCCCTCAATGAGCCGATGGCCGTTGCGTACCACGGTGTGAACAGGTCCGGAGCCGGGGCAGGCTCAAAGGTGGTCGTATTTGGCGCTGGCCCGGTGGGGCTCGGAGCAGCCATCGGGTTCAAATTCAAAGGTGCTGGGCACGTGGTCGTCGTCGACGTCGTTGCCAACCGGCTGGAAAAGGCTCTTCTCATTGGTGCCGACGCAGTGATCAACTCGTCCGTAGAGGACGTCACCGCCCGCCTGAAGGAACTCCACGGTGAGGTCCCCGGTATCCACGGCCAGACACCCCGCGCAGCGACCGATGTGTATCTCGACGCGGCAGGGGTGGCGCCCGTCGTCACCACTGCGCTACATGGCATCAAGCACGGCGGAGTTCTGACCATTGTCGGTGTCCATAAAAAGCCCGTCGAAATCGACTTCCAAGACATCCTACCCAGCGAGCCCGACATCCGGCTGGCAATGGGATATCCCACGGAAATCTTCGAAGTCACAGATGCGCTGATCAGCGACTGGCAGACGTACAGGCACATCATCAGTGACATTGTCCCCTTTGCCGAAGTCGAGCAAGCGCTCAAACTGGCCTCCACCCCCGGGGCAACCGACAAGGTCGTTGTCGTCTTCGACTAGGCGTTCTCCCATCACAGCAGCCGGTCAGCGTATCGCGGCATGCCTGGGAACTACTGCAGACGGCTCTGAACCACCAATTCGCTTCGATCAAAGGAATGAAGATATGCAGATCCAAGGTAGGAAGTTCGTAGTCACGGGTGGCGGTAACGGCATAGGCCGCCAGGTAGTGCTGGGCCTCCTCCAGCACGGGGCAGCCGTTGCCGCCGTCGACGTGAACGTTGATGCTCTCGGTGACACCCGCGCTCTGACGCTCGATGGTGACAGTGAACGACTTAGTACGCATGTTACAAATGTGACCGACCGTCCATCTGTGGCAACACTGCTGGATGATGTCACTGCTTTTCACGGAGAGGTCGACGGGATCGTTAACGTGGCGGGCATCATCCACCGCTTCGTCCCGGTCTCCGATCTGTCCTTTGAAGAGCTTGAGCGCATCATGAACGTGAACCTTTGGGGCACAGTAAATATGTGCAAGACGTTCCTTCCTGGCCTGAGAGAGAGGCCCGCCGCGGCAATCGTGAACATCTCCAGCCTCTCCGCGTTGCTTCCGTTCGCCGGTCAGACCTTCTATGGGGCGACGAAAGCAGCTGTGAAACAGTTCAGCGAGGGCCTCTACCAGGAATTGAGCGGCACCAACGTAGCTGTCACGACCGTGTTCCCGGGAAACATCAGCACCGACATCAGTGGTAACTCCGGGGTGAAAGCAATTGACCCAAAGGGCCGAAAAGCACCATCCACCACGCCGGAAGCAACAGCGACCAAGATCGTCCAAGGTCTGGAGAAGGGCAGCTTCCGCGTTTTGGTGGGAACAGACGCCAAGATACTCGATGCCGCAACACGAATATCTTCACGAATCGCCACAGAATTCATAGGTCGTCAGATGAAGTCTGTTTTGTGATGGCAAGCTCAATCCCAAAAACTAAAAACTGCGGACGTCCGCGCGGTGTCATGGACCTGAAATGACGCTCTTTCATGCCGTTCTCGACAACGCCGTGGCGTTTCTGAGTTTCATTTGCACTGGTTTACTGCATGTTCGTGTGGCGGCGCCTCATTCGTTCGTACGATGCAGCGTCGGCGGTGGCCAATTCCAGCACCAGGGCGTCCAAGGCAATCAATGACGCTTGCTCGAAAAGGCTGCCTCCGAATTGCTCGGACGGAGAAGACGCCAGTGTAAGGGTAGCGTCTGCCAGACTAGCGAGAGGGCTGCCGGGTCCAGAGGTCAGCAGGACGATCATGGCCCCTTCTGTCCGGGCAATTTCGGCGAAGGCAGCACTGAGGGGTGTCGTGCCGGAGTTTGAAATGATGAAGAGGCCGTCGCCATCGCGCACGGCCGGTGCGGTGGCCTCGCCGAGTACGTGCGTTTCGAACCCGAGGTGCATGAAACGCATGGCGGCCATCTCGGCGACGAGCCCCGAGCGGCCTTGGCCCGTGAAGAACCAACGGCGGCTTTGCTCGCGGAAGACCTGGGTGAAGTTCCCAAAGGCGAGAGGGTCAATATTCTCTAATACCTGGCTTACTTCTGTGCCAATCCTCTGCCATGCGGCCGATCGGTCATGTGGTCTGGAGGTCATGGTTTTGCCTTATTGATGGGTCGGCGACTGGAAGACGAGGGGCATGCGGCACGTACCAGTGCCCGTCCCGCAACGGCATAAACTACACCCGCCTCTCGCAGCAGATGGAAGTTTTCCTCATTAACGCCGCCGTCCACTCCCAACGGCACCCTCGTGCCGGCCGCGTCCTTGATGGGGTCAAGTCGCCGTAGGTCTGCGGTCTGGCCGGGCTTTCCGGGAGGGGTTAGCATGGCCAACAACCCGTCGGGGCCACAGGCTAACGCTCTGCTAAGTTCCGACGTCGAGGGATTGTCGAGCGCGATCCAGACCGACCGGGCCTTCGGGCGGGCGTGTGCCATCGCTTCTTCGATGGAGTCCACCGCCGGATACTGGATCGTGATGCGTCCGATGTCACGAGGCAGGTTACGGATCGTCTCCACCATGTTGTCGACCATCAGATGTGTATCAAGGCGTTGGCCGGCGAGTTCTGCGAGGCGGACGATCTCTTCGATCGTGACGCCTTCCTGTCCCCGGTAGCGCCCTTCGATCATGTCTGCATGGACCCAGTGTCGTGCGTCCAGAAGCCGTCCGGTCAGGCTCTCACGCTGATCAGCGGGTACGGCTATGACACTTCCGGCCAGCACGACTCCCGCAACGCGGGCGCTATCCTCGAGTTTTGTGTTCAAAGCAGCCGATCCGATCCGCGCCATTCTGCGGCTGCTTTGTACCGTTCGAAAGCCTGGTTGCTGCTTGGCGCATCTGCGGGTGAGGCGGCGAAGACAGGCTCTGGAGCCCAAGAGTCACGGAGCTGCTGAACGCTGAGGCCTTGAAGGCATGCGGAGGCTTGGATGGCGGCGCCTACGGCGACCGATTCCAGACTGGCCGATGTATGAACGACCGAATCGAAGGCATCTGCGGTCAGCTGTCGGTAGGCTTCGGACCGGGCCGCCCCACCCGTGAGGATAATTCTCCCGTCCGATGGTGCTCCGACCCGGTCCAGATGCTCGGCTCCTCGCCTGAGACCGAAGATGACCCCTTCGATGGCGGCCCGGGCCATTTGATCACGCGTGATGTCGGTGCGGATGCCCGCCAGCGTTCCTGTCGCGTGGGGAAGATTCGGCTTGCGTTCGCCGTCGAGGAAGGCCGCCAGGACTGGCATGTCCACCGGAGAAGCGGACAAGGCCATTTTGGACAGTTCCTGGTGATCCACCCCCAAGATCCGAGCGAAAGCATCCGTGACCCTGGCTGCGTTGAGAGTGGAGACCAAGGGAAGGTACCCGCCTGTGGCATCCGCGACGCCGTCGACGATGCCTTGGTCGTCGTGCACCGGCTTTTCGCTCACTGTAAACAGCACCCCCGACGTTCCCAAAGACAGAACACGGTCGCCGCGGCGCGCGCCCAATCCCAGAGCGCTTGCATGCTGGTCCCCGGCGCCGGGACCGACGATCGTGGCCTGACTGACGCCAAGAGCTTCCGCCGCCGAGGCGGTTACAGTTCCGACGGTTTCAGAGGGGCCTACGACCCGGGGGAGCAAGCGGTCCCAGGCTGTGTACTCATCAACCAGAGCCAGGATGTCGTGGTCATAGCGGCCGTGCTCTGCGCTGTAATAGCCGGTCCCGCTGGCTTCGGACCGGTCTGTTGCGAATTGTCCCGTGAGTTTGTAGGTCAGCCAGTCGTGAGGCAGCAAGATCTGGGCCAACCTCTTGAAGTTCTCAGGTTCCGCTGTCCGGAACCAAAGCAACTTGGAAACGGTGAAAGCTGCTGTCGGAACAGAACCGATGCGCCGCGCCCATTCACTCGAGGGCATTGCCTCTCGGAGTTCTTCCATCTCTGGTGCGGTCGTGGTGTCATTCCACAGTTTTGCCGGCCGGATAACCGAACCAGATCCATCCAAAGCGACGAGGCCGTGGCATTGGGCGGCGACCGAAATCGCCCTGACATCGGCGCCGTCGGCGTTGGCCGCGTTCAGGGCCGCGTGCCATGCTTTCAGCATGGCTTCCCACCAGGAAGACGGGTGCTGCTCACTGAGCGGGGGCGAGGTCCGGGGGTGGGGCGCGGAAGCGGTACCCAGGACCCGTCCTGTATCGGAATCGCAAAGGACTACTTTTGTGGACTGGGTCGATGAGTCGACGCCGGCTATTAGGGGCATTAGTGTCCTTTCGTTGACCGCCGTCCTCCTGAGCGGCTCCGGGCGAAAGCCAGGATCGCATCGCGTCGCGTCGAGCCGATCAGGATGGCATCGCGCTTACGACATGCTCTGACCGAGGTCTGGATCAGGGGAGAAAGACTTCAGCATCGCCTTACCGTCAAGTATTCGAGCACTGCACTCAAATGACAACCTAATCTCTCATTTGAGCGGTATGCTCAAATGAACTGCGCTTGAATTGAGGCGCAGATAACGGTTCGAAGGAGTACGCCCGTGCCTGTAAATTCCGGGGAAGGAATTCTCGCTGCCACGGTTGCGCAGCGGTTCTACGTTGATGGCGAATCGAAGGTGAAGATCGCCTCGGATCTGGGAGTCTCGCGCTTCAGGGTGGCCCGTCTCCTCGAGATCGCCGTCGCCGAGGGCATCGTCCGATTCACCATCTCGGCGCCATTGGCCCTGAATATTGAACTTTCGGAGATGGTCCGGAAGCGTTTCGGTTACCGCCAGGTCGTTGTCGTGGATGCTCCCGAGGATGAACGACACCCGGCGCGTCTGCGGCGGCGTGTTGGGGCCGCAGCCGCGAAGTTGATCAGCGACCTCATTACCGACAAGGATGTCCTGGGTATCGGCTGGGGCAGGACGATGAGTGCCATGGCCGTTGAACTGACCCACCTCGCTCCTTGCCCGGTCGTCCAACTTGGAGGCATGGCTGGTTCAGTCAATGAGAACTCATTGGAACTGGTTCGTCGCGTCAGTGAAGTCGGCGGGGGCCGGGCTTTCCCGATGTTCGTCCCCCTGGTCGTCCCCGACGCAGCGACCGCTGCAGGGCTTCGCCACCAACCTGGCGTCGAGTCGGCGTATCGGCTCTTCGAAAAGATCACGGTGGCGGCGGTCGCCGTGGGCAGCTGGGACCCACCGGAGTCGCAGATGCGCGATGCACTGACCCCTGAAGTCCGTGATGCCCTGACTAAGCGGGGTGTCGCTGCCGAAATTCTTGCCACGCTCATCAGAAAGGACGGAGGCATTGTTACTGACCTTGACGAACGAACAAATGCCCTCGACTACGAGGGCATGAAGCGGATCCCGGAATTGATTCTTGTTGCTGCCGGGGCAAACAAGGCCAATGCCATTCGTGCAGCACTCCACGCCGGACTGGGGACTACTTTGGTCACGGACAGGTCTCTCGCCCGGGCACTTATGCGTTTGCCCTAGGCCGGAATTATCGAGGTCGGGGAGGTTTCGTACCCCGCCGGAAGAATAAGGGCTCAATTGAGCCAAGCGCTCGTTTGAGAGTATCGCTTGTCAAATGAGCCTGTGGCTTCGAATACTGGAACTGTGGCCCATGCCACAGGAATAGAAGGGTTCGAAGATGACCGACTCACAGACGGAGCAGGTGCTCGACGCCGCACGAACATTCATCGCGGCCGAAAGCCAAGCCGTGCTTGAGGTGGCCGACCAACTTGATGAATCTTTCGTCAAAGTAGCCTCCCTGCTTTTGGATGGCCTCGGCAAAGTAATCCTCACGGGGGCGGGTACCAGCGGCTTCGTCGCCCGGCGGGCGGCCCACCTGCTATCGGTCTCGGGGACTCCATCCTTCTATATGAATCCCACCGACGCTTTGCACGGCTCAATGGGCGCAGTCCGGAAGGACGATGTCTTGATCGCCCTTTCCAAGGGCGGCAGCAGCAGCGAAGTCAACGAATTGGTCGAACGCGTACAAGGCGAGGGCGTGATAGTCGTTGCGCTGACGTGTTCCCGGGAATCCCGCCTCTATCAACTAGCCGACATTCCAATCGTCCTGCGGCATTACCAGCCGGCAGACCCGGGCGGCTTGATAGCAATGGGCAGCACCTTGGCTCACAGTGCCTGGTTGGACGCGATGGCGCTAATGCTGATGAGGGCCAGGCAATACAGTTGGTCGCGAGTGCACTACACCCATCCCGGAGGGGCCGTCGGCGGCCGCACGGTGCTGCCGGTCGCCCTCGATCCTTTGCAAATTCCCCCCTCGTCGTAACCTCATGAGCGGCTCTTTCGAGCGGTCACACGGGATCGGAGCGAACTCAGCTCCCCACCTTGGCCGCCGTCCCTCAATCGTTTCCACAACATTTTCAGTCTCATATGAGCAAACGTTCTATCCCTACAGAGAGGTTTCCCATGAATAAGCGACGCATACCTGAAGAAGCGGGTATCTTCGCCGTTCTCATCGCTGTCGTGGCGGTGCTCAGCGTCTTGTCGCCAACTTTCCGCACCCTCGACAACGGGCTTGTTCTTCTTGTCAACGGAACCGTCATCGCGTTTCTTGCCCTCGGGCAAGCCTTTGTGCTGCTCACAGGCGGAATCGACCTCTCTACTGGGGCCAACGTCGCAATGACCGGCGTGGTGTCGGCACTGTTCATGCAGGCTGGGCTGCCCTGGCCCGTGGGAGCCGCTCTTGCGGTGCTTGTCGGCACCGCCTTGGGGGTCACGAACGGTCTCCTCATCCACTACTTGAGGATTCCCCCGTTCATCGCCACCTTTTCAACCCAAGGTGTCGCCCTGGCCATACCGCTCATCATCACCGGAGCCAACTCCGTGGCCGTACGTGAGGCCGGCTTCTCCTGGATAGGCCAGGGCCGCATCGCCGGCGTGCCCGTTCCCGTGTTGCTTCTGGCCGTAGCCGCCATCGCGGCAGCATTGTTCCTGAAGATGACCCGACCCGGCGTCCACGTGTATGCCTTCGGAGGCAACAAAGCCGCCGCCCGCCTGGCCGGAGTCAGCCTCTCCCGCACCACGATCTTGGTCTATGCCGTTAGCGGCTTCTGCGCAGGAATGGGTGGGCTCATAGCAACCTCGCGCCTCATGGTCGGGTTCCCCTCCACCGGAACGGGCAACGAGCTCTTCTATTCCATCGCAGCTGCTGTCGTCGGCGGGATCTCATTGTTCGGCGGCACCGGCAGCGTCCTGGGTGCCATGATCGGCGCCGTTCTCATCGCAGTTGTCTCCAATGGCATGAACGTCCTGAACGTGCAGAGCTATTGGCAGTCACTGGTCATCGGCCTCATCATCCTCGCCGGCGTCTCGTTCGACACCTTGCGGCGGTACCGGAGCGGAAGGCCAATCCTCCGACGCGCCGCTGCGGGGACGACCCCCGTTTCGACGACAACTCCACGCACCGAAGCTCAAACCCCCATCACCCAGCAACACCCGTAGCGTTTCCCTGAAAGGAACATCAATGAAGATTCGTAAAGCTTTTGGCTCGACCGTTGCCGTAAGCCTGTTGGCAATGAGCCTGGCAGCCTGCTCAAATCCTGCCCTCGAGGCACCTTCGGCCAACAGCAGCTCCGGAAAGCTCCCCGCGTCCTGCTCCACCGACAAGCCCACCATCGGTGTTGCGCTGCCGAACACCATCAATCCTTATTACGTCGCGATGCAGGACAGCTTCAAGAAGCATGGCGAAGAACTTGGCTACGACGTCAAAGTCGCCATCGCCAATGACAGCGACTCCACCCAGCTCTCCCAGGTCGATTCATTCATTCAGCAGGGTGTCTGCGCAGTAGCCCTTAATGCGGTGAACTCCGGCCCGGGCGCGGCAAGCGTCAAGGCATTGAACGCCGCGGGCATCCCCGTCTTCACCGTCAACGTCATAATTTCGCCTGATGACCTCAAGACCCAGAACGCCTCCTTCGTGCAGTATGTGGGCGCCGACCAGATTGCCGGCGGCACCCAGATGGGCGCGCAGGTTCTCAAAGATCTTGGCGCTGACGCCAAGATCGTTGCCGGCATCATCGGTAACCCTGATCAAATCCCGACAAACCAGCGTGACCAGGGATTCAAGGATGCCCTGTCCAAGAACTCCAACGCCTCGACGGTCCAGACCGTCAACGGCAAGATTGACCCCAGCGTTAGCCTCCAGGTCACCGGCGACCTCCTGCAGGGCAACCCGCAGATCAACGTCCTTTTCGCAGATGCCGGTCCACACGCAGTAGGCGCCCTCCAGGCAGTCGCCCAACAGGGCAAAGCCGACAAGGTGAAGGTATACGCCTTCTGCGCCGCGGATCAGAAACTCACCAGCACCTACGCTGCCTGCGCGGCCCAGGAACCAGCCAAGTACGCACAGATTGTCTTGGACAACATGAAAAAGCACTTGGCTGGTCAGAGCGTTGAGAAAGAAGTGCTTGAGCCATTGAAGGTCTTCGTAGATGGCCAGACCCCGGGTCAAGGCGAAGTCGGCTAAGCAAAACAAACGTTTCTTGAAGGGAGACCATCGTGGCCTCAGGTCTTATCGTGACCAGCATTTCCAAATCCTACGGGCAGACATTGGCACTCACCGACGTCAGCCTCAACGTCCAACCAGGCCAGGTGGTCGCCCTCATCGGACATAACGGTGCCGGTAAATCAACGCTGCTGCGATCCCTTTCCGGCGCCGAAGTCCCCGACAACGGGACCATCGTCGTCGACGGGACTTCAGATCAGTTCCATTCACCTGCAGACGCGACAGCAGCGGGAATCGCCTGCGTCTACCAGGAGCTCAGCCTCGTTGACGAACTGACCGTCGCCGAAAATCTCTTTCTTGGAACCGAACGGGTGACCGGTCCCTTCCTGAACCGAAAGGAAATGAATCGCAGGGCAGACGAACTGTGCCGTGAATACGGAATTCCCGCTCGGGGGACCGATCCGGTAGGCAAACTGCCCGTCGCGCAACGCCAACTCCTCGAAGTGGTCAGAGGTATAAACCGTGATGCCAAATACCTTCTGCTCGACGAACCCACAACGGCATTGGAGCAGGAACAGGTCGAGAACCTGTTGGCCATCATCAGAAGGCTGACGGCAGAGAATGGGCTCGGTGTCCTGCTGGTGGATCACAAGCTCGACGAAGTTTTTGCCATCGCCGACCACATTGTGGGCCTCGCGAACGGAGCCATTGTTCTGGACAGCCCCGTTGACACCGTTGACCGGATGGCAGTCATTGATGCCATCGTCGGAGACCATGCTAGCGTCGACGACGGCCTCATCTCACACGCCGAGCTTTCCATCGGTGACTTGGAAGTCCTCGACGATGCTGCTCGGGGCGACCGGTTCGGAGACGTGGTTTTGCGGGCCGAGAACGTGATCGGCAACGGTCTGGCAGGGGTTTCGTTGGATGTTCGCGCAGGCGAGGTCCTCGGTATTTACGGGCTCATCGGTGCTGGACGCTCCCGGTTCCTTCGGACGGTCTTCGGTGCCGAGCCGGTAGCACCTGGGCAACTCGCATTGCACGGCAAGCCGTTCTGCCCCAAGGAGCCCGCCGAGGCTATCGCGAAGGGAGTGGCGTTTCTTTCCGAAGAGCGAAAGTCTGATGGTTTCATTCCACAGATGTCGTCCATGGACAATGCCGTGTTGCCGGTCCTGGACCGCTTCCAGTCCTCTGGGGTTCTGCGTTGGAGGGCCTTGCACGACGCTGCGCGACGGTCGCTGTCTCAAGTAACGATCCGAGGGGACGTCACTAACCCCATCACATCGTTGTCCGGTGGCAACCAGCAGAAGGCACTTTTCGCTCGCGCAACTATGCAGAACCCCCAGCTGCTGCTGTTGGACGAACCCACTAAAGGTGTGGACATCGGAGCCAAGGGTGAAATCCACAAAATCGTAAGGGACCTGGCTCGCGAGCAAAATGTTGCGGTCATAGTTGTCTCCTCCGAAGAAGAGGAACTCACCATGCTGGCCGACTCAATTGTCGTCTTCCGGCACGGCGCCTGCGACGGCATGGTTTATCCCCGTAACGGAGTCACACCAGCGCAGTTACGCGAACTCGCCTGGGCAGAAGCAAAGGAGGACGTGTAGAAGGTACTTCCCCTCTACATGCCGTCTCTGCAAGAACCGAAGAGAGGCGCCGCCGGACCTTCCTGGCGGCGCCTCTTTTGTTTAGCTAGTCAGCGATGCATGGGCGCGAAGGCGCCATCAACTGTCAGATCCTGCTGAGATGTTGCCTATTGACGCGTGTCAATGCGCGTGTTTGAATTTGTCTTCCGGCGTTGCTAAAAGCGCCCCATGGTTTCCCACGAAGGAGTTGGAATGTCTGTTGTCGACCCCGCGCCCTATGGAACGAGCCGCATCGGGATCAAGCTCCGAGAGAAAGTGGCGTATGGAGTGGGGGACATCGGCTCGAATTTCATATACGTCCCTCTGTCGACGTTCGCTCTCTTCTATTTCACAGATGTAGCCGGCATTGGGGCCGCGGTCGCCGGGACAATCCTCCTGGTAGGCCAGTTACTCAACGGGGTGACAGACCTGGCCATTGGTTATCTAATAGACAAGACGTCCACCCGGTGGGGAAAGGCACGACCTTGGGTGTTGTGGACTGCATTGCCGCTTGCACTTGCTTTCGTGGGGATGTTTTCGATACCCGCGAACCTCGACGGGAACGCGCGGGTCGCCTGGGCCCTTGCGTCCTACACGCTCGTCACTGCGGTGTTCTTTACAGCTTCAAACATCGCATACAGCGCGCTCATGGGTCTGATGACGACAGACTCGCGCATGCGAGTAACGTTGACCTCCTTCCGATTCTTCGCGGCACTCCTCACCGGCCTCGTAGTCAGCGTCCTTACTCTGCCGCTTGTCGAAGCGCTCGGATCCGGACAGTCTGCTTGGACGATCGCAACAGCTATCTACGCGATGTTTGCAATCGCCGCGATGGTCACTGTGTTTTTTGGAACGCGCGAACGGGTCCAAGCGGTCCGAGATGAAGACAGCAGCGTAAAGCAACCCGCCCGGGTGCTTGGGTCCGCCCTTTTGCGCAACAAGTACTTCTTCCTTGCGGCAGGCCTGTTTCTGACGTTCTATCTGGTGACGTCGCTCATGGCGGCAGGAGGGGTGTACCTTGCAAATAATGTGTTGGGCGACCCTTCACTGTTTGGAATCTTGAGTGCGGCAGCACTACTCCCGCCTCTGTTGACAATCGGTTTCATGCCAAGGCTCATAGAACGGTTCGGGAAGCGCCGAATGTTCCTGATCGGCATCGCGATAATGATCCTTTCCATCGTCGTCGCTCTCATCGCACCCACAAACGCACCTTTGGTCATCGGCTGCGCCATGGTCCGGGGACTCGGCATGGTGCCGCTGATGGCCGGTGTTTTCGCGATCGTGGGAGATGTTGTCGACTATGGTGAGTGGAAATTCGGCGTTCGAACCGACGGACTCATTTACAGCAGCGTCGTCTTCGGTCAGAAGGTCGGTGCCGGTCTGGGCGGCGCGGTTGGCGGCTGGTTGCTCGCCGCCGGCGGCTACAACGCGGCTCTTCCGGCCCAAGAGCAGGGGGTCATCCAGGCCATACTCGCCCTATCCTTCTACATCCCGCTGCTCGGCCTTGTTGCTATGGGCGTGTGCGTGTGGTTCTTGCGGGTTGAACGCCATGCGCCGGAAATTCAGGCTCATATCCTTCGTCATGCAGATATCGCAATCGATCCTGTGGTCAGCAAGTGACTGGCGTTCAACAGCCGCTGCGGTGGGCGATCGTGGGCACGGGCGGGGTAAGCGAATATTTCGTTTCTGATCTAAACAACGTGGAAGGCTCTGTCCCGGTATCCATCGTGTCCCGCGACGCCGCGCGGGGTCGTGAATTCGCCGATCGTTACAGGGTCGCCTCCGCCTATGAATTCGAGGACGCACTGAACGACGAATCGGTTGATGTGATCTATATTGCGACACCGATGGCCACGCATCATAGGATGGCCGCCGCCGCCTTGAACGCGGGCAAGCACGTTGTCGTGGAGAAGCCCATCGCGATGAATGCTGATGAGGCTCGAGAACTGTTCGCTATCGCCCGTAGGGAGGACCGTTTCCTCACGGAGGCAATGTGGATGATGTTCAACCCCACCTTCCACGCACTGCAAGCGGCGGTGGATGCTGGAAGAATCGGCCAGCTGCGGAGCATCCGGGCGTCCTTCGGACTTCCGTTCCCTAAGGATGCCGGCAGCCGTCGTGACGCAATACTCGGGGGTAGCGCTCTACTTGATCAAGGGATCTACGCGGTCTCCCTCGTCCGTGCACTAATGGGAGACCCTGAACGCGTCCACGTTTCGGGTCACGCGCTAGCAGGTGTCGACCTCACGCACTGGATCACATTCGAGTTCTCCGATGGCCGCTTCGCTCAAATCGCGGGATCCATGCAGGAATACACAGATCCGAGTGCGTCGATTAACGGAACAGGAGGATGGATCTCCGTTGATGCGCCCTTCTGGGCCTCAGCAGGCCTCACCCTGCGCAGCGGTGACATCGCCAGCGCCTTCACCCAACCGGTGCGAACAGAGCAAGCGGCAGATGGCTTCGGATATGGGCCCATGATACGGGCGATCACTAACGCCATAAACGCCGGATACCGCTACTGCGCAGAGCATTCCCCAAATGACACTGTGGCGGTCATCGACCTCCTTGACCGGATGCGGGCAGAAATACTGAATCCAGCCGACCGCTCCCAGGTAGCCGCAGGCGGAAAGTGAGCCGCACCAAGCCCGGGTACACTGCGACGTCGTCAGGTGTACCGGCAAGCCCAATTATTTGCTTCCCGTGCGCGCTGGAGACGTTCGTAGTTTGAGGCGGGATGTCCAACCAAGCCAACGGCGGTGGGAAAGGCCCGCCATTGCCAGTCCCGACCTTGCCATTCGTTGGGAAGAGTCCCGGCCGGTCAATGAGTAGGATGCCACGACGTTCTATGGCGAGGGCGAGAAGCAATTCGTCGTCGTGCTGGATAAGTCCATCCGTTGCCGAGACTAAGTGGGCTGTGAATCCGCACAGGGCTGGGACTCGTATTGTGCGATGGCTTTCTCCGCCGCTCGAAAGGATTCGAGGGCTGCCGGGGCGCCGCAATAGATCATGGTCTGCAGCAGAATCTCCTGAATTTCCTTCTCAGAGACACCGTTGTTAAGAGCTCCCTGGATGTGCCCGGCAAGCTCGTGTGTTCTGTTGAGTGCCACCAGCATGGCGATGTTGAGCATGCTGCGGATTTTCAGATCGAGTCCCTGCCTGCCCCAGATTTCCCCCCAAGCGTATTCAGTGATGAGGTCCTGAATTGGACGGGAGAAATCGGTTGCCCGTCCCAAGGCCTGCTCAACGTGAAGATTTCCCATGACCTTACGTCGGATATCAATCCCCAACTGGTACCGCTCCCCACAGGATTCGGTCATGGGGAAACCTGCCCATAGCGTGCTGTCAGGTCCCGCTTGAGCACCTTGCCAGAGGGCCCCTGCGGCAAATCCGTGACCAGGTGAATGACACGAGGATATTTGTATGCAGCCAGGTGAGTGCGCGCGTATTCGGTTATTTCTTCCGCCGTGATTGACGTGTCTTCGGACAAGACTATGGCCGCGGCTATTTCTTGGCCATGCACATCGTCAGACACCCCAAATACTGCTGCAGTTACGACGTCTGGATGCCGGTTCAGGACTTCCTCAACTTCGCGGGGGTAGACGTTATACCCATTGCGGATGATCATTTCCTTCTTGCGATCCAGGATCCTCAGGTACCCATCAGCATCCTTGGTTCCAAGATCGCCAGTGCGGAACCAGCCATCCACTACCGCATCGGCTGTGGCGCGGGGGTTGTTTAGGTAACCCTTGAAAAGGTTGTGCCCGCGGATCACGAGTTCTCCCAGCTCTCCCGGTTGCATCAGTTCGATAGCGTCATGGATCTCCGGACGCGCGATTTCGATGTCGACTCCCCAGATGGAAGTCCCGATTGTCCCCGGACGCGGAGTCTCGCCGACGTGGTTAAAGCTTGCCACGGGGGATGTTTCCGTCAGGCCGTATCCCTCGTAAATTTCAACACCGAAGGTATTCCGGAATTCATCCATCAGGGATATAGGCAACGACGCGCCTCCTGACACGCAGTACCGGAGCGAGAACAGCCGAGTTGGATCCTTCTTGGCTGCTTCAAGGAGCGCAACATACATTGTGGGTACGCCGAAGAAGATGTGGACCTCGTGATGCCGCATCAAGTCCAAAGCAGCATCACCGGTGAACTTCGGACACAGCACCAAAGTTGCACCAGCCGCAAGACCTGCATTAAGGACACACGTTTGACCAAAGGTGTGGAACAGGGGAAGCCCGCCAAAGACCACGTCGCCCGATCTTAGGTCAAAGGTATTGTTGAGCAACACCAGTACTTGTTGAACCAACGCCAAATGCGTGCCCAGAGCGCCCTTTGGTTTCCCTGTGGTCCCCGAGGTATACAGGATGGTCGCAGTGTCCTCAGGTCGTCGGGTGACGTAAGTGGCGAGCGGGTTCGCGATAGCCGCTTCAGCTTCCATCCGGGCAGGTCCTCCAGTTTCTTCTGGTGCCCCAACAGTGAGGACGTCAACACGGGCTGCGGCAGCGCCCTTCGTTCCCTCTTCCAGTAGGGCGACATCGCACACGAGCAGCAGGGCCCCGCTGTCCTGGAGCACGTACTCAATCTCGCCTGCCCTCAGCAAGGCATGGATGGGGACCACCACCGCGCCCAAAGCCAACACGGCGTAGTACACGCGCGCGAAGTCGGCCACATTGGGGATGAGCAGTCCGACCGGGTCGCCCGGCCCGATGCCACGTTCACGTAAGGCTCCGGCATAAGAGCAGGCTTGTTCCCAGAGTGCCCGATAGGTCAGATACTCCGCACCGACTATCAAGGCGGTGACGTCGGGATTTCGGACCGCGGACTCGGCCAAGATGGCTGCAACGGAGATCGTACTGTTGTCCAGTGTGGGTGAAGCTTCTAACATTTCTGTTTTCCTTGGACTCTTATCCCGCGGGATTGCGTAGGGGAGGGGCTGAATTGAGCGACTCATTTGGGTTGCCGGACTGCGGAGATGGGTGTAGCCAACTGCAGCCCGGCAACCCGCTTCGCCCGGAATTATTCGCTGATTGCCGGGTATAGAGCGCCGTAAACATGCGCTGTATCGAGATACTCCCGAATCGATCTGATCTTGCCGCCATGACACTGAAAGATGGTGCAGTACTGGTTGTGATACGGGCGCTGGCTTGTGCCGGTGCCCGTGCCCACGTATTCGGCAATTATCGCTTCACCATCGGACATGACGTTCCGAAGCTCGAAGCCGAGCGAGCCCTGCTCGAACAGAGCTGCAGCCGATGGAAGGAACTCGCCAACAATAGCCGCCTTGCCTTCATAGAGTCCTGAAACCGGAAGCTCGCCTGCCAACCACCATGTTGCATCCTCCGCCAAAAGATCGCTCAACGATTCAATGTCTGTGCGCCCCATGGCGGCGAGGAAGCTGCGGACAAGTTTCTCGTTTGGACTCTCGACTATTCCCAAGGCCGCGGTCACGCGTCGAGAGGAATGTGGGGTAGGAATTCGAGCCCGAACAGTCGGTTTGTTTCCTCGCAGAAAGCCTCAACAGCCGCGTTGTCTGTGGGGTCCAGCTCGAGATTCTGGTTGTACGCGAAGTATGCCGGGAGGACGGAGCCGGGAGTGAGCACAATTATCGTCCGGCAAGGCACGTTGCTGGTGACGTGGTAGCTGTGTGCATAGTCTTTCGGTCCCCAGACCAGTTCACCGGGATTGGTAACCAGGGTATGACGATTGCCCTCGTCATCCAGGACGGTGACCGTAAGCTGGCCTTCGACTATGTAAAACCCTTCATCTTCGCCGTGATGGGTGTGAAACCACGGACGCTGCCCAACGGGAAACGTGACCTCCGCAAACGTGAGCTGGCCGTCGGTCCGGTCGCCCATGGCGTGAAGCACGAGTTTCGCTCCGGGGATCTGGGGTGCACCGTCCCATTCACTTCCACCCATCACCATTGTGGAGTTCGCGGGGTCTGACACATAGGCGCCACCCGGGGCTTCCAAGCGAACCGGGGTGCGATCTTCTGTCCTTGACGTCATTGTCTTCCTGACTTTCTTCTAGGCCGATGCCGACGCTGGTTCCGCGTCGATAAAACAAACTCTGCCCGTCGAGGAGACCCCAGTCGATGGACCGCCGCACCACAAATCGTGCACGGTTATGGTTTCGTAGACCATCAAGAGGCAATGGCAACTATTGAATCGTTGTTCCGGGATGCGGACGATGCTTGCCGCCCACGGTCATAATCCATTAGGGATGAGCATCGGAGTTCGTTCCTATCGGACTCTCCTTCTTTGGTGGGGATTAATATGATGCGATGGTGGCAGCTGCTACGGGCGGAGGATATACTCGTCCCCGCGCGGCATCCAAGGCCTGAGCTGTCCCTCGACGATGACGCCCGAGCGCTGCTGGGCGTTGGGGCTCTGAACTGGGCCCACGCCCTGGCAGAGGATCTGACGCGCGAGTACGTCGAGGTATCGATTCCCGAACTCGCGCGATCGGCCGACTTCACCCAAGGGCTCCAGATAAGCGCGGAAGCCAACATCCTGGGCATTCTTCTCGACCTCTCCTCGGATGATTCAGTGCCGCAACCTCCAAGAGAGGCTCTTGAGTTCGCCGACGAGGCCGTTGTGCGTCAAGTTCCGCTGGCCGCTATTCTGCGCGGCTATCGTTTGGGGGTGGAACACTGGCTAAGGTGGTGTGCGCCGGCTATTGAACGCCACAGTGGATTGCTGGATCAAGCAGAAGAGCTTCAATTCTCCGTCAGGACTGCTGTCAGATATATCGACCGTCTGTCCGAGATCATGATCGTTGAGTATGAGCGCGAATTACACGGTCGTGCGACATCTGGCGCCGCTCGTCGTGCAGCACTCGTGAGTGCCGTACTCAGCGGCGATGCTACGGACCTCGATGAAACTTCCCGTCAGCTGCATTACCCCCTGCGAGGCCGGCATATGGCCCTCAGCCTTCATGCCTCTGGCGGTAATTCAAAGCAAGTAGACATCCTCGAGGCCGAAGTTCGCTCTTTCGCTGCGGCCGTGGGCGCAACCGGGGTGCTGACTTTCGCAACAGGGCTGGCCACCATGGACGCCTGGGTCACGGTCCCGGCGCATTTCGAAAGACCGGAGAACCCGGCGCACGAAAATGTGATGATGGGTGTTGGATCGTCATTTGAGGGCTTGCCAGGTTTCATCCAGTCTCATCGAGAGGCCCAAGAGGCTCTGCAACTTCTTCAGATGGCTGCTCCCGGTCGGCTGGATGGGATTACGTACTACGACCAGGTGCGCCTGCTTTCCCTGCTGGTCAAGGATATTCCGGCCGCCCGGGAGTTCGTTGCTTCCACCCTGGGTAAACTTGCAGGCGCCGATGAACGCTCCCATGAACTCCGCGGGACGCTGTTGGCGTTCTTCCAAGAAAACAAGAGTCATACTGCCGTGGCCCAATCTACCCATTTGCATAAGAACACGGTCATCCAACGAGTGTCCAAAGCAAATGAGCAGGTTGGTCGGGACCTGACCAAAGATGTTGACGTACACGTCGCTCTCATGCTCGTCGACATCCTCGAAAGCCGCGTCTTGGGCTCAGACTGAGGCAGGCCCAGAACGCTGCCCCGACCCGTCCTCGTCGTGTTGGAGCCCTGCGAGCTACGGCCAGAGCTCCAACACACGTTTGTATTATCCGAGGTAGGCCTTGTGCAGAGTCTCCGGACTGGAGAGAAGAACTCCAGCGCTGCCCGAATACGTAACGCGCCCACCGGTGATCACTACTGCTTCTGTGGCAATCTGCAGAGCCAAATGCGCGAATTGTTCCACGAGTAGAATGCCTACACCCGTGTCCGCAATGTGACTCACTATCGGCATCAGCCGAAGATAGACTACCGGCGCAAGGCCCAAAGACATTTCGTCCAACAGCAGCAATTTCGGCCGCGCGGCAAATGCCCGCGCGAGAACTACCATCTGTTGTTCCCCGCCGGAGAGCAGGCCGGTGGCCGATGTCAGGCGTTTCTCCAGTTCAGGAAAGAGCGCCAGGGCATCGTCGAAATGGGTCGCTGTTTTCGCCGTGATTTCAAGGTTTTCACGAACCGTCAGCGAAGGAAAAACGGCCCTGCCCTGCTCCACATGTGCGATGCCCAGCTTGAAGCGTTTCCGTCGGGACATGGTTGCGATGTCCGCGCCGTCGACGCTGATCTTGCCAGCGCTGGCTTGGACAATTCCAGATACGGATTCGAGCACACTGGTCTTTCCGGCTCCGTTTGGCCCTATAAGCGCTGTTATGGTTCCGGGCCGAACCGTCAGGGAGACATGGGAGACAACCGGCCCTGCTCCACGGCTTATTGCTACGTCATCCAGTGTCAGTGTTGTCATATCAGCTCCTTTTCGCCCATGTAAGCTGCCAGGACTCGTGGATCGGCAAGGACCTTTTCCTGTACGTCGCTGGCGAGCACTTCACCGAAGTCCAGCACGGTGATGAACTGGCATACACTGCGCACCAAGTCGAGATCGTGCTCGATGAGGAGGATCGCGGTCTGATAGCGCTTTGGAACCTCTCGTAGCCGTTGGCCAAAGTCGACGTGTTCCTCATGGGAAAGGCCCGCGGCTGGTTCATCAAGAATCAGCAACCGGGGCCGGGCTGCGATGTTGGCGGCGACCTCTAGAATCCGGCGTGTACCCACGTCGACGTTGGCGATTCTCACTTCTGGATCGGGACAGCCGAAGAAGTCCAAGACGTCGTTAATGTCCTCCTGGCTTGCCTGGCCCCGGGATATGAACTTCATGTACTCATACACGGTCAAACTTGGTGGCACCCGGTCCTGCTGAAAGGTGCGCCTAAGTCCTGAACGGGCTCTGTGGTGGGGTGGGAGGTCGCCCAGACGGTCCTCGCCCAGCCAGACTTCGCCACTATGCTGGGGCAGGAATCCGGATACCGCATCCACGAATGTGGATTTCCCGGCACCGTTGGGTCCGATCAAACCGACTATTGTGCCCTCCCGGAGGGTCATGTTCACGTTCTGAAGGGCCTTGATTTGTCCAAATTCGACGGTCAGGTTCTCGACTTTGAGGAGCACTTTTCCGTCAACCGGGGCAGGCGACAGGGCCTGCAGTGCGTCTTTGGGCAGGGACGGCACTCGCAACGCGAGCTGGCCGGATTTGCGGCGCTTACGGCTCAGGAGGGCATTGCGGATGTCCTGCCCAAGATTCGAGCCGCTGGTAAGGGCTTGGATGCCCATGGCACCAAAGACCACCAACGCCCAATCCTGGGGAACACCCCAACGCTTGAGCAGCTCAGGAATCAACACCCATAGGATGCCCCCGATCAAGGCCATTTCCACCAAGTGCGCGCCGACGACGATGGACAGTACATAGAGTGCCAGAGACTGCAGGGTGCTGAACCCTGACGGAAACGCCGTGGACACCTGTCCAGCGATGAGGCCACCAGCGATTCCCGCGATTGCCGAGCTAGCGGCGAAGGCCGTCAGCTTGGCGACCCGAACACTGCTGCCGGCGGATGCAGTCCCGCGTTCGGAGAAGGCTACGGATCGCCACCCGCTGCCCCAACGGCTTTTTTGAAGGAAGAACACTCCCAAGGCAACGGCTACCAGGACCACCACGGTCAGGAAAAAGTATGAACGATCAGTGAGGAAGAGGTCGGGCCGTTGAATTTTGGCACCGTTAACGGCGCCGGGGAACTGTGTTTTGCCCAGTGTCAGGTCCGCAGCAGCAGCGAAACCGAGGGTAACCACGGCGAGGTTAACACCCCGAAGCCGTAGTGCCGGCAAGCCAATGACCACTCCCGCCAGTCCCGCAACGATGCCTCCGCACAGCACCCAGAGGACTAATCCGCCTGTTGCTCCTATCTGACTGAGCCATGACACAACCCAAGCCCCTACTGCGGCGAAAGTGAGTTGGCACAGGACGATCATGCCAGCAGTCCCTGTAACGATTCCAAGGCCTAGCAGCGAAATGGTGGCGACTATGGCTGTCGTCGCCAAATAGACGAGGTAATTCGGTAGTAGGACGCTCGCTGCCCAGCCCGCGGCAAGAGCCACTGCACCAATGGCGACGGCCACAGCAGGCCTTGATGAAATTCCCTTTCTAGCGAGCTGCATCCCATACCTCCCGGCGCTGGTTCCACAAAAGAAAAACAACAATGACGATCAGCGGTATCCAGTCCCGCAGTAGGACCAGTTGGCTGAACTGAGCGGCCGCGCCTTGCGCCATTCCCAGCAGGAGCCCGCCAATCAAAGCGAGGTCAAGACGCTTGAACCCACCAAGCAGGGCTGCGGCGGAGGCAGAAATGACGAGCATCGACAGCGAAGAAGCATCGCTGGTCTGGGTTGGGGCAACGATGGAGACGGCGATGCCGACAACAGTTCCGGTTGCGGCCCAGACCCCGATGGCCAGAGGCTTCACCGGCACTCCCAGCAGCTCGGCGGCGACTGGCCTGTCTGCAATGGCCCTGAGCTTGACGCCGATAGAGGTCCTGCCCAACAAGAGTCTCGCGGCAACGGCGACTACCAGCGCGAGAACAACCATGACAACAGTGACCTGACTAATTACGACGCCCTGGAAGCTGAACGCAGGTCCAGGGAACACGGCGCGGAATGTTCGGGGCTTTGTGCCGAAAGAAATGAAGGATATAGAGATCAAGAGCAGAAGGGCTGCCACTGTAACAGCGGAGCGTGCGCTTATTGATGCTTCCGGTAACCAGGTCGCGATAATCCACCCCAAAGCGGCGGATAGGAGTGCACAGCAGATTATTCCTAGCGCAATCGCAGGTAACTGTGGAATGCCCACTCCTGCGAGAGTGACAGAAAGGAATGCCCCAAACATGCCTATTGCGGCCTGTGAGAAGTTAATGACCCGAACCAGCCGCGCCATGAGCGTAAGGCAGACTGCGATGACGGCATAAACGCCGCCAGCAGCCAGACCGGCAATTGCACCCTGCAACATTATCTAATCAGCATCCAGTCGCTGGCCGCGCTCTCCCAGATGGTGGATCCCGGCCTGATAACGATTGGCCAGCCCCCGGCGTTGGATGAGTGTCCGGCCCCGTCGCCAAAGATATAGGGGGTTCCGGTCATTGGGTTCTCGAACGGCTTGCTCTGGGTTTTGAAAGCAACAGTAACAGCCTCCCGCGTCACATCACCCTTTATCGTCTTGAGCATTTCGACGAAATGGGTTGCTGCGAGATAGCCGCCCTGACCGAAGGAGGTCAAGGGGATATTGTTCTTCTTCATCAGGTTCTTCCAGTCTTCGTTGGCCGCAACTCCTTCAACGGTGTATGGGGCGAACTCTGCTGGGACGTAAACACCCTTGCCGACAAAGCCGGCCGCTTGTGCGAACTGCTCGGAGTAGGCGGAGGTCAGAAACAGAAACGTCATGTCCTTCATTCCTTGAGCCTCGGCGGCCTTCAGGACACCCCCTGCATCCGGTTCAACGCCATTTGAAAATATGGCGTCGCAGCCGGCCTCCTTCGCCTTGATCACGTATGGCGTGTAGTCAGAAGCACCGTATGGAACAGTGTCATCCAACATTGCGAAATCCTTGCCTGTCGCCTTTGTCCATGAATCGAAGGCCTTCTGGTAAGCCGGTCGTGTGGATCCGGCAATTTCGAGGAGACCGCAGATCTTTTTCAGACCCAGAGTCTCACTACCAAAGGTCAGCGTAAGCTCGGCGTCGAGATAAGGGCCTGCATTGACAGGGGATATGTTGGGTGTGGTGAAGCAGTAGGGGTCCACGCCGGTTCCCTGAATCGAGACGATGCCTTCCTGCGCGTAGTACTTGGAGTTGACTTCACAATCCAGAAGGCTCGCCGAGCCCACCAACGCTACTGCCCCCTTGCCTACCGCGTCACGGGCGGCTCCCGTGGCTGCTGCAGGATCACTCTTGTCATCCAGTACCTCGTACTGGATCGGCCTGCCGTTGAGCCCACCCTCCTCATTGAACTTGTCGAAAACTGCCTTGGCAGCCTGCGATGCTTCGCTGAACGTGACGGAGCCGCTGAGCGCGTTCACTGAGGCTACGACGATCGGTTCCCCGGTCGCCGTCGAACCCGTTGCGCTTCCTCCGCAGGCTGTCATGGCCAAGAGGCAGGCGGCACTGATGACCGTTGCTGCCAGTGCTTTTGTAATCATGTGGAACTTCCTTTTCGCGTCGCGGATGGACTTCGACGTCCATCCGCCGATACTCGGATTCCCCCGAAGACGTTGATGTTGCCAATCTACGTATCCGCCCTCATCTGGGCGTTGTCGAAATGGGCACGGCCCTTGTCAGAATGCGAAGCACTTCGTTCGGCGACTTTGAGGCGATGCCAGATTAAGCGTGACTTTCCCGGAATCGGGCCTAGGATGTTATCCGGATCACAGGGATCACAGAGCAATACTCGTTAGCACATTCCCATCGACCCCCAATGGGGAGGGTCTGGCGATGGAGAGAAGAGGGCAAATGGCACTCAACCTATCATCGCGGCAAGACGTAGCGACCACTGAAGCACCAGACTTCGACGCGTGGCGGCAGCTTGTCACCGAGTCTTTCGTCCCACTCGACGTAGAAAATTCCAGCAGTGGTAGCTTCCACGGCAAGATGCGTTCGCGGACCATGGGGGACGTGTCAGCAATAGAAGTTTCAGCTGACGGGCATGCGGTCCTCCGGAAGGCTTCCCTGATTCGGCCCTCCGACGGCCACTACTTCAAGCTGAGCATCATGCTCGCCGGCTCTGGACTTCTCATCCAGGACAACAGGGAAGCTCTCCTGCTACCAGGGGACATTGCTGTCTATGACACGCAACGCCCCTATACCCTGGCCTTCGAAGAACAGTTCCGCTGTTTGGTGCTGATGTTTTCGCCACAGTTGATGGAATTGCCCATTAGCGCGGTAGGCCAGCTCACCGCCGTAAAGATGGGCAGGGATGAACGGCTGGGTAAGATCATCAGTCCGTTCCTGGGGGAGATCGCACGGAACTTGGACCAATTCTCGAATGCGACCGGCACAAGGTTGGCTTATAACGCCTTGGATCTGGTAACTACAATGTTTTCAGAAGAGCTGGATCTTTCCAGGGGGCCAGCCACCAATCCGCGAGCCGAACTAATGGTCCGGATCCGTACTTACATCGACGCCCACCTCGGCGATGCGGATCTCAACCTGGGAACTGTGGCCGCGGCTCATTTCATTTCAACGCGCTATCTGCACAACCTCTTTCAGGACGAAGGGGAATCGGCAGCCAACTGGATCCGCAACAGACGCCTCGTGCGATGCCGCAGAGACCTCAAAGACCCAGTCCACGCCCATCGTTCAATCTGCGCAATAGCCGCAAAATGGGGCTTTAGCGATGCAGCCCACTTCAGCCGACTGTTCCGGACTGCTTTCGGGGAGACTCCCAGTAATTACCGCGATCGGTAGCCAAGGCGATCCTCATCCGATTGCAGCCATTGCCGCTTTGCTAATCGTGCGCGTTTGTCCTACCGGTAATGCGCTCGCGTCCATGGCACCGTGGCTTTTTGGAACCAGTATTGAGGGGAGCGTACTGCTGTATGCGCAAAACCCCTGAAAGGTCAACGATGACAAACACTCCCTTTGATTTCATCGTGGTCGGAGCCGGATCTGCCGGATCCGTCCTCGCCCGCCGGCTCGTCGATGATGGCAAAAAAGTCGCTGTGTTGGAGGCCGGTGGTGAGGATAGCAACCCAATGATTGCGGCACTCACTTCCCTGGCTGGCCTATGGCATGGACCCGAGGACTGGGACTACTACACCATCGAGCAGGAAAACTGCGCGGGTCGTAGACTCCATTTACCGCGAGGCAAGGTGCTGGGAGGATCCCACGCCCTCAACGCCGCGATCTGGGTACGTGGCGCAAAGCAGGATTATGACAACTGGGCCTACCTTGGCAACTCGGGCTGGTCCTGGGAGGATGTCCTCCCGGTGTTCAAGGAAATCGAGAACTATGACGGCGGAGCCTCGGAGACACGGGGTGGGTCAGGCCTGCTCGATGTCGTTAAGGGGTTCCCAATGAACCCCGTGCAAGACTCGATCCTCGAAGCCGCTCAGGAAATCGGACTCAAGCTCAACGACGACTACAACAGCGGCGACGTCGAGGGCGTTTCGAAAATGCAGCTGAACGTTCGGGACGGCAAACGGTTTAATACGTGGCATGCGTACCTCAAGCCAATTATGGGCAATGAAAGCCTCCATCTCATCACCGGGGCGCACGTCCGGCGGCTGATAATCGATGAGGGCACTGTTCTTGGCGTCGAGTATGAAAAGGACGGCGCCCTGCACAGGCTCCTAGCCAGCGAAACCGTTCTGACAGCTGGTGCCCTCAATTCTCCCGAGCTATTGCTGCGCTCCGGTGTGGGTCCCGCGGCGGAATTGCGCCGAGTGGGAGTGGACCCGGTCCATGACCTTCCCGGCGTGGGACGGAATCTCCAAGACCATTTGCTTTCCCCGGTCATATACACGACGACCAAGAGGGGAGTGCCCTTCCCCGAGGTCGCACCGGCAGAGACGCACCTATTTTGGAAGAGCGAACCAGACCTTGCCGTACCGGACACCCAGCCCATCCATTTCTCCTTCCCAATGTACGATCCTGAATGGATGGAAGGCCCGGAAAATGGGTTTACGCTTATGGCCGGTTTGGTTCGTCCGATAAGCCGCGGGTCGTTGAAACTCTCCGGGCCGGCCGTTGAGGACCCCTTGCTGGTCGACTTAGGTGCCTTGCGTGAAGACCAAGACACGAAGGCCCTCGTTGCTTCCGTGCGGCAATGCCGCGAGCTTGGGCGCGCCCCCGCTTTGGCTAAGTGGGGTGCCGTCGAGCTCTACCCTGGACCCAACGTGGCCGATGATGATTTGGAAGAGTATGTTCGCAAAACCGTGATCACCTACCATCACCAGGTTGGCACGTGCAAGATGGGTGTTGGTGGCGACGCCGTCGTGGATCCGCGAACGCTCAGGGTTCGAGGCCTGGCCGGCATTCGTGTTGCCGATGCCTCGGTAATGCCGCTTGTACCTACTGGCAACACGAATGCACCGACGATCATGATTGCAGAGCGGGCCGCCCGCTTTATCAAGGCTCAATCGATGCGGACCGGCAAACGGGACGACCGAAGAGGACTCGAAGAAGAGCAGTTGGACTCACTGCGAGCGTAAACGCTGGATTATTGCGGTGCCCTCTTTAGAGGGCACCGCAATAACCTAAGCCTTCTAACGTGTCCATCGCCCGGAGACGAAGATCCATGCCAACTAAGGCGCCATTTGGGCCCTACCGGCCGTGTCCGGCCTATGGCACCATGCGGCGAGACAACTCGACACTCCCGGCAATTGTGGATATTCGCTCTTCCACGCTGGCGTTCGGCGCGGCGGCTACTTTAATTCCGCGAAACCCTGTCTCTTCTTCCGGTCCTGCAGCGAGGAGGCATTCCTGGATCCGTGCAGCTGTCATCAGGGAGGCGGGCTCGAGTGTTCGGTCAAACCGTCCCGCTGCGGCCGTCTCTTGGCCGGTGCCGGATGTGGCGGGCACCGGGGGGACGTGGACGTCGGCCCATGCAGGCCCGAAGCGTGTGTCTTGGTCTGTGCAACCGGAGAGTACTAGGCCAGCCAATAGGCCAGCGTTCCGGACATAGGAGATATGTTCCAGCGCTGCTTCAGGCCGGCGCTGCTCGATGACTGAACGTCCCCAATTGATGGACATGCCCAAGGCACCGCCTGAGGATTTGGCGCGATGAACCGCTTCGGTTTCAGCTTCCAATGTCTGGAAGCCCTTGGATGGGGTTTGGCCAGCGATATGAGCGTCACAGTGTTCTAGGACAACGCGCGCTCCCTGCCAGTCCCATGAGCAGATCTCGGCCAAGGATTCGCTCAAAGCGGTGACTGAGGCTTTGCCATTGCGGGCCACAGGGGCTGAGTGGATTTCCACCGCCGTGACGGCCGGGCGTCCAACACGTGAATTCAGCCTGGTGACGGCCTGCAGGGCTTCATGCACGAATCCAATGGCGGCCCGGCGGCCGGTTGCGGACGTGGACGCCAGGCCAAATGCCGGGTCCGCCCCGAGCCTGGCCATGGTTCCGGGGATGGTTGTCACGACATAGTCTGCGTGTTCGGGAAGTTGCTGGAGGAACCAGTCCTCGTCGTCTTTATGAAGGGCTCCGGTGAACGGAACTTCCAGGCCAGCGACGTTTGGCAGCTCGAGAACTGATTTCAGGAATGTTCCTTCGGCGGTCGGGTCCCACGCGATCAGGCTTGGTGCAGCTGCATACGCTCCGATGAAGAAAGCATTTTGTTCGTAGTGTTGAGGCATTGTCGCTCCACGTTTTTGACCGGAGGGGTGATGTGACGAGCTGAACGGGGGTGTTTACTGCAGGTAGCGGAACGCGCTCCATGATGCTGTGGCAATCAAGCAGCCGCGGCGGTGCCGTGCGGCGAAGCACGGTTGCCTCACGGGACCCATCTTGAAGACTGCCTGGCCGCCGCAGCCAAGACAAACTAACTGATGCCGACGGCGCGCCTGCCAGGACCGATCTTTCGCCCCGTATTCGAAGGCGTCCCAGTCCGTTCCGTCCAACAAACTCAGGGCGCGTCTCACTGCTGGCGCCAGGAGGCAGAAGGATTTTGATCAACGGCTGACCGGTTCATGGGCCCTCAGCAACGGCAGTTCCTCGCGGCGCGGGAGGCCTTCCCAGTCGCCAGGGACGAGGCAAACGAATGCGCCGGCACTTGCTGCGGTCTCCAGCCGTTTCTGCGGCTCCATTCCGCTAACCAATTCAGCCAGATAGCCCGCCACGAAGGCGTCACCGGCGCCGACGGTGTCCACGGCATCGATGAGTGTGGCCTCTTGGGAGAATTCGGTGCCATCAATGAGTGCAAACGCTCCCGCGGCGCCCAACTTGATGATTACCTGGCCAGGGCCCAGCGCTCCAATCCTTCGGGCGGCAACCTCAGGACCATTGCCATAGGGTGCTGCGCCTACAGCGAGTTCAGCCTCCTCAAGGCCGGCAAAGACAATATCCACCAAGGCGATGATGTCCCGATAAGCGCTTCCAGCGGCTGCTTCGTCCCATAGCCGCGAACGGTAGTTCAGGTCGAACGACACGGGAACACCGGCCGCCCTGGCGGTACCAATGGCATAGTGAAGCGTTGTGGCGGCTTGTGGTGACAGCGCCGGGGTTATGCCGCTGACGTGAAGCAGCGCCGCCCCGGAGATGAGTTGTTCATCGACATCGTCCGGGGCGATACGGGATCCTGCACTGCCTGAGCGGTAGTACATGACTCTTTGGGAGGCGGACGTCCGACGCTCCTTGATCATCAGGCCCGTGGGGGCTTCGTGATCAACGGTGATGCGCACGTCCACCCCTTCAGCCCGGATCTCACGTTCCACGAGCTGCCCCAGGGAATCGTCACCAACCCTGCCACACCACACTGATTGGACGCCCAAGCGTTGAAGGCCGATTGCGACATTTGATTCCGAGCCTCCTATGCCCAGGCTCATGCTTGATACATGGGCCAAGGGTCCCTGTTGGTCCGCGGCCATGAGGGCCATGGTTTCGCCCAACGTGACTACATACGTTCCGCGGTTCACAGTGCACGCGCTTCGTCAACGAGGGCTCGAAGGCGGCGCGCCCTGTCCGTCAGTTGACCGAGGTCCCCGCCGTTGAAGGCATCACCCAGCAACGGGCCTCCCAGGCTGACCGCCAAGGCGCCGGCTTTGATCCAGGCTGGGACGTCCTCGATCTCTACCCCTCCGGAGGGAACCACCTGGATGTCCGGGAACGGGCCACGCAGTTGCGGAACATATCCTGGACCCACAGCGGATGCTGGGAAGATCTTGACGGCCGTGGCGCCCAGTTTCCAGCTGGCATGCAGTTCGGTGGGCGTCAATCCACCGGCAAAGATGGGGACGTCCCGCTGTACGCACGCGGCGATGACCTCCGGCTCGGTAGTGGGGGTCACGATGTACGCAGCGCCGAGGTCCAACGCCGTTTCGGCGTCAGTGGCCGTAGTTACTGTTCCGACGCCGATTTCCACATTGTCGCCGAATCGATCCCGCAGCAGTGGGAGTTCATCGAAGACGCCTGGTGTGCTTAGCGTTAGTTCGATGCTCAGCACACCGCCGTGTTGGAGTGCGTCGATCACCGGAGCATACTCCCGTGCGTGCCGGGCCCGAAGGACAGCGACGACGCCGGTTTCGCGGAGCGTCGCTGACAGGTCCGGACGGATGGGAATCTCCTTGGTATCGAGCTGGAGCATGATGTTCCTTCGTGGTGTGGGGTGATCAGTCATGGGTGATCAGTCAACGAGCGCTGGGGTGCTAGGCGTCGGTGGCGGAGAGCTGGTTATTTACGACCGTTGTTTGGAGCAGGGGCCGGTTTGGGCGGGCGTCCTCGGGATCGGTCAGATCTCGGTTCAGTGTTTCCGGCGACATCCGTGTGGCGATGAAGCTGACG